>CAVUYC010000018.1:0-47836 GCA_963745605.1 uncultured Chloroflexia bacterium | reverse complement strand
GCCGGGTGATCTCGTCGGCAGACTACGATCCGGTGTGTCACTGCGTAGGCGTCGTCTTCTGTCTGCGCGCGACAAGTGGCCACCTTTCTGCACGCCACGTTTTCTTTTCCTTCGCCTGGAATGCGGGGCTTCTTGTGTGAGCCGATCGCTAGCTGGCACGTCTCCAAAATGCTGTTCAGCGCACGCGAGCACCTGGCCTCTCATTGGCTTGATCTGGCCGAAGGCCGGCTACGCCTCGATCGCCTGAACCGCAATGGCGGCGGGGAGACTTTCTTCCCCTGGGCTTCGCCCATTCCTCGCGAGGCAAGAAAGTCTCCCCGCCGCCATCCTCCGCTGCGCTTCGGCCCGAGTGGATGCGGCGTCGATCGCCTTCGGCTTTCAGATCGCCATCGAGGCCGCGGTGGTCGCGGAGCTCGAAAACAGCAAGGAGAAGTGACATGGCTAACATCGGCTCTTTCAAGAAATCCGGCCAGGAATTCCAGGGCGAAATCGTCACCCTGAGCCTCCAGACCAAGGGTGTCCAGAATCGTCCCCGAGGCAGACCGGACCAACGACAACGCGCCGAGCCACCGGGTCTACGTCGGTCGCGCCGAGATCGGGGCCGCCTGGTCGAAGCGCTCCAGCGAGGGCCGCGATTATCTCTCGGTCAAGCTGGACGATCCGAGCTTCAACGCTCCGATCTACGCCAACCTCTTCGACGACGAAGACGCCGAGACCTACACCCTGATTTGGTCCCGCAGCCGCAAGCCCAACGGCGACTGAGCCGCACCGAGTGCAACAGCGCCCCGCTCGTCGAGCGGGGCGCTTTGCCGTCGCGTTTACGATTGCGCCGCCGCCGCAGCCTCGCTGCAGCCACAACAGCATAAATCCGCACACCGGAACCAAAATGCCGGCTCAGAACATGATGCCGGTGTTGCCGGGTGCAAAATTATCGGCCGTCACCATCTGATAGATGTGACCGATTGCTGCCCTAAGCGTGAGTTGCCGGGGCCGCGAACTGCCGCAAGAGAAAAATCAAAGTTTCTGAAGACTTAAATCTCAGTAGTCTTGCTGCGGGCAACTCGATGAAGTTGGCCGCCGGAGCAAATCTGCGGCCTCCAGGCCGAGAACGCGCGCGAGCCTATCCACGACGTCGATGCCGGCGGCATACACGCTACGCTCGAGCGCGCTGATATAGGTGCGGTCGATGTCCGCTCGATGCGCCAATTCTTCCTGCGACAGGCCATGAGCCCGCCGATGCTTCCTTAGATTAAGAGCAAGTACCTCTCGTATTTCCATGAACGAGAGAGCACTGCCTTGCAGAGTATTTCACCACGGAGTATTCTCGACAAACGTATTTCGACGGGGAGCTCAAATGTCCACGGTCGCGATGGGCCAGAGCGATCCGGCCGAAATCATTACAAATCTTGAACGGAGCCTGCGAGATCTGGATTACGGCCAAACTACGGCTTTGCCTTTCTCAGTGGACATACGTTGTCCCTATGACGTCACCCGCCGAGCACCAGGATGCAAATGCAGAAGCCCCCGCTCGATCCCGATGTTGCTGACGTGGCGCCATCAGCCCCGACACTAACGGCATACGATCAGGAACATCTGGTGACCTACTTGCGGCTGCTGGATGCCGACGCAGAGGGTGCCGACTGGCGCGAGGCCGCGCGGATCGTGTTGCATATTGATCCCGATCGAGAGCCGGATCGCGCGAGGCATGCATTTGACAGTCATCTGGCTCGAGCAAAATGGATGACTGAGCACGGCTATCGACATTTGTTGCGCGGCGGCGCCTCCAGCTAGAAAAATTATTTGCAATTCAGCTTCTCCGGGGACCGATTTTCTGCGCGGCATCGTGACCGCATTTCTGCATCACGTGATGCAGAACCTGGGACTTCCCTCAACCCCCGATTGTCAAAATGATCCCGACGTTATCCTGACCGGCGCACGTGACAGGAGAAACGACGCGATGCCTCATTCTGACTGGCGATTACCCGCGGCCTATGATCGTGCCCGGGAGTTGGAACCATCAGGCTTTGCCTGGGAATGCCTTCGCCGTAATCCGGACTACCAACGCGATCACCGCGAGCTCGCGCGTTCGAAACCAGATCCAACCGCGATCACGGCGTTCAGAAGGAGATGGACCGATGTCATCATAGGACTTGAGGGTAGCTCCCTTGATCTTCTGCACTTCGATGGCACCTGTAGTCCCGATCTGAGCCCCCACAGTGCCGGTAAGGTTGTCCTTGCCAGTGATTAAGCTATTGTCCTTGCGAACCACCACCATCTGCCCCGCCGAATAGTACGCATCGGAAAAAAGCATTTCTTTCTTACGATCGTCGGTGATTGTGATCGAAGAGATGGCAGCGTCATAAGTCCCCTGAGCCATTCCGGCGAGAAGGGGGTCAAATGCCACATTGACGAACTCCAGCTTCAGGCCTTCTTTGGCTGCGATCGCCTTAAATAGGTCAATGTCGAACCCTTCGATCTGTTTTGTCTGATCATTGACGTACTCGAACGGCGGCCAGGTAGCATCGGTAGCCACTCGGACGGTATTTGAACTGGTGGAACTACAAGAACTCAGGAATAGTCCACCGAAAGCAAGGGCCGCAAAAAGAACCGCAAAGAGCTTCTTCACTTTTCCTCCAATATGCTGGGAATTCCAACCGTGGAACATGATATCACAACGCCGGTCCAAGCCGGGAATCGATCTGCAGCGACGCTGGATTCAAGGGCATCACAAACGACTGAACCGCAAGCGCAGAATGCGTTTCGTGTACTCGGTGACTCTAACCCTGTCGTCAATTCGGCAACCAACCACCCATATCACTGCGTCGCCATCCGTCACCATAGGAATCCGCTTTCGCCAAGAACGGGGAATCCTTGCATCGATCATGAACTCTGCAACCCTTTTGGTGGCCCCAAGACCGAGGGGACAGAATCGATCCCCCGTCCGCTTGGGACGAACCGTCAGGGTGTGCGCCACTTTGTCAAAGTCCATGTGGGCTTCGTACTCGACGCCGAATTCCGCGGGGTCGCCGATCCCCGATGGTCTATGTCCAACAGAATCCAACAGAGTTGGAGCGCCGATGAAGTCACTCTCGAGATCGGGTGAGAAATCGTCGATCACCGAGGCGTTGACGATCCAACCGGAGGCGGCGGTCTCTCCAGGGACACTCACTTCGAATTCACTATTGAGGTAAGGCAGGGGACAAATATCTGTGTTCCTTCCCAGGACATATTTGTCGTACTCTGTTACAAAGACGACGTCGCCGGGAAGGTGGAACGCCTTTCCCGAGGGGGCATCGACGGCTGCGAGCAAGACATCGATATGCCGCGCCTCGATATCCTTCAAATCTGGGACAAACTCGCCGAGAGCCTTTCTGAGGACCCCGCGTTTGAGCGCCGGGTGAAGGTCCGACATCCCCTTGCGGTTCAGGACGATGGACTGGTCGACGTGCCACGCCACCCCGCCCCATGCCGCTTCTACTGCTGAATCGACAAAATCCTCCTCGGATGACGCGATGACTGCCAGGCGCGCCAAGGCATCGTCTACGGACGGATTATAGGTTCGCAGGGCAGGCAACAGGTGTAATCGAACTCGGTTCCGGGAGAATTCGAGTGAACGGTTACTTTCGTCTTCACGGGGCGCCAGCCCTGACTGCCGGCAATAGGTCTCGGTCTCGGATCTGCTGACATCGAGAAGAGGACGAAGGACGTTGACCGGTCCCGAGGTGGTCCGCATAGCCACGAACGGACGCAACCCCTGAAGCCCATGGAGTCCCGCTCCACGAAGGATATGCATGAGGATAGTCTCGATGTGGTCGTCAATTGTGTGGCCCACCGCGACGGCGCGGGCGCCCACCTTCGAAACTACCTCAGCGAAAAAGGCGTACCTAACCTCTCGTGCCGCCTCTTCAAGAGAGAGGTTCCTTGCGGAACTGTATGCCCTAACGTCTCTGGCCTCGACTGTACATGGGAGGCCCAGGGTGAGTCCGATTCCATCCACGAACTGGGCGTCCCGCGAAGAGTCTTCGCCCCGAAGACGGTGGTCAAGGTGCGCGATATGCAGATCAATGTCTAATTCCCTTCGCAGGGAGTGCAACGTGAGAAGAAGGCACGTCGAGTCAGCGCCTCCAGAAACGCCGACGACCACTCTAGAGCCGGGCTCAATGAGATTCCTGGCCCGGATGAAGGAGCGCACCTTACTGTCAACGAAGTCATGGCTCACATGGTGCATCATTGTCGTCTCAAGAACTCCGGCGATCAGGAAGCGAAAAGAACCAGGCTAGGCCGAAAGCACCAGTTTGGTGCGGTGAATACTCTTTGGGTAATCCGCTACCCCTAGAGCGAGGGTCACCTGTTCGGGCCGTCCGGACCCGCCACTATCACACCGGAGACTCATCCCCAGCAGTCCCCCGCCACCAGCCCAACTGTCTACCCACAAATCGTCGATCAGCGCTCTCAAATCATATTTGTGCTCGCCAGTGTCCCGCCTGTGTTGCCACGGCAACTCGGCCAGAGAAAGAAGCTTCTCAGTTGCCTGTGTGATCTCCATGTGATTGAAGCTGGAGGTGACTTCCACGCGATATTCGGCGAGCCGCACCGCAGACTGCAACGACGGCAGAGTCAACGCCACGGGGACAACCGCAGCGATGGAAATTCCGTCCGGCAATTGCCGGCTGACGCCACCGGTGAACCAGTGAGGAGAAACCCATCGGTCGAGAGTGACATCCATCAATTCGGCCTCACTCGTTACTCCAAGAGCCAGAGGGGCCGCTATGGCGATACGGGGATGCGGAGTAAATCCTTCGGAGTACGCCAGGGGAATTTCAGCGCGGCGCATGGCACGTTCCCAGCAGCGCATGAGGTCGAGATGCGAAATGAACCTGATCTGTTCTCCCCGGGCAAACTTAACGCGAAGCCGCTGCATCACTGTCCTCTAGCCTGATAACTCGCTCTTTCGTGGCCAGTATCTCTTCTATCTTTGGCCCCCGCATTTTCGTGATTTCGATTTTCAGACCCCGGTACTTCAAGTGCTCCCCTTCCTTGGGAATCCTGCCCAACAAATGAAGCACAAATCCCGCCACGGTCTCATAATCGCCCTCGGGCAAGCCCAGTTTGAGTTGTTCATTCGCCTCTTCGACGCGCATACCGCCATCGATCTGAAAGTTGTATTCGTCAATCGCCTCATAGTCCTTCTCAGCTTTAGCCAACTCATCACCAACTGGTCCTACTATCTCTTCCACAAGCTGCGTCAATGTAATGATGCCCGCGGTCCCGCCGAATTCGTCTATGACGATAGCCATGCGGTAACCGCTTTCTTTCATTTCCACGAATAACTGGTTGATGGGCTTCGATTCTGGCACGAAGCGAGCAGGACGTGTCAGCTCGTCGACGAGGCTATCCTTGGTCAACTGGCCCTTGGCCATAGCCATCAGGACTTCCTTGATGGAAAGAACCCCAACCACCTTGTCCATAGTCCCGTCGTACACCGGGTAGCGGCTCATGGGAGACCGAGCGTACATCTCAAGGAAACCCGATATCAGGGTGCCTTTCTCGATGCTTACAACGTCAAGACGCTGGAGCATCACCTCGCGTACCGGTCGATTTCCGAACTCAAAAACGTTGTGCAGCATTTCCGCCGCCTTTTCTTCGACAACACCTTCAGCCTCGCCCAATTCGATTGCGGTTCGAAACTCCTCCGGCGTGAGTGTCGGCCTCTGGTTGGCCTCATCACCCCCAAGTCGGGTGAACCTGATGCCGATATACTTCAGCACGAACACGAAGGGATATAGTATGTAGCCTACTACCACGAATGGGCCCGCATACGCCAATGCGAGCCTCTCTCCAAAACGGGCAGCTACGCTCTTGGGAATCAGTTCGGCGAAGATCAGGGTCAAGAACGTGATGATAACGGTGGCGATCAGTGTCGCCAGATTCTCGTTAGCACGGTAGAGCGAAATCGCGATGATCGTGCCGATGGTCGCTACCGAGGTTTCAAAGAAATTGATCCCCAACAGAACCGTGGCGAGAAACTTCTCGGGATGCTCTACGATCCTGGAAACCGTCCTCGCGCCAGGGGTCCCGGTTTTGACCAGATGTTGGAGCCTGAGCTTCTGAATGCCAACGAAAGCCGTCTCCGCGCTGCTAAACAGGGCTGCGAGAAACAAACCCGCGGCGAAAAGGAAAAAAAGCCACGCGTTGACCATACGTCCCTATTCTACCTTACCAATCACAAAGGCGGCCTAACCGGTCCTGAATAGAAGAAAAGCAAACCGCCTGAGAACGGGAACTGGAGGAGGGCTACAGTCCGCCCATCCTCTGCTTGATAAGCCAGTACTCAAGACCGTCACAGAGGGCCATCCAGCTTGCCTCAATGATGTTTACCGAACTCCCCACTGTGCGCCAGGACTTGGAACCGTCAGTAGATTCGATCAAGACTCGTACCTGAGACTCAGTGCCGACACTTTCCTCGAGGATACGCACTTTGTAGTCGACAAGTTTTACATTGGCGATATTCGGATAGAATTCCAATAGAGCCTTTCTGAGTGCCTGATCCAGCGCGTTGACAGGGCCATTCCCTTCCGCCGCCGTGTGCATGACTTCGCCGTCAACTCTGACCTTTATCATCGCCTCGGCGAGAGTCTCGTCGCGATCGTTTCTCACCGGGGCCCGTCGCCTCGTCTCCACCAGCACCATGAAATCGACGAGCTCGAAGGCCGGCTTGTAGTCCGGCATTGAGCGATACAGCAGCAACTCAAAAGACGCCTCGGCATTCTCATACTGATAGCCGCGACTTTCAGCTTGTTTTACTTGCGACAAAAGGGCCTGAACTGCACTCCTGTCGGAGGGTAGCGAAATGCCAAGTTCTTTGGCTTTGAAAGTAATATTGTCACGCCCCGATAGTTCGGAGACAACGGCCCGTTTCCGGTTCCCTACCAAAGCGGGATCTATGTGTTGATACGCCTTATCCCACTTCGCCAGGCCATCTACGTGATATCCCGCCTTGTGACTGAAGGCGCTCGCTCCCACGTAGGGCGAAAAAGGATCCGAGGACAGGTTTGCCGTGTCGCTCACAAATCGGGATAGTTCGGTCAGTTTTGCCAACTGGACGTCGGAGATGCAGTCAATGCCCATTTTGAGCTTGAGCGCGGGTATGATGGTGCAAAGGTTGGCATTGCCACAACGCTCTCCGTAGCCATTAATGGTGCCCTGGACCTGATCGACTCCAGCCTTCACCGCTGCCAGAGAGTTGGCCACAGCCAGTCCCCCATCATTGTGAACGTGTACTCCGAGAGACGCTTTAGTCGCCTTCCGAGCCGCTCGGACGGCTTTAGAGACCTCCTCAACGAGAGCCCCGCCATTGGTATCGCAGAGGATGACGCACTCCGCCCCAGCATCCGCTGCGGCAATCAGTGTCTTCAGAGAATACTCGGCGTCTAACTTGAACCCGTCAAAAAAATGCTCAGCATCAACGAAAACGGTCATCCCATTCGATCTAAGGTAACGCACCGAATCGACGATCATGGAAAGGTTCTCTTCCAATGTCGCTCCCAGGACCTGTGTCACCTGCTTCGCAGAGCTCTTGGCCACAATGGTGGCGACGTTCGCCCCGGTCTTGATAAGCATCCCAAGGTTTTCATCTTCTTCAGCCTTGAGACGGACTCTGCGAGTGCTCCCGAAAACAGCAAGCTTAGCTTTTTTCAGCTTGAGCTTCGACGCAGCCCTTAGAAACTCCGCATCTTTAGGATTGGAGCCGGGCCAGCCTCCCTCGACGTAGCTGATCCCAAGGTCGTCCAATCGTTCGGTAATATGGATCTTGTCCACGACCGAGAAAGAGATGCCCTCGCTCTGCGCTCCGTCGCGAAGGGTGGTGTCATACAGAGATACCTTAGCCAAAAATAACCTTCCTAAACTTCTAATGGGAATTCCTGACTATGCCTGCTGGCCGCGGCTCAATTCAACCCGTCCGGTAGTGAAGCGAGTGGCCGCCTAGCCCATGATCTTCTTGGCAACGAGGTCACCCATTTCACGAGTTCCTACACGTGTTTTGCCATCGCCCATTATATCATACGTGCGGTATCCGTCATTGAGGACAGCCTCGACCGCCTTTTCAATCACTGCTGCTTCGCTGCTGAGCTTGAGGGAGTACTTGAGCATCATGGCTCCGCTCAGAATCGTGGCCAGAGGGTTAATGTCATTCTTGCCGGTGTGGCTCGGTGCGCTGCCGTGAATCGGCTCGTAAAGACCGAACGTAGCCACGCCCTCCTTCGGCACCCCGGCGAGACTCGCCGACGGCAGCATTCCCATCGAACCTGCCAGCATCGAGGCTTCATCGGTCAGAATGTCGCCGAAGGTATTTTCGGTCACCACTACGTCAAGGTACCTCGGGTTTTGTATGAGTCTCATCGAACACGAGTCAACCAGCATGTGCTCAAGTTCAATGTCCGGATACTTCTTGCCAACTTCTATGGCCACAGTTCTCCACAGACGGGAAGACTCCAACACGTTGGCCTTGTCTACCGAGATGAGCTTCTTCTTCCTCCCTCGTGCTAGCTCGAAGCCAACCCTCACGATACGTTCGATCTCGTGCTCGCTGTACACCATGGAATCCACGGCCATCCTGCCCTGATCCGTCTTCCACTGTTTCTTTGGCTGGCCAAAATACAGGCCACCCGTCAACTCGCGGATGACAATCATATCGACGCCTTTCACGACCTCAGGTTTAAGGTTGGTCGATTCAACTAACTGTGGATATACCTTCACTGGCCTCAAGTTAGCAAAGAGACCAAGTTCCTTTCTCAAAGCCAACAAACCGTCTTCGGGCCTGACCTTGGCCGCGGGGTCGTCCCATTTGGGTCCTCCGACGGCGGCGAGCAGAACGGCATCGGATTTCTTACACATGGATAGCGTCTCTTCGGTCAAGGCGCTCCCGGTCTTGTCTATGGAAACGCCTCCCACAAGACCTTCAGTTGTCTTGAATTCGTGCCCGTACTTGCGTCCGACGGTCGCAAGCACCTTAAGTCCTTCATTCATGACCTCAGGCCCGATTCCATCTCCGGGCAAGACAGCAATATTGAACTTCATCTATTCCTCCTACTATCAGTGGCCAATTCCAGGACCACCGACGTTTCGATTTGCCTCATGGGAACGTCCCAGTACGCCTTCAGCAAGGCTTCTTTGTCGGGACAAAGCCTGAAACCATGCTTTTTGTAGAAGTCCACCGCCCACCAGGCGTCGGCCCAGGTTCCAACCAACAAGCGGCTGCCGGCAAAACTAACTTTCGCATGCTCCAACAACAAGCTGCCGATACCCTTCTTCTGAAAATCAGTTGAAACGTAGGCGTGCCGGATCAGGCTGATTCCCTTGACCGGTTCCAGCCCCATCACTCCCACCAACCTGCCACCCTCTTCCCAACCCCAGAACGTCATCCGTTTCATCTCACGAACCAGCTCGCCCTCGGGCATGTAGGGCTGGTGATATCGGTCGGGAGCGATCACGCCGTCATACGCGCCGGCGGCGTCATTAATAATGCGATACATCGCGTCGAAATCAGACTCAACGCAGTTGCGAATACGCCCGGACTTGCCTTCAAATTTTTCGTTCAAGAGAGCTCTAGCCATTGCCGACAGCTGAACTGGCCGCCCGGAAATCCCAATTCCGGTCTGCCAGTTCTTACTTGACTGCGAGCCGCTTCTTCGTATACTCGATCAGCCCACCGGCCGCGATCAGCCCTGACATGAAGTCGGGATAGGGCTTGGCAGTGAATGTCTTGCCGCTCTTGAGATTCTTGATCTTACCCGTGTTCAGATCAACCTCTATCGGGTCACCCATCTCGATATGGTCCGGGGCTTCTTCGCTTTCAAGGAGAGGCAAACCAATATCGATCGAATTGCGGAAAAATATGCGCGCAAAACTCTTGGCAATCACGCAAGAGATACCCGCGCCTTTCAAGGCGAGAGGCGCGTGCTCCCTGGATGACCCGCAGCCGAAATTGGTGGTGGCCACCATAACGTCGCCGGGTTTGACCCTCTTTACAAAGTCGAGGTCAATATCCTCCATGCAGTGCTTCGCCAGGTCTGCTGCCTCGGACAGGTTCAAGTACCGTGCCGGAATGATGGCATCGGTATCAACGTTTTCCCCGTATTTGTGAGCTGCGCCCTTCAACATTGTTCAATCTCCTTTGCTATCTCGCCAGCAGTCTCGCCCGTCGACTTAAAATGTTCTGTCTGAGGAGGGCTTCGAAATCGGTCGATCTGCCATCTGGAATTCTCGCCTTAGGTACTACGAAAAAGCTCCTCTTAGTCTGGTATATCAGGTAATAGGAGCCAAGGCTTCTCCACCTGACGAAGGCCGACCAGGTGAGTCGCTGATTTGAAGCAGCAGTCTGCTTGCTCACCCCGGAAACATCGAATGTGTAGCGAACCGGCGAAAAAGCTTTCCTGTTCTTCTTTGCCAGCACGCTCACCAGAATTGCTCCACCGTAAATCGCTACCAATAAACCCACATATATCCAAAGGAGCGTGTAGTCGCCGCCGGCTACGCTCCTCCAGATCAGGTAGCTCAGCACCGCACAAAGGAGAACAAACCCCCATGAACGGACCCCCAAAAGGAGAAGAATCCAGGCGTACATACGCCTCGTCAAGGCGCTTTCGACAGCGATTCCCTGACTCTTTCCAGGTTTGTTCTGCTTCACCGTTCAGTCCTCTAAGAGAGCCTTCTCGAAGTCCTTCACTTTCTTTGGAGTGCCGTTCCTATCCTTCACCATGCTATGACCTTCGGATTCGAGCCTCATTGCCTGGTCCTCGACCCCACCCGGATACTTCGCGTTCAAAACTCCTCCGACCTTCAGAGTTCGCCAATATGGAGTAATGTCGCCCTTACCCTCAGCGGCCGCCTCACCGGCAGCATGCGCCGCTATGCCGGCAAAAATGCCGGTAGTAATCGGTCAGCCAATTGTGGCTCCGTGCCTTTTAGCCAACATCTCACGGATCCGATTTATCGTTATCAGTTTGCCCTTGGGAACCGCTCTCATAATCTCATCGACCTCTCTTGGCGCCGGGATACAAACCGTCCCCGTGCCCCATTTGGCCGTCAAGTTACCCGTGATCTCGACAACCTTTGGCATCGTTCGATCTTCGGACAACTTCGCTTGCCAGGACCTTTTTGCCTTAGCCATAAACGATACCTCCAGCCTGGTTGCCCACCGAGACGGGAAACTACTTGCCTGCTACCTGCTCCGGTCCCGCTATCGTTCCGGCAATCGCGCTGGCAGCGGCCACCGCCGGGTTCGCCAGGTACACTTCCGATTTTGTGCTGCCCATGCGGCCAACGAAGTTCCGGTTGGTCGTCGAGATGCTCACCTCGCCGCCGGCGAGAACGCCCATGTATCCACCAAGGCATGGACCGCAGGTAGGAGTACTCACGGCAGCGCCAGCCTCAATGAAGATCTCAAGCAACCCCTCTTTCAAGGCACGCAGATAGACCTGCTGAGATCCGGGTATGACGATGCAACGCACCTTCGGGTGGACCTTCTTGCCCTTGAGTATGGAAGCAGCGACTCTCAGGTCATCGAGCCTTCCGTTCGTGCAGCTGCCGATAACAGACTGATCTATCTTGATACCAGCAGCAGCGGACAAGGGTTTGGCGTTGGCAGGGGAGTGGGGGAAGGATATCTGTGGCTCCATCTTGGTCAGATCCCACTCGTATACCTTGGCATACTCCGCATCGGGGTCAGCCTCATAGACCTTGTACTTGCGTGTTGCCCGCTCTTTGACGTAGTCGATGGTCTTCCGGTCAACCCGGAAAATCCCCGCCTTGGCACCGGCCTCGATTGCCATATTTGCCATAGTGAACCGGCCGTCCATCGGAAGCGCATCAATCGCCTCACCGGTGAATTCCATCGACGCGTACAACGCACCGTCGACCCCAATTTGCCCGATGGTGAAAAGAATGAGATCCTTGCCACCGACCCATTTCCCCAGCTTTCCGTGATAGACAAACTTGATGGTGGAAGGAACCTTCATCCAAATATCGCCGGTCGCCATTGCTGCGGCCACGTCCGTAGATCCCATGCCTGTGGCGAAGGCGCCGACAGCGCCGTAAGTACATGTATGGGAATCAGCGCCTACCACCACATCCCCGGGAAGGACCAGGCCCTGTTCAGGGAGCAACACATGCTCAATCCCCATCTGCCCTACGTCGTAGAATTTCACCCCGTACTCGTTGGCAAAATCCCGAACAAACTTGGTCTGTTCGGCGGAAATAATATCTTTGTTGGGAACGAAAT
The DNA here is from genome assembly GCA_963745605.1 of uncultured Chloroflexia bacterium. Classification (GTDB taxonomy): domain Bacteria; phylum Chloroflexota; class Dehalococcoidia; order Dehalococcoidales; family UBA2162; genus JBBITI01. The sequence goes on along the minus strand of CAVUYC010000018.1, from coordinate 35,556 downwards.
GGTCGGCGACCATGATGACCTTGCTCGGATCGAAGACCTTCTTTACGCCAATCTTCCTGAATTCCTTGATGGCGATCGGAGCAGTAATGTCATTGGACAAGACCACGTCAGCCCGAACGTTGATGAATTCCCCGGGCGACACGCTCTTCCTGTCGGTGTGGGCAGCCAGTATTTTCTCAGCTAAAGTCGGCATTGTCTCTCCTTGTCTAAACGTAAACGGCAATTCAAACGTTGGGATGAGGTAACGACAGCACGATGAAGGTAACGAGCGCCGCTGCGGGGCCCACGATGTATAGCCCGCCACCAACGGCGAGTCCTATTGCGGCGACGACCCACATCGTGGCGGCAGTTGTCAGTCCCTCCACGTTCATATGGCGGTGGAGGATGGCTCCAGCACCGAGAAAGCCAATTCCGGTCACTACCCCAGCAGCGATGCGGCTGTCGCCGCCGAATGCGAGTTCTCCTGCAACTGTAAACGTGGACGCCCCGACGCATATCAGGGAGTGCGTCCTGAGTCCAGCCGGCTTGTGCGACCTCTCCCGCTGGTAGCCGATCAGAGCACCCAGCACTCCCGCCAGGAGCAGCCTCAGCATCATCTCAAACTGCAAGGCCATCGGCTACCCCCTCTTTCTAGAGGCCAGCAATCGGTTCAAGGCGTTCATGTATGCTTTGGCACTCGCCACAATTATGTCAGTATCGGCTCCCCTACCGGTGTACGTCACGCCTTCGCTCTCGACACGAATAAGGACTTCTCCGATGGCATCGATCCCTTCAGTCACCGACTTAACCGTGAACTCGGTCAACTTATTGGGGACATTGACGATTCGATTAATCGCTTTATAGACCGCGTCCACGGGTCCTGTACCCAACGCTGCATCCGCCAACACTGTTCCTTCTGGTCCCGTCAATTTGATAGCGGCCGTAGGCAATCCGTTATCACCACAAGTCACCTGGATTCTATCCAGGTGATAAACCTCGAATACTGTACGCTTCTCTTCGGCGACGATCGACTCGATGTCCTTGTCGGTCACGTCTCGCTTCTTATCAGCGAGATCTTTGAAGGCCGCGAACGCACGACCGAAGTCTTCTTCATTCAGGCTGTAGCCAAGCTCCGCCAGTCGTTCTCGGAAAGCATGCCTGCCGCTTGTCTTGCCTAGTACCAAACTGCTCGAAGGAATGCCAACTGTCCTGGGGTCCATTATCTCGAACGTCTTCGGAGCTTTGATGACGCCGTCCACGTGCAAACCCGAGGAATGGCGGAAGGCATTGCCACCGACGATCGCCTTGTTCGGCTGGACAGCAAAGCCCGTGAGTTCGCTAACCAGCCGGCTCGTCCGGTAGATCTGAGTTGTGTCTACGTCCGTTCTCAGTCCAAAGAAATCGCCGCGGGTCTTTACCGCCATCACAATCTCTTCAAGGGACGCGTTACCAGCCCGCTCGCCGATCCCATTGATGGTACCTTCGACCTGTCTGGCGCCATGCTTCAAGGCCTCCAGACTGTTCGCCACAGCCAGGCCGAGGTCGTTGTGGCAATGAACGCTCACCACAGCCCGTTCGATGTTGGGTACATTCTGGAAGACGCCGTCGATCAGTTGCCCAAATTGAGCGGGCATTGCATACCCCACAGTATCGGGTATGTTGACCGTGGTAGCCCCCGCGTCTATGGCCGCAGTCAATATCTGAAAGATATACTCCGGCTCGGTGCGACTCGCGTCCATGGCGGAATACTCCACATCGCTGCAATATTTTTTCGCATGCGATACGGTATCGCTTACCATTCCCATGATCTCTTCACGGCTTTTTCTCAAAGCGTAGAAAAGGTGTATGTCCGACGACGAAAGGACGATGTGAATGCGCGGGTGCTCAGCACCCTTGACTGCTTCCCAGCTCTGGTCTATAGCCTTCAGGTTGGCGTGGGTCAGGACGCATATGACAGGGCCGCGAACCTCTTTAGCGATCGCCCTGACGGCCTCAAAATCGCCAGGCGAAGTAACGGGGAAACCGGCTTCGATGACGTCCACACCAAGTTTCCCAAGCTGGCGCGCGATATCCAGCTTCTCCTGGATATTCAGGCTACCCCCCGCGGCCTGTTCGCCATCCCTCAGCGTGGTATCAAAGATAACTACTTTATCCATAATTCTCGTTTCGGAAAGACCGCAGTTGCAGCCTCCCGGACACTCTCCTTACTCTCATTTGGTGGCTTGCTTGACGACCCCTCTCCTCTACGAAGAGGGGCATGTAAGGATGAGATTCGATTTCCGGGTAAGGCAGAAGATTCCGGAGCGTAGGCGCGGGAGTTCGATCTTGCTTTCGAGCGCGCCGCCAGCGCGTCGGTCCCAGGAGCCCGAGGACAGGGACCGCTTGCTGAATTGGTCCAGAATAAGTATTCGTTCCAAGAACATATGCTTAAGATCTATCGACGCTTTGTCTACTTCGCTGACGATTTTGCGGGGGGCTTCACAAGGAAAATCGGGTTCAGCACGCCTACCAAAACGTTCAAAGCGACACTGCCATAAACCAACCGATTGAGACCCGAGCGACCATGTGTCGCCATCACAATCAGACTGTGAGGGTTCTTGTTGGCGTAATTTACGACCTCGTCCGACGCTTTACCCGTTAGAACCTCAGACCTGACGGTAATCCCTTTAGCCTTGAGTCTACCCTCAATATTCGCCAGATACTCCGTCGAGACCTGCTTGCAGCGAGCTGTCTCCTGCTGGGCGTATTGACCCCAGTGCAAAGGAATTTCCGAAAGCTCAGGGCTGTAGTATGTGGGCATCGCCGGGGGCTCGCAGGCCCTCACCAACACGACCTTCGCTCCTGCGAGGCCATTTAGCTGCTCAACGTGCGGGAGAACGGTCTCGGCAAGTTCCGAGCCGTCAAGCGGCACAATGAACTCCTTATTTGGCCATTGATCGAAAGGCACGGTCTCGGTCGGTCCCGTAGGCACCAGCAACACCGGAATCCTTGCTGAGCGCAACACTCTTTCAGCTACGCTTCCCATTTCGGTCCTCTTCCCTGACCGTCCATGGCTGGCTATCACAATGAGATCAGCCTTCTTCTCGTCTGCATATTTGATGATTTGATCGGAAGGATATCCAGTTGCTATCTCGCCATGCACGCTGACGGCGGCACCGGCTCCGGTCTTGATCATTTCGGCGGCATGGCCGATGTAAGCCTGGGTCATGGGCTGATAGTCTTTCAAGGTAGGGTTGGCGATGTGCAAAAGAATGACTTCGATCCCAAGCCTGCCGGCTAGCTCTTTAGCGTACGGGAAGACTGCCTCGGCGACTTCCGAGCCATCTAGTGGCACTATCATTCGCTTGTACATCGTTCACCTCCATTCTGCTGAGATGATACCCTAGCCCTCAGGCTAGTTCAATAGGCAACCAGAATCATTGCCTGGGAGACCTTCTTGAGCCTGATACGTCCCTGTCGCCAGACAACGGACTGGTGCCGCCGCGAGGCATGGCGATCCTGCCCGTCCTGGATAGCTCTTTTATGCCGAACCCGCGCAGCAGGTTGGCCAACGAGTTTATCTTATCCTCGTCTCCCGTCACTTCAACCGTCAACGAGTCCGCAGCGACGTCGATGATATTGGCCCGGAAGATGTCAACAATCTGGATAATCTCACTTCGGGTCGCCGAACTGGACTTGACTTTTATAAGCGCAAGCTCACGGGCGACTATTTCGTCTTCCGTAATATCTGACACCCTGACGACATCAACGACCTTTTCGAGTTGCTTCCTGACTTGTTCAATCATGATGCCCGCGCCATCCACGACGATCGTCATCCTGGACAAATCCGGCGTCTCGCATCGGCCGACAGCAATGCTTTCGATATTGAAGCCGCGACGCCTGAAGAGGCTGGCTACCCTGTTCAGGACACCAGGTCTGTTCTCCACCAAGGCTACTAGCGTATGCTTGGCTGCCATTCGTTTCCCCTAATAGCTATACGTTGCTCACGAGGGATTTGGCGGAGTTGTGGAAGGCTCTTGATCTCGGCTTAGGCTCTTCGATCAACTCCGTGAGTGATGCCCCTGGAGGCACCATAGGATACACGTTCTCTTCCGGCTCCACGCGGAAATCGATAAGGAACGGTCCGGGCTCAGACATCGCTCGCTGGATTGCGGGAACTACCTCTTCCTTGAATTCAACCTTGAGACCGGGAATCCCGTAGGACTCGGCAAGTTTCACGAAGTCTGGTCCCACAAGCCTGGAAGCCACATAACGTTTGGAGTAAAGCAGTTCCTGCCATTGCCTCGGCATGCCGAGGAATCCGTTGTCGATGATGGCAATCTTGACATCTACCTTTTCCTGAACAATCGTCGCCAGCTCATGGAGCGTCATCTGAAAGCTTCCATCTCCGTCGATGCACCAGACGTTTTCCTGCGGACAGCCGATCTTGACGCCGATCGAGGCAGGGAGGCCAAACCCCATGGTGCCCAACCCCCCAGAGGAGATGAAGCTATTGGGGCGATCGTACCAATAGTGGTGAGCTGCCCACATCTGATGTTGACCAACTCCGGTCACAACCGTGCTTTGCCCACCGGTAATCTCGTAGATCTTGCGGATCACAAATTGGGGGATCAGGCCCTCAGTCTCCTTAAGAATCGTGGAAGGGTGTTCTTTCCTCCACTCATCGAGTTGATTCAACCACTCCATATGCTGCCGAGTGTCGATCAAGGGATTGAGCTGGTCAAGCACCACCTTGACATCCCCTACGATGGGAACGTCAACTGCCACGTTCTTCCCTATCTCCGCCGGGTCGATGTCTATATGGACGATGCTCGCGTGAGGAGCAAAACCGGCGACTTTCGCCGTAGCTCTATCGTCGAACCTCATGCCAATGGCTAACACAACGTCGGCGTTCGTCACAGCCATATTGGCATATGCCATCCCGTGCATGCCCACCATGCCATAGCTCAAAACATGACTTTCGGGGAAGGAGCCGATGCCCAGCAGCGTCGTAACTACCGGTATCTGGCCAATCTCCGCCAGTTTCTTCAACTCCGAGTAAGCCCTCGAAATAATCACGCCTCTTCCGGCCAGGATGAGAGGGCGCTTTGCTTCATTAATGAGCCGGGCTGCCTTCTTGATCTGGGCGGGGTGTCCGTCGAGGACAGGTCTGTATCCCTGCAGTGATACTTTGGCGGGGTAATGGAACTCGGCCTCCTCGATGAACACGTCGCGAGGAATGTCGATCAAGATGGGTCCCGGCCGGCCGGTCCTGGCCAGATAGAAAGCTTCTTTGATCGTTCTGGCAATGGACGACGCATCCGTAACCAGGTAGTTGTGCTTCGTCACAGGCAGCGTAATTCCAGTTATGTCAACTTCCTGGAAGGCATCTTTCCCTATGTAGGGTCGAGCCACCTGACCTGTAATCGCAACGATTGGCACCGAGTCGAGCTGGGCGTTGGCAATTCCTGTCACTAGGTTGGTCGCCCCCGGGCCGGAAGTGGCAAAACACACTCCTACCTTGCCGGTGGCTCGAGCGTAGCCGTCAGCAGCGTGTGCGGCGCACTGTTCATGTCTGACAAGTATGTGTCGCAATTGAGGGTATTGCGGCAATACGTCGTAAAGCGGGAGGATAGCACCGCCCAATATACCGAACACAACGTCTACGCCTTCTTTAAGAAGGCTCTCACAGGTAATCTGACCGCCCGACATCTTCATTGGACTCTTCTCCCCTTACTCGAACACCGCGCCGGTGCTGGCCGAGGACACCTTTTCGGCATAACGCTGCAAGTATCCCGTTTTGATGGGAGAAACGAATGCCGGAAGCTTCTTCAAACGGCTGGCGATCTCTATATCGGAAAGCCTTGCTTCCAGTCTTCCCGCAGGGATGTCGATGCTGACAATGTCACCTTCGACCAGGGCTGCGATGGGTCCTCGACTGGCCGCTTCGGGCGACACATGACCAATCGCCGCTCCCCGCGTCGCTCCCGAGAATCGCCCGTCTGTGATGAGGGCCACCTCTTTATCGAGCCCCATGCCCGCGAGTATGGAAGTCGGCCCAAGCATTTCTCTCATTCCTGGCCCACCCCTGGGCCCCTCATACCGGATTACCACCACGTCACCAGACCTTATCTTTCCGGCCATGATGGCTGAAGTGGCCAGCGGCTCCGAATCGAAGACGCGTGCCGGACCCTGGTGCACCATCATCTCGGGCGCGACAGCGCCCTTCTTCACTACTGCGCCGTCAGGAGCTAGATTGCCAAACAGAATGGCAAGACTCCCGGTGGGCGAGTAAGCCTTTTCACACGGGCGGATCACGTCAGGATTAAGAACCCGGACACGATCGGCGTTTTCAGCCACGGTAGCCCCGTTCACTGTTCTTACCCCTGGCCGAAGATAGCTCTTCAACTCGCTCATAACCGCCTGGATGCCACCGGCATTGTCCAGATCCTGAATATGATGAGTTCCCGCCGGACTCAGCTTGCAGATTTGAGGAGTCGCCTTACTTATCGTGTTGATTGTTGCCAGAGGGAATTTGATCCCGGCCTCGTTGGCAATTGCCGCAAGGTGAAGAACCGAATTGGTGCTTCCACCCAGAGCCATGTCCACGACGAAGGCATTGTAGATGGAATCGGAGTTTATGATATCCCGGGCACGTGTGCCCGATCCCACCAGCGCCATGACGCGTTCACCAGCGCTCCTCGCCAGTCGGCGTCGCCGCGCCTCGACGGCCGGAATCGTGCCGTTGCCTGGCAATCCCATCCCCATCGCTTCCGTCAGACAATTCATCGTGTTAGCTGTGAACATACCGGCACACGAGCCACAGCCGGGACAGGCCGCCTGTTCCAGAATTTGAAGCTCAGCCTGAGTCATCTTGCCGGCGGCCACCTTGCCGACTGCCTCGAACATGCTGTTGACGTCAACATCTACGATGCCCTGCTCGGAACTCAAATGACCGGCAAGCATCGGCCCTCCGCTTACGAATATCGAAGGGAGGTTTAGCCGCACAGCGGCCATAAGCATGCCAGGGACGACTTTGTCACAGTTTGGGATAAAGACCAGGCCGTCAAATGCGTGCGCCTGGGCCATGATCTCAACCGAGTCTGCTATCAACTCACGGCTGGGCAGGCTGAATCTCATCCCTTCGTGACCCATTGCGATCCCGTCACAGACGGCAATGGTATTCAATTCGAAAGGAACCCCACCCGCAGCACGCACACCCAGTTTCACCTGTTCGGCTATCTCCCTCAGATGAACATGGCCGGGTACGACCTCGGTGAAACTGTTGACGACTCCGATGAACGGCTTTTCCAGGTCTTCTGCGTTGCACCCGAGAGCGTACAGCAGGGCCCGATGGGGTGCCCGTTCCACTCCCTTTTTGATTGCATCACTCTTCAATTTGCCCCTCTTCGAATCCACAGATTAACAAAAAAGCCGCCCTGTGGGACGGCTCCTCGGAGACGGACCCACGGTTCCGGCTTATGTAGGAATAACGAGTACCAGTCCCTGTAGTCTGTTCATGATCTCGTTAAATTATCACAGCAGATTGGTTATTGTCAAGCTAGACGGAGTCAGGGCTCTACCCCCAAACAAACTCATAACAACCCTGGATTCGACGTCTATTGCCCCTTCTCTAGCAAGGCAATCTTTTCCACTCGCTTCTGATGACGTCCTCCCTCGAAGGCAGTGGCGAGGAACCTGGCGATGATGTCGCGCATGGCCTCCTCGCTGAGTCTCCCGCTCATACAAAGCACGTTGGCGTCGTTGTGAAGCCTCGCCCTTTCCGCGGCAAAAGCGTCCCCGCAAAGCCCCGCTCTTATTCCTTTCACTTTGTTAGCGGCGATGGACATTCCTATCCCGGTATCGCAGATCAGAATCCCAAAGTCGAATCTGCCAGATACTACAGCCTTACCTACTTTCTCGGCAAAGTCGGGGTAGTCGACCGAATCCTCGGTAAAGGGCCCCATGTCCCCTCCCTCGTTTCCAAGTGCCTTTATGATCTTCTTGACATTTTCCTTTTGACTCACGCCGCGATGGTCCGCGCCGACAGCAATACGCATTTCACGTCTCCTTGTCCGCAATCACTCGGCCACATACCTTTTCAATCATCTCTCGGCTAATTGCGCCCGCGCGCACGATGGTGGGAATGCCTTTGCTCACGTCGACGATTGTGGACTCAGTACCAGGGCACTTGCCACCATCAAGGATCATCCCTACCTTGCCGGCCAGCTGAGAGCGAGCGTCCTCCGCTGTCACTGCGCTGGGCCTCCCACTCAGGTTGGCACTGGTTCCCACCATCCCGGTTCTGATGCCCTGGATTAGTGCAATGGGAACCGGATGATCGGGAATTCGAAGAGCAACGGTACTTTCCGGGCCAAGCAGATAAGAAGGCACGCTGTCTGAAGCTCTAAACACCAACGTCAATTGTCCAGGAAAAAAGGACTCGATGAGTGCAATCGCTTGTTGAGAAATCGACTCAGAAAATCTACGGATCTGGTCCAGAGTACCCAGCAGGATAGGGAAAGGCATGCTGCGCTCCCGTTGCTTAACCTCAAATACCCGGGCAACGGCTTCCTCAGAATCCATGCTGGCGCCCAAACCATAGACAGTGTCCGTTGGATAAACCACCAGTCCGCCCTCCAATAGCATCACGACTGCCTTTCTGATAGCGGACTCGGGGACGCTCAATTCATGCCTGGGCTGAGACATCAGCCCAGTATATCACGGCTTGAATCAGTCGTGGATTTGGGACAGAGACATTCGCGAGGCGTTTTCACGCTTTCGCAGCAGATGATAGAATTAGCCCTCATGAAAAGGAGTCGCACGTCCACGAGTGCCTTTGGAAGTCCGGGACACATTGCCCACGACTCTTCTTCGTTTTACTCATCGCGGCTCTATGGCGGAAGAACCCCTGCGCCAGAGAAAGATGTGGTCACAAATGCAGTCCCACCAGGTTCTTTGGATCGCATTTTCTGCAAGTCCAGCCAGAACATGTCCGAAGTGCCTGACGCAAGCGTCCATCTAATGGTAACCTCGCCACCTTACAACGCGGGCAAAAAATATGATTCAGATTTGTCTCTGGACGAGTATCGTGAATTGCTCAAAAATGTGTTCTCGGAGACTTACCGCGCTCTGGTTCCCGGCGGTAGAGCCTGCGTCAATCTGGCGAATCTCGGACGGAAGCCGTATATACCCCTCCACTCCTACGTCATCACCGACATGCTTGAGATTGGCTATCTGATGAGGGGCGAGATCATCTGGAACAAGGCCTCAAGCTCGAGCCCGTCCACCGCCTGGGGGACATGGCTGTCAGCTTCTAACCCCGTACTCAGAGACGTCCACGAATACGTTCTAGTCTTTTCGAAAGGATCGTTCGCAAGACGGTCCGAACCTGAAGCGAAGAGCACAATTTCGCGATCCGATTTCCTCGAATTCACCAAGAGTGTCTGGACGTTTCCTGCTGAGTCAGCGCGCAGAATTGGCCACCCCGCCCCCTTCCCAGTGGAGCTTCCATGGAGGCTTATTCAGCTGTACAGCTTCGAAGGCGATGTTGTCCTTGATCCCTTCTGCGGCTCCGGAACCAGCTGCGTTGCAGCGATCAAAGCCGGGAGACATTACGTGGCTTACGACAATGTTTCCGACTATGTTAAGCTAGCAGAAAATAGAATTGTGGAGTCTCGCGGCCGTTCATCCTGAACTCCCAGCTCGAAAGGCTCTCTTGGACTGGCTCGGAAAACAGTCACCAACAGGGCCGAATCATTCGGCGAACAAGACATGCCACGACGGAGACCTCAATGACCGATTTAGTTCGTACGCGTTTCGCGCCTAGTCCGACCGGCTTTCTCCACATCGGAAGTCTGCATACCGCCCTTTTTGCCTGGCTCTTCGCCCGTCACTCTGGCGGCAAATTCATCCTGCGCATTGAAGACACAGATCAGGAACGCAAAGTTGAGGGCTCGATAGAGGCCATTCTCGACGGTTTGAAATGGTTGGGCATCGACTGGGACGAAGGCCCGGAAAAGGGCGGAGACTTTGGCCCCTATTTTCAATCTGAACGTCTGAACCTTTACAATGCCGCAGCAAAAAGGCTCGTAGACGAAGGTCACGCATACAACTGTTATTGCTCTCAGGAAAGACTGGAGGCGATGCGGCAATTACAGACCCAGAGGAAGTTGCCACCAGGATACGACAGACATTGTCGTAATCTCGACCCCAGGGAAAGATCCGAAAAGGAAGCAAGTGGGGAAGTTCCAGTCGTCAGGTTCAAAATGCCATTGAGTGGCCAGACTACTGTTCACGACCTGATTTGGGGCGATGTAACGTTCGAGAACCGGCTACTCGACGACTTCGTGCTGCTCAAGTCCGATGGATTTCCGACTTACCATCTGGCCAATATAGTCGATGACCACGAAATGAAGATGACTCACGTCATCCGCGCCGAGGAATGGATGTCGAGCACACCTCGCCACGTGATGTTGTATGAGGCCATGGGCTACGATCAGCCGAAATTCGCCCATCTCCCCCTGCTGATCGGATCGGACCGTTCGAAACTCAGCAAGCGGCACGGTTCAGTGTCGGTAAGTGAGTACAGAGACGAAGGCTATCTTCCAGAAGCCATGATGAACTTCCTGGCAATACTCGGCTGGTCGCTTGATGACAAGACTGAACTCTTTAGTAGGGAGGACCTGATAGGCAATTTCTCCTTAGAGCGAGTTGGCAAGACACCGGCAATCTTCAACAAGGAGAAACTAAGCTGGCTGAATGGGATATACATTCGCAAAATGGCGGCGGCGGAGTTTGCTCAACGCGCCTTGCCTTTCCTTGAACGTGACCTTCCGAAGCAGGTAGCGAGGCCCATATCTTCAGACTACGCGGCTAGAGTCATGCCTCTAGTACAAGAGCGCGTTAAGGTCTTTAAAGAAGTTGCCCCTCTCTGCTACTACTTCTTCATCGAGGATCTCAACTACGATCCGAAGCTTCTTGTTGGGAAAGACATAACGCCGGAGTCGACGGCCAATGGTCTCAGAGTGGCAAAACAGAGGCTGGACAAGGCCGTGTTCCAATCTGCCGCGCTGGAGACGTTGCTCCGACCCCTGGCAACCGAGCTCGGTCTTAAGACCGGACAGCTTTTCGGAGCACTTCGCACCGCCGTCAGCGGAGAAACAGCCACCCCTCCCCTGTTTCAAATGATGGAAGTGATCGGCAAGGAACGCTGCCTCAGAAGAATTGATCAGGCACTCTCCAAGTTGGGCGAGGTCAAGTAGGCACCACCGACCGATCTATTGCAAAAATGGAGAACACGTTGCGCTACCTTGAAATGTACGAATCGGGAGAACTCTCGCGCAGGGTTGAGGAACTGCAGTCGCGCCTCTCGCGATGCAATCTATGCCCCAGGCAGTGCTTCGTAGACCGGCTAAGCGGGAAGAAGGGAAGCTGCAGGTCGGGCTCGCGGCCGATCATCGCCACCTTCTGCGTTCATAAAGGTGAGGAGCCCGCGATTTCAGGAACAAATGGCTCTGGGACCATATTCTTTGGCAACTGCAACATGAGCTGCGTGTACTGCCAGAATTACCAGATCAGCCAGAGCCCAGACGGACACCTTTCAAACGAAATCGAGACTCTCGAACTCGCCAAACGAATGATCGAATTGCAGGACCTTGGCTGCCACAACATCAACTTCGTATCTCCGTCGCACTTTGTGCCCCAAATGGTGAAGGCTGTCCTTGAGGCCGTCCCCATGGGACTTCACGTTCCGCTGGTCTACAACACCGGAGGTTACGACTGGGTCGAAACGATCAAGCAGCTGGAAGGTATCATCGACATCTATTTGCCTGACCTCCGATACTCCTCAGAGAGATGGGCGATGCGATATTCCTTTGCCCCCTACTATGTTCGCCATGCGCGGGCAGCCATCAAAGAAATGTACAGGCAAGTCGGCAACCTTGAAATCGACGGTGACGGAACAGCCATCAAGGGCTTGATAGTCAGGCACCTGGTGCTGCCCGGAAACCTGGCGGGAACCGAGGAGTCCTTGAAGTGGTTGGCGGACGAGGTATCTTCCGAGGTCACAGTCAGCGTCATGTCTCAGTACTACCCTGAGCACAAAGCCAAGGGAATTCCGGAATTGGCAAGGACGATAACGAAGGAAGAGTACTCGGCCGTGGTTGAAGTGGTGGAAAGGCTGGGACTAGAGAATGGATGGTTGCAGGAGATGGGGGCAGACAGCAGTTACCGGCCAGACTTCGAAAAACAGGGACATCCGTTCGAGACTTTGAGAGATACGCCCGCAACGACCTCTGATTAGCCGGGACCAGGTGGAAGAGCGCACTCTCAGGCAGGATTCAACTGTGGTCTAACGACCGTGTCTTCGACGGCGCGTTATGGGGAGCCGAAGCTTAAGTCCGCTTACGCTATCCTTTTTGTTGACGCCCTCGACAAACTTGTTGATGTCGGGCAGTTTCTTTTCAGTTTTGGTGGTTTTTGCAGCCATATTAATCCTTCCGAAGTAATCAAGGACCCATTCTACCATAGCGTGCGAGCGAGGCCAAATCCATCCTGGCGGACAGGCACACCGGGAGGCAACGGGCACCGTTGAAAAGCGACCGTCTGGCCAGATAACGACGAGCAGTATGTAACAGTACCCTCATCGCTGGCATTTCGCACAAAAATAGGTGCCGCGACCGCGCACCTTAATGTAACGCAATGGCGACCCGCAGTTGGGACAGGAAGCACCGCGTTGATGCGCAACTTTAAACTCAGAGTGGGCGCGAACCTTTACTTCCGTCTGGTCGGCAATAGTCGCGAGTACTCGCGCCCTTATTCAGGATAGCGAGCTGGAGCGTATCTCTTGTGGCCTTGTGCAGGCGCCTCACTTCCGGCCCAGTCAAGCTGCTTGCCGCTCTCGTTGGACGAATTCGCGCGGCGAAGAGGGCTTCGTCAGCGTACATATTTCCGACACCGGCGATGACTTCCTGGTCGCAGAGCACTGCCTTTATGGGGGCTTTTCTTTTGTGAAGGAGCTCGCCAAGAAGAGCCGGAGTGAAACCAGGCTCAAGTGGCTCGGGGCCTAGCTTCCCGACGACCGTTTCGGAGTCTGCAACAACTCTCATCACCCCGAATTTGCGGGGATCTCGGAAGAATATGACATTCCCGTCGTCGAGCCGAACGATCGCACGGACGTAATCCGGAACTCGAGAGTCCTCCGGCGAAACGAGAAGAGCTCCGGTCATTCTAAGGTGAATGATAAGGGTATCACCGCTCCCCAGCCTCATAAGAAGATACTTGCCTCGCCGATCCAGGGAGGTGATAAGCTGGCCAGCAACGCGCCGGCGAAACTCATCAGGGGAAGGATCTTTGACCATGCCCTCCCAAAGGAGTTCGATGCTCCGTATCCTCTTCCCAACGATTTGCGGGCCGAGGTCATTCTTGATTGTCTCTACTTCGGGCAACTCGGGCATGGTCCAACTCCACTGCAAGACGTTTCTCAGGGATTCCGCTGGGCGGGCAAAACGTACCAGAGAGTAGGGACGCTAACCGCTCACTTGAGACTTCCCCAATTCGCCCCCACCCCAACTTCAACCTTCAAAGGCACGCTCAATTCCATCGCCGAGCACATGGCACTCGGTACCATGTGCTTCATGGTGCCGATTTCTTCGTCAGGGACTTCAAAGACAAGCTCATCGTGCACCTGGAGCAACATCTTGCTCCGCAAGTTCTGGGCCTTCATTGCCCGGTATATGTTTATCATGGCCACCTTGATGATGTCGGCGGAAGTGCCCTGGACCGGCATGTTGATGGCCATTCGCTCGGCTGCAGAACGCACCTGCCAGTTCCCTGAGTTGACCTCGGGCACGGACCGCCGTCTACCGAGTATAGTCTGAACAAATCCCTCACTACGCGCCTGTTCCTTTGTCTTCTCCATGTATGCTGCCACACCAGGGTACTTCTCAAAGTAGGCTTTGATGAACTTACCGGCTTCCTCTCGAGACAGGTCCGTAGCCTGTTCAAGCCCATAGTCGCTCATGCCATAGATGACGCCGAAATTGACCGTCTTCGCCACACGCCGCATGTCGGGAGTAACCAGCAACTGAGGCACATTGAACAGTCGACTTGCCGTAGCCGAGTGCACGTCCTCGTCGAGCATGAATGCCTCAATGAGACTCTGGTCCTGAGAGAGATGAGCGAGGGCGCGCAGGTCTATCTGCGAATAGTCGGCACTCATTAGCACCGATCCTTTTGGGGCGACAAAAGCCGACCTGATCTCTTTGCCCAGCTCCCCCCGAATCGGAATATTCTGGAGATTCGGGTCGCTTGAGGACAGGCGCCCGGTAGCGGTCTTTGTCTGGTTGAAGCTCGTATGCACCCTGCCCGTCTTTGGATTAATCAGGCCAGGCAACGTGTCAACGTAGGTCGATTTCAGCTTGGAGAGCTGGCGATAGGAGAGAATGTGGGCAATTATCGGATGCGTGCCCCTGAGCTCCTCAAGAACATCCGCTCCCGTCGAATAGACGCCCTTCTTCTTCCTGGCCGGCAGATTGAGATCCTGGAATAGGACGGCACTCAACTGCTGCGGAGAGTTGATGTTGAATTCGTGACCTGCAGCCCGGTAGATCTCGAGTTCAAAACCACGAAGGCTATCGCCAAGGCGCAAAGACATCGAACGAAGCAGATCAATGTCCAGGGCGATCCCGTTTCGCTGCATGTGAACAAGGACGGGAACCAGAGGCATTTCGACCTCAGAAAAGAGAGACCAGAGATTTCGATCTCTCAGCTCAGCCTCAAATACCTCTGCCAGACGCAGGCTGGCGTCGACTTCAGCGCAGAAGAAACCAGTGGCCGTCAGTATGTCTATCTTTGAGACTGCGATTTGCTTGACACCCGTTCCAACTATTGCACTCAGTGGCTGCAACTCCATGCCCAGACGATCGAACGCGAGTGCACTTACGCTGAGCGATTTTTCGCTGAGCAGATGAGCAGCAATGATCGGGTCAAAACCAGGATCCTCAAGGGCTACACCGTTCTCTTGAAGAAGCGTAGCCTGATAGTTGCTGTTTTGAGATGTCTTGAGAAACCCTCGTTTTTCAATGAACGGACGCAAGGTATCCATCACCTTGTGCATTTCGAGTTGCTCCGGTTGCCCCAAAGAAGAGTGTCGCAAAGGCACGTAGTATGCCTCTCCCGCAGCAACTGAGAATGACAGACCAATAACATTCGATGACATAGGATCCGAGAGACTCCCAACGGCTTCAACGGAGTACCTCTGAGTGCCTGCCAGCCGACTCTCGAGTTGCCGCAGGGCCTCATCATCATTGACAAGCTGGTAGACCTTCCTCGCAATTGCTGGCTGAGCTCGTGGGGCCTTTTCAGAGACTGAGCCCTCCAACTGGTCCAACCTGGGAAGGAGGCTCGAGAAGCCAAGCTCACGAAAGAGGACGGCAACGGTGTCCCTGTCGTACCGTGTGACCCGGCACAAATCGAGGTCGAGTTTAACCGGAACGTCCGTCACGATGGTAGCCAGTTTCTTGCTCTGCCGGGCAGTTTGCTCGTTTTGAATCAGCAGATCCCTAAGTCTAGGTGGAACTACCTGATCGACGTGAATGTAGATCTCTTCAACAGTGCCAAATTCCTGGATGAGCCGCGACGCGGTCTTGTCTCCTATCCCACGGACACCAGGAATGTTGTCAGAGGAATCGCCCACGAAAGCCTTCAGATCGGCGATATTTTGCGGTCGCACTCCGTATTTCTCGAGTACCATAGCCTCGTCAAAGAGTGCGGTATCGCTGAAAGTCCCCCTGGGTTTCGGGTAGAGCACCTTTACCCTCGAGGTCACGAGCTGCATTGCATCGGCGTCCCCGGTGACGATCACCGTGTCGACGTCTTCCTCAGATGCCTGGCGAGCAAGCGTTCCCAGCAGATCATCGGCTTCGAAGCCCTCAAGCTCAAAAACGGGCAAATGAAACGCGTCCACCAGTTGCCGGACCCGCCCGAGTTGGTTGACAAGTTCATCCGGAGTCCGGGGACGATGGGCCTTGTACTGGTCAAACATGATGTGCCGAAATGTCGGGGCTGCCTTATCAAACGCTATGGCCCAGTAGGTCGGCTTCAAGTCGGTGACGGCCTTCAGCAACATCAGAGAAAATCCGTAGACGGCACTGACTATCTCGCCATCCTTGCTCGTCAGAGCGGTAGCGTGCTCGAAAGCATGGAAGGCGCGGTGGACTATAGCGTTACCATCGAAGAGCACAAGTCTGCCACTCATACGCGGCAATTATACACGCACTATATTGGCGAATTCGAATCTAAGCCGGGAAAAGCGCATTCACATCCGGCGAGCACGCCGATCTGCCCTCTGGCGACGAACGGAACTGCCCGTGAAACAGGAATGTCGGTGCGGCGGGTTAGAAGTCGCGAAGGCTCTCTCCAGTGGAGTGCAGAAAACAGGTGTCATTTTGCCTCAGCAAGATGAACCTGCCTTCTGAATGCTCGAAGGCGGTAATACTGCACGGGTCTACCCTGACGTTCCAGAAACTTGACTCGTCGAGACCCATGAGAGCGAGGGTGAGTGTCTTAATGACAACGCGATGAGAGACCATTACCACGCTCCCCTGGTGATCTGTGATGGCCTGATGGACCGCCGTCATGGCTCGTCGAGTCGCGTCGCCGAGCGTCTCTCCGCCTGGCAATCTGGCCTTCTCAGGATGGGCTGTCCAGAGCATGTACTGTTCGGGATAGGCTTCACGCACGACGGCAATTGACTTTCCTTCCCAATCTCCAAAGTCGAGGTCGTTGAGTGCTTCCGAAGAATTAACGACAAGACGGTGTTTGACGGCGATAGCTTCTGCTGTGTGCAAGGCCCTCGCAAGGGGACTCGAGTACACAGCCTCAATTTGCATCTGCCGCAAGTAGCCAGCGACCAGCTCGGCCTGCCTCAGGCCAGCCTCGTCAAGATCTATCTGGGCCCTGCCCCTGAAGACCTCCTCAACATTCCAGGATGTCTCGCCATGCCTCACGAGAATCAGCTGCATTGAGCCACCCTCCAATGGTGACTGGAGGTCATCGGGGTTCTATCTTCTCAACTTCGATGGTGCATTCTGCTACCAGGGCAGCGAATGCCCCCACAGCTGCCAGCAATGGCGCCGCTGCTATGGCTATCGCGCCGGCAGTCAGAGGGATTTCCATGACCACTCGCCCTTCTTGGAGCACCCTGATTTTCCGGATGTTCCCCTCGTGAACAAGTTGTTTGACCTTCTCGACGACTTTGTCGCCCGATATGGTGAATTTCTCTGTGCTCATGCTCACCTCCAGTGCAGTATCCTGTTATCCGAATTCCTTATCGAGCGTAGTTGGCGCTAGCTTTCGTCTTCAATCCGCCCCGTTCGCCGAAATCCGCCTCTACGACCATTCGAATCGGCTTCACCAGCTCAACCAGATCTTTCAGAATTCGGTTTACAGCATGTTCTTGCAGGATGCCGACGTTTCTAAAGGAAGTCAAGTAATACTTGAGAGACTTGAGCTCCACCAGCTTCTGATCAGGCACATACCTGATGCTCAGGACAGCGAAGTCCGGCAGTCCGGTCCAGGGACACACCGACGTGAACTCGCCGGTCTCGTAAGAGACCTCCGTATCAGTGTCGGGATACTCAAACGGTATGCTTTCGAGGACGCTTACATCAACAGACTCCTCTCTGTTGATGTCGAATCGGCGTGAGGCGTATTTATCCATGATCATCTTGTTCTCCGTTGCCAGGGCGGTGCCATTTGCCTGCATCTTTGCAGATTCTACATTATTTGCACGGACCCTTGAATACTCTGTAAACTCTCAACATAGTTTGGCCCGGAAGCAATATGATAGGAAACGAGAAAGTAGGGGTCGTCATTGCCGCGGCTGGCTCAAGCCAGAGAATGGCCGGCGTGGACAAGATATTCGCTGACCTCGACGGCGCTCCGGTCCTGTCCCACGTGGTACGCGTATTTGAAGGTTGCGAAACCGTTGATCAAATCGTGATAACACTGAGCGCCAACAACCTCGAAGCGGGACACAGACTGCTGGCCCGTTTCAAGTGGAAGAAAGTCACCGACATCTGCGAGGGCGGAGTCCGGCGGCAAGACTCGGTCAGCCAGGGTCTGTCGCGGCTCAGCAATTGTTCATGGGTTTTGATTCACGATGGAGCCAGACCGATGGTGACACTCGATCTCATTCACCGGGGTCTCGAGGCCGCCGCCGAGACGGGAGCGGCGATAGCCGCCGTCCCGGTCACCGACACGATAAAGGTCGCAGGAGAGAACCTGCTCGTTCAAGGCACTCCTCCGAGACATAATCTATGGTCAGTGCAGACGCCGCAGGTCTTTCGAGCCGAAATCATTTCCGATGCTTACCGACAAGCCAGCTTTGAGGTTACCGACGACTCGAGCGCCGTTGAGAGACAGGGGCACAAAGTGAAAATTTACATGGGCTCGTATGATAACATGAAAATCACGACGCCGGATGATCTTGCCGTGGCCGGCGTCCTGTGGCGCAAGCATGGTGGCTAACCTCCGGATAGGCATCGGACATGACGTCCACCGATTGGGAATTGGCCGACCGCTCATTCTCGGCGGAGTCAGCATTCCGTACGAAAAGGGACTTGAAGGTTGGAGCGACGCCGACGCTCTCGTTCACTCGATTATCGATGCAATTCTCGGTGCCGCTGGCCTTGGAGATATTGGGCAGCATTTCCCGCCGGGCAACCCCGAATTCAAGGGCATCTCAAGCCTGAGACTCTTGGGAATTGTCAAAGAATCCATCGCGAGGGACGGGTGGGTCGTCATCAACATTGACGCCTCAATTATCGCTGAGGAGCCCCGGCTTGGCGGTTTTATGGGCCAAATGAGACATAAATTGGGGGCCACTCTTGGTATCGACCCCGGGCAGGTGAACATCAAGGCAGGCACTAACGAAGGGATGGGTTTTACCGGCAGGGGGGAAGGAATCGAAGTACTGTCCGTGGCTCTTCTTCAGAAAGCCGAGGAGAATGTGCCTGACGTTGAGGAAGGTCCGACCTGAGCCTCAGCCTGACGCCAGGTGCCAAAGATAATCCTCAGAAGGAATCGCAAATCATGATCAAGATCTATAACACCCTTTCGAGCTCGAAGGAGGACTTCGTTCCTCGTGGCAAACCGGTAACGATGTACGTATGTGGGGTGACACCTTACGCAGAATCCCACCTCGGTCACGCCATGTTCGCCATTGCGTTCGATGTCGTCAGACGCTATCTCAAGTATCGTGGCTACGAAGTCAGATATGTGCGAAACATCACCGATGTCGAAGATAAGATCATCGACCGTGCCAACAGACTCGGAATAGCTCCCAGAGACCTGGCAAAGAGCTTCGCCGACAAGTTTTTCGAAGAGATGACGCAGCTCAATGTAGATAGGCCTGACGTGACCCCATTCGCGACAGAGGAAATACCCAAGATGATTGAAGTCATCGCGGGACTGATGAAAGATGGGCACGCCTACGCGGCCCGCGGAAGCGTCTACTTTCGCGTGCAGAGCATGCCCGATTACGGGAAACTGTCTCACCGAACGCTCGATTCGATGATGGCTGGAGCCCGAATCGAACCAGGAGAAGAAAAGGAACATCCCATGGACTTCGCCCTCTGGAAGGCGTCAAAACCTGGCGAACCGTCATGGGATAGCCCATGGGGTTCCGGACGTCCCGGCTGGCACATCGAATGCAGCGCTATGTCACAGCGTTACCTCGGAGAGCAGATTGACATCCATGGCGGGGGCCAGGACCTTATTTTTCCTCACCACGAGAACGAGATCGCTCAATCCGAATGCTTTACGGGAAAGAAGCCTTTCGTAAAATACTGGATGCACAACGGCTTGCTTCAACTCGGCTCAGAGAAGATGAGCAAGTCCATCGGAAATCTAGTCTCGATTCGCCAGGTCCTGGAGAAGCACAGCCCAGACGCCATAAGAATCTTCTTTCTGAGTTCACATTACCGTAGCCCGTTGACCTACACGGAGGAGGCGATTGACGCTGCGGGAAAAGGTGCCGAAAGGCTCAGAGTGGCAGCAACGATTGAGTCCACAGACAGAGAACCAGCGAAGATCGATCTGACAGGCCTGAAAGACAGATTCATTGACTCAATGGATGACGATTTCAATGCGCCTCAGGCTCTTTCAGCATTATTCGATCTGGTAAGGGACATGAACCGGGAAAGAGATGCGGGACGTGACATCAGCGCAGCGAAGAACCTGTTCGTGGAGCTCGCGTCCGTGCTTGGGCTGACTCTGAGGGCTGGCCAAAGCGGACAAACTGACGCCGCTCCCTTCATCGAGCTTCTTATCTCAACAAGAAAGGCACTCCGCCAGGCTAAGCAATTTCAGCTCGCCGACGATATCAGAGGCAAACTGACGGAACTTGGAGTGACCCTGGAAGACGGGCAACAAGGCACGGTCTGGAAGAGGAAATAGGGCCAGCAACAGGCAGTAGCGGACCCTCTGTAAGATCGCAACTGCTCTGTCAGTCAACACGCGATGATTGCCGACGTCCTTAGCTACATCACTCGCCGGGAGGGCAGGAAATTTCTCCAGCTTGAGGAGCCGGCGGACGATTCCTTCGTGTCAAGTTCCATGCTGCCCGGAAGCCAGGACACAGCGCTCTACGTTCACATTCCTTTCTGCCGATCGCTCTGTCCTTTCTGCTGTTTTAACCGTTATCTCTTCAAAGAGGACGTTGCTAGAAGCTACTTCGGCAGTCTGAAGAAGGAATTCGACCTGTACCTGGACCGAGGGTTCAAGTTCTCGAGCGTCTACTTCGGGGGCGGAACCCCTCCCATCCTTCTGGACGAACTGTTGGCATTTATCGACTACATGAAACGGAGACTCTCGATACGAGAGATATCCATGGAAAGCACCCCGGCTGAGATAAATCCGGCCATGATCAAGGCCCTGGGGGACGCTGGGATCAAACGCTTTTCTATTGGAATACAGAGTTTCAACAACGACATTCTGAAGTCGATGGGCAGGGTCACGAGCACCGGAGAAGAGGCACGAGAAAAGGTGCTCATGGCACAAGGTCGCTTTGACACGGTGAACATCGACCTCATCTTCAATTTTCCTTTCCAATCTATTGACCAATTCCAGGAAGACGTCGACCAGTTCAAACAATTGAAGGTGGACCAGGCCACGTTCTATCCTCTGATGGCATCTCCGCATAAGCGCAGTGCCATGGAGAGGCGATTCAATAGCGTCGATTCCGAGCGTGAGAAGAAGTTCTATGAGATCATTACCCGCGAACTCTATGACACGGGCTATCGCGCGTCGACGGCCTGGTGCTTTTCCCGCGGCGACCGGATGATCGATGAGTACATAGTCGATTTCGATGACTACGTGGGCATCGGCTCGGGCTCGGTGAGCATTGTCAACGGCGACTTCTTCGTGAACTCCTTCTCGCTGGAAAAATATGCCGGCTACATCTCCAGGAACAAATTGCCCATCATCGGCCGCAGGCGGCTGGGGGAAAAGGAGGCACTCCGTTACTACCTCCTGACATCGCTTTTCGGTATGACGGTCGACCTGGAGAAGTTCAAAAAAAGATTCGGGGAGAACATCCAAAGGCGCCTTGCCCTCGAACTCCTGGCTTTGAGAGCCTTTGGGCTCGTGGTCGGTGACGACAGACTTCGCGTAACCCGCAGAGGCATGTTCCCCGTCAATGTGATGATGCGGGATTTTTTCGCCTCGCTCAACGGTCTCCGGGAGCTCTACATCGAGAAGCAGATTTGATTGCGTCTGTTGCAGGCCGAATCCAAAAGGAACGACTAATCCCGGAACGGGAAGATCATTTGATCGCAACTGTTATCCCCACCGCTCCCCAGAGGAGTGGCCGATAACTTACTTCTCTGAACCCGGCCGCTAGAAGCATCGTCTTTACTTCATCAGCAGCGAAAAAGCGCCTCGCTGACTCTGTCAGATAGCGATACGCACCCTTGTTGCCGGATAGTAGCCATCCAATTGGATAGACGTAAGCACGGAGATAGACGTGATACCACCAGCGGATGAATCCAGATTCAGGCTGACTCGATTCAACAACGACCAACCTACCACCTTTGGTCAGAACGCGGAATATCTCTGCCAGGTGATACTGAGCGATCGGGTTCTTGTATGTTAGATTCCTGAACGCGAACGATATTCCCACGACATCCAGGAAATCATTGACGAAGGGAATGCTGGCAGCCTCAGCTTGCGTGAAAGTTATCTTCCCCTTCCCGAGAACTGCCTCAGCTTTGCGATTCGCTAACTCGAGCATACTTGGGCTGTAATCAACGCCGTAGACAGCAAGGTAGTTTTTCGCCTTCTTAGCGATATCGATTGCCAGGTCTCCAGTGCCGCAGCCAAGATCAAGAACTCGTCTTGGACCCGTTCCAACACATTCTTTAGCCGCTAGTTCACGCCACTTCTTGTCCAGACCCAGGGTTATCAGCTTGTTGATAAGGTCGTATCTCTTCGGGATGGAATTGAACATGCCGTAGAGCGGCTTAGGCGGCAATTCTTTAGGTTTTATCTCGCTCACAGTCAATTTCTTCTCGGCGTCTCAACGTGTCAAGTTAGAGGTTAGATCGCCCTGTCAAGGATGTATCCAATACCAAGCAGAAGCTGGGTAGCGAGGACGACCATTACGTTGCTGGCCATCGCAGGCACAAATCTGCCCAGGTCCTCGGAGTGGCGGGATCCTGCGATTGCCTTCAATGCCAAAGGTAAGGTCAACAGAGCAATCAAGGCAAATGGTGGCATCTGCCTCAGTATTACTGCTGTCGCTACCCAAACGTAGACGGCGATTGTGGTAACGCCGTAAACAATGCTGGCACGATTAGCACCCTCCGTAATAGGGAGGGTGCGCCTGCCGGCTATCTTATCGGCGTCAACATCAGGGAACTCGTTGAGGAGGAGCAAGTTGTAGACCAGGAACCCGGATGGGACTGACGCGACTAGTGCGGCAAGCGAATAGGACGCCGTCTGCACAAAGTATGTTCCGAGTATCGGAAGCGTTCCCAAACCCAACCCGGCCGCCCATTCCGGAGCTCTTGTCTTAAGGATGACCGGGGAATATAAAAGGATACATAGCCCTGCCACGAGCAAGAGGGGAAGCAAGCCTACTCCGCGAGTCACCAGAAAGTAGACCCCCAGGCCGGCAATCACAACAAAGGCGGTTGCTCCGAGCCCGAAGACCTGCCTCGTCGTCAGCATACCCGCTGGCAAGATCCCGCTGCCACCACTGAAGGGGGTCCGTCGTGTCTTCTTGTCGATGCCGCTGCGAAAGTCGAACCAGTCGTTGAGAACATTCACACTTATGTGAGCGAGGACGAGTCCGCCTCCAGCCAGAAGTGCGATGCCCAGGTTGAAATGGCCTTCATTCCAAGCCATGGTACATCCCAAAAACGCAAGCACGACGGACAGCAACAGGAACTGGGGGCGGGTTTCAAAGAACCAAGCCCTGGCTTTCATTCCTTATGTGAGCCTTGGCGTACTGGTCTCTGTCTTGTCTTCCGACTAATTTGGCACTTCATTTCACACCTCCGGCGTGGCCGGACACGCGGTTGATCGAAACGATAGCCATCGTTCTGGTGCTTCCGGGAAGACTGGCCATCCAGACAACGGCGGTTACGTCACACGAAGTGAGGCTAGAGCGACAATAACGAAGAGGACGACCAAGACGATGGTCAGTTGGAAGAGCCATCTTTCGATTCCCCTTCGAGTCCGGTAGACCGTGTCTGCCTGCCCGAATATTCCACCTAACCCCCCGCCTCTGACCTGAAACATGATTGCCAGCACGAGGGCCGCGGAGAGGACCATCTGAGCGATGTTAAGGAAGAGTCGCACTTTATTCTCCCGTAAGTTTCTTCTTTAGAAGCTGGTTAACAAGCTGCGGATTCGCCCGCCCCTTGGTTGCTTTCATAATCTGGCCGACCAGGAATTTCATCGCAGTATCTTTGCCGGCTTGAAAGTCTTTGACGGCCTGAGGATTGTTCTCGATTATCGTCGATATTTGTTGCTCGATCGCTGAAGAATCGCTGATCTGAGCGAGACCCTTGTCCTTAACAATGGCTTCGGCGCCCTTTCCGGTTTCGAACATTTCGTCGAGGACAGCCTTGGCGGTAGGACCATTGATCACAGATTTGGCCTCCAGGGACAACAACTGCGACAGCGCTTCGGGACTCACCTTCTGTTTCACCAGAGCAATATCAATTCCTCGGGAATTCATCAACGCACTGACAGGCCCCAACACCCAATTGCTGACTTCTTTCGCCGATCCCGCGCGGTTGGCGGTTACCCCAGCTTCGAAGTAGTCGGCCATCGCTCTTGACGACGTCAGCAGAACCGCGTCGTATTCCGGAAGCCCATAGTCTCTCACAAAACGGTCTTTTCGGTTCTCGGGAAGCTCAGGTAGCCTCAACCTGACTTCTTCGACCCAAGTCCGGCTTATGTTGAGGGGCGGGAGATCGGGTTCAGGAAAGTAGCGGTAGTCGTGGGCGTACTCCTTGCTCCTCTGCGTCACAGTCTCCCCCCTCTCCTCCACCCATCCGCGGGTCTCCTGAACGATCCTTTCACCGTCCTGAAATGCTTTCCGCTGCCTCTTGGCTTCGTATTCGAGAGCCCTGAACACGGCACGAAAGCTGTTCATGTTCTTGACTTCGACCTTTGGGCCAAACTCTTTCGAACCTGAGGGCCGAATGCTGATGTTGGCGTCGCACCGGAAACTTCCCTCTTCCATGTTAGCAGTAGAGACATCAAGGTACCGCAAAATGCTATGCAGCTTCATCAAATATTGTCTCGCGTCCTCCGGAGTACGCAGATCAGGCTCGCCTACTATCTCCATCAACGGCGCCCCCGAGCGATTTACGTCAACCAGGCTGTAGGTCTCGCCAATCCCGGCGCGATGCAGCAGCTTGGCAACATCTTCCTCAAGGTGAACACGTGTGATGCCAACCTCCCTTTTCCCGTCTCCGGTATCTATGGAGATGCGCCCGTTGACACCAATGGGAGCGTCAAACTGGGAGATTTGATAGCCCTTCATGAGATCGGGGTAGGGATAATTCTTGCGATCAAACTTGGTGTGTTCGCTAACGGTACAGCTGAGGGCAAGAGCGGTCATCATCACAAACTCGACTGCCTTCTTATTGATCACAGGAAGAACGCCGGGCATCCCAAGGCATACCTGGCAAACATGAGTATTGGGCTCAGCATTCGCATATTCTGCGCTGCAGGCACAGTACATTTTGCTCAAAGTCTTGAGCTGAGCATGCACCTCGAGCCCGATGACAGTTTCGAATTCCATTGGATTCGGGTAAAAGTATACCAGTTGCCAGACAGGAGTGACAATCGAGGATGGACAGGGGAAAGAGGGCGCACCCCAGAATGAGGCTATGCCAGATCGAGAATGTCGGTTACGTTCAACTCGAGCATCTTGACCGAGGCCATTATTCGATTCGAGTTCTTCTCAACTGCCGGAAATGATCCCCCGGCCAACGCCTTCAATTGAAAGACGGCAGTCTTAATCTCCGAGATTCGGGCCGCCATCTCTCGAACCACCTGTTCGTCGATCATGAGCGTCCTCCCTTAGTTGGGCAATTAGAACAGACCTTAAATATCCTGTCAAGATGTTTAAGACGCTTGCCTGTTTGGTTCCAATTCATGCTAGGATAGGTCAAATGATGCTCAGACTCCAGAGTGTGCTGTCTGCACGGCACCCAAAACGCTTCGAACCGGGAGCACGAACTCCAGCAGCCATTCTCATTCCCATCTATCAGAACGGCAACGACTATTTCGCAGTCTTCACCGAGCGGACGAGATACGTGAGTACGCACAAAGGGCAAATTTCATTTCCCGGAGGCTCGAGAGACCCTGAGGACGAATCGCTGACCGAAACGGCGTTAAGAGAATGCGAAGAGGAAATCGGGTTACCCAGATCATCGGTCCGGATTCTTGGCCAACTTGACGACTGTCTGACTTTTGTCTCGAGTTATGTGATTACGCCGTTCGTCGGAGAGATTCCCTGGCCTCACCTTTTTAGAGCCAACCCCTTGGAGACGGCGAAAATCCTGGAAATACCAATATCGCAACTCATTAACCCAGCTTCCATGTCGGAGGGCTCGGAGATCGTCGACGACACGCTTGTTCCTGCGTACTTCTATTCCTATCCGGGCGGTTCAACCGTAATTTGGGGAGCAACAGCGCGCATCCTTAATCAATTCCTCGAGACATGGAGGAACGTGATCCAATCGCGCTGAACAGTATCTCTGATCCGGGAGAATTCAATGCTAGCCTCGACCTCTGGACTCGAACAAGTTAGTCTTCTCACGCTCGTTATTATCGCCTTCGGCCTTTCAGCGGATTGTTTCGCCGTGGCCGTGGGCCGCCAGCGTAACCATCGGGGCAGTTGCCTTTGGGAAAACGGGCATCGGCTTTCTCGCTGGCGGACACGCTGGAAGGCTTCTAGGGCATTGGGCCGAAATTATTGGCGGCCTGGTGCTTGTTGGGAATAGGTCTGCGGATTCTGATCAGCCACCTGTTTGGCTGGGAAACGAAGGGGAAATATAGATGGATTCAAGTGACCGGCTAAAGATTCTTAAGGCGGCGAGCGAGGTATTCAATCCCGCAAAGATACGGGCAGAAGTGCTGGGAAGACTCGAGGCCAACCTTGAGGCCGGATGCAGGGCTTTGGAGCGGTCGGAGTCGATAAGCGAGGTCGAAAAGAGCGTTGACAAAGCGACAATTTCGCTTCTGCTACCGGTTATCGCTCTTGCGATGAGCGAGGTCCTGTCCGAGAATAACGCCAAGATCATAGACTTTCTGGCATCGTTTTCTCTCGGTCCAATACAGGAGAAATGAATTCTATGAGAAGGACATGGGCGGCGAGGGGTCTGATTCAAAGGTAGAGTATGAGCACCCGCCTTTCCAGGTGCGTGACGCTTCAGAGACCGCGTCTTTCGTATGCTATAATTCCGGCATGAAACGCGAATTGATGCAAATCCTGGCCTGCCCCGTGTGCAAGGGCAAGCTCAAGTTGACAGTGACCGAGGAAAACGATAAGGAAATAGTTTCCGGGTCGCTGTTCTGCCCCAAGTGCAATCTCACATACCCGATAGAAGACACCATCCCATCGCTGCTTCCCCCGGAGCGGACCGCCAAATAGCCCGGGCAGCAATCCGGGAATCCGCTCGAGATACAACGGGAAGGAAAAAACAGGTCGGCCAGCCCTAATCCGGGCGATATTCGGCGCGACTGGTCGGAGATTCCCACACCTCCACTTTAGCAAGAGACACCGGGACGTCGGATAGTCGTGATTTCATCTCCCTGTAAACCGTGAAGGCGATGTTCTCTGACGAGGGGTTGATCCGGTCAAACGGAGGGGTTTCGTTTAGTGACGTATGATCGAGTGCCCCCAAGACGTCTCCCAATTGCTTCTTGAGCAGCGTAAAATCAAAAGCGAGACCGATATCGTTCAGTTTGCTCGCACGGATAGTTACCGCCACTCGAAAACGGTGGCCGTGCAATCTCTCGCACTTGCCCTCGTACCCTCTGAGGGCATGCGCAGCGTCAAACTCTTGCTCGACCGATATCTCATACATTAGTTTTCGCCCTTCATTTTCAACACATCCTGCTTGCCCATTACTGCTGCGTACAACTCTTGAACCGTCTTCTTCAGAATTGGATGCTTAACATCAGGAGCTATCTCCGCCAGGGGAGCCAGGACAAATTCCCTTTCCGCCATTCTGGGATGAGGAATGATCAGGTCTGGAGTTGTCAAGGTGATGTCTCCATAGAGCAGAATGTCAATGTCAATCGGCCTGGGTGCCCCCGGCTTTCCCGGGAGCCGGCCACCCATGAGTTCGAAACCCTTCGTCAAAGCGAGTAGGCCAGCGGGAGGTAGCGTTGTGCCTACTTTGCACACCAGGTTCAAGAATCTAGGCTGGTCCAGCTCACCAATCGATTTCGTATCGTACAAGGATGACTTGGCAATAAGGCGCATTCGGTGCGAGATGTTGTCGAGAGATGTCTTGATGTTGCTCTCCCGATTGCCCATGTTGGAGCCGAGACAAAGAAATACAATCGCTGGCTCACTACTCAATGATGACTCCTTGCATCTTGGACTCTCCCATTCTAGCATCTAGCCCTGTGTCCAACTCAAAACCGTGGCGGTCACTTTTTGACCACTCCTGAAACGCATATAATGGGCGTTACAAAACAATTCGTCCGCTTGGAGGACAGCAATGGATTGCATCTTCTGTAAGATCGTCTCCGGAGAAATACCGAGCGATTTCCTTTACGCCGGAGATGACGTCGTAGCATTCCGAGACATCCACCCTGCCGCGCCCACGCACATCCTCATCATCCCTCGCAAGCACATTCCCTCGCTGTCTGAAATAGCCGAGGCCGACCTGCCTACCGTAGGCAATATGGTCAAAGCGGCCAACGAACTGGCGAAGCGAGAGGGGATTGCCGAGAGAGGTTACAGAATCGTCATCAACACGGGCAAGGAAGGTGGGCAAGCCGTTCCGCATCTGCACATGCATCTGCTCGGTGGGAGGCAAATGTCCGACAAGCTCAGGTAGGAACAGGCAGATTACCTTCAGCGGCCGGGTCGTGCCATGGGCCATCCGGTACCAGGCGTTGGACCAAGCGAGTGCAGGTAAACATAAATGCCGGCGACGCTTTTGGAATCGCAGATAATTCCTGAGGTTACGAGGTGCTCGAGCTCACTCCGCTGTACCCTTACTACTTCAATAGCCTCAGTGTCGTCAGCCTCAAGCCTGTTAGGCGTGAGATCAGTCGCGAGAAACAAGTGCAAATACTCAGTGCAGAAGCCTGGGGACGAATAGAACCCTCCCAAACGTTTGACCGTTTTGGGAGAGAATCCCGTCTCCTCACCCATCTCTCGTGTTACGGCGTCGAGGGGATCTTCCTCAGGCTCAATACCGCCCGCCGGGATCTCGAGGAGCTCTCTGCCTGCCGCCTGCCTGAATTGCCTCACCAACAAGACGTTGCCTTCGCCGTCGACAGGCACGATGGCAACACATTCTGAATGCTCAACGATCTCTCTTGTCGCCTGTCGACCCTGCGGAGTCTCGACGGTGTCAATTCTGAGATTGACGTGTCCTTTGTAGACATACCGTGTCGAAATCGTTTTCTCTGTTGCCATGCTAGCGTAGCCCTTCCGTTACGAGAGGCAAGTCTCAGCGATCCCTGATGAAGTTGCACAATCCCGGCAGAACTGACCCTTCAAGGTCTGCACTGGATTGAATGGGTGATGCACCGGAAAGTTGGCGTTAGTCTTCATCCGGAACACTGATACGACAGATGAGAGCAACTTCATCGCAGGTTGGAAACTTGGCGCACCGATAGC
This sequence comes from uncultured Chloroflexia bacterium, assembly GCA_963745605.1. GTDB lineage: Bacteria > Chloroflexota > Dehalococcoidia > Dehalococcoidales > UBA2162 > JBBITI01. The sequence continues at coordinate 6,209 of CAVUYC010000018.1, read as the reverse complement.
ACTCGTTCCAGACCTTTTGGGGCAATTCCATCTTGTCGACCTTGACAAAGCCCAATTGCTCGAAGAAGGCAGGCTTGTAGGTAAGACAAAACACGGTGGGGAGCCCAAGCTCTCGTGCTTCGCCGCAGGCAGGCCTGTACCACTTTTGAACCTACTCCAGTGTGCTGGTGATCCTCGGCGACTGCAACAGACCGCACCTCGGCCAAGTCCGACCAGTTAACATGTAGAGCAGCGCAGCCGATCAGAGCGGCGCCGTCCCTGACCACGAAGTAGTCGCGAATGTTCTCGTATATTTCGCTCAACGGGCGAGCAAGCATCTCGCCCCTCTCGGCAAAATGGTTGATGAGTTTGTGCATGGCTGGTACGTCAGTAATTTTGGCACGTTCGGCGCGCATAAAATGGTTTACTTCCCCTTGAGGCGTTTTTCTAGAGTTTCGTAGAAGCTAGTTGCGTGAATCCTCAGAAATCTAATTGTATTAGAACTTTGCTTAACTGTCACTGTATCGCCGCACGTCGAGATCGATGTTTATGTGACCGTCAACACTTGCGATGCCAGAGGTCGGCCTCTCCAGGACTAGTCGACTGACCGCGTTCGCCGACAACACCATGGGATAGGAGTAACTCAGATGAGGAGAATCGGCACCATGACGAAATCCTTCGACTGGGGATGAAGAACCGGGCCTCCCGCCGCCAACGCATATCCAGTGCAGCCTGTGGCAGTAGCCACTACCACCCCGTCAGCCCGGTACGTTGCCAGGGGACCCCGTCAATAATCGCCTGAATGTTCACGAGCCTCGCCGTTCCACCTCTGGCCACGACGACGTCGTTCAAAGCGTAGAATCTGCCCGGGCCTTGTCTCTTCGGACTTTCAACCAGAGCCTCGAGCACAGACCTCTCGTCGACCCTACCTTTCCCCTCAAGAAGGAGCGGCAGTTGGTCCATCGTCTCTCCGGCTGACAACTCGGTCATAAAGCCCAGTCTACCCAGATTAACCCCAACTATGGGGATCGAGCTGGGCATAACAGCCTGAGCCGCGAGAAGTATCGTCCCGTCCCCGCCGATACAGAAAACAAGATCCGTGCCGTCAACCTGCTCGCAGCCTTTTTGCCAATCTGAGGCAGAACAAAGCCACACAGCGAGTCTCTTGGCCCTGAGGTATTCGGTGACTTCCCGGGTGAGGGAACAGGCGGCCTCTTTCAGAGGATTAAAGAATATCCCGATTCGTTTCATGCGTGCGAGGAATACTCCTCAAAAGCGACTATAGTATAGAACGGTCGCGTCAGATCAGTAAAGCCGTGCGCAGCAATTTGCCGCACCATCCCAACTCTGAAGAGATTCTTACCGTCTCCTTGACCAGCGTTTTATCTCTGTGTACGACCTGTCGTGCACGAAGTCACTTCTCTAAGGAGCAGATGGGGCGCGGCTGTCGCCCAGAGCCGTTCTGACCGCTTCTCTCAATGTCGAGGCCGCCACCAGGTCGATCGGAGCGGAGTGTTGAAAGTAACGAACCGAGTTCCTGGGGATGAGGCAACGCTTGAAGCCCAGGCGTGCCGCTTCGCTAACGCGCCTCTCGGTCTGTGCCACCGATCTAAGCTCTCCGCTAAGTCCCACCTCACCGATAGCCACGGTGCCCGGGTCTACAGGCGCGTCACGAAAACTCGACGCTACGGCCAGCGCGATACCCAGATCTGCGCCTGGCTCATCGATCTTGAGACCCCCGGTGACGTTGACCAGAATGTCCTGGTTTCCCAGCCTCAACCCAACCCGTTTTGACAATACAGCAGAGATGATCAACAGACGATTGAAATCCACTCCGTTCGCGGTGCGCCGTGGCTGACCGAAACTGGTGGCATTGGTCAAGGCCTGAATTTCCACTAGAATCGGGCGGCTTCCCTCCAGGACCGGCACGACCACGGATCCAATGGTCTCTTCCGGCCGCTGGGAAAGAAATACCTGAGAAGGGTTCGGAACCTCGGCGAGTCCCGCTGCCTTCATTTCGAACACCCCGATCTCGTTGGTAGAGCCAAACCGATTCTTCACGCACCTCAACAGGCGATAGGTACTCGCCTGCTCCCCTTCCAGGTAGAGGACAACGTCGACGATGTGCTCGAGGGTCTTTGGCCCTGCGATGGCCCCCTCCTTGGTTACGTGGCCGGTGACAAACACCGATACTCCAGTCGATTTGGCCCACTGCATCAGCCTGGTGGTGCACTCCCTCACCTGGGTTATGCTACCAGGGCTCGCCTCCAGTTCAGGCAAAAAGACAGACTGAATCGAGTCGACCACCATCAATACAGGATTCATGCTCTCGACGGTGTCAAGGACGACTCCGAGGTCTGTCTCACTGAGGAGGTAAAGTGACTTTCCTTTCACCCCAAGTCTGTCAGCGCGCAACCTTATTTGACGTTGAGTCTCCTCACCGGAAACGTACACGACTGCTCCACGAGCAGCGGTGACTAAATCAGACACTTGCAGCAGAAGTGTAGACTTTCCGACTCCCGGATCGCCCCCCACGAGCACAAGAGAACCCGCGACAATTCCCCCCCCCATCACGCGATTGAATTCCTCCAAGGGAAGGGCAAGGCGATAGGTAGCCTCCAGTGCTACATCCGACAACTCAGTAGCCGATCCCCCCACCCGAATGGCTCTTGAAACAGGCTTGGTTGGAGCGGACCTCGTTTCAACCAAGGTGTTCCAGCCTTGACAGCCCGGGCAGCGGCCGAGCCACTGCTGGCTTTCTTTACCACACTGCTGGCAGACAAACGTATGCGATGCCTTTTCAGCTTTGCCCACGGCATGACTCTAGCGGATTCGGGGATTGAATTCAAGAACCCGGAACCGAACGAATGCCTCCCTGAAGCCAGCTCTATTTTCGTAAAACAAAAAGCTTGGAAGCTCTCGCGTTCCAAGCTTCAGACAGGACCCCCGCAAACGGCTAATACTCGATTACGGCGATGACATTCCCGGTTGACACGACTTGCCCAACGGTAACCTTAAGTTCCTTAATCGTGCCTGAGACAGGAGCCATGATCGGATTCTCCATCTTCATGGCCTCGATCGTGCAGATCACATCACCTTCCTGGACTTTGTCGCCAACCTTTGAGTCTACCCCGACGATCTTGCCGGTAATCGGAACCTCGACGATTTCTTGCGCCATGAATCACTCCTTTCTTATCAGGAAGTTCGGGATGACACCGTCTCCCAGGGTGAGTCTGTAACCGACCGTAATTCTACCCTAGACCGGACTCTATTTACAAACAAGAAAGGGTGGGCCATGAGACCCACCCTTTGAGAAAACCCTTAGTCGCCTACGGTTTAGCTTCGCCCACCAGCGCACCGACTGCGCTTCCACTGTGAACCACGATCTCATCGCCCTCGCGGTCTACAACAGCGGTATCGCCCTCGCGGAAATACCCTCGAAGCAGGCTGTCAGACAGCTTGTCCTCGACCATGTTCTGAATGACCCTGCGAAGCGGTCGCGCACCGAAGACTTCGTCGTAGCCCTTGTCGCCAAGCAGGTCCTTGGCAGACTCGGTAACTTCTAGTTTTATGCCCTTCTCAGCCAACTGCTTGTGGACGTTCGCCAGGTTCAGATCAACGATCTGTCGGATGTTCTCTTTGGTAAGCGAGTGGAAGACTACCACCCCATCGATCCTGTTGAGAAACTCAGGGCGGAAATTCTTCTTCAGCTCATCCTGAAGCTTATCCTTCATGGCCTCGTAGCTCTTCTGCTGAGCCTTTGCATCATCACCCATTGGTGAGAAGCCCAGAGTGGTTCGCTTCCTGATCGTTTCCGACCCGATATTGCTGGTCATGATGATGATCGTATTCCGGAAATCAACCCTCCGGCCTCGAGAATCAGTCAGGTGACCGTCATCGAAGATCTGCAGAAGAATGTTGAACACATCCGGGTGGGCCTTTTCTATCTCATCGAGCAATATCGCGGAATACGGCTTGCGCCTCACAGCCTCCGTCAACTGACCACCCTCGTCGTACCCAATGTATCCTGGCGGGGCGCCGACCATGCGTGAAACAGTGTGCCTTTCCTGGTATTCGGACATATCAAGGCGGATCATGGTGTCCTCGCTGCCGAACATGAACTCGGCGAGCGCCTTCACCAACTCCGTCTTGCCTACACCCGTAGGCCCGAGGAAAATAAAATTGCCGATGGGACGCTTTGGATCCTTCAGGCCCGCGCGGGCCCGTCTCACAGCCTTGGAAATAACTTCAATGGCCTCGTCCTGGCTAATGATGCGCTTGTGCAACGCCTCTTCCATGTGAAGCAGCCTGGCGGTCTCATCCCCCGTGAGCTGAACCGCCGGTATTCCCGTCCACATGCTCACGACCTCGGCAATGTCTTCTCTGGTCACCTCGGCCTTGCTCTTGTCTTTCTCGGTCTGCCAGTCTTCTTCGATCTTCTTGCGTTCTTCTTCGGCCTTCAGTTCCTTTTGCCTGAATTCCGCAGCCTCGTCGTACTTCTGATCGGCTAGAGCCGTTTCTTTATCTTTGCGAAAGCGCTCTTCGGTTTCCTTCAGCTTCTTGACAGAAGACGGAGGACTGCCAAACTTGATCCTTTTTCGAGAAGATGCCTCGTCAATAAGGTCAATCGCTTTGTCGGGCAGGAATCTGTCCGGAATATACCGGGACGCCAAATTTACAGCTGCCTTCACCGCTTCGTCACTGATCACCAACTTATGGTGTTCCTCGTAGCGAGTCTTGATGCCCCGAAGGATCTCTATGGCATCCTCGACCGACGGCTCCTCCACGACGACGGGCTGGAATCTACGTTCCAAAGCGGGATCGCGTTCAACATGCTTCCGGTAATCGTCGAGGGTTGTTGCCCCGATACACCGGATCTCCCCACGGGCCAAAGAGGGTTTCAAGATGCTCGCAGCATCCACGGCGCCTTCAGCGGCACCAGCCCCGACAATAGTGTGGAATTCATCGATGAAAAGGATGCAATTGCCGCTGCCCTTGATTTCTTCAAGGATCTTCTTCAGCCGTTCCTCAAACTCTCCACGGTATTTCGTCCCCGCCACCACTCCGGCCATATCGAGTGTAACGATCCTCTTGTCCTCAAGGGTCTCAGGAACATCCCCGGAGGCGACCCGATGCGCCAAGCCTTCAACTATGGCAGTCTTGCCAACACCCGGTTCGCCGATAAGGGCGGGATTGTTCTTAGTCCTGCGGCTGAGGATCTGAATGACCCTGCCAATCTCCTTCTCGCGCCCCACAACCGGATCCAGCTTGCCGGCCCTTGACGCAGCTGTGAGGTCCACCCCAAGCTGGTCCAGCAGCGGAGTTCGATTGGATGCGGGCTTGGCTGCCTTCGGCCTCTGGGCACTCTGGCTCAGAGCCCGGACAACTTCCGCCCTCGCCTGTTCCAGGGTGATTCCAAAGCTCTCAAGTACACCCGCAGCAACGCCCTCTCCCTCGTGAAGAAGGCCCAGCAAGAGATGTTCAGTGCCAATGTAATTGTGACCCAGACGCCGCGCCTCATCCATTGCCAACTCGATGACGCGCTTTGCTCTGGGTGTAAGACCGATCTCTCCGGTAGTAGGCTTTTCGCCTCTCCCGATAATGTATTCAACAGCAGAACGGACTTTGCTGAGCGTAACGCCCAGCTTACCAGAACCTTAGCCGCCACACCTTCCTCTTCCCTGATCAGACCGAGGAGAATATGCTCTGTACCTATATAGTTATGATTAAAGTGTTGAGCTTCCTCTTGGGCAGCTGTAAGAACCCGACGAGCCCGTTCAGAAAACTTCTCAAATCGACTAGCCATATTGTCTCCTTAGAAAGCCAGTGCGGATTGCCCCCGAATGTGATTATAGGTCAATACGTGCTTAAAGGTCAAACTTCGGGATTCCAAGGAGAAACGAAAAAAGCCTCCTGGCAGTGGCATATTTTCCCAAGAAGTTCCCCCCTCAGTATCGTCTGCGCTGAGGCGTTTCACTTCCGTGTTCGGGATGGGAACGGGTGGTGCCACCTCGCTCTAACCACCAAGAGGCTTTGCGGAACGCTAATTGAGAACCGAAAAGCCAATTGTAATTGTTGAGTGTGATTGGCGGAGTCTTCGAAAGACTCCAAACATATTGTTCTAATATCAACTCTGAAGCAGGCCAAGCCCTCGACCATTAGTATGGCTTAGCTAAACACATTACTGTGCGTACACATGCCACCTATCAAACAAGTAGTCTACTTGCGGT
>CAVUYC010000017.1:0-308808 GCA_963745605.1 uncultured Chloroflexia bacterium | reverse complement strand
GGGCCCGCTCCTCTTTCAGGAAAGGTCCTTCATCTGACGCAGGCATCTCGTCTCTATAGAAAACCTCAACCTCCCCGACCGGGTCGTGATACATGTAGATCTGGGATGACTGCCGCCACTCGGCGCCTACGAAGTTCTCGCTTGTATAGGTCTTGCCCTCGAACGTGATCCTGGTGCAGGCGGACTCCGGGTATTGCCACGAGAAAGGAAGATACCGAACGAGCGCCTCCAGAAAATCATCGAGAGAATGAAGATGCCGTTCTGCCAGTTGCGATATCCCGTACAGGCAATTCAACTCCTTGATCCGTTCGCGAAGAGCCCTTTCTACCCTCAACGGATCGTTTTCGGACGAAAACGGGATCCTCCACAACATGGCCAGGTCTTTTGAAGGAAACGCAGACGTTGGGAGCATGGCTGGCCGTCACCTCAATTCTGCCTTAATGCCTATATGAGATAGGCAAAGTATAGGCAGTTGTTCCGTATTTCGAGTGGGCATTCTATCAGCTATTGTGGGGTCGGTCAATTCGTACCGCCGCCTTAAAAGGAGGACCGAATGGCAACTCGCTCTCTCGACCAGATTCTGGAAGGACGACGCAGCCAACCCCGTCAACTCATCGAGGTACTTCAGGACATTCAGTCGGACTACGGCTTCATCTCCAAGACAGACATGCAGGGCGTCTCGAAGGCGCTGGGTGTACCAGTGATGGAAGTCTACCGAGTGGCCTCGTTCTACAAAGCTTTTCGTCTCAAGCCGTCCGGAAAAACGGTACTCACAATGTGCATGGGCACGGCATGTCACGTCCGGAGTGCCCGCCTTCTGCTGGACCAGGCGATGTCTGAAATGGGAACAAAGGCAGGGGAGGTGACCCCGGACGGCCTGCTTTCGTTCGAACGTGTGAACTGCCTCGGTGCGTGTGCCATGGGACCCATCGTCAAGGAAAACGAGAAGTATCACCATCACGTCACACCGGCCAGGCTAAGAAAGCTCATACAGACGATCCGCCTTCGTGATAATGGAGGGAAGTAATGGCGAGGCTGAACAGTTACAGAGAACTCGAGCATTTGCGCGAACGGCTGAAGGAAGAGCGTAAGGGGATAAAGACCACGGTAATGGTCTGCGGAGGGACAGGGTGTCAGGCTTCGGAGTCTCAGGGCGTCATTGATGCCCTGAAAGAGGAAATGGCAAAACAGGGTCTTGGCACCGGAGTGCGTCTCTGCGTTACGGGGTGCCACGGCTTTTGCGAGCAAGGTCCGGTAATGATAATCGAGCCTTCGGACATCTTCTATTGCCGTTTGACGACTGGAGATGCTCATGAGGTTGTTGCGAAGACTCTTGCCAGGGGCGAGATCATTGACCGGCTGCTCTACACCGGACCCAGTCTCGGGCAAGAAGGTCCGAACCCGCGCTGGGATTCCATTCTACAGTGCCCAAGACAGGCAGATACTGTCTCAGAACCTTAATGTCGACCCGCAGTCTATCGAAGACTACATTTCTGCCGGTGGGTATTCCGCATTGGCCCAGACGTTGAGGAGTATGAGCCCCGACACTGTCGTCAGCGAAATAGAGAAATCGCGGGTTGCGTGGGAGGGGAGGTGGAGGCTTCCCGACGGGCCGGAAATGGCGTGAATGCCAGGAGGCGCCTGGCGTCGATAAATTCGTGATCTGCAATGCGGACGAAGGTGACCCGGGAGCATACATGGACCGCTGCGTGCTCGAAGGCAATCCCCACCTGGTCCTGGAGGGGATGATGGTGGCGGCCTGGGCTGTGGGTGCGAGCAAGGGATACGTCTATGTCCGCAACGAGTATCCGCTGGCGGTCGAGCACACCAAAGTAGCGGTAGATAAGGCACGGGAACTCGGTATCCTGGGGCACAACATTCTGGGGTCTAAGTTCTCTTTTGACGTTGAGATCGCAAGGGGGGGAGGGGCGTTCGTGTGCGGTGAATCCACCGCCCTGATGGCGTCGGTTGAAGGGAACGTTGGCGAACCCCGCGCCAAGGATGTCCACGCCGTTGTCGACGGTCTCTTTCACAAACCTACCCTTCTCAACAATGTCGAGACCTTCGCCAACGTTCCGGCGGTCATCATGAATGGCTCCGGGTGGTTCGCCTCCAAAGGCACCGAAGGCAGTAAGGGCACGAAAATACTTGCTCTTACGGGGCGGATCAAGAACACCGGGCTTGTCGAGGTTGCCATGGGGACTCCCATCAGGATGGTTGTCGAAGGCATCGGCGGCGGGGCACCGGATGGACACGAGGTCAAGGCGGTCCAGATAGGTGGTCCCTCGGGAGGATGCCTGCCCGCCAGCATGTTCGACCTTCCCATCGACTATGATGTCCTCTCCGACGCCGGCTCGATGGTGGGTTCGGGTGGCATGGTGGTGATGGACGACAAGTCGTGTATGGTCGACATAACTGAGTACTTCCTGAACTTCCTCCAGGACGAGTCATGTGGAAAATGCCTGCCATGCAGGGTCGGCGTCGACCGCATGCTCGAAATCATTACCGATATCAAGGAGGGTCGTGCTACTCCGGAACAGATCGACCTTCTGGAGGAACTGGCGGACACTGTATCCCAGACGTCCCTGTGTGGACTCGGCAAGACAGCTCCCAACCCCGTTCTCACCACCCTGCGCTATTTCCGCAAGGAATACGAGGCGCACGTGCTTGATAGAAGGTGCCCGGCGGGAGTCTGCAAGTCATTGATTACTTACGCTATCGATGTTCAGAAGTGTACAGGCTGCGGCGCCTGCTCTCGTGCCTGCCCACAGAATGCCATCAGTGGCACCAAGAAGAAGACGCACAAGATCGACACGGAGCTCTGCCAGAAATGCGGCATATGCGAAAGCGAGTGCAAGTTCGCTGCTATCTCGGCGGTGTAAAAGGAGTGACAGATGGAACAATACGTTAGCATCAGCATCGACGGTGCGATAGTCCGTGCAGTCAGAGGCGCAACGGTCCTGGACACTGCCATCAACTATGGCGTTTGCATTCCGCATCTTTGTCACGTACCGGGCCTTTCCGACATGGGAGCGTGCCGTCTCTGCATCGTCGAAAATATCGTCAACGGCAAGCCCCGCATCACAGCTTCGTGCACCTTGACCGTTCAGGAAGGCATGGTCATCCAGGCGAACACTGAGCGTGTTCGGAATCTGAGGCGCAATCTCGCCGAACTCCTGGTGGCGCAAGCTCCAAACTCCCGAGCGATCCAGGACATCGCAGTCAGGTGTGGAGTGAAGAAAGTCCGCTACCAATTCCGAAACGAGAACTGTGTGCTCTGCGGCCGGTGTGTGCGTGTGTGCAGTGAGGTGTGGAGGGCTAAGGCTATCGGTTTTGTGGGGGAGGAAAGGAACGCCACGTCGATTTTCCGTTCGGCGTGCGTCCCGACTTCTGCAAGCAATGCGAGAATTGCAGGCAGGTGTGCCCAATGACGATCACGGCGTGCGACGGACCGATGAAGGCGGGCCAGGAACACCTCTGCGGCGGGTGCGAGTCCCAGTTGATGACGACTGAAAACGCTCCGGGGGCCTGCGTGTGGTGCAAACTTGGCGAGGGCTTTGGCTGCGGCCGGTACGCATTCACCTCACCCATGACAGGGTAGGCGAACCTCCCACCGTCCACGGCTCCGAGCCTGAGTTTAGAAGGCCCCTACACCTTGATGACGTAGGGGCCTTTTCGTTGCTTGCCTCCGTCTGCAACCCTGCGCCCGGCGCACACAGAGAAAACCAGCGTGAGGATGTCCTAATGGGCGACACAACAGATCACATTGGCGTGGCAGCGTCGAAGACGGGTGATATGGGGCAAACGACGACTCTGATGACCCCGTCGAGGGCCCTGATTCCGTCGTTAACCACGTCGTCCAGTTCGCGAACTGCGTGCGCATGTATAGTGGCTACGATGTCATAAGGTCCGGTTAACCGTTCGGCAGACTCCAACCAGTCACACCCCTGCATTGCTTTGATTACCTCTCTGCAACGCTCCATGGCGGCTTCAATCAGGACATAAGATCTGTATTCCACAGCATTCCCCTCCTGACTTCTACTTCATTGGGTGCAAATGCTCGATGCCGCGTGGTGAGCGTCCCAAGAGTACATACTAGACGTCCATTGTGAACCTGTCATGAAGTGCAGCAAGAAAAAGATTACAAAAGTATTACGTTTTGGTCCGGCCTGGATGTGGAATCTGTGTGGCGTTGCCGGTATTGATGGCTGCAAAGTTGGCGCAGGCGGATCTCTCAGTGCCTAGATATAGAGGTCCCTCCGGGAGTAAGTGAGGAAGGCCCCGACAACCGCGACCACCACGATGGCAAGGGACAGGACGATCAAGGCGACATCAAAGCTGGAACGATGGAGCAAGGCAGCCGGGTCGAAATAGTTGAATGGCGAAAAGTACTTGAGTAAGGCGAGATTCTTGTTAAGGGCGGATACCAGCGAAATGAAATAGGTCACCAGCAGCAGAGATACGGCTGCCGAAGTTGCGAGCTTGTATCTCTTCATCGAACAGCCGAGCAACAGCCCGATAGACAAGTAGATAAGCTGAATAATAAAGAGCGCAAGCATGCTCAGGCCCAGGAACCTGTAAAACCCAGCATCGGGCTGATAGCGCGAGGCACTGAGCAACGACACTCCCCAGGTAACCAGAAGGAGAACAACACAATTGGTAAGAGAAGAGAGGGCTTTCGCGGTGATCACACGTCTGCGCGTCACCGGAAGCACCAAAGAGAATTCGACGGTCTTGTCCCGTTCCTCCTTGGTTATGATGTCCGTTCCCCACATGGCAGCGGCAATGCCAAGGAGCAGGGCGAAGTAAGTGAACATAATCCCGAAGAAACCACTGACTGTGGTGAGGTTGAACGCCTGGACGTTCAGCAATTCGAGAGCAGCTTTGGGCAGACTATCCAAGAGTTTCAACGTGTCCGGGTTGTTGTAGTAGGCAGAGAATTTCGATATTCCCAGAACAACGAAGAGGACGACGATGACGCTCCAGACGATCAGCGACCTCAGGTTGGCTTTCAATTCTCTCTTGAAAATGTTCATTCTCTTCGCCCCATCATGCAACAGCGGGAATGTCTCGCCGGGTGTACAGGATATAGCTGGCTACCAGAGATATCAAAATTGCGGCGGCACTCACCATCACCAGAGGCAGGTCAAAGGCCCGATGCTGAAGGATGTAGTTCGGGTCGAAATGTTTGAATGGCGTCATCTTTTCCAGGATGCTGGCGCCCAACAGGTCACCAAAGGCGCTCAGGACGTACATTCCCAGCCCAAGCCCCATGGCGTACGGGGTAACGCTCCTGATCCTCTTTACGAGCAGGGAGACAACAAGGCCCACACTCAGAAAGAACATTTGAAAGACCACGATGCTGAGAAGCAGCAAGAGCAGGGTAGCAGCGGCGTAGGTCCGGCCCCCGTTGAACAGGCTCAGAGAAGCGAAGGTGCTCGCCCAGACGGTAGCGTTGGTGACGGTGAGACCGCAAAGCGCGGCCAGCAGTTTGCCGGTGATTACCCTCGATCTCCTTACGGGCTTGGTCAGGAGAAAGTCCGCGGTCCACTCCCGCTCCTCAATTGAGACCATAGAGAATCCGTAGTTCGCCGCCTGGATGGCCAGGCACAGCTGCACGAAGAGGAAAATGAAGCCGAAATAACCCAGGACCGTGGAGAGATCCACGCCTTTCAGCCCGAAGGCGGTGAGCAACTGGGGAGGAAACCTGGACATCAATTCATTTACGGCGGCCGCCTGCAGCGCAAAAGATGGGAACAGAGAAGAGAAGACGAACAACACCACAGCGACAGCAACCGACCACGTGGCCACCGACCGGAAACGCATTTTGAACTCTTGCAGAAAGATATTCACAGCCTTCGCCCCTACTCGTAATAGTGCATGAATATCTCTTCCAGTGTTGGCTCTTCGATTGTGACGTCGTTGACCTTGAGGGAACTGATCCTCTTCAAGATCGCATCGATGTCCCCCTTATAAAAGAAGTGAACGGCGTCACCGGTGGCCTCGAGATTGATCACGCCCGGGACATCAAAATAGGCAGGAGCAACCCCCTCTGCAACCACCTGGACTCTCTTATAGTTGTTGCGTTGAAGGGTACGAATATCCGCTACCTCGATAATCCGCCCCTCTTTGATGATGGCGACTCGGTTGCACATCCGTTGAACCTCACCCAGAATGTGCGACGAAAAGAACACAGTCGCTCCTCTGATGTTCTCCTCACGGACCAGGTCAAAGAACTTGCGTTGCATGAGCGGATCGAGACCGGAGGTAGGCTCGTCGAGGAACAGAAGTTTCGGGCGGTGAAGCAATCCCTGAACAATGCCTACCTTCTTCCTGTTGCCGTAAGAAAGTTCCTCAATGCGACGGTTGACTTCCAGTTCCATCAATTCTGCCAACTCGTGCATGCGCCTGGTATGGTCGCCGGGATAGAAACTGGCCGAGTATTTGAGGAGGTCAATAACCCTCATGCGGTCGTAATAGAAGACCTCTGAGGGGAGGTATCCAATCTGCTGCCTTATCTCAGGGCCATACTTGAAACAATCTTTGCCGAAGATGGTCGCGCTGCCTCTGGTGGGATGTATCAAGGAAAGAAGGAGTCTTATGGTGGTCGATTTGCCCGCCCCATTTGGCCCGATAAAACCAAATATCTCGCCATCATTCACATCAAAAGAGACGTCCACTATTCCACGGGCTTTGCCGTATTGCTTGGTGAGATTGTTGACCTCAATAACGCTCAATCAGAGACTCCTTCCCAAGATAGCCGCTCCTCTGGAGAAACCTTCACCGCAGCGACAAAATCACCTCTGGTCCTTCGGAGATTGGTCGATGCCGGCAGTTGATTCGCGGTGGTCGGAATCATCGGCAAAGAGATTGACCTCCTTTCGCATGAAGCCGTACAACGCGAGGCGGGACAACTGTTCAAGCAGTTTCCTGTCCTGACGCCAGGTTTGAAGCAAGTCCGATTTGGCGCCGAACCCCAGGCGCAGGACATCCATGTACGCGACGAAAACTCTCTCGTCCAAGTCCCGGTCTATATATCCCTGTGATTTGCCATCGGCGAGGAAGTCTCGCCACACCGGCAACAACTCAGACTCGTAGATTTCGGCCACGAACTTCGCCATCTCCGGGTCCTGACTCGTCACCTTGCTGACGACTTCGTCGCTGACGCTGGAGGCCAGTTGAATCTTTCCAGAAAAGATAGCCTGCAGTTTGTCAGAAAAGGGCATGGGAGCGCGCAAGAACTCCCGGCTGCGATCGATGATGGTCCGGACGAGCACCTTGGCGACCTCGGTCACCAGAGCCTCCCGGTTGCCGAAGTAATGGTAGACGGTGGTAGGGGAAACCCGCGCTCTATCGGCTATTTCCTCTATGCTGACCTTCCGCACCTTGTGCGATTCCCGGAAGAGCTCTGTGGACGCCTCGATCACTCGAGTGCGCTTGTCAGCCTTGCCTGTTCTGGCAATTGATCCACTCATTGTAGTAATGTATAACTTTACTACAAAGCTACGAATTGTCAAGCGGAGTATATGAAAAAGCCCCTGCGCTTTCGATGACACAGGGGCTCTTGATTAGAAATGAAACAAGTCTGTCACTAATGACTTCACGTCATCTGTGGAATTCGTTTCTGGCAAGTCCAACAAAGACAAGCGACAGCGTGCCGAGTATCAACGCAGGTGAAGGGAATAGTGCTGCGATCGAGCCGATAACGCCTAACCCATACGCTCTTCTAGACAGGGTAAAGAGACCGCCGATCACAGATATGGCCCCCAGGACCAGCAAGATCACGCCGATTCCGGTACCTACTCCGGAAGAAACCGATGCTAGTCCAAGTAAGGTCGCGCCGGTCAATCCGCCCATCAAGCCCACCCACCCCAACAGTATGTTAAAGTAGCCTGCTACGATGGCCAGAATCCCTGCACTCGGAGCTCTCCAAGTCTTTGCTGGCGCCATGGACGATTTCGACTGCATCAATGACTGAATTTTCTCTTCGGTCATCGGTTTTTGTTCCAATCTAGTCTGTTCAGAAGTATTGGTATCCATTGACGCCCTCCTTTATTGGGATATATCGAAGTTATATCGAATGTGGGGGCGCGAACATGACTTCGATCACGTTTGGACTGGATCAGGCGCTTTTGAGACCACGGTCGCTGATCGGCCTGTACTGACGGCGCAAAATGGCTAAAATGAGATTGGGAGGAGGTGCTTCCATGGTAGATATTAACAACTCATGCAATGCGGTAGCGACGGAAGCCGAGGGACCAAGCGCCATAGCGTTGCCACCAAATGTGGCAGCGGCGCTGACGTATCTGTTAGGATGGGTAACCGGAATCCTGTTCCTCATCTTTGAACGCGACAACGAGTTCGTGCGTTTCCATGCTATGCAGTCGATACTGGTATTCGGACCCATTTCAATAGCTATGTTTGCCATTGGTTTGGTTCCGGTAGCCGGCTGGATCATCAACCTGGTGATCGGTTTTGCGGCGTTTGCCGCCTGGATCACCCTAATGCTGAGGGCATACTCCGGCAAAGCTTGTACGTTTCCCTTCGGAATCAGCATCGCGGAGCAGCAATTGAAATCCAGAAGCTAGACTAAAGAAGACGCCTCGCGCCGGGTCTTTGTTCTATGGAACTGATGCCTGCAAGGTGGCTGGCTCAACGGGTTTCTGCGCTTTCGTCGTGGAACGGCCGACAAGAAAGCCCCGATTGTGGGGCTTTCTTCTTTTCTTGAGCAGCCACGCGCCAGTGTTCAACCCTGCGCTCGTTCCCTGCAGAATTCCCGGAGCTGTGCCTCGGTCATCTGCTGCGAAACGCGGGTGGCCACCCGGCTGTAGCTGGGTGGGGTTTTGCCCCGTTTAACGGACAGTGCGATGCACATAAGCGCCTGTTGCTTCTTTGATGTGCTAGGCATTTGAATCCTCCCGTTGATCGATTTTCCTAGTCGACAACATAATCAACTCCCTGGCGATCACACCTGTCTGCGACTTCGGTCTCTGTGCATGAAGCGAAGGGCCGGCGCGGTCCTCGATAGCCTGAGTTCAGTCTGACACGTCCGGTGGTTCAAAGCAACGCCCGGACTATGTACCCATTGACCACATTCTGGACGGGGTTATACTGGCTACACTTCAGGAATTTGAAGGGAGGCAAACCGATGGAGACTCGATCGGACGGCGGAGAGAGGCGCGTTTTGCAGGGCATGGCCCTTAATGAGGGAACGCACGGAGTAGTCATCGTGCACGGAATAGGAGACCAGCGCAGGGGCGATACAGTGGCTGAGTTCTCAAAGGCGCTTTGCGATACGTTAATCAACCCGGCGAATGGCTTTAAACCACCGACAGTCGAACTGGTCGCCGATGTATCGGGCAGCCCGCCTTCGGTCACGCTTGACATCACTGCTCCCGATGGCAAGAAAGCAGTCTAGATATGCCGGGAAGCCTTCTGGAACGATGCTTTCCCGGCGCCGAACGCGACCCAGGTATTGGGGTTTGGCCTGAGGCATAACCTGGGCAGGCAGATAGAATCGCTTTTAGGCATGTTCCGAGACCCGGGCAATGAAACCTTGCCTACGGAAACCGAACGGAGGAAGGAAATCGCCAAGACCAAGCCAGGTGAGAGGGCGACGGTCGAAGTCGACCGCGACAAGAAGGCCGGGGTCAGGGCCAAATCGGTCTTGATTTCGGGATTGGCGTTTGTCCCGCTGGTGGTCTTGACGTACGTGCTCCTCGGTTTGATATGGCTTCTTCATTTTGTGCCGAGCATAGGACCGCTGGACAAAATCATTACCTGGGTGCGCAAGCTTGACCCGTTCATCACGAGCAGCCTCGGCGATATCCAAAGATACGTCGAACACGAGATCTGGTCCGCGAATGCGAGGGCGCGAGTGGAAAGGATCGTTATCGACATGTTGAAGGACCCGCAGGTCCGGGACATCACCATTGTCGCTCATTCAATGGGAACGGTGGTGGCTTATGACGCCATGACCGAGGGCGGGAGCATTGCCGATGAGATGGCCAAGCTGGGATCGAGGAAGAAGATCACTTTTGTAAGCGTGGGAGGCGCAATCAACCGGGTATTCGCTATGCTTCCTGAGCCAGGACGGGAAACCAAGGGCAGAAAGAGGAAATACAACGATGCACAGATCGACAAGCCCCTGGCGAAGGAGATCACAGGCGCAGGAGGAGGGCTAACCGCTGGGAAATTGACAGACCGGTTCTACTGGCTGGATATCTACGCCAGACGTGATCCGGTGCCAGCGGGGCCAGTTGCAAAGAGCATTGTCGATCGATCGGGAATTGAAGCAGAAGTGCAGATGAAAGAGCGCGAAGTGGTCAACAAAGACAGCCCCTTCTTTGACCATGTTGCTTACTGGGAGAACCAAGAGCTGGTCATGCCGCGCATCGTTAGGGCGATCAACCGGGGGACCAACTATCCATGGCCGGGGTCCGAAATCACGAAGGAAATGGTGTCGCGGCGTATCCGGATAGCCGCGACGTATTCAAGCATCGGAGAGGTGATATTGGCCCTGGTCACGATAGGACTGGTAGTTCTTCTGGTCCTGAAAATGGTGGGGACAATCTGATCGCCGGGGACTTCGAGATAAACGCAACTGCCGTGGCTTGAACGAGTTGAAACACGAACCGGAAGCACCAACTCAGAAGTAGCTTTGTCTGAATGAAGTATGGAAAGAATCTATCCATTGTGGCTGGCCGTCACTGGCGGCATTACCTTTCTGGCGTACGGATTCGACAAGGTCCAGTCGAAGACGGACGGGTGGAGAGTGCCGGAAGCAGTCTTGCACTGGCTGGCGATTGCTGGCGGATTTGGTGGGGGTTGGTTGGGGAGGTGGGTATTTCGGCACAAGACGCGCAAGGGGTTCTTCACGCTGGTCCTTGTAGCGAGCACGATTGCCCATCTGGGGTTGGGATACTGGTTGCTATTTCGATAGATGGCGATATGAATGATCAGTCGGCTGATGACGTCTGGAACGGGCCGCACTGGGGCGGCCCGTTCCAGATTGGAGTCTACCCTTCGGCCTTACATGCGTCGTTAATATGCCCTAAATGGCGGTGTCGATAGAGTTGCCGAATCGGTAATGCTTGGGCGCAGGAGCTCAGGTCAGACCCCTTATTCATGCCGGATCGAGTTCGATTCGTGGGTCAGGGCCAACGCCCGGATCTGAGCTGTTGTCTGGCGCAATAGTGGGGGAGGAATTGGGCAAAGTCGACGCCGGACCTAGAGGCTCGAGAACAAACACGGGGACGGTTGATCTGTCACTCACAGAGAGCGAGACGCTGCCCAGCAGGATTCGTTTGAGGCCTCTCCTGCCGTGACTCGCCATCATGATCAGATCGGCGAAGTTGGCTCGAGCATATGTTGCGATTGTCTCGGCCACGGTGCTGCTTCTCTCAAGCACGACAGGCTGGGCGTCGATCCCGACTGCGGCAATTCTGCTCGCGACCTTTCGCAGATACGCCTCCATCCTGTTCCAACGCTGACTGAATTCCTCGACAACGGCGGAGATTGGCGTCAGGCTCGGGTAACCGGGCATGCCAATATCCACGCCTGCCAAATTCCTCTCGCATACATGAAGCAAGATTAGCTTGCCGCCGTGTCGACGAACTCCGTCGATAGCGAATGGCAGGACCCTCCTCGAGAGTCGGGACTGGTCAAGGCACACAACGATCTTCTCAGACATCTCGAAACCCCCGCTACTTATTTGGGTCGAAGATAGTTTCAGGAACACTTGGCTCGCTTATATGGAGAAGAGTCAAATGTGGCGGCGAGAGCGCTACTGCCGATTTGCAGTCAGTATTCTACTGACATCCACGATATGCCTGGGCTAAGCTTTTCTCCGCAACGTACAATTTTCGAGAGCACTCGTTGGCTTTTTGATGAACAGGCCGGTGGTCTCATCTCCTTGATCTCCGTGTTCCGCGTCATCGCTGGTGCGTAGGGGTTCAGCCACGCATCTCAGCCGTGGTGTGAGGTCCACCCGATTGGCTGAGGCAGAACCTTGAGTTAAGTATGCTTCGAGAAGATGAACATGAGATTAACGAGTGATGGCACTCCTGTCACCTTCATATCCGCGGTGGCCGAAAGGTCCCGCAAAGTGGCACCGGCTCGCCTTTGTTCCTCCGACTCTTGTCACATCATGGACGTTGAATGCGAGTCACAATTCCGATACTGAATAGAAGGAGGGACGAGCTAATGAATGTTTATGAGAATGTGATCAATCGACTTGATGTCGATGTCGTTTCAAGGACGCTAAGGCAATATGAAGAGTCAGGCTGCAATGTCAGGAAGGAATCCTCGAGCTATTGTGGCACCGCTGTCTGTGGGAACGAGCAAGTGAACATATGCGACAAGAGCAACGGATACAGCGTCGGCGTAGACCATGATGAACTGCACGAGGCACCGGATGCCTTCTGGATAGAAGAGCCCTGCTGAATTTGACAAGGCTCACTTTCAAGGTTGACAGGGAGCCTTTGTCGCGGCGGCGGCGACGCGCGCAACAGTCAGCACCGCAGAACACTGCGTCCGGTTGGATAAATCTGCGGTAGCTACCAAGGCGAAAGTGCATTGTGACTTGAATATGCGGATGTTAGAATTGCGCATCAGAAAGAAGCGTCGCCTGCACATGCCGCTTTTCGAGCATCATTCCGAGCCTCTTCTCCCGCGAACTGCATTCGTAGTCCGAATGTTGAAATTTGGCATGTTCTCGGCAGGCCTGGTGCTGCTGTCGCTGTTGTTCGGGATTCTGGGCTATATCGGGTTCGCCCACTTCAGCTTTGTGGACGCGTTTTTGAATGCCTCGATGATTATGGGTGGGATGGGCCCTGTCTCGGAGCTCAGCACAAACGCTGCCAAAGTATTCGCAGGGATTTACGCTCTCTATTGCGGTATGGTCCTGCTGGTGGCGGTAGGGATCCTGCTCGCTCCTGCCCTGCACCGTATGCTGCATATCCTGCATCTGCAAGCCAGGAAGTAGCGTATACATGCCCTTAGTCCCTGTCGGTTTGTAAGGGCTAACTTCCACGCGACTAAACAGAGAATACGCCGGCAACAACATTCCCTACGAAAACGCCCTGCTTTGTCCTAAATAAGACCTTGCAAAAACATCGGAAAGGTAGTAAATAATAGGCAGCTTAGGATGTAGTAGGTATATCCTAAAGCTGAATAGAAAAACTGGAGGAGTAAATGGCGGAAAAGTTCAAATTTCTGAGTCCTCTAGGGTTGGAAGATGAGGTAGATACCGTACCTCTGGCACCCCGTCTCACCAGCCTGGACGGAAAGACGATCCACTTCAGCATCACCGGCGAGCCCGACCTCACGATCTTCCTCGACAAACAGCTGAGAGCAGCCTATCCCAACGTCAACTGGACCTCGAAGAAGTCATATACCCCCACCCCGGTCCGCATGACCGAGGAGGAGATGAAGACTACCGATGCCGTCATCCTGGCGGTGTCGTGGTGAAGCAACGCAGTTATGGGGCAGTTGCCCTATCTCTGTGATCTGGAAGAAGCCGGCATTCCCACCATGCTGGTCGACTACGAAGACCAGAACCTCATGGTCAAGTCCAATGCCCTCAAGTTCGGCGTCCCCGGCCTGAGATTCGTCTCAGCCTCCCGCACCCTCCCCGGCCCGGCCGATGCTGCCAGACTTATCCAGCCCATCATGGATGGTCTGACCCGGCCCCTCACTGAGGAGGAGAAGAAGAAGGGCGTCTACAAGCCCAATAACCAGAGGGTCCTCTTCGAGGGGACCATGGAGGAGGCGGAGGAGTTCTTCGCCCAGACACGCATCGTCACCCACCCCATGATGAACTGCCCGATCTCGATTTATACCGACGGCCTACCCGTGGTTCTCCCCACCGAAGAGCGCGTGGCCAAGATGCTGAAGGGCACGAGCCATAAGCCCGACGAGGTGATCACCTTCCGGCAGGACTGCCGCGGCGGCAAGAAGGGGACTGAAGTGACCTTCCTGCCCAAGCTGCGCACTGCCACCGTGGAAAGGGTTGCCGTCAACGCCGTTATGGCGGGCTGCAAGCCCGAGCATCTTCCCGTGGTCCTGGCCATCGCTGAATCAGGCGTCGGCGTAGGCACCACCGTCTTTTTCAGCCAGTGGGCCTGCGTCAGCGGACCCGTGGTCAAAGAGATTGGCATGAACACCGGCGTGGGCATGATTGGTCCCGGCAGCCCGGTCAATTCATCCATCGGGCGCACCTATCAGCTCCTGGCCATCAACATCGGCGGCGCCGTCCCCGGCGTCAACCGCATGAACGCCATCGGCAGCCCGTTCAATGTTGCCGGGGTCTGCTTTGGCGAGAATTCGGAAGGGCTTCCTCCGGGATGGAAGGGCCTCAACGAAGAGCATGGGTTCAAGAAGAACGAGAGCGTGGTGCTGGCCGGACAGGCCACCGGCGGTCTCCTTGGCGCTCAGTTCTCACCGGGCGGCTACCGCTCGCTGCAGAGAAGCGGACACGGTGGCATGGCCCGCAAGGCCGGCGTCAAGGGTACCCCTGGGCCTCACAACTGGCTGGAGTACATCGTCCCCGAGATCTGGGCCGGCAGAGAAGGCGGCTTCATCTTCATCATGGTCCCGGAGATGGCGAAGCACCTCTACGACATCGGCTTCAAGACCAAGGACGAAGTGTATAAGTGGCTCTACGAGAAGAGCAAGATCCCGCTGTCGAAGTACCGTGACAGGTCCTGGCCGGATGAGGCCACGAATGGGTGGCTGGGCATCGAGGGCACCTCGGGCAAACGCTGGAAGGAGCTTGCTGACGACTACATGGTGCCTCTGATGAGCAGTCCGAATCAGAACTGCATTATTGTGGCGGGCGGAGAGGAAGAAGTATCGCTGCAGATAGGCGGCGGACGTTACATCCCGAGCCCCCATGAGCTCGACCGCTGGGGCGCCACCGCCTACAGCGTCGACGCCTGGAGATAGGTTTCCGCTCGATCTTCAGCTTGATTCTCAGCTGAGCATAGATCAGGTAGGCCTGGTTCAACTCACACGAGTTGGCCCAGGCCTCACCTCAGCGAGAGTACACATGTTTTCAAGGGCGGTCATGTGGGAGGGGAGAGTGCTTTCACGCCTCATTGCGCGTCGACTCTGAGTACAAAACTCAGCACGAGCTTTCACCAGAAGAACCTCAGCGCAAGAAAAAGGCGAGGTTCGCAATAGTCTTCGAACCTTAAGAATGGAATTCGACGCTGCTGGAACGCGTTGAAAAGCATTAGCCGAACCACAGAGTATGTGTGCACAAACGAGCAGGGGAGGGTCTTTGGCATGAGGGCGGTTGACATAATACTTGATCGTCAAAGAGCATGGGCTCGAAGATGTGGGGTCGGCTTCGACTCTCGAGGTTATGCTGAATCCCTGGAATCAAACCTGTACTCCTACCCTTTGAGAATCGAAACGAGGTTAGCTTTTGAGTCCGCTCGAGGGCGAGAACTCCGCACGACCGCAGGACAAGGCAGGATGCGAGCTCTGCATTCATCATCAGCTCTGCTGGTCAATTTCTTCGAGTATTGGATGGATAAGGATATTGGCGGGATCGCCACTGCGCTGGGGGCAACCCAACCTATGAGTGTCATGAAGCTTTTTCCAGCTTATCCTTCTCCATTCGGCAAGGTCTCTCAGCATTCGCACATAGATATCGAGTTCACGGGAACTGGTAGGCCGCTTCTTGTTCAGTCCAGATTCGCCGAATCGTACTTCAGAAAGCCTCAACGCTTCCAGGGCCAACACTCCGAGGATTTGTATCCTTTGGAGCGGTTCCCGGCCTGTCACGCGTTGCTCCGCCGCATCCTGGAGAGAGATTCCATTCGGAGAGAATACTACTACCTGGATGTGTCTGGCTTACTGCGGCATATAGTCGGTCTCAGTTTACGCTGCGGGATCCGGGGATTTCAGTTGGTATATCTTTGGTATGGTTTGCCCTCGCGTGAAGCTGAAGCACACAAGGATGAGATAAGAAGATTCGCCGAGTGTCTGCAAGAGGAGGTGCTTTTCCGAGCGATCAGCTACCAGGAGCTCTACGACGAGATGCTGAAGATGCCAGGCGTAGACAATAATTACCTGTCCTACCTTGGGGATCGCTATTTTGATAAAGTAGAATGACTCGTTGCGCGTGGGACAATTCTATGCCTGTCCGGACTTGTTCCTAGAGGGCGACCATAGACGAGTTGATCCCCAATTGGACCGCGTTCTAGGCTAGGCATCAGAATCCTGCATTTCGAGAGGGAGAGATGGTGAGAGCGAAAGCAAATGAGCTGAGCGAGGCCTCAGGGCCGGCAGAAGCGGTGGAAGGATCTAAATCTACACTGCTCAAGACGTCGTGTAACCTGAACTCAATTGGCTGCAGAATCAATGTCGCAGTCGAAAACGGACGCATTGTTGAGGTCAAAACCAACCCCGCTGACGTTGCCGATGGTCTCTGCGAACGCGCTGGCGGAATCCTCGAATGGGAATACTCCACCGAACGTGTCACTAAGCCTCTGAGGCGCGACGGAGCAGGTTGGAAGGAGATCAGCTGGGATGAGGCCCTGGGTTTCATCTCAGACAGGCTCGATGCTATCAAGACGAAATATGGTGCTCGGGCTGTCGTAGTCAATACGGGCCAGGCCCTTGTCCGCAACGTAAACCGCCGTGCTGCCAAGAGATTTGCCAAGGCCCTCGGAACGCCCAATTTCACTTCCGGAGACAGCTTCTGTTTCTGGAGCCGCGCCATTGGACACACTCTCGCATTCGGCATTGGGGATTCCGCGGCCAACACGGACTTCGAAGAGACAAACTGCATCCTGGTGATCGGCCACAATCCGTCCGAGAGTGCTCGCGCCAGCGAACGACGCATACTCGCGGCACAGGCCAGGGGAGCAAAGCTGATCGTAGTCGACCCGCGGTTGATTCCCCTGGCGAAGAAAGCAGACATCTACTCTCCTATACGTCCTGGAACCGACTGTGCGCTTGTTCTGTCTTTGCTGAACGTGATCATCAGCGAGGAGTTGTATGATCACGATTTCGTGGCGAAGTGGACACACGGTTTTGAGCAGATCTCCGAGCATGTACGGGCCTATCCTCCTGAAGAAGTCAGCAAGATAACCTGGGTACCGGCCGAAACGATCCGGGCCATCGCCCGTATGTATGCTAAAGGGCCATCTTGCCTCAGCTCCGGGATCGCCCTTGATCATTGCACAAACGGCGCAATGACAAACTGGGCGCTCGCATGCCTGATCGCGATTTGCGGCAACTACGAAAATGACGGCGGCAACTTTCCGGTGGTCCGCCTTATAGACCAACGAAATGCCGACCAAGGTCGTTGTGAAGACACCATCGGATTCCGGTTCCCCGTGTTCGCCAAGATCTGCGGCGAGAGCACAATCGTTCCTTTCGCCGATGCGGTCCTTAACGACAGTCCTTATCCTGTACGGGCTCTTCTCGTACAGTGTGCCAATCCAGCTCTCACGATGCCCAACTCAAACAAAGCGCGTGCCGCTTTGAGAAGTCTTGACCTGCTGGTAGTGATGGACCTTTTCATGACAGAAACGGCCAAGCTGGCGGATGTAGTTTTGCCCGCGGCTAACTGCCTCGAGGTTACACATCTCAGGGAGAACGGCACCAATCCTCCCAGCTTCCTGATCGTTCCCAACGTAATAGAGCCGAGAGGCGAATGCTGGCCGGATTGGAAGTTCTGGACGGAACTAGGAAAGAGGATGGGCTATTCGGAGGAATTTCCCTGGACCACGACCGAAGAATACTTTGAACACTTTCTCAATCCATGGGGCGTCAAGCTATCCGATTTTGCAGCGAGCCCTCAAAATGTGGCCTTCGAGCCGGATCCAAAGGAACGGACGTACCGGGCCAACGGATTCAAGACGCCTTCCGGCAAAGTGGAGCTTTACTCGGACTACATGAAGAGCCTGGGCTACGACCCCATGCCAACTTACCATGAGCCAGGGGAAGGGTGGTATACGAAGCCTGAAATGGCGAAGAAGTATCCGCTGATAATGCTCACCGGTACGCGCAACCACGTTTACCACCACACGCAGTATCGAAACCTTCCGTCGGTTCGCAAGCTCTACCCCGAGCCGATGGTCAGTATCAACCCGGATACCGCGGCCAAGCTTGGTATTGAGAACGGTGACATGGTGACCGTTGAGACTCCCAGAGGCAGCGTCAGGATAAAAGCCGAAATCACCGCCGAAATTCATCCTGACGTGGTCACCGTCCCTCACGGCTGGGCGGAGGCGAACGTGAATATCTTGACGTCTGACTCAGAGTCCGACCCTGTAACGGCATTTATAGGGTTCAAGTCAGTCCTTTGCCGGATAACCAGGGACTGACATATTGTCGAAAATTCGGGAACGAGGACAGATCAGGAAGGCCCTTCTGAGTCGCGGCTCCCTGACCCGTTGAGAGATTAGAATGTCGTCGTTCGTGGGTTTCGTTCCAACACATCCGAGCCATATCGATGCCTTCTTCGAATTGGCTTCAGTGTCTGCCTCCGACGTCGTCTATGATCTTGGCTCAGGGGACGGCCGCCTGGTGTTTGAGGCGTTGGAACGGGGGGCGGGAAGAGCGGTCGGTGTGGAATTGGACCCCGGCCGAGTTCGAAGGGCCAGGGGCAAAGCCACCAGCAAAGGACTCGGAGACAAGGCAGCCTTCGTGCGAGCGGACGTAATGGAAGTGGATCTATCAGAGGCTTCGGTCGTGTTCTGCTACCTTTCCCCGGTAGCATGCGCCGCGTTGAAGGCAAAGTTTGAAACGGAGTTGAGACCAGGCACCAGGATTGTAGCGGAGTCATTCCCCGTTCCGGGCTGGAAGGCCGCCCGAACTATCTCCAGGGGGTATCCTGACTATTACGAAGTCAATGAGTTCTATCTCTATATCCTTGCTTCCCATTTTTGACCAGCGCTACTCCAGCGTTGGACTGACGAGCTTGAATTGAAGACGGTCCAATTTGTCTCCTATAAATTGATGAACCGGGCGGCAACAAAGACAACGAGGAAGCCAACAATGCTCACCCAGAAGGCCACGGCCGGCGAAGTCTCATCATGAGCCTCGGGCAAAAGGTCGCTGGCTCCCAGATATAGAAACCCCCCGGCAAAGAACGGCAAGAAATAGACGAGGTACCGGTCAACAGAGGTGATGAAGAGAGCCGCGGTGGCTCCGAGAACAGGAGTGGCGGCGTCCAGTAGCAGCATTCTCATTGAAGATTTCAGCGAATTCCCGGAACCCAGCATTACAGTGATGACATTCATCCCGTCCGGAAAGTCATGAAGAATGACTGCCAGAGCTACGATTATCCCTATCTGAAAATCGAAATGGAAGCCAACACCGATGGCGAAGCCGTCGGCAAAGCTATGCAAGACGAGTTCGCTCGCGCCATAGATCCCTCCGGTCGAGTGTCGAACGTATTTCCAGCCATCGCCCGAAGGGACCTTCTTCACCGACAACAGCCGTTCCAGCATATACAAGAAAACGAATCCAAGGCCCATCATGTACAAGACGTCGGAGGCTGGAGTCTTCAGACTGTCGGCTAGCTTGAGACTAGCGGGCAACAGCTGGAAGAGGGGGACGGCGATAAGAACGCCGGCGCAAAAAGCGGCGATGATCCCGAATTTGCTTCTGTTTCGGGCAGCTACAAAGCCACCGGCGAGGGTAGCGAGGAAGGTAACGAAACTAAGTATTATCGGGTACGGGCTCATTCCTAGTGCCTTCGGCGCGATTTTTCAAGCGCGCTTCTGAGTAATGCTACCACGTTGCCGGTCAGCCCTCCCGGACTAACGGATGCCTGAGGTCCAGGAGGTCGAATGAGAGATTGGCGGGGGACAAAACGGTCGGACCCAAGAGGAGAGGGCCCGACGAGCTCAGGCTGTGGCTAATCGCTTTCACTGTGATCGGTCTGAACGAGGTTCTTTAGCAGAGGAATGCTCCCGATGAGCCTTCGTAACGAGAAGGCGGATTTTGATGTCACGGACATTGATATCTGTTGTGATTTTTCCGAATTCGCATTCTTCATTACGAGCACACACTGAGAGTCATAGCGAGCAACTCCAACACCTGGGTCCGGTCCGGAACAAGCCGCCAGGGGGAAGAGCAGGGCCAGCACCCCTCCCAGGAGGACTGAACGCGCGGCCCTCGGGCTAACGGGCATGAATCCTCCTCCGCACGATCTATCATGCTTATTCTAGTTTGTAGAAAGCGAGAAGATTATGGGGAGTGACGCCCAGTCCCGGCGTCATCGTCCGGGCCGGAGCATCGTTCTTCTTCGAAATGATTGACAGCAGGTATTCATTTCATTACTCTGATGCCAAATCGACCGCAGGGAGGGAGAGTTATGGCCAGTTTCAGGAACCGAATCCTAAAGGTGGACCTCTCCAATTCTTCGTTTTCCGAGGCCCCGCTCGAAGAGAGTATGATTCTCGACTTCATGGGAGGGCGAGGTTTCGGCGCCAAGATGCTGTACGACGAAGTCCGACCGGGGACCGATCCCTTGGGCGAGGAAAGCAAGTTGATCTTCCTGGCGGGGCCGCTTTGCGGCACGCGGGCTCAGTCCTTTTCAAGAATGAAGATCTTCTTCAAGTCACCGCTGACCGGCGGCTATTTCAAGAGCGCGGCCGGCGGATTCTGGGGACCAGAGTTGAAGTTCGCTGGATTCGATGGAGTCGTGATTACGGGCAAATCGGAGAAGCCCGTGTATCTGTGGATTCATGACGGCAAGTGCGAACTCCGCGAAGCGACCTACCTTTGGGGCCTGGACTGCGATGACACTCACACGCTCATCCGCGAGGAACTGCATGATCCTATGGTGCGGTTGGCCACCATCGGCCCAGCCGGAGAGCATGGCGTGAAGTACGCCGGCGTTTTCACCGATCGGCGAGCTGCGGGGCGGGGGGGTGCGGGGGCGGTCATGGGATCAAAGAATCTGAAGGCCATTGCGTGCCGAGGAAGGGAACCGGTTGAGCCCGCTGACGGAGTTGCCTTCGCGGCCGCGGTAAAGGACCAACTCGCCGGGTACAAAGCGAACCAGACGTGCGTGAATTTCTCCAAGACGGGTACACAAATCGCGGAATTCACCAACCTGCTGGGAATGTACCCGACGCGGAATTTCCGGTCGGGGGTGCTGCCACACTGGGAACTGATAGAAGGTGCAGCGTACACCGAACTGAGGGCTCGCAAAGAGGGTTGCCACGTTTGCTCGGTGCACTGCGGGAATCTAACCAGAGTCTATTCAGGCAAATACGCTGGAGCATGGACTGAGGGACCTGAGTACGAGACCACGTGGGCTTTCACCGGGCCGATGGGCAAGGCCGACATCGGGTTGACGATCGCCGCCGACAAACTGTGCGACGACCTGGGCCTGGACACTATTTCGACAGGATCAACAATCGGTTTTGCCTACGAGCTTTTTGAAAAGGGAATTATCACCAGGCAAGATACGGGAGGTATTTCGCTCAGATTTGGCGACAACCGGCATGTGGTGGGCCTGATCAAGAAGATCGCCTATCGCGAGGGCTTCGGCGATCTTCTGGCTGATGGAACTAAAGCAGCGGCGAAGCGTATTGGGAAAGGGGCCGAACAGTACGCCATTCAGGTCAAAGGGTTGGAACTCCCTGCTTACGACCCTAGAGGAGCCAAAGCCCACGGCCTGAACTTCATGACCTCGAACATTGGAGCCGATCATAATACCGGCTACGCCGGACAGGAAGTATTCGGTTCGCCTGTTCCCTTCCCGGTAGACCGTTTTGACGTCAAGAGGAAGGGCGAACTGACGAAGTGGAATCAAGACCTAACAGCCATGCTGGAGACGGGAATCATATGCAGCTTCGTCCCCTCGTGGGGCGGAATCACCGAAGAGCTTTTCGGCAGACTGATGGCGGCAGGTACGGGCGTCAAAGAGTTCAAAGATGTGAGCTACCTGTGGAAAGTGGGAGAGCGGATTTTCAACCTTGAACGAATGTTCAACGTTCGAGAAGGTTTCGGAATCCGCAACGATTCAATGCCCAAACGGTTCTCGACTGAGACCATTCCTGAGGGGCCGTCCAGCGGCCACATCTTCGAGGCCGACGCGCTGCTCGAGGATTACTACAAAGCAAGAGGTTGGGACAGCAAGACGGGCATCCCGACAGCGCGAGAAGCTTGGCGAGTTGGGCCTTTCATTCACCACCGGGAAGTAGGATGAAGGTAGAGGTCCTTCTGTTTGGGCAGCTCCGGGATTTGACCGGAGCCGCCCGCGAGATTGTTGTGGTCGAGACAGGTGCCACGCTGGATGATCTGTTCCGGCTGCTCGGCTCACGCCATGGGCCAGAGGTGGCAAGGCACCTTCAGAACGCCCAGGGACTGATCGTGATGATAAACGGGCAGCACGTTGGTGCACTTGGAGGCGCGGCAACTGTTCTCGACGATAGGGACAGCGTCGCTATACTGCCAGCGGTTGTGGGCGGGTGAAGACAGACTCCAGAATGAAAGAGGGGCAGGCCTCTACTTCGAGGGGGCGAATGGAAATGGGTGTATCCGATGTACGGTAGTGGCAAGGAAAGCCGAGTCTTCAACGGTCACGAATTCGCTTTGGTTTTCACAACCAGTGAAAAGAACAAGGCCAAGAGACAGGCTGACAAGTACCGTCGTGAATTTCATACGCTGGTCAGGGAGACCTCGCCAGGGGTATTCCAGGTGTTTCGGCGCCCAAAGCCGAAACCGGACCAGCGTCCGCAGTAACCAATACTCCGCACGGCCTGTGGGCCGCTTCGGTCCGTCGCAGGACATAATACGAATCCTGTCCTGTCCTTGATGGTGTTGCCACACGAGCCAAATACTCGCGTCAATAGAGACATGAACGGCTGATAATTATTTGGCAGCGTCGCGGTGCAGGGACGCGGTTTTCGTAACCAAGATGTAACCCGATTCTCCTCTGCCGCAGATCGTGTGTTCGTGTCCGTGAGTATTGACAAGTACTGCATTGGCCGCGACAATATGAACGGTGATTCATTCAAACATCCGGAGTTGACCATGATGGAAAGACATTTGTTTGCTGGACTGTCAGGCAGGAGGATCGCAAGGCACTCGAACCTCTCAGGTATGGACCGATCAGTTGGTCCTCAAGAGCAATGGGAGTGGCCGATTGCTGTGTACCTCTTCCTCGCGGGGACGGGGGCAGGGGCATTTGTCTTTGGTATTCTGGTCAAGTGGCTTGTTGCCTATGAAATCCCTTCGAACGCCTTGCTCCTCTGGGGCCCTCTCCTCGTGGCCCTCGGCGCACCCTTCTTAGTCCTCGACCTTGGCCGGAAGAAGAGGTTTATCAACGCGTGCCTGAATCCAGCGTCTTCGTGGGCATCACGCGGTTTCGCAATACTCACGTCATTGATTATGGTAGGTGCCGCCCTCTTCTTTCTGAGCGCTGCGGCAATGTTTTCGCTAAGGGTGCCTGAGTGGCTGTCGACGACGTGGGTGTTACGGGGGTTGGAGGTTGCGGGGCTGGCGCTTTCGCTGGGTACCGCAGTTTATACCGGGGTCTTTTTGAAATCGGTCAAGACCGTCTCCATGTGGAATACTTGGTCTCTGCCTCTGCTTTTTCTGGGGTCAGCACTATCCACCGGGGCCATTGCGGTTGTCTCATTTCTGGCGATTGTCGGAGCAATTACGCGAGAAACCGGCGTCTCGACACTGGCGAGCCAGCTGCTTGGGCCAGCAATAATGTTGATCCTGATTGAAGGGCTAGCGCTGGCATGGTTGCTTCGCTCTTTGAGCCGAGGCGCCAGGATGACTTCGGAGAATATCCGGCATCTGGCATTCAGAACGAGTCCGAGCCTGCTGATTGGATTTGTCCTCGCGCTATCAGCCTTCTTCGTCCGTCCCGCGAACTCTCCGCTTCACACCCTCCTGGTCTGTGCTCTGTGGCGTAGCGGTCTTGGCCGGCGGCGTGATGCTCAGATTTGACTTTGTGATGACGGGTCGAAAAGAAGAGCACCCGCTGCACAAGATGGCGGCTCAGTTGGGTTGGGCGGGGCTGGCCGCGCGAATTCCCGAGACTTTCCTGGCCGAAGAGCCCATGGCGATGGCGGAGGTTGTGGTGGCAGCGAAGAGACAGGAACGTCCCGTGCTCGAAGTGGCGTTCTCCATGTTTAAGGCTGGCTCCGGAGAGTTGTCGAGGTCGAAGATTCGAGTGATGGCGGTCCTGTACCGGTCCTGGCGCCGTCCGCTTAAAGTCGAATACACGACCATCTCTGAGGGGGCCTAGCATGGACGGAATTGCCTAAGCGGCGTCTGTCGAAGGCGAGCATTCAACTGGCCACGGGGGATTGGGGGTGGCTGATTTTATCCCCTGAAAGACCAGTCTGAAGATGATTTCGCTTACCTCGTCGCTGGTGAGCCTGCCTTTGGGCGAAAACCAGACATTGCTGCGTACAATCAGAGACGGGATAAGATAGCCGACGACGCGTTCGTCGATGTTTCCGAAATCCCCCGTCTCTTTGCCCCGCCTCAAAATGTTAAGAAGAGTGTCATCATAAATCTGGCGCAAGGCGACGACGGCGTTCCTGTGCTCTGGGCTAAGGTCTTTCAGCCCAGTGTCCGTGATGAAGACGATGGACTGCTTCATTCCAGCGAGGAACTCGAAGTGCCTCTTGATGAGCGACCTCAGGAGTTCCACGGGACTTGAGACCTTGTCTGCAGCCAATGGCTTTACCAGGTCCGTGGCCTGCTGCATGATATCGCTGATGACGCCGAAGAGGATGTGCTCCTTGCTCTCAAAGTAGTTGTAGATGTTGGCCGGGCGGCAACCACAGGCTGCGGCGATGTCTTTAATAGTGGTGCTCTGGTACCCTTTTTGCCAAAAGAGATTCTCGGCCTGGTCGAGTATACGGCTTTTTCTAATCAGCGACTGCAATTGAGCCCGCTTCTCTGTCCCTCGCATAGTCGTTCACTCCTCCAGCTATTGGAATGCACACTCAAATGCTTTGATGACTGGCTGGTCATTCGGTCGTTGTCAATATTATCGCTCAAAAGCACGCTGGTCAAGACATTGTATACAACAGTTGCCAGACAATAATCTGCCTTGTGTGACTCTGACTCAAGACAGACCGATTGCGCTCAGGCACAAGAAACGACCATGATTCAATGTCAATGGCAAGAGACAATGCGGGCGGCATGTTTTTCGTCGGAAGGGAACGTAGATTCGCTTTGTGATATCGCTGCAATCCGATCAAATCGACAATGCCAGAGTGTTCACTCCGCAGGCAAAGCTGCTCGTGCACCAAACACAACCTGGGCTGGGAATGATGTCGTAGAGGCGGCTCTCCAATACATCCTTCCTATTAGTCGTAAATCGATTGATCGGGACTGCACTCGGTGGCATTGTCATGGCCTAGATCATGTGGTAGGGTAGGACCGAAACGCAGATCTGCGCCGCGTTAGGCACGATCTGCTTCCAGGAAGAGACTGGAGACGCCGATGTTGAGTGAGAGCGAAAAACAACGATACGATCGCCAGATGAAGATCCAGGGGTTTGGCGAGGCTGGGCAGGAAAGGCTCAAAGAGGCCAGAGTGGTGATCGCCGGGACGGGCGGACTGGGGACTCCGGCAGCGACTTATCTGGCTGCTGCCGGTGTAGGGACGCTAAGGCTCATCGACAATGATACAGTCGATCTGAGCAATCTCAACCGTCAGATACTACACTGGGGGAAGGACGTCGGCCGGCCCAAGGTGCAGTCCGCATCTGAGAAACTGACAGCCCAAAACATCTATACCAAGGTGGAGCCTATTCTGGAAACGATCGACGAGGACAACGTCTCTGAACTCGTTGCAGGGTTCGATGTCGTGGTCGACGGAACGGACACTATCGAGACAAGGTTACTCATCAACCACGCGATACTGGCTCTTAACGTCCCGTTTGTTCACGGTGCGGTGTATGGGTTCCAGGGAAGAGCCACAACCGTAATACCGGGTAAGACTGCCTGCATCGGGTGTATGTACCGAGCGGCCATGCCTCAGGAGAAGCCACCTGTCCTTGGGGTTACTCCGGGCGTCATCGGCCTCATCGAGGCCGCAGAGACTCTGAAGCTGCTGCTCGGTCTGGGCGACACTCTTTCAAACCGTCTTCTGGTGTACGATGGACTGAAAATGACCTTCGACGTGCTGACGTTGCGTAGAAATCCGAAATGTGTGTACTGCGGCACGATCGTCGATTGAAGCCGGAAACACCTGAGCGCAATAGGTGACGAAATAAATTAATAAAGTAGTCAATTATTCTTATATTTACATTGTTTTCATCGTGTGTTATGATTCTGGGCGGTAAGAATTACTGAGCATTCACATAACACTGGGTCTCGAAATTATGACAGACTCGGTAAGAACAAGGTCTTCCAACTCGGAAAACACTTGTGCGCAATAAGTCTTCAGATACACATTCGCTAGTAGGCAGCGGCGCAGAGACCAAGGGCTCCGACCAAACCTCTATCCCCAAACCCATCATCATTCTGTACTCGTGGGTTTCATACCAAACGCAGCCCTTGCTGCCACTGACGCCCTGTAGGAAGTAAGACTCGAAGGAGAAGCGATTGGATACAACGGAGAAGGTCCTGGTCCACGACGCAACGCTGTGCACCGGGTGCATGCGGTGCATGACTACCTGCTCTACTTACCATTTCGGGGCTACCAGCTTCACCAAGTCCAGAATTCAAATCGTCAGGCACGAAGGACACGCGATTACCAGGATGGACGAGGTGGACGAACTGATTTTTCAGCCCATGACTTGCCAGCAATGTGACAAGCCCCGATGTCAGGAATTCTGCCCGGCAAGAGCCATAGACCGGGACCCCAAGACCAGGGCAATGATTGTGAACTACAACCGGTGCATCGGATGTCGCACTTGCGTTGTTGTATGCCCCTTTGGCGCCATGCGCTATGACACGATCAGACGAAAGGTCTTCAAATGCGACCTGTGTGATGGAGACCCTCAGTGCGCAAAGTTCTGTCCGCAAAAGGCACTTCAATTCGTTTCGAAAGATGTCTCCAACACGCAAAAGATCAACTCGCTGTCCAAAAAGCTGATTGAACTTCAGCGTGTTCCCGCCCAGGAAGTTGTAGCGGAGGTGAAGCGCAATGCCGGTGCCTAAGGGATACGCAGGTAAAGTAGCCATCCTTGACCTCACCAAACCAGAGGCCAAGATCATTCCAACCGATCGATTCTTCAAGGAATACGGCATTGAGCCGCGCCTCTGGATAGGCGGCGACGGTTTCATCGCCAAGATCCTGTGGAAAGACATTACCAAGGCGATAGATCCGCTTAGTCCTGAGAACGAAGTCGTTATTGCGACCGGCCCCTGGACTGGAACGGCAGCCCCTCAAGCGGGCCGCTCAATGCTCGGCTGTATTAGCCCTGAGACGGAGGGTTATTCCTCCGGTTCGTTTGGTTGGTATTTCCCTGCCACCATGAAGTACGCGGGCTACGACATAATAATTGTCAGAGGCAAAGCTTCAAAACCGACCTACGTATTCATCGATGACAGCGAGATTACTTTCCATGACGCCTCCAAGATCTGGGGCAAAGAAACCGGTGAAACGGTTAAAGCTATCAGAGAAGCATGCGGAGAGCGTTTCGACGGAGAAGTGCGCGTGCTCAGCATCGCTCCTGCGGCTGAAAACCTCGTAAAATACTCGCCTCCTGCCGGTGATGCCACGTCCTGCCCCGGGCGTTCGGGCGGTGGCACAGTGATGGGCTCCAAGAATTTGAAGGCCATAGCTGTCCGCGGCACCGGTGAAATACCCATTCACGATCCGAAGGGTCTCCTAGATGCTTCCTATCGAGCAGTAAACAAATTCGTTGAGGAAGAACCCACCCTCAAGCTATGGAAGGAAGAAGGCGCAACCACTGATCTCACCGTGACTGCGCAGTGGCCTATGACCGGCCACGAGCTTGGAGTCAACCGTGCCGCAGCCGATGTGCCGCACCTCAACAATGCGGGCTGTCTCAACTGCCACGCGCCCTGCTATCACTGGCTGCAGCTCAAGGAAGGCAAGTATGCAGGGCTGCGGCAGCTTGGTGGTCACATGACCTACATCACAACCGGCCTCCGCAATCTTGGCTTTGAGGACTTCAACGATTGGATCTATTACGAGAGACTGACACAGGAACTGGGCCTTGACCCAGCCTCCTTCTCGATGGCGTTCTCCTATGCCGTTGACCTGTTCGTCAAAGGAATCCTGACGGAAGAAGACACTGACGGCCTGGTCATGCGCCGCTCTGACGGCGAGCTAGTCTGGGAAGTTGCCAAGAGAGTCTCCCACAGACAAGGCAAATTCGGGAACCTCCTTGCCGATGGCGTGGCAGAGATGGCCAAGCAGCTGGGACCCGAGGCAACGGCGTTGCTACCCCAAACAGTAAAGAACAAGCCCTCCATTCAGCGGGACTCCAAACTCCAGGCTCTGATGTGGTCCTTCGGAGCCATGACGAATCCCCGCGGCGGAGACTGGCTGAGGGTGCACAACGTCTGGGAGTTGGCCTATCTGCCGGAGACCCGTGACACCATACCCCAGTACCTGGGGATGACGAACGTAGAGTTGTACCAGAAGTGCACGGACCTTCTCGACATACCGCTGGACCTTAAGAAGAAGATATTTGGCGACCCTCCGAAGACGGATGTCGCCTGGGTGAGGGGTCTTCCCGGGAAGGCTCTCTTCACCGTCTGGACAGAGAACTTTGTTGGCCTCTTCAACTGCCTGGTGACCTGCATGTTTGGAGCGGCCGCGCAGTTCATGATGGTCGGCTTCGGGCCGACCACCTACGCCGAGGTTTTGAGCAAGATCACGGGCTGGGATGTTACCTACGACGAACTGATGAAAGTCGGTGAGAGGACTCTCAACCTTCAGCGGATGTTCAACTACCGCTTGAAGGGCTGGGATATCAAAGATGACAAGTTCCAGGACAAGGCCGCGTACGAACCCGGAACCGTCGGTATCTACCGCAACAAGCTTGTGCCTTGGGACATCATTCTCAAGGAGTACTACGAAATCCGCGGGTGGACGGCAAACGGCATTCCGACCAAAGCCAAGCTCAAGGAGCTGAAGCTGGACGACGTGGCTGCCGAAATGAAACTGGCCGATTAGGCGAGGAAGAAAAGTGCCGAGGGTGAACGTGCGATACTTCCTGCCGCACCTGACCCACGATCAGGACTACGTGGATGTCCCAGGGGACACGGTTAGGGAATGCCTGGATGAAATGGTGGCACGGTACCCCGACATGAAGAGATGGTTGCTCAGGGAAGACGGAGAACTGGCGAACTTCATCGACATCTTCGTTAACCTGGACAGCACCTACCCTGACGAGCTAAGCAGGCCGGTGAAGGAAGGCGATGAAATATTCATTGTCATGATGCTGAACGCCGGCTGACGTTCGATTATTGCGAAGGGGGGCGCCTGTAAGCGCCCCCCTTCGAACAACCAGAAGGATTACACGTGGATCTCACCAACAAGATCGCATACATGAACCTGAGTAACCGGCACGCGAAGACGGTTACCGTTCCAACCGACCTTTCTCGAAGGTTGCTGGGAGGGCGCGGCTTCGCCGGCCAGCTTCTACTACAGGAACTTCCACCCCACACAGACGCCCTCTCGCCCGGAAATGTCATAGTAGTCAGCGTTGGGCTACTCGACGGAATGCTTGCCCCGGGAGCCGCATTCACGTATCTGGCCGCAAAATCGCCTCTTACCGGATTTCTCGGAATGGCCTCACTTGGAGGCTATTTCGGGGTTGAGTTGCGGCGTGCAGGCTTCGACCACCTTGTGATCAGCGGCAAGTCTAATCGCCCTGCCCTAATCCTTCTCCGCGACGGGAAGATCACCGTTCACGATGCCTCCTCAGTCTGGGGGCGAGACATCCCCGACACTCAGGAAATCCTCCGCAAACAGTTTGAAGACGATGATATCCAAAGCCTTTGCATAGGCCCTGCCGGGGAGCAGCAGATCCGCTTTGCCGGCGTAGCCACGCGCTATGAGAGCGCCAGGATGCAGTCCGGCATGGGGGCAGTCTTTGGCTCAAAGAACCTCAAGGCGATCGTAGCCAGAGGCAGCAAGGATATCCCCATTGCCAACCCGGTTGAGGCGACACAACACGATCAGGCACTCACCACCAGAATCCAGGCGTCCCTCCCAGGCAAGGGGCTCATCGACTTCGGTCAGGCGTCTCTGGAAGGGGCAGACGAAGTGTGGTTTCCTGAGGAGACGGTGGGCACAGACAGTTGTTTCGGTTGCCAGCTGCATTGCCGGCGCCGGTTCGTGATCAAGAGTGGGAGACAAGCAGGAACCTACGGCCAGGCCCCGGGTTACCCCGAGACACTATGTTGGAAAGAGGCAACTGGCGATAGCGATAACCAGGAGTTGCTGTCTACGGTCCGTTTCGTCGATTCTTGCGGGATGGACACTTCTGAAGCTGCCGGCCTTGTACAATGGGCCAGGGAACTCACCGATCGAGGCCTGTTAGACCAGCAACACACTTCCGGCCCTGAAATCAAATTTACCGAAGAGGGCGACGCTATCCGGTTCTTACAAGCAACCTTGAACCGCGAGGGTCTTGGGGCTGTTTTCGCAGATGGCGCGGCTCGGGCAGCGGACAAGATTGCGCAGGGTGCCCAATATATTCGCGAGGCCAAAGGACTGTCATGCGTATTCCTCGGCGAAGCCTTGAGTCCCTGGCAGGTCCTGGGCGCCGCAACGGCGAGCACAGGGTGCGACCTATTAAGATATGCGAGCCCCTACGAACCTTGCCGCCTGACTGACGCTGCTCTCGCCAGTGTCCTGAATCAACCTGTGGCTTTCGGTACGATTCCTTCAGGCTGCAATGACTATGGAACCGCGCCGCAACTTGTTCGCTGGACCCAGAATCTTGGCATGGTACTGGACATCCTCGGAATATGCGACCTTAACAGTGTGCTGGTCAATCCAGAAGCTGCGTCTCTAGCCGACTATTCCAAGACACTGTTGTTCAACAATGGAATCCAAGTATCAACGGAGGAATTGTGGCAGGTGGCAGAACGAGCGATTAACCTCGAGCGCATGTTGAATATTCGCGAAGGTTACCAAGGAAGGAGCGAACAATTCGTGAACTGCTGCGTCGGGAAGGCGATGGCCGCGGATGCAATTACTGCAGATGGTCTGCAGTACGATGCCGCCCTCAGCCGCTACTACAGCCTTCGAGGCTGGGATGCCAACGGGGTGCCAAGAGTGGAGACTCTTCAAAAACTCGGCCTGTCGTTGGGGAGATAGCAGTGGGAGAACCCAGGTTGCCGACAACAGGAGCCTTGAATGGCTAAGAAGATACTGATATTCGATAGCGAAATGTGCACCGGATGCAAAAAGTGCGAGCAAGTCTGCTCTGTATACCACACCGGCGCATTCAATCCCGACCGTTCGAGGATCAAGGTCCTGAAATGGGACCACATTGGATACTACCTCCCGGTTTCCTGTCAGAATTGCGATAACGCAGCCTGCGCCGAGGTATGCCCAACACGAGCGTGCAAGAGAGATCCCGGGCTGGATGTGACCACAATCGACCCCAAGAGATGCATCGGCTGCAAGAGCTGTGTGCTGGCATGTCCGTTCGGCGTGCCCACATTCGACAGAGTTCAGGGAATTTCGATTAAGTGCAACTACTGCGACGGGAATCCGCAGTGCGTGGTAGCATGTGCTGCGGGGGCAATTAAATGGATTGAGCCGGGTGAAATAAGCTCGGTTAAAGTCGGAGCCCTGGCTGAAAGAATGATGGCACTGCAAAAGGCCGGCCCTGTATAGTAGTCAAGTCCCCGGCGCAGGCTTTTGCCTGCTAAGGCGGTGAATATATGGAAGAGACGGCGTTAAACGGAGTCAGACGAGTCTCACACCCACAGGAAAGTTGGGAGTGGCCGATAGCCGTGTACCTGTATCTCGCCGGACTGGGAGCAGGAAGTTTCGCAGTTGGCACTCTCACCAAATGGATACTGAATCCGTCCCTCGAATCGCAGTCGATACTCTCCTGGGGCCCTCTTCTCGTTGCCGCGGGAGCACCCTTCCTTATCCTTGACCTGGGCAGGAAGATGCGGTTCCTCAATGCTTCGCTCAATCCGATGTCGTCATGGGCAGCACGCGGTTTTCTGATCCTTTCGATCCTCATGTTGAGCGGTATAGCGGTCTTTGCAGCCTCATTTCTTCCCTGGGTAATGCCGATGATCGGTCTACAGGCTCCTGCTTGGCTGGATTCGAACCTGCCAATCTTCCGGGGCCTGGAGATCCTTGCCGTCGTCTTCTCATTCGGCACGGCTGCCTACACTGGCGTCTTCTTGAAGTCCACGCGCTATATTTCGCTGTGGAATACGTGGTTCCTGCCGCTGCTCTTTGTCATTTCCGCCCTGTCAACCGGCTCAATGGGAATCATCGTGGCGCTTCTTGGCTTCGGGGAGATCGGAGGGGCAGAGGCGGCGATAACGACAGCGCATACGGTGATGCGAGTCGAACAGGTCCTGGTTATCGTTGAAGCCATCGTGCTGGCCCTGTTTATGCTTCAAAGGAACCGTTCCGGCTCGGCGGCAACTCTTTCGGTCAAAATGCTCGCACTGGGGCGTCTTAGGCCAATCTTCTGGGGCGGGATAGTAGTTCTCGGAATGCTGTTCCCGGTGATCCTTGAAACAGCGTATACAAGGTTTCCCGATGTGCCAGCCCTGATATTCGTGGGCGGGGGCTGTCTACTAACGGGAGGCTTCTTCCTCAGATACGCCATTGTAAAGGGCGGCATCAAGAGCCAGCACCCGCTCCACGAGATGGCTGCCGATCAGCACGACTGGCGGACGTTAGCGGGGAATTCAGGGGATCTGACATCGGACTCTGCGAGTCGCGACTCCTGAGCTTGCAGTCTCTGGAGGAGTGTTGAGAGATGTTAGCGTCCGCCCAAATCAGTCTGTATCCACTTCGGCAATCAAGCCTCTCGCCTGCCATCGAGAAGACTATAAGCATCCTGACTGATCACGGCCTGGATGTGACGGCTGGTCCTATGAGTACCATCGTGTCCGGAGATGACGTCGCTCTCTTTGACGCACTGAGACAAGCGTTCAGGATCAATGCGGAACAAGGCGACTTTGTCATTGTTGTGACTTTCTCTAACGCGTGCCCCGTGGTAACCAAGCAGTAGCGATAGCCGGTCTTCGGCGTCCCTTTCACAAGTGCAGGAGAAATCGAAGGAGCGTCATCAGAATACCGATGGCAGCGCCAGCGGTATTCTCGGCGGCGGTCGACTGTTGTCGGCTGTCAGAGGCGGGCCAATTGCTTTCAAGGTCGGTCGAGAGGAAACGCCCAAGCCTTCCAAGCATTGCAGTGGTGTTTCCCGCGGCGTTTTGGTCGGCCGATTCGATGATGACTTCCTGCGTCTTTCCGCCTGCGGTGATGGGTTGTCCCGGTAGTACCTGGCGCGACTTCTGGTACCTAGCAAATTCGCCCTGGTTGAGCCAGATTCCCTGACAAGAAGGGCAGCGTTCCACAACGACTGAGTCCGGGAAATGCCTGTCAGCAAACCGAAACAGCGCCGTTCCGTCTTTCGGGGCACGCGAGCGGAGATTCCTTGATTTTGGCGGGGGATTGCAGGGCCTCGAAATCGAGAGAATCTATCCTTTCCGCCTCTCCTTGCCTGGCCCGGAACAGTTCCGACTCGTCGAACCAGATGCCTCCGCATCCGCTGCATTGGTCCAGGGTGACAGGCTGCCCGTAGTGCGATGTTACGCTCACCTGGTGCATTTCAAGGCCATCGTTCGGACAAATCACGGCCCAATCATAACCTCGGCGGCACTCGTCTGGCAAAATCGACATTCCCGTGGGTTTTCCAGGAAGACGGCGCCTCGCTGGAACGGTGTTCTGTGGTACAGGGCAAACAAGGCGAAGAGGTCGTCTTTTCAGCTCAACTGAACAGCCGAGGCGAGCGTTCGGGACTCGCTACGCCGAGGCGGCTTTGGAGGAATGCCCTGGCAACGTTAACGGGAATCGCGAGCCCTGCGTCGGCGCCGGTCATCATGGAGTTGATGCCTACGAGCCGGCCCAACGAATCCACGAGCGGGCCGCCTGAATTTCCGGGCCGCAGGGGCAAGTTGACCGACGCCAGAGGTGAAGGGTATTCCACCCTAAGGTAATCGTTCCCGACGTCCATCACTATGCCTGCCGTCACTGTGCCTCTGACCCCCCACGGGTGTCCAAGAGCCACTACAAGCTGCCCTGGCTCAAGCTCATCTGAGTCCCCAAGTGAGATAGACAACAGCCGTTCGGCATCAACTTCTATCGCCGCGAGATCGAGCTTGCTGTCCCGAGCGAGCACGCGCCTTCAAGCTGCGACCGTCATGCAATGTGACCATTGGTTCTCCGCCCTTGATGACGTGTGCATTGGTGACAATCAGGCCAGAGGAAAGCCAAATCGTGCCTGCTGCCCCTCCACGAGGGCCAATGGTCACCTCAACGAGGCTTGCCTTGACGCGGTCGGCGAGGCAAGCCATTTCATTGTTGAACTGCGTTAGTACAGACACAAGGCTACCCCCTCAGACGTTAGGACGTTCGCCGATAGTCGCTTTGAGATCCTGAACCGTTCCTGCCCGCAAGACGTGGATGTCAACCGAGGCGCCGATCCGGTCCCTTCCCAGAGCAGCAAGCAAGTCTTCCATGTAGCTCATTGGCGTGCCAGCGATATTGAGGATGGTATCTCCCATCACCAGACCCGCATTTTCGCCCGGGCTCCCCGTCTCGACCGAGATAATCAGCAACCCGGTTTCCTGGCCTGATTGCCGGGCAAGATAAGGTGGCAGACGTGCAGGCTGCACGCCGACTCCAAGATATCCGCGTCGGATATGCGTCCGTTCTTGAGCAATTGGTCGACCACTGACTTGACTGTGGTGGTTGGGATCGCGACCGTGGCACCTCTGAGCAGCCCTGATGTAGTCACACCCAGTACCGTGCCTTCGACCGTTATCAATGGGCCGCCGGAGAAGCCAGGAAAGAAGGATGCGTCTGTCTGTATGTAGTTGTCAATGCCGCCCCCGGCTGAAGTCCGCCAACCCTCGCCAAAAGCACTGACTATGCCGAGAATGGCTCTTACAGTCCTTCCGGGTCGACCCAGGGCGAGGACCAGATGACCGACCCTCAAACCGGCCACGCCGGTCCATTGCGGGACGTCGCTAATCTTCCTATTCAAATGGAGAAGCGCCAGATCGGTGGTCGGATCTCTGCCGATCAGGGTGCCTTCCATCTGTTCGCCGTCGCCGGCGCCAACTTTTATGTTTTCGTCACGAGTGAGAACGTGATTCGCGGTTATCACGAGGTCCTCGGCCCATACTACTCCGCTGGCAGCTCCGCCGCGTCGTGCCTCGATCTGCACCACTCCTCGGCCAGCAGTCTCCACCACGGATGCCAGGTCGCTCGACAAAGTTGAAAGAATAGTCATTTTGCCTCCCAGTGTCATCTCATCTACGAAATAACAATAAAGCAACGAACCAGCTGAGACATCAAGATTCTGATGAGGAAGCGACCCGGAAGAACGGCTAGGTCAGAGCTTGATAAGGCCCAGCCTGGTTGCGGTGGTTACTGCCTGCGTCCGGCTCTGCGCTCGCATCTTGCCGAGGATCGAGTTTACATGGAATTTCACCGTATGCTCGCTGATCCGAAGCTTCGCAGCGATAGATTTGTTAGGAAGACCTTCGGCAACGAGCTGCAAGACTTGAAACTCACGATCGGTCAGCGCTTCCGCAACCACTGAAGGCAGATGGGGATTGGAGAAGGTGGGGACGTCCGCGAATCTGGAATCGAGAGCGCTCAACCCTTCAGCCAGCGCTTTGATTGCGGCAGCGAATCTGGGAGGTTTGACGTCTCTTTGAACGACACCGCGGGCACCCATGCTCCAGGCAATGAAAGCAGTCTCGTCATCCCTAACAATGGCCAAAACCGGTACTACAATGTCGCGAAGGAAGGGAAAACGATCGCGCCCGGGGGAAGCTTCCCACACCACTACGTCGGGATTGTATAACTCCACGTCGGCGGGAATGGCCTCGTCGTCTTCGGTTTGGCCGATGAGTAACAGCCCTGGCAAGTCAGAAATCAGGGCGGCGAGCCCTGCCCGCGTAAAGCCGTCCCGGGCGGCGACCAGAACGCGAATCAGATCTGTGGAGGTTGCGATAGGCTCGCTGGAAAATGGCATTGTCCCTCTTCTCAAGTCTGACTGTTCCCAAGGGAGCACGTCAACCCGGAAGCGTTCCGAAGCATATCCTGGGGGACAGTCTAGAGCCGGCTGCGGGCCTCATTGCATCTGACCTGTTGCCTGTCCATTCAATTTCGTGACCGCGGCAAGAATGAATGCCTATAATCTCTCTCAAATGAGAGCACGAGCTGTGTCAACGACAGGCGCAGGGGAGCAGCAGCGCAAGAAACCTTCGTTGAGCAGGAGGTCAGCAGACAGAATCGCTCGTGCAAATCTGGAGCAGTTGGGTCTTTACTTCGAGAAGGTTTCGGCAGACGCCTGGGGCAAAATTGCGGGCATGGCCAATGAAAAGAACCTTATCGACACCACCATCGTCCTGCCTTTGCGGCACCCCTCGATAGCCGCCAAGCACGGAGTTGCGTCACCAAAGGCAATTCTAATATTCGGTCCCCCGGGGACGGGCAAGACGTTCTTCGCCAGGGGCATTGCCGGGAGACTGGACTGGGACTTTACGGAAGTCAGCCCCAGTGCATTGCTCGGCGAGGGCGTTGAAAAGCAGCCCCTGAAACTGAAAGAGCTGTTTGACGGGCTTGTGCGCATTAATCGAACAGTCATTTTCCTCGACGAGTTCGAGGAGCTCGCTCTCAGGGCGGACGTCGCTTCGGAACGCGAGAAGATGATTTCGAGCGAGATGCTTCGTCAGATTCCGCGACTTCAGGCAGTGCAAGAGATACTGTTGATTTGTGCAACAAACAACATCCGGCTTCTTAACCCTGCCCTCCTCCGACCGGGTAGATTTGACTACATTCTGCCCGTTGGCCCGCTTGATGCAGAAAGCCGCGTTGCCATATTCAGGACGTACCTGGGACGAATGAATGTTGGCGAGGTAAACCTTTCGTTGATTTCCGCCAAGACCCCTTACTACACACCGGCCGACATTCAGGCACTATGCGTGCGAGTGGCTCAGGCCGCTTTTGAGAAGGAAGTCGTCGACGGGAAAGAACATCGGGTCACTACGGAGGACTTGCTTCAGGCCATCGATACCCACCGACCTACGACAAGCCACGAGCAACTACAGGAGTTCAGAGAAGACATTAAACGATTCTGCAGGGCGGAGCATTGCGCTCTGTTGCTCGAACCGTCCGATGCGGTGGGTTAAGGCGTTGCCGTTGAATAGTCGCCTCTAGGTCAGCGCGTCTTGGAGAGCGGCTTCGTGACGCAGCATCCATGCCGCGCTTCTGGCGCGCCATGCCATGCCCCAAAGCCCGTCAGTCTTATTTGTCTCGGGAGTGATGCCAAATTCGTCGGCTTCTGCCGCGACAGAATGGATGGCAAAATCTATCATGAGCCTGACAAAGCCTCGACGTCTCCTGTCGCTGAGACCGTAGGCGTCGAGCAAGGCTTTGAGCTGGAGCGCTCGCTCCCCGATAGGTGGCAGGGCCTCTCTTTCTGTTACGTCGTCAGAATAAAGTTTGGCATTGAGCCAGCATGCCTGGGCCAGGTCTACCAGCGGGTCCACCGGGCCGGCAAAATCCCAGTCGATGAGCGCTACCGGGAGCCGGTTTCTGGTGACAATGTTCCATGGCCCTATATCGCAGTGACCGACCAGCTGCACATTGCCTCCGAGGTCGCGGCCGAACCATGGACGCCATACCGCGTGGGAGCCTGACGAGAAAGAAGAGGTTGCACTATGCAGATCCTTGATGAGCCTCCCGACGGCGGATGCACCTTCAATTGTCCACGGCCCGGGATGGGTGAAATCTCCTGGGATAAAGGTCAGAGTCTCAAGTCCGGATGAGTCGAAGCCGGTTCCTACAACTTTGGGGGCTGCCTGAAATCCTACCTGTTCGAGATGCTTGAGCAGTGAATGTACTGTGCTTGCCCAAGGCCCGGCCCTCCGATGCAGGACGGTGCCAAGCCGGAAGATCTGCCTATCAGGCGTTTTGTCGAACCACTCGATCTGCCCTGGAACGGAATCTGTCTCAGGGGCGCAGTCGTCGCCATTCTTCAACATGCGGCAAGCGTAGCATTGGGGCTCACGGTTTTCAACGCAGGCGATGGGGTTGTCTACGGAGTTGCACTAAGGAATTTGCGGGTGAGGCAAGCTCATCGATTGCCTCACCCGCGTTCACTCAATTTGGCTCATTCGGCTGAGGCGCACGGTGCGCCGATCAGGCGAACAAGCAACCATAGCTACCTGGCATTATCTCCAGGCGTCAATAGAGTAGGCGTCGTGGTGCCCGCCTGTGAAGCGGGCTGTCTGGGTTTCCTCCATGTTGAAGACAAATACGCAGAAGCTCCTGAAGGGATCGTCACCGCCCGCCGGGACCATGTAGTCGTCGGGCAGTTCCTTCCATGGCTTGCCTGAAGTGGGTTCGGTGCCCAGCCAGCCGTTGGTCCGGAAATCAGGTGTGCCGCGCACGCGGTACTTGCTCATCGGCTCGAAGCTTTGCTTCCAGAAGTATTCGTAGATCGACTGCTTGGTCTTGAACCCATAG
This sequence comes from uncultured Chloroflexia bacterium, assembly GCA_963745605.1. Taxonomy (GTDB): domain Bacteria; phylum Chloroflexota; class Dehalococcoidia; order Dehalococcoidales; family UBA2162; genus JBBITI01. The sequence goes on along the minus strand of CAVUYC010000017.1, from coordinate 270,120 downwards.
TTGTACATGTCCATGGCTATCTGCGGCGGCATGCCGATGGTGAAGCCACCTTCCCTGTTGGCCCAGATATCCTTGGTCAGGAACTCCAAATAGTTGTGCGGGCCGACCACGCCCTTGACGCCGAGATATCTGGCGATGGCGCCATGGCCGGTCCTCTGGAGCGAGCGGTAGACGCCCGGCATGTGCTCCTGCCCGATCCCCCATGAACTGTTGCTGTGACCGATCGGCACGTTCATGAGAACGCTCTCGCTCTTCTGGTAGCCGTATTCCTCGTTCAGTCCCTTCCATCCGGGAGGAAGGCCTTCCGCATACTCGCCGAGGACCATACCTCCGTTGAGCACCGGGTTGCCCACGGTCATGATGGTTGTCACGGTCTCCTTGTACCCGCCCAGGTTGCGCCAAAGAAGGCTGCCAAGACGTGCCAGTGATTTGTTGACAGGGTTGCATTGCCCGAAGATGTTGTTGGTAACAGTCAGACCGATCTCTTTGATGATCGGGCCGCTGAGAAGGAAAGCCCCGCCTCCACCCCGCCCATCACCTGTGCCGCCGCCTGATTCGGCGATGGCCAGAGCGATGGGGAACACGGCGGGTTTACAGCCTGCCATGACGGCGTTCACAGCTACCTGCTCCACCGTGGCGTGCCTCATTGTTGGCAGGAACTGGATCGGTTCACCCTTCTTCTTCTTTACCCTCGCCCGGACAGCGTCCCCTCCGCTGAGCTCGATGTCTCTCTGAAGGGTTATGAGCTCGTCCGGCTTGTGGCTCGTGCCTTTGAGCATTGCGGCCACGCGTGCCTCTGTGGGGATGACGACGGGAAGACCATCGGTGTATTTGCAGAAGGGCGTGTCGAGGGCGCCAGGCAGGTTCTCTGTCTGGCTGTAGAACTCCTCGGCCTCGTCCATGGTGCCTTCAAAGAGGATCCTGGGTTCGGTCACGGTCCATTCGCCGCCTTGGTTCTCTTCAGTCGTGGCTGGCCTGGTCAGAGAGTCCAGGAGAAGCGGCATAACTCGGTTGGCCTCGGAAATTCCACCCGGCGACTTGCGGTCAGCCTCGACCGTTCGAAGGTGCGGGATTCCATACAACTTCAGGTCGTTGAGGATCTTTCCCCGCTGCTCATGATAATGAAGCAGGACAGTCGGGATGCCTGCCTGCTCGAGGTCGGCCAGATAAGGCAACTGCCTATTAACAGCGCCATGTCACCAGCAGACACCGAGTATCACGGCATCGGTGGTCTTTCGCTCCTCCTCCGTGAGTTGCAAAGGCACGATGTGATATCTCTTCTTGACCGTCCAGTTGACGTTCGGGTAGTCGCTCTTGAGCCGTTGCTCGAGGGGATGCCAGATATCCTGCTCGCCGCAGACGCTGAGGTGGATGGTCTTGCCGTCCAGCTTGTCCAGGCGTGGCGCCAGGGCAAACTGGGTAACGGGCTCGTCGATGCCTACGGGACTGAGACACTTAAAGGTTTCTACTTTTGCCGCCATTTTCTGCTCCACGTATATTTTGCGCCAAGTGTACACGTCCCCACTCCTTGTCTTCAAGCCAAGTTCATGCGAAAGGCCCGCATATCCGAGGCGTGCCATGGGGCAACCGAGGACGGGGCACAACCACAAAGGTGTTAGAAAGAGGATTGGATCTTGGGCGCCAGGAACTATGGCTGGTCAATGTTGTCTATACTTTCAGCAAATTCATATGGTTTAGCCCGCCTTAATTAGTCCTTAACAATGTCGCCGTAGTTTAGTAATTACACACAGTTCCTTTTCAGTGGTCCTCCAAAGAGATAAAGCCCGGTGTTCCCGCCGGGCTTTATCCGTTTCAGTGGTAATGTCCCGTGCCGACCGAGATGGGCAGAGTCACAGATTTCGTTGCGTTCGTGGTTGAGCGTTGCTAGAATGCGGAACGTATGAGTGAGTTGATTCGCAGAACACTCCGGTTCTTCCTTCTGGAAAAGGTCAAAACTACTCTCTGGACGAGCGCCATAGTCCTTGCCATCTGCCTGGTGAACCGGCTGATATATCCCACGCTGCAATCGTCCTTGAACGATGCCAAGCCCTACTCTGTCATAACTGAAGTGCTCAACCCCCTCGGGATACTCTCTTTTGTGACGACGGTGACGAGCTTTCTCTTTTATCGCAAGCGGAAACAGATGACGAAGGTGGATTCTTAGCTTCCCGGAACCGCCAGGCTTGCCGCCAATGGTGGCGAGGTGGTAGTTGGCAGTCGTGGATAGGCTTTCGCCTGGCGTTAGATGTCAGGCCAGGATAGGAACCAATCACCGAAGCCTCGCCTGCTCCCTCGGATCAAGCCCTGTCCTGGCGCCCGCATTAGAAGGGAGGAGCCTCTGAGCACAGGACAGGAAGCCTCTGCGGACGCGGGATAGAAGATTTGACAATGAACCCTATCAGCCTGTGGGCGAGCGGCGCTCATGTTCGCGAGCGTGCTTAAGGAATGTCCCATTCCGGTACTCTTCAAACGCCAATTTGAGTTCGTCCTGCGTATTCATGACGATGGGGCCGTACCAGGCTACCGGCTCTCTAATTGGCTCACCTGATATGAGCAGGAATCTTACAGGCTGATCTCGCGTGCTTACCAACAATTCATCGCCGTCAGCAAATACCACAAGATGCTCTGGGCCCACTGAAGTGTCGTTCTTTGAATCAAAATAGCCTGCGCCTTCGATCACGTAGGCCAAGACGGTGCGTCCTCTCGCTAGCGGATGGCTAAAACGGGACTTGCCTGGGACCGAGACATCGAGGTACTCGGGAGCAGCGACAATGTCTTTGACGGGCCCCCTTACTCCGTTAAATTGGCCGCAGATTATCTTGATGACAGCCCCGCCTTCATCGATGACCCTGGGGATATCGCTAGATGTGACTCCTCGGTAGCGAGGATCCATCATCTTCCGCGAGGCAGGCAGATTCGTCCAAAGCTGAAAACCCCAAAGCAAGCCGCTTTTGTTTCCCTGGGGCATCTCCTGGTGAATGATTCCGTTTCCGGCAGTCATCCATTGGACATCCCCGGGTCGAATCGTTCCTCCATTGTTCATGCTGTCGCCGTGAACAATCTCTCCTTCGAGAACGTAGGTTATTGTCTCGATACCTCTGTGGGGATGCCATGGAAAACCGGGAAGATAGTCGGCAGGCCTGGGGGAATGGAAATCATCGAAGAGAAGGAAGGGATCACTTAGCGAGACGTCGCCGGTGTTCCCCAACGCCCTCTTCAGGTGCACGCCGGCTCCCTCGATGGTGGGTTTCCCCTCTATCAGCCTGTGGATTTCCCTGACTTTGCTCATCGCGTGCACCTCCGAACCCATTATAGTGTTGTTTCCCCGTCCACGCGCGAGATGCCGAATCCCTGATCGAGTCCTGAGGTGCCAGGGCCGAATTCGAATATCGAAACAGGAAAAAGTGCGGAATACGATCTCGGCGCGACCATATCTAGGCCGATGTGCCGGAGTAGTGTCTGAGACCTACCCCCCAAAACCATCGGGCGATGACAAAAAGGGATATCGCAAGTCCAGCAGCCAACACCAGAGTTGCGGGGCTGATGCGGCCCGTTATCGCCTCGGCGGGGATGGTGGTAGCGAAAGCGACCGGGACCACAAATGTCATACCGTATCGAAGCCAGCCGGGGTAGAGGGTGATCGGCCACCTGCCGGCTTCATAAAGGCTTTGGAAGATGGTGAGGAAATTCTCGACCCTGACGAACCAGAATGAGAGCGTAGCCAGGATGATGAAGAAGCTGTAGACAATGATGCCTCCGAACAATAGAGTGACGACCAGCTCGATGCCCTGAACAACGGTCACTCCCTCTCCGAGTCTAACCAGCGCAACGACTATCACTGCTATTCCCAAGCAAACATCGATTAGGCTCCAAATGTTGACGCGCCGGAAGCTGACGAGGAATTGGGCGTCCTCAGGCTTGGCAAGGGTGAAATCCAGGGTGCCCTCGTGGACGGATTCAATGAAACCCTCCATCGCGGGTCGAACCACAAGCCCAACGGTTCCTCCAACCAGAGTGTAGACGCCCACGAGAGCAAGTATCTCGTTCTGCTGCCAGCCTCCGAGAGAACTAGTGTACGAGAAGATCACTGAGAGGCCTGCGATGGCAATGCCCAGGCTGAGAAAGGACTGCAACAGGTTGAATACGAAATTGACCCGGTAGGCTGCCTCCCCGGCGAGGTTGATGAGAAAGAATGCGCCAATCAGTCTGAAGTACCTCACGCGCCCACCGCCGAATAGACACGCACGCCGGCTTTCCAAACGACCCTGAACAAGACGAGGCTCGCGATTAGCCACCCGCATTGCGCACCGATACCGACGGCGGTCTGGGCGAGAGTGAGCCTCCCGCTCAGAAGATCAATGGGGAAGGCGATCATCCATTTGAAGGGAAGCAAGTTAGCGATCAGGCGGACAGCCGGGGGAAGCAGAGATAGGGGAGCGAATTGACCGGAAAGAAAAAGCATGACCACGAAGTAGGTCTGATTGGCAGCACTAACGCGCGTCGTCCAGAAAGCCGTCTGGGCGAGGGTCCACTCGAGGAGAAAGCGAACGGCAAAGGCGAGGGCGAGGACAGGGAAGAAGAGAACGACAGCCCAAAGAGATGGGCTTAGTTGAGGCCGGAACAGGAAAGCGAGCGCAAAGGCGACGATCAGAACAAAGGGGGTGGTGATTATCTTCGAAGAGACATTGTCGGCGATGTCAGAGTGGATGGGGTGAACCGGCTTAAGAAGAGCAAAGGAAAGGATGCCCTCCCGTATGCGGTACTCGAACTCGTACATGATCCAGGTGTAAGTGACTTGATTTACCACCATAAGGAGCAGGTAATAGGCGGCGAACTGGGCCGTGCTGACTCCGCCAACGCTTCCTCCGTTGCTATTCGAGACGATGGTCCAGACGATGAGATACACCAACGGTTCAAGTATCTGGCCGATCATCCAGATGATGAGAGAAGCCCGATAAGCGAACATCGTGGCGAGGGTCGTCCTGAACTGCTGGGCATACAAACGATAGAAGTACTTCAAACGCTTCCCTGGGCGAAGACGCGGTCGATCACTTCCTCAATCGGAGGATCCTGCACAAGCAAGTCGACCACGGGAAGGTCGGCGAGCATCCTCTCGGTTATTTCAGCAGCCTTGTCGCGCGGCACCCTGAGTGTGAAGCTGCCCTCGTTACACGACATAACCTGGCCGTACGAATTCAAGTCGGCATTGCAGTCGCCGATTTGAACGATGATGGTCTTGTACTCGGTGAACTTCTGAACGAGAGCACTCAACTCGCCATCGAAGAGCAACTTGCCGCGATGAATAACGATGACCCGCTTGCTGAGAGCAAGGACGTCCGCCATGTAATGGCTGGTCAGCAGGACCGAGGCGTTGAAACGACGGTTGTACTCGGCGACAAACGCCCTTATCCGGCGCTGCATGGTGACATCCAGGCCAATGGTAGGTTCATCGAGAAAGACGACGGCGGGTCGATGAAGGAGAGCAGCAGCTATCTCGCATTTCATGCGTTCTCCCAGCGACAGGTTTCGTACCGGCTTGCGCAAAATGGGACCGAGTTCAAGGAGTTCTGTCAGTTCCTTGAGTATGGCCCGATAGTCATCAGCGGGAATACGGTAGATGACGCGGTTGAGCTCGAACGAGTTCAATGCCGGGATGTCCCACACCAACTGGTTGCGCTGTCCCATGACAAGGGTCATCTGTCTGAGGAAGTTGCGGTCCCTCTTCCACGGGACGTGCCCAAGCACGCTTGCCTCGCCCGAAGTTGGGTAAAGAAGTCCAGATAGCATTTTGAGCGTGGTCGTCTTGCCAGCTCCATTCGGACCCAAGAACCCAACTATCTCGCCCTGGGCGAGGGAGAACGAAATGCCATCGACGGCGGGCACCTTAACCTTCCTGCGCCCGACGATGGCCGACGAGCCTTCCGCGTTCTGGTTGACGGTGTACACCTTTCGCAGGTCCGACACGCGGATAGCGGGCGTAGAATTGTCGAAGGCCATGCCCAGATTATAGCCACATGAAGCTCCGTCCGAAACAGGCACTGCTTCGGGAGAGTTGCTGCTATTGGTGTTTACAGAGACCCCGAGCTCAAATATAGTGGTAGTTGAAGAAACATTAACCACGAATACGGAAATTCGAAAGCCGGGTAAGAAGTCATCAAGAAACCGGGAATTACCAGTACGTTTTAGGGAAACGTGAAGAAGAGGGATTTCTCGATCACGCTGGTAGACAAGTCGTTGATCGAAATGGCGAACGGGATGGACCAGAGGATTCTGGCGGTCTGGGCGACCGAATGCGCCGGGCGTGTGCTGCCGTACTTTGAAAAAGAAAGACCGGAGGACCACCGTCCCAGGCAGGCCATCGCTACGCTCGAGAAGTGGTTGGAAACCAGGAAATTCAGCATGTCGGTTATTCGCGGGGCATCCTTAGCGTCACACGCGGCTGCTCGTGAAATAGGGGCGGACAATGCTGCCCGGTCAGCGGCACGGTCGGCGGGGCAAGCCGTGGCGACGGCGCACGTCAAGACCCACAGCCTCGGAGCGTCCGCGTACGCTTTGCAGGCGGTTTTCCGGGCCAGCGATTTGTCCGACGCAGAACGAGCGGTGGCCAAAGAACAAGAATGGCAGCGGACGCGCCTACTCGAACTCGAGCAGACGCGTCAGGAGATAGAAGCGGCAAGATGAATGCGCAATTGATCGTTACCCACCCTGGCGGCGCCCACTTTGACGAGGTCACGGCAATCAGCCTGATCCTGGCGGCCAACGCAGGCTCGGAGTTCAGAGTCGAGAGAAGAGATCCTCGCCCATCGGAGCTCCAGGATTCTACCATCTGGGTGGTCGATACGGGAAGACTTCACGAGCCGCAGCGCTTGAATTTCGACCACCACCAGTCGCTGGACACCCCGGCGTCTTTTGTCCTGTTGGCAGACTATCTCGGACTGCTTCCCGATTTGAAAGTAATGCCGTGGTGGGATTTCAAGGACGCTGTGGACCGGTTCGGCCCGGTGCGGAGTGCTCAGAAATTTGGAGCGGGAGATTTCGTGGTGAACCGCGATCCAATGGGCGAGTGGCTAATTGGAGCCTTCGCTTCGAATCCCCAAGGGTCTCTTGCCGCATTGGCGTCGTACGGACGTTTCCTAATTGACGGGGCGTTGAGATTCAGGAAGCAGATAGACTTCTGGATCGCGGCGCCGAGGATAGTCATCAGCGGCCTGCGTGCCGTCATCGGAGAGACAAAGGACTCGCTTGGCCTTGATGAGTTCCGCCGTCTCGACAAGAACCCTCCAGACGTGGTCATTTCGCTGGACAGCCAGGGTGACGGCTGGAGGCTGTTCCGTTTTGACGGTGTGCCGGTGGATTTCACTCGCATTTCAGGGAGCTCTCAGATCGAATTCGCTCACAAGAGCGGTTTTCTGGCGAAGACCAGGGGGCGCATTCCAATTGATGAGGTTGTTGCCCTGATCGAACGGGCCGCAATAAGAAAATAGCCGACGGGCAATCGACAAAAACGGCACCTCAGGCGCCGTCTAACCCGACTCCTCTTCAGCACACAGCCCGTTCGCTGATCGCCGGACGGGGCCCCAACTCTCCTCGTGGCCAGGCCCGAAACCGGAAGCATGGCGGGTACGGCCGCGATCCGAGAACCTCTATCATGTCCGAGAATGCTCTGGGGCGCGGACGGAAAGAACCCGCAATCGAAAGTCACAGCGCAATCCAAGGAGAAGGACATGGATAAGAAAGTGATCATCATCGGGGCAGGGATCGCGGGCTTGTCAGCGGGTTGTTACGCTCAGATGAACGGATACAAAACGAAGATATACGAGATGCACGACAAGCCGGGAGGGTTGTGTACGGCATGGGAGAGAAAAGGGTACACCATCGACGGATGTCTGCACTGGCTGGTGGGCTCGGCCCCGGGCAACGGTTTGCATCACATGTGGCTTGAACTGGGGATGCTCCAGGGGCAGAAGGTCATCGACATGGACCAATTCTACAGGTACGAGGCGGCAGACGGGCGATCATTCACCATGTACGCGAACATCGACAGGCTCGAAGCGCACATCAAAGAGATCAGCCCTGAAGACAGCGAACTGGCCTCCGAACTGGCGTCGGGGATGAGGAAATTGGCGAAGATGCCTATGCCAGTGGACAAGGCTCCTGAGCTGCAAAACATATGGGAGAAGCTGGGAGCGATGGCGAGCATGGTTCCCTACATGAAGGACCTTGGCAAGTGGGCGGGTCTAACGGTCCAGGATCTTTCGGCCCGATTCAAGAGCCCGGTGATACGTGAAGGGCTCCAGTTCTGGCAAGAGGGATTCTCCGCTCTGGGGCTCATGATCACAGTGGCATGGATGCACAACAAGGTCGCAGGGTATACGATCGGGGGGTCTCTGCCGCTAATGAGGGCAGTCGAGAAGCGATACAAAGAGTTAGGTGGAGAAATTGCATACAAGACCAGGGTAGCCAAGATAGTTGTTGAAAGGAACCGAGCTGTCGGAATAAGACTGGAGAACGGTGAGGAGCACAGATCCGACTACGTGATTTCTGCAGCCGACGGCCATGCAACAATTTTCAACTTGCTCGACGGCAAATATGTCGATGACAAGGTGAAAGGCTACTACGACAATATGCCCATCTTCAATCCGATTCTGTACGTTGCTTTGGGCGTAAACCGCTCCTTCGACGATCTCCCGCAGTTCATATCCGGCCTCACGATCGGACTGGAACAACCTGAGTTGATCGGCGGGCAATCGGCTAACCGGCTGCATGTTCGAATCAACAACTTCGACCCGACGATGGCCCCGCGCAACAAGACGATCATGACTGCGATGATCGATGCCGATTACAGCTATTGGAAGAAGCTGCGCGAGAATCCAATTCAATACAAAGCGGCGAAAGACCAGGTGGCGAAACAGGTGATCAGCATTCTGGAAAGAAGGTTCGCCGGAATAGCAGCGCAAGTAGAGATGGTAGACGTGGCTACCCCTGTCACATTCGAACGCTATACCGGCAACTGGAAGGGATGCTACGAGGGTTTCCTGAGTACGCCCAAATCGGTGAGAATGCAGATGCAGAAGACTCTCCCTGGCCTGGACGGCCTGTATATGGCGGGCCAGTGGGTGAGCCCGGGTGGAGGGCTCCCTTCGGGGGTGATGACAGGCCGCTATGTGACGCAGATGCTCTGTAAAAGAGACGGAAAGTCCTTCGAAGCTTACGAGCCTCAGAAAGCGCCTCAAACCACAGTCCAGTCTCACGCGAAATCGGGACAGGCAACTGCCGCGCCTCAACGTATCGACTAGAATCCTTGGTGATAAGGGGAGTCATCCGAGGGTGTGACAATAGACGATATCACAAAGAAAAACGAAGCGTTCTGGGACTCGATGGCCGGAAGGTACGACAAATACTTCTGGTTCACCCGATGGACTCAGAGGAAGCTCGTAGCAAACCTGGATCTTCACGCGAATCCGCGCGTCCTCGATCTGGCATGCGGGACGGGATGGGCGGTGATCTACGCCCACGACCGAGCACAGGGGCGCGGAGAGTTTCACGGTCTTGATATCTCGCAGGCCATGATCGGGCAGTCAGAACGCAACTCAGGCGCAAGGAAGGGATTGCAATTCCACAGGGCAAATGCTGAGGATATCCCGCTGAGCGACGGCATCTTCGACTACGTGATTTCGAGCAACGCGTTTCACCACTTTGCCGACCCGGTGAAGGTGCTCAAAGAGTCGAGACGAGTGTTGAAGGCCGGAGGGAGCGTACACATACTTGACGAGACTGCCGACAACCCGGCGGCAAAGTGGATCGACCATTTTGTGGGAAGGGTCGAGCAAGGCCACGTAAGGTTGTATTCAACGCGCGAGTTTATTGGGTTTTTCGAACAGGCTGGGCTCGACTACGTAAGCACTTTTTCCGTTTTCCCGGCTGTCAAGATTCATGTGGCCCTGAAGGAATGACCTTCGAATAGGGCGATGAGAGAGTACGATTAGGTGCCGGCTGATCTCAAATGATGATTGACAGAATCACGCTCACAGTCCTATCCTTGTAGCAAAAAGAGGAGACTAGTATGACACAGGCATATTGCGTTAAATGTCGCGCGAAGAGGGAGATGAAATCCCCAAAGGCCATTACGATGAAGAACGGCAAGCCTGCCACCCAGGGGATTTGCCCCGTTTGTGGCACCAAGATGTTCAAGATCGGCAAGCCTTAAGCCGGTTACTCGGGACTGCAAAGGCGGAGGTCACCAAGGTGGACTCCGCCTTTTTTCTTTTTCGCTTTCATATCGTACGCGAAGGTGGCCTCTTGTGCACGCACATCGTTGTCGTTCCAGATTGCCTAACTATTTGACATGTTGAATCTGAGAGTCTATTGTTGTGCGCGAAAAGGAGGTGCTCATGAAAGCTTATTGTGTGAAGTGTCGCGCTCAGAAAGAAATGAAAGGTGCCAAGCCCATGACTATGAAGAATGGCAGGCCTGCGAATCAGGGCACCTGTCCGACCTGTGGCACCAAGATGTTCAAGATCGGCAAGGCCTAGGCGCAAGTCATTGCGTTAGGCCATTGGCTTCCATGCCAGACCGTCTCGGCCTTCCTCGAGGTGACTAAAGCACAAACGTCAAGAGCGCCGCGCGGCAAACGTCGTCGAGGCTGGTGTGTTGAAAAAAGAAGAGGAGAACAGTGTGTCAGCTCTCGGTGATATTGAACGACTACTTGGAGAACTGGAGGAAGATAGACTCCTGGAGGCAGTGAGCCAATCGGTGGCGGCGGGCGATGATCCACTGTCCATAGTTGAGGCGTGCCGCGGGGGAATGGAGGAGGTAGGGCGGCGTTTCAGTGGCGGCGACTATTTTGTGAGCGAGCTGATTGTTTCGGCTGAACTCTTCAACTCAGTGATGAAGATTCTTGGACCGAAGATGGCAGCGGCGAGCGATGGCGGCCCCAAGCCGAAAGTGGTTATTGGCACAGTCAAAGGCGACGTTCACGACATCGGCAAAGACATTGTTGTCGCAATGCTCAAATGCAATGGCTTTGAAGTGTATGACGTTGGAGTCGACGCAGCCCCGAAGGTGTTCGTGGACAAGGTCAAAGAGACCGGGGCCGAAGTTGTCGGTCTGTCGGGGCTCCTTACAGTGGCTTTTGCGCCGATGGAGGAGACTGTCAAGGCATTAAGAGCAGCCGGGCTCAAGACTAAGGTGATGATCGGCGGGGGGATGACTGACGAGATGGTCAGAGAAAAAGTTGGCGCTGATGCATGGGGTCACGATGCGATGGCAGCGGTAAGGCTGGCCAGATCGTATACGGGAGGCAAGGCGAAATGAGTGCAAGAGGAACGATGACCAACGAAGAGCGGCTGAGGAAGACGATCAGGTTCGAGCATACGGACAAGATCCTGTCCGGCCCGGCTATTATGCAGTTTGCGGCAACATATGCGGGGATCAGCCAAAAGGAGTTCATCGACGACCAGGAAAAGGCCGACGCCGCGTACGAGAAAACGTTTGTGGATATGGGTGGATGGGACATCGGGCGGCCGATAATGGCGCGGGGTCCTGGTGGGGGTGGCGGATTTGCCATGACGACTGCCAGGCCGGGGCGCGAACTCGCCGAGAGCAGCGTCGTCCAGTTCGTGGAACACGAATTGATGACGCCGCAAGACTACGATTTTGTAATCGACAACGGCTACAACGCGTTGGTGAAGAGACTGAGTGATCGACTCAACCCGAATCCTCCTGAGGACAGGCGCACGCCGCAAGAGAAGCAACAAGCGGAAGAGCGCGATGCTAAGAGGGTAAGTGAGCAGAAGGCCAAATGGGGTGCAAAGGGAGTCGTTCCCCTGATGGCGGGGCTGGGAGCCATTCCACCTTTTGACATCTTTTCAATTCACCGCTCTGTTTCGAAATTCCCCCTGGACGTGCGGCGAATGCCGGAGAAAGTTAAGGCCGCGACTAAGGCCTGCATGCCGGACATCATTGCGAACGCCAAGAAATCAGTCGAGGGGTCGGGGATCAACAGAGTTGGGACCGCGAGCTCACGGTCCTCGAATACGTTCATAAGCAACAAGCAGTTCGAGGAGTTCGTCCTCCCAACCTGGTTGGAGTTCGTCTGGGCGATGGCAGACGAGGGTTACGATATTGTGTTTCATTGCGACTGCGACTGGACGAGGTTCCTGCCCTATTTCAAGGAATTCCCAGCGAAGCGCTGCGTTCTTCAACTCGACGGAGCGACGGACATTTTCAAAGCCAAGGAAATCTTGGATGGTCACATGGCGCTCCATGGCGACGTTCCTGCGCCGTTGTTGACCCTGGGGACGCCGGAGCAGGTGTTTGAGTACTGCCGCAAGCTGATCGAAGTGGTCGGCGACGGCGGCGGATTCATTCTGAGCTCGGGATGCTCGACGCCCGACAACTCCAAAGTGGAGAATGTACGCGAGATGGTGAGGGCAGGCAACGAACTGACCTGGCGATAGACGATGCCTCGCATCAGGATCTAGCTCAAAAATAGGCTCTCCACCTCGGAGAGCCTATTTCGCGACTGTCACACACAGTCCATGGGTCTGCGTTTTGTCTTCACCAATACTCTCACCCCGTGGCGTTTTCGGAACTCGTCGGTGTGTGGCCTCGCGATCGAGCGCTGCGGTTAATGGCAATTCGTACTTGTACAAAAGGGCAACTGCCTCTGCGGATTCTGCTTATATTTGCAGTCGACGAATCAGTATCGGAACCGAAGCCCGCATCAGATATGAATGGTAATCTTTCTATTAGAGGTAAGAGAGAACGATTAATGACGTCAGTCAGCAATAAAGTGCGGTCTCTCCGGCTTAGCTTTATAGTGTTCTCCCTTACCTCTTTAGCTCTTTGTTAATTTTGGAGATGGTTGAGTAAGACCCATCTTCATATCCGGCGAGACTCGCCCCCTTTCCAGTTGAATTCCAGATGGCAAAGACGCGCGTTTTGCGGCGGAGCCTGATAATCGGTACTGATTTGATAGGCAGGAGTACATGATTACACTAACGATCAATAATGAGCAGATCAAGGCCAACGAAGGGGAAACGCTCCTCGAAGCGGCAGTCCGGGCGAGTGTAACGGTCCCGCACCTTTGTCACATGGATGGGTTGGAGGACTACGGTGGTTGCGGGCTGTGCGTGGTTGAAGTGGATGGAGAGCGCAACCCGACCCGGGCCTGCGTGCGCAAAGTGACCGAGGGTATGAAGGTGCAGACCAACACTCCAAAGCTGCGCGACATCAGGAAGACGATCGTGGAGCTGCTCCTAACCAATCACCCGACGGATTGTCAGACGTGCGTGCGCAATCAGCACTGCGAGCTTCTGGATGCGGCCAACGATCTGGGGGTCCGATCGTACAAGTACAGCAGAGTCATGGTGGCAAAGCCGTTGGATACGAGCAGCGTCGCCATAACTCGTGATCCGAACAAGTGCATCGTGTGCAGCCGCTGTATCCGAATGTGCAATGACGTACAGACGGTCGGCGCCGTCGATTTTGCCAACCGCGGCTTCAATCTTGATGTTGGCACGTTCACAGGAAAAGGCCTCGCGGAAAGCGAGTGCGTCAACTGCGGTCAGTGCATTCATGCGTGTCCGGTCGGCGCGATATATGAGAGAAGCAGCGTCGATGCGGTCTGGGCGGCTATCCAGGACCCGAACAAGCATGTAGTAGTTCAGGAAGCTCCAGCGGTAAGGGTAGCGTTGGGCGAAGAATTTGGGATGCCTGCCGGAAGCCTTGTAGCGGGCAAGCTGCATACAGCTCTGCGAAAGCTCGGATTCGACACCGTCTTCGACACCAACTTCACAGCTGACGTCTGCATCCTCGAGGAAGGGAACGAACTGGTGAGACGGGTTAAGACTGGTGGCGTCTTGCCGATGTTCACATCGTGCTGTCCGGGCTGGATAAAATTCGCCGAAGAGTTCTATCCTGACTTACTCCCGCATCTGTCAACCTGCAAGTCGCCTCAGCAGATGTTTGGTGCCCTTGCGAAGACCTATTTTGCTCAGACGGCGAAGATCGCTCCTGAGAAGATAGTTTCAGTTTCGATCATGCCGTGTACGGCGAAGAAGTTTGAAGCGAGCCGTCCAGAGATGGAGAGTGACGGTCTCAGGGATGTGGACTTCGTGCTGACGACCCGAGAACTGGCTGCGATGATACGTCAAGCGGGAATCGATCTAGCCACTCTCCCCGACGCTCCCGCTGAAGAACTAATGGGCACGTATACGGGCGCGGCGACGATTTTTGGAGTGACCGGTGGAGTCATGGAGGCCGCACTGCGATCTGCGTATAAGATCATCACCGGGAATGAACTTGAAAATCTTGATATCGCGCCCGTCAGAGGTATGGAAAACATCAAGAGTGCGGTGGTGAAAGTCGGCGACCTTAACGTACGAGTGGCTGTCGGCCACGGGCTAAGTAACGCTCGAAAACTCGCAGACGAGGTTAGAGAAGGGGAATCCCCTTATCATTTCATCGAAATCATGGCGTGCCCGGGTGGCTGCGTTGGAGGCGGTGGGCAGCCGTTTGGATTTGACATGAAGCTGCGTAATACACGCGGCGCGTCGTTGTACAACGAAGATAAATCCTTGGCCTTGCGGCGCTCGCACGAAAATCCATCGGTAAAGAAGATATACAGTGACTTCCTGGTTGAACCCCTTGGTGATAAGTCGCACCATCTCCTGCACACCAAATATGGTCAAGCCGCGTCTACCCACGCCAAATAACCGTTGCGAATGAGCGACTGGATAAGGGAGAGCTTATGGTAACAGAAATCGGCTCGGCATCAGTCCGCGAGAAGATGGTTTCGGTACTTGCTGCGCACAAACGAGGAAAGAAGGACGACCTGATCCCCATTTTGCAGGAAGCCCAGTCGACTATCGGGTACCTTCCCTCTGAGGCAATGCGGGAAATCGCCAAGTTTGTCGACACCACGCCCAATGACGTATACGGAGTAGCCACGTTCTATGCTCAGTTTCGGTTCAAGCCGACGGGCAGAAAGCGGATCATGGTTTGTAGAGGTACCGCTTGCCACGTCAGAGGTGGATCCAGATTATTGGATGAAGTGCAGAATATCCTGAAGATCGGTGATGGTGAGATGACCGCTGACGGGGAATACAGCGTGGACACTGCGGCCTGTTTCGGTTCATGCGCTCTGGCCCCAGTGATGGTGATAAACGACAGGGTGTACGGACGAATGACACCGGCCAAGGTAAGGGAAGTCCTGGGCAAAAAGCAGGTAGAGGCGGACTAAGATGGCAAAGACTTATGATCAGCTCAAGCAAAACGCTCAGAATGTCTGGGCAGCTTTTCAGAACTCTCCCGGGCTGAAGATCACAATCGGAGCCGGCACCTGTGGCTCAGCGGCCGGCGGGGCTGCTGTGGAGGAGGCAATCCGGGCGAGACTGTCGGAGAAGAAGATCGATGCCGCGGTGACGCATGTCGGATGCATCGGTCTCTGCTACATCGAGCCAATCGTCTCGGTCGGGAAAAGGGGACGCCGGAAGTCTTCTATGGCAATCTCACCCCTGAGCAAGCGGCGCAGGTGGTCGAAGACATAGCCGTGAAGAACGATTTCCACCCTGAGCTGGCCATCGGTAAGACTGGCAACGGAGAAGTAGCCGGAGTCCCAAGTCTATGGGACCACCCGATGCTGAAGAGCCAGGTCAGGGTAGTGTTGCGCAACAGCGGGATCATCGATCCCGAGAACATCGACCACTATATTGCCCAGGGGGGTTACAGCGGCGCTGTCAAGGCGCTGAAGATGACTCCCGAGGCCATTATCGAAGAGGTAAGGAAGTCAGGGCTGAGAGGAAGGGGTGGGGCAGGTTTCCCTACGGCCACGAAGTGGGACCTCTGCCGGAAAGCAGCGGGTAGCCCGAAATACGTTATATGTAACGCAGACGAGGGAGACCCGGGCGCCTTCATGAACAGGGCGTTGCTCGAAAGCGATCCGCACCAGGTTCTGGAGGGGATGATCATTGGCGGATACGCCATTGGAGCTTCCAAGGGTTTCATTTACTGCAGGGCCGAAAAACCTCTTGCGATCAAGAGACTGGAAGTGGCGCTGAAGCAGGCTGTTGACCAAGGCATTATCGGCAAGAATATCTTCGGGTCGGGGTTCGACTTCGAAATTGAAATTCGCAAGGGTGCGGGGGCGTTTGTTTGTGGCGAGGAGACCGCCCTGATGGCCTCAATTGAGGGTAGTCGTGGCATGCCCCGCAGCCGGCCTCCGTTCCCGGCGAATTCTGGGCTCTGGGGAAAGCCGACCAACATCAATAACGTTGAATCCTGGGCCAACATTTCGGCGATCTTCCTTCACAGCGGTGATTGGTATGCCAGTTTCGGTTCGGAGAAGAGCAAGGGTACGAAGACCTTCGCTCTGGCCGGCAAAATTAGCCGGACCGGACTTATCGAGGTGCCGCTAGGTATACCGATCAAAGAAGTAATTTACGGCATCGGCGGCGGCATTCTGGACAATAAGAAGTTCAAGGCGGTCCAAGCAGGAGGGCCCTCTGGAGGCTGCGTTCCTGCGGCCTACATGGATTTGCCTGTGGACTATGAGAATCTGACAAAGGCCGGAGCCATCGTAGGATCAGGCGGCATGATTGTGGTGGACGAGGACACCTGCATGGTGGACCTGGCCAGGTTCTTCCTCACCTTCGTCCAGTCAGAGGCGTGCGGGAAATGCGTTCCATGCCGGCTCGGTACCAAGCAGATGCTTGAGACGCTGACCAGAATCTGCAACGGAGAGGGCAAGCCAGAGGATATTCCGTTGCTGGAAGACCTGGCCAACCAGGTCAAGGCAGGTTCTCTTTGCGGCCTGGGACAAACGGCTCCTAATCCAGTACTCACCACACTCCGCTATTTCCGGGATGAGTACGAAGCGCACATCAACGAGCACCGCTGTCCGGCGGGAGCCTGCAAGGCTCTGACGTCGTTTTACATAATGCCGGACAAATGCCAGGGATGCGGGATCTGCATTCGCAACTGCCCTGTTGATGCCATCAAAGGTGGCAAGAGAATGGTGCATGTCATCGACCAGGACAAATGCATCAAATGCGGGACCTGTTCAGACGTATGTCCGAAGCGGTTCAATGCAGTTTCCAGAATATCGGGCAGGAAGGTTGACGTTCCCAAAGAGCCGACACTGGTGGGTGTAAAGGCCTAGAAATATCATCGGACGAATAAGGGGCCCCGCACTCGGGGCCCCTATTTTGTTTTGGACCAAAAAAACGGGCCGAGGGTTAATGACGCAGAGGCGGCGCTTTGGAGATTCTGCAGAGTGCGGTGCGCAGGGGATAAGAGCCAAGCTCAGCGTTGCACTGGTCAGGGTCGTCGCTCATACAGACGTTAATGTTGGACTCGAATGCTCCGTGCAGAATTGGGTCTTCTCCGGGCAACTCGGGAAACCACCAACCATGATCGGCATCAACGATGTCCCGGTCCATCATGTCGAACAGCTTGGCCTTTTGCCTTACCTTGCCCCTTTTTGTCTCGATCCACACCCAATCGCCCTCTTTGATGCCTTCCCTGGCAGCGGTCTCGGGGTGAAGGCGTACGGTGGGATCCGGATAGTGCAGGCGGACCGACGCAACCTGACGCCATTCCGAGTGGTAGTAGAAGATGTTTCGGCGTCCCGTGATCAAAGTGTAAGGGTATTGTCCTGCCAGCTCGGGGTCACCAGCGGGGCTTTCAGGTGGCGGCAGGTAGTGGGGGAGCGGATCGTAACCCAGTTGGTCGAGAACGGTTGAGTAAAGCTCTACCTTCCCGGTGGTGGTGCCGAAGCCCTGCCTCTCGTATTTCCTCTCGACGAGCGGCCTGACGACGACCCGTGGAAACGTGTCGAGCGTATATCCCAGTGGCTTCAGACGATAATCCATGACCTCTTCCAGGGTTGCCCACGGCCAGTCTGCCTCCTGCCCGAGGCGTAATCCGAGTTCACGCCAGATGTCGTAGTCGCGATAGTGCTCGTACTTGCCGGGCACGATATTCGGGACCACGGCCTTGCGGGCCCAGATGTAACTTCCGTAGTCGCTGAAAGACCACAGATCGGGTCTTTCCAACCAGGTCGCGCAAGGAAGGACGTAGTCGGCAAGCTCGGCGCTGGGGGTCATGAAGAAGTCGTTCACAACGTAGAGTTGGAGGTTCGGGCTTTTTAGAGCGTCGTAGACCGTCCTGGTGGCGATCTCCGTTATCATCGGGTTGCTGTGGGTGGTAACGAGCGCGGTGAGCGGGTAAGGATTGCCTGAGAGTATTGCCTGGTAGGCACTAGGGGTGTGGCACTGGCACTGGTGAAACATCTCATTGACAGGTTTTCCCCAGGTCCGGACGATATTGCCGTTGATTATCATCTGAGCATCGTAACTGGACATGCGGAACCTGTCGGCGCCGATCATCTTGTGCCATTGTTCTTCGGGTAGCCTTTCCCACAGTTCCATATCTCTTGTCGGGACGAATCCGGGAGGACCCATCTGAGTTTCTCCTCCCTTAACATCCAGATTGCCACATATTGCGGACAGTATCCATCTTGCGTGCAGTGCCTGCGTGGACGTGTAGGAGTGCTCCAATCCCATACCCTCGATGGCGCAGGCGGGACCGTTCCTGGCGTACATCCTGGCGGCATCGCGGATGAGTCGTTCAGAAACGGAGGTGATTTCGGACACTTTGGAGAGCGGGTATTCCTCAAGGCGTTCACCTAGTTCTTCGAAACCATAGCACCACGTGTCGACGAAAGCCTTGTTGTAGAGTCGTTCACTGATGATAACGCTGATCATTCCGAGCAGAAGTGCCGAGTCGGTTCCCGGTCTGATCTGCAGCCATATATCGGCCATGCGAGCCGATTGAGTCTCGCACGGGTCGATGACGATCATCCTGGCGCCGCGCTTCTTGGCAGCCATAATGGCCTGTGCGGCCATGGGACGGGCCTTCAACGGTTCGGCGCCCAGCAGCAAGATACAATTGGTGTCCTTGCTGACAGCGTAGTTGGGGAACATTCCAACTATCGAGTCGCCCATGATGGAGCGTGGTCCAAAGCAAATGCGCTCCTGCCCGAGCAGGTTGGGTGAGCCGAACAGATTAAAGAAGCGAGCCCGGTATTCATCATGGGTACGGGCGGTACCTCCACTAGCTCCCAGAGTCTCGGCGCCGTAGCGTTCCTTTAGATGCGCAAGCTTGTCGGCGATCTCATCCAGGGCGTCTTTCCAAGTGATTCGCTGCCACTTGCCCTCGCCCCGAGCACCGGTCCGTTTCATGGGGAAATTGAGCCTGCCGGGGTGATAAAAATACTCACCCGCGGCTTTGCGCCTGACGCAACCCTTCGTAGGTGGGTAGCATTTTATGGGCCAGGCGGGGTCTTCTTGAAGCTCAAGAAGCTCTCCGTTGCTCACCTTCGCAAGAAGGCCGCATTCAGCTTTGCACCAGAAGCACACCGTAGGTTTCATCTCGTAGGCGATTGCGGACATTTCATGACCTCCGAGAACTTGAGGCGGATTATATCACGACCGGATGGGCCCAGGTGTCACTTCTGGCCGAGCTTTTCGGCGGCGCCTTCCGGGGCTACTCTGCCGAAGGAGACAATCATCTTCAATGCTTCGTCAACGGACAGAGTTGTTTGAGTGATGTCAGAGGCTTTCATTATTCTAAGGAACCCTGAGGTGGGGTTGGGAGAACCTGGGATAAAGACGCTGTAAAGCGTGTTCCCTGCGTCGTCCGGGTACTCGTTGGTCACGAAGGCAATCGACATGATTCCATTCATGGGATACTCGATGAGAACTACCTTCATGAAGCCGGCGCCTCTGGGGTCGGAGAACCCTTCCAGGATTTGTTTGATCAGGGTGTAGATGGAGCGTACCAACGGAACCCTGCCCACAATGCCCTCCGAGAACAGCAGGACTCGCTTGCCGACGAGACTGCTACCGATTACCCCGGCGATGTAGATCAATATGATCGTTCCGACGAATCCGACGCCTGGTATATTGTGCTTTGTGACCAGCGCAACGACCGGACGAAGAATCCCGTCGACTGCGTCGAAGATCCAGATGAGAATGAGGATAGTTGCTCCAAGCGGTACTGCGACAACAATGCCAATCAGAAACTGAGCCTTGAGCCTGTCGATGAATCGGGCGCGTTCAGGCCGCGTCTTGGACATACCATCCTCCTGTCAAGTCTGTGGCCATTCTATCAGCAATGAGAGCCGGGGCGGGATGAATGCGTGCCAGAGATAGAGGAAGTATAATTGACAAGCCAGACCTCTAAAAGCAGCCCAGACTACCAGATGATCTCAATATTAGTTCTCGCCGCCGTCTTTATACTCATCGCCGTACGCAAGATAGGGAAGTACCGTCTTCAAATCTGGCAGGTAATGCTGTTCGGCGCCGTCGCCGTGCTTATCACGCTCCAGATTCGGCCCCTGCACGCTTTGCAGGCTATCAACCTGGACGTGATGTTCTTCCTCTTTGGGGTCTTTGTCATCGGCCAAGCCCTGGAAGAAAGCGGCTACCTGGCAAATATCTCGAACCGGTTGTTCAGCAAAGCCAGGACTCTGAACTCGCTCGTGCTCGCTGTCCTTTTCGGTTCGGGGGCGTTCGCCGCCTTGCTGATGAACGATACCGTGGCGATAGTCGGCACACCGGTCATGCTGCTTATCGCATCCAGAAACAGGAGCGCGATTCCAAGCTCCAAGCTGCTCCTTCTGAGTCTGGCGTTCGGAGTCACTATCGGCAGTGTGGCCAGCCCGATCGGCAATCCCCAGAATCTGCTGGTTGCACTTAACGGCGGAGTGGCCGATCCGTTCCTCACCTTCGTCAAATTCCTCTTAGTACCAACGCTGATCAACATGCTCGTTGCCTACGCCGGGCTCAGATTGTTTTTCCGCAAGGATTTCACGCCCGAACCACTCAGTTTCCCGAACGAGCCGGTGGCCGACACTTCAATGGCCAACCTGACCAAGGTTTCCCTGGGACTCCTGGCCGGCCTCATTGTGTTAAAAGTGGCGCTGGTGGTTTTCGCAGTCCAGTTCGAATTCAGGTTGACCTACATCGCCCTAATTTCCGCGGCGCCGTTGATTCTATTCAGTCCAAAGAGGCTGGGGATAGTCAGAAGAGTCGACTGGACAACTCTCATCTTCTTTGCGGCAATGTTTGTGCTGATGAGAAGTGTCTGGGATTCGGGGGTTTTTCAGAAGGTGATCACAGGGTCGGGTCAGGACCTGGCTTCGCCTGGGATAGTCATAGGAGTCAGCGTGGTGCTCAGTCAACTTATTTCCAACGTCCCGCTCGTTCGCGCTGTATCTTCCCCTTCTGGCGTCTGCAGGAGTAACGACTGCGGGGCTCATGGCTCTGGCAGCGGGGAGCACCATAGCGGGCAATTTGACCATTCTGGGCGCGGCGAGCAATGTGATTATCATTCAGAACGCCGAAAAGAAAGGGAAACAGACGCTCACGTTCTGGGAGTTCGCCAGGGTGGGGGTGCCCCTGACCGCCGCCTGCGCCGCGGTGTACTGGGTCTATTTCCAGGTGGTCCGTTAGGTCGTGTGTATAACCAGGACGCCCAGAAGTCCCAACCCCCGGATGATCATGCTCACGCCAATTGCTGCAAGGATGAGGTTGAACACCCGGGACACGGCCTTAAGGCCGCCCTGGCCCAGGAAACGAGCGAACTGATTACCCAGGAGGAATACCACCCACGTGATGAGAAGGTTGGCGACAAAGGCAATAAGAACCACATAGAGAGGGTGCTTCTCAACATCGGTCAGAAAGAGAAGAGTAGTGATGGTTGCCGGGCCCACGACGAGCGGAGTTCCAATGGGTACCACGGCATTCATTTCCTCTTTGACGGCATCGACAAATTGACCCGTCATCATGTGCTTGATCGACAAAACGAGCAGAATCAGACCGCCTGCGACGGCGAATTCGCCTACTTGAATGCGCATGGCGCTGAGAATCAGTTTCCCAAAGAAGAGGAAGGCCAGGCCGACGACCGAAGCTGTAATCACGGCGATATTTACCATTCGTCTCTGCTGCTTCATCGGCAGCCCCTCGCACATCGCGATGACGAATGGTAGATTCCCGATCACGTCCATGACGATAAAGAGCGGGATGAAGGTCAGAACGAATGAATCCCAGAATCCAGGCATATGTACACTCCGCTGAGAGCCAGCTGAAGACCGACCTCAAGCTCACGATTCATATCATTATAGGCACCGGGACGAGGCATGGCACAAGAGGAACATCTCCGTGAATTGAGACTGCCCGCGTGATTTCTTGCTCACGCTCACAGCGTTGAGGCTGCTATAATCGCTTATAATCAAGCGTTAGTCAGAGTTCTGACGTTTGGGCAAAACGGGGGGGCACGCTCTGGAACAGACACTCGCGGTAATAATGGCGGGCGGAGCCGGGGAAAGACTGCAGCCACTTTCCAAAGAAAGGGCGAAACCTGCCGTGCCTTTCGCAGGAAAGTTCAGAATCATCGATTTCACTCTGAGCAATTGCATAAATTCAGGCATGCGCCAGGTCTTTGTCCTCACACAGTACCGTTCCGAGTCTCTGCACAGACATATACAAGAGGGGTGGG
The DNA here is from genome assembly GCA_963745605.1 of uncultured Chloroflexia bacterium. Lineage (GTDB taxonomy): Bacteria > Chloroflexota > Dehalococcoidia > Dehalococcoidales > UBA2162 > JBBITI01. The sequence continues at coordinate 247,557 of CAVUYC010000017.1, read as the reverse complement.
GGATTTCGAGCTCCGGACTCGGGGACTTCATCTATTGTGTACCCCCTCAACAAAAGATCGGCGCCGACTGGTACCGAGGCACTGCCGACGCGGTAAGACAGAACCTTAACCTGGTTAAGAGCCGCAAAGTGGATCACGTGCTTATCCTTTCCGGCGATCACATATACAAAATGGACTACCTTCAGTTGATCCGGTATCACCGGGACAGGAAGGCTGACCTGACCATCTCCGCTGTTCGGTCACGCACGGAGGACGCGGCCCGCAAACTCGGCGTGCTGGAAGCTGATAATGATTACAGGTTGGTCGGATTCGAAGAGAAGCCCGTCGTGCCGAAGGAGCTCCCCGGAACTCCGGGTTTTTGCCTGGCTTCAATGGGCGTCTACCTTTTTAACGTTGACACTCTGATTCGCGCCCTGGAAGGGGATGAAGACGACTTTGGCAAGCTGATCATACCGAAGATGATCGGGGGCGAGGAAAGTATCGCAGTCTACGACTACGAAAAAGACAACCGCATCTCGGACTATGTTATTGAGGTGAAAGACGGCAGGCGAAGGAAGCTGCTCGTCGAACGGACTCGTGATTCCGGATACTGGCGAGATGTCGGCACCGTCGACGCTTACTACGAAACGAGCATGGAACTACTCTACGTAGACCCGGTATTCAATCTCTATGGGGAAAAGTGGCCGTTGAGGACGTATCAGCGTCCTCTTCCTCCAAGCAGATGTGTGCTCGGCGGCAGGACGCCCGAATCGCTGGTCTCGGACGGGTGTATTGTCAGTGGCGGAACGGTGTGGAACTCGATTCTTTCCCCGGGGGTTATCGTGGAACGGGATGCCTTTGTCGAGCAATCCATCGTCTTCGATGACGTAGTGATCGAGCCAAATGCCAGAGTGCGCCGTGCGATCGTGGACAAGGGGGCTCGAATTCAGGCTCACGCCTCGGTGGGAGTTGATCACGACGCCGACCGGGCCAGAGGATGTACCATATCTGAAGGCGGCATCGCCGTGGTACCTAAGGGCGCTGACATAGGCCGGGCAGAGCCTTCGCTTTTCTGACCGTCGTGATCGTGGCCGTTCCCGGTCTCTCCGTAGAGGCGGAGCGGAATCCGGCCGTCATGGCCCAGCCCCTGTTTCCTTCAAGGAGCCTCGAAGGTCCAATCGACTGAACCCCAAGGCACCCCTCTCCCTTTTGAGCTAAGCATGCGTTTGTCCGTCCCCTGCCTCGCGACAAACCTCCTGACAAATTTCACTTTCGGCCGTTATAGACATTGACCGGTTTGAAGTGACTGGCTGGAGGAAGCATACGGTGATAGCTATCGCCAAAGAAGACCGACTTCTGACAATCACCGATGCAGCTCGAATGCTTGGCGTTCATGCAAACACGCTCAGGAGATGGAATGATCGAGGCCTGATTCAGGCATGCCGGCTCGGGAACCGAGGAGACCGTAGATCCGCGCTCGCCGAGGCAAGCGGATTGCTGAATCGACTGGACTACGCCTACAAGAGCACGTTCGCGCAGATTTCAAGCTGTGAACACTGCTAAAGGCCCGAGCAAGAGCAAACGCAAAGGACAACGGAAACGGCCACGAGAAGAGAAACGCTCTTACTGATGATTTGCTGGTTGAGGGAACAGGAAGAGGCGTTGGAGGAGTCGAACAAGTTTCTCGAGACGACGATGCCCTGCTGCGGGCACGAGCGAGACTCGCTGGAGTTCGCGTTCATTGAAAGGGTGAACTGATGCCTCTCTGGTATACTGTTCGGGAAATAGCGGTTCCAGAAGGTCTTGATGAGCTGGGGTCGTACCCCGAAGAAATCGGAGCTACGGACTCGCCGCGAACAGCAACTAGCGAGTCTTTACGATGAATACTACGACCGGATCGCCCGGTACGCCCTAGTGCGCATTGGGAGCAGAGACGACGCTGAAGACATCGCGGGCGATGTTTTCCTGAAGGCGCTAGTCTCACTTGATTCTTACGAGGAGAGGGGACTGCCGATGCAGGCCTGGCTTTTCAAGATCGCACATAACCAAGTGGTGGACTATTTGAGGAATAAGTCCAGATCGACTACTTTGCCAGACGAAGCGGAGTCTCTCGCTGTCTCCGAGGAAGGCGATCCAGAAGAACTGGCGGAGCTGAGCGTCGATTTGCAGAAGACGCTGGCGGCCATGCAGCAGTTGAGCCCTGACCAGCGGGAAGTGCTCGGTCTTCGTTTCCTCGCGGGACTGCCATCAAAAGAAGTGGCCCGAATTGTGAACAAGAGTGATGGCGCCGTGCGTGAGATGCAGAGGTCGGCGATCGAGAAATTGAGGGTTATTCTGGGAGTCAAGCGCAAGCAGGTCTGAAAATGGCAGACTTAGAAGCTAAACTGGACCTTTGTATCGACCGCCTTCAGGCTGGAGAAGACCTGGAGTCGGTTCTGCGTTCCTATCCGGAATCCGCAGATGAGCTGAGGACCTTGCTTCAGATGGCCAAGGTCGTGCAGGCAATGAGATACACCCCGTCTGCGGAGAAGAAACTTGAGGCGCGAAGGCGATTTGAATCGGTGAGAGCCGAACGGGGCGAGCGAGATCGCTCGAAGAAATCGTGGTTTGCCGGGCCACTGGTTTGGGGAATGGTCGCCACCGTAGCTGTCGTGGTCTTCGCGGTATACATCGGTGTCCGTCCAGCTTTCTCGCCCGGGGCTCCCGTTTTTTCTGACATCGTCCCTGTTGCTTCGCCTGCGGGCAATTTTGCGTTCCTGGTCAGCGATGAGGTCAATGCGATCGCCGAGTTTAGTGACGTGACGGTTGACATAAGCAAGATAGGAATTCAGCAGTCTTCGGATGGCAAATGGATCGAGATAAGCCCATCAATGCAATCTATCGATCTTACTGAAGTCCCCGGTGATCTCTCTGAGGAGATCTGGCGAGGCGATTTGCCTCCAGGATCCTATAGTCAGGCTTTCGTATATGTTGACAATGTGTCCGGCGCGCTCGAAGTCGACAGGTCAAAGGATGGATATCAAGCTTCCCAGCCAGAGACTGCATCTGCCGATTCCCTTCGCCGTTTCCGAAACCGAAGTGACCAGCTTCACCTTCGACATGTCCGTCTTCCGCACTGGCAACTCGTCAAATGCAAGGTACATTCTCAAGCCCCAGATCGTGGAAAGCGGTGCGAGACAGTCTGGTTCGGACCGTGGCAGCAATCAGAGCCCAAAGGGCGACAAACAATCGCCGCCTGGTACCGTCGCGGTCACGCCATCCAAGAAGACCCCCCGAAAGTAGGGCTGACCCGACCTCGGACAACGGCACATTTGCAGTCTCTTTCAGAGTGTCGGATAGCGCAACCCCGGCAAACACAGCGACAAAGACGCTGGTGTGGACAATCAAGATTCCGTAGCCGTCGTAATCAGTGAATTAGCAAACAGAAATCGGCGCCTCACGGGCGTCGCTTTCTGTTTGTTCGTGTTAACGGTCGGGTGTTTCGGATGTCAAATCCATCCAGCGACTAGCAAGAAGGCGGCCAGTGCTATCGCTGCAGTATCGACTCTAAGTACCTGATCGCCCAGGGTTATCGGCACGAATCCAGAGGCCTTCGCGGTCTCGACCTCCTGTGGACTGAAATCTCCCTCCGGGCCGATCAGTGCCAGGATGCGTTTTGGCCGGGCATCGGCCAAAACGGCGGGCAGCGTCGTAGACCTGTCGGTCAGATTGGGGATCAGCCTCAGGTCAAAGGAATCTGAATTAGCAACAACGGCGGGAAAGTCGGTCAGAGGGCGGATGGAAGGGACGCGGTTGCTGTGGCTCTGCTCAGCGGCTGCCCGTGCCAGTTTTGTCCAACGCTCGATCTTCTTTGCGGCCATTTCTTCTGCCACAGCTACGACCACCCGCTCCGTTTTCATGGGGATGATCGAGTCGACTCCCAGCTGAGTCAGTTTGTCGACTATCTCGTCCATGCCCTTCTTGGGAAGAGCAACAGCGATCGTGAGTTTGGCTGGCGGGGCACTGCGTTGTTTTCTGGACTTGACGGTGAGGGTCGTGCTGCCGGCGGCGATTCGATGAACGGTGCAAAGACATTCCCGCCCTGTGCCGTCGAAGACTTCGACTTCCTCACCGATGCTGAGCCTGAGAACCTTCAAATGGCGCAACTGTGCTGCGTCTTCCAACAGGACAGTATCGCCGACACCAATTCGTTCAACCTTGAAGCGATGCATTTTCGAAAGTCCAAGCCTGCAATCGGGCGGGGGCAGGTGGCCGAGCGTCTTTCAGCCCCTCCGCCCCATTGCCTACCCCCGCGGCTAGTTCTTGTTTTTCCTGGTCCAGTTGTTCACCCTGTCGAGTGCGGTCTGAGCGCCGCGTACAAGGAATTTGTCAGCGTCATCCACCGTGTTGTAGGTGAAACCTTTCTCCAATGCCCACTCGATGTTGTCATAAGTGGCGAAGATGCCTGCGGCCTTTCCATGCTTCTTGGAAGATTTTAACACGCGATCGAATGCCGCCTGGTAGCGAGGCTCGTCCCATTTTGGAGGAATGCCAAAACCGAGGCTGCAGGATAGATCATAGGGACCGACATAGCAGGCATCTATGCCTTCAACCGAAAGTATGTCATCAAGATTATCCAGGGCTGTCTGGGTTTCGATCTGCACCGATATCAATAGTTCGTCGTTCGCTGTAGCGTAGTAATCGGGGTCCAGCATGGCTGCCCGCCGTGGACCATAGCCTCGAAGGCCCTTCGGAGGATATTTGCATGCCCGGACCGCAGCCTCGGCTTCCTGCTTGTTGTTTACCCAGGGAAGAAGCACGCCGTGAGCCCCGATGTCCAGGACGCGTTTGACCTGAACGGGATCATTCCACTGCGGCCTCACAATAGGGGCGCATTTGGTGCCGTTCATCGACTGCATCATGCTCTGCATAGTCTCAAAACTGAGAGGCCCGTGCTCTGCGTCGAGCAGAATCCAATCAAATGCCATCCGTGACAACCATTCCGTGATATCTGGATGACCTATTTCGACGAAGGTTCCGATTACGGGCTTGCCTGCTTTAACCTTTTCTTTCAGTAGATTCTTCATAATCGATACTCCCTTTCGTTGACTCAATTCCCCACGTGTGTGTTGATCCAATCACGCTAATGCCCTCTCCAATATACAAGGTCAGGCACGGTATTAGCGAATCACCTGGATCGTTTCTACCCTTCGTTCAGCTCGATGACCGCCCCGTAAACCGAAGCTGGGTCGACAAAGGCGATCCTTGGTCCCGAACCATCCGGCCTGAAGCTGCCTGGGGTCCTCTGCAGCGATGCCGGCGTCTCGTAGAAGTCTCACCTGTGCCGCGATATCGTCGGTTCGGAAGGACAGATGGAACCACCCCTCCCCGTGTCTTTGCAGGAACCTTCCCACCCGGTGTTCCGAATCAGTCGGCTGAATGATTTCCACAGACTGATCACCGACTCCGACCATGAAAGCTCTGCCTCCAGGTATCTGTGTCACCCTGTCCGACAGTCTGGCGAAGCCCAACGGCCCAGCATAAAGCTCGATCGCTTTGTCGATATTCCTTACGACATGTCCGACGTGCGTAATGCGCTGAATCATCGTTCCTCCTGTGAACCCTCGATGGATAGCAGGCGATTATCTAATTCCTGTCTACCTGTCGAAACTTGCTCGCACCAGCCTGCCTGGCCGTCCCCTACCAGCCGATAGTAAACCATACAGGGATGGGGCTGCCTTGTCCAATGGAGATATTGTCGACCTGGAAGAAATACACTGATCATAGCGAAGGTGACCTTGACAGTGAGGAAAGCTATGCTATAGAGATGTGGTTAATTAACGTTTGTTCGATTAACAAACGTTAATTAATAAGGCAAAAAGGAGGTAAGCAATATGTGCGAATTCTGTCACAAACACGGAGAGGGCAAGAAATGGTATCTCCAGGCAAAGAATTTCTCCGACGATCTCCTGGCGGACATCAAACGACGAAACACGGTGATGGAATTCTACACAGCCCCCGGGGGACTCGTCCCGCGGGATAGCCAGGTGGGAAGGCTCGACAGATTGGGGCGGAGGTTGCCCAAGCCATTGAAGCAGGCCCTTGTCCCGTACCGACGAGACGCATATCGGAGCATGTACTGCCACCAGGTGACGCCAATCGAGGACGTAGAGGAGATACTCAAGTTCATTGGTGCAATCGTACGATTGCCATGCCTCTGCAGGCAGAGAAAACGCGCCAAAGAACAGCGATACTGCTACGGTTTAAGCCTCGCTCCGGAAGGTGGAGAGTTCTTTCGGATACTGGAGAGCATAGACAAGAGCTATGTTCGAGGTCCGGGAGATGCAGGTCTGGAGAGACTGACGAAAGAAGAAACGCTCGCCAATTTCCGGCAATATGAAACGGAGGGGGCGCACCACGCCGTCTACATCTTCATGGAGCCTTTCATTGCTGGCATATGCAACTGCGACCGGGCCGACTGCATTCCCATGCAGGCGTTGGGCAAATCCTTTATGGCCCGATCGGAATATGTGGCTTCCGTCAACCGTGAAGCCTGTAACGGATGTCGCAGTTGCATGCGGGTATGTCAGTTCGGAGCACTCGGCTTCAGCGTGGCCAACAAGAAGGTGTTTCTGGACCAGCACAGATGTTTCGGCTGCGGCATATGCAGAGCTAGCTGTCCCAATGGAGCTATCAGTCTCGTGGATCGAGCTTCGATACCAGCAGTTGCAGGGGAGTGGTGGTAGGGAAGGCGCACGCTGTGCATGTGATACGCGAGATTCTTGCCCGCTGAACTCTGTCTCATTCCACCTACGGATAGGGTGAAGCCTCTCGGAGGTAATCGTGGTCAGGCCGTTCCATGAGAAACGTGCTGGCAAAATCAACGTATGGTTCAAGAAACGGGTATTTATCGTACTTTGCCCACGGTGGTTTGGTGTATGCCGGAGGGTTGGCGATGACCGAATTCTTCCAGCCATAAAAGTCTTCGTACCATAACTCGGTGAGTCTGACCCAGGTTGCGGGTCGGCCTGGCATATCAATTGCCCTTGAGCTGAAGTAAGCAGTGAGGCCTGGTTGCTGCAGTGTCTCTCTCACATGAATGTTCAGAAACCAGTCTTCGCCTTCCTCCAGTGAGACCCCCTTCGGGTACTTGGTTACCGTGTACCAGCGGATGATCGTCTTATCGTCGGCGGTGTACTTACCGCCCAAGAAGACATCCGGGGGAGGAGTGGTGACGGTCAGCGACACTCCCGGAACACCACCCGCCTGCCTCGTCGCCGATTGTTTGGCCCATGGGGCTTGCCAGCGGTAGTTCAGGATGCCGGACGGCTTTCCGATTTCCATATACGGCCGCTCCTGGGCGCTGCGGAACCATGTCTCGGTAACCCGCTGGTTGTAGTAGCCGTAGGATAGGGCCTCAGGAATGACGGGTAAAGGCCGGTATCCGATGAACCGGATTATGAGAGGACCCCTGTTGGACATTACCTCGGGGGCGTGATACCGCATGTAGAACCGTTCGAAAGCGGGCAGTTCATTGGGCAGGTCCGTGGAGTGAAGCATGAAGACGTCCTTGATCATGGTCGCCTCCTTTGACGATGCCTGGATTTGGCAAATGTTAGGAGAGTAAGGTTGTCGATTCCGGTTGGCTCATCATAGGCGGAAGCCAAAGTGATGTCAAAATCAAGACCAGGGCTTGGCTAACCTCTGACTCTGGCCCGCGGGGGAGTGAATGGCGAGGCGTCTGCTCTCCTCGCAGCCATGGCTCGCATGACCACATTCCGTCGGATCAATGCCGCCTGACGACGTGTGAGTAGAGGGGCAAACTGATGAAGAATGGGATGAAGTTGTTGGTGACGCGGAACAGGATCGCGGCAAGGGCCGCCTGAGCAAACGACACTCCGAGCAAAGCAAAGACCCCGGCCATCGAGGCCTCCTGCACGCCCAATCCCCCAGGGATCATCGACAGATTTCCAGCGGAAATTCCGATGCTGAAACCTGATAGGAGGACGCTCAGCGGCGGGCCTTTGCCCAGAGCCGCGAAACAAAACCACAGGCCGCCTGCTTCGAAAGCCCATTCAGCGAGGGTCACCAGCAGCAGAAAGGTGAACAGAATGCGGCGTGAACTAAATGCTTCAACACCCTTGTTCAGCGAAGCGTCCAGGTCCGAAATGAAGCGGCCGATGTCTCTGCGGATCAGCCTGCGCCAGAGTCTGACAAAGAGAGCGAGAAACCAACGCCGCGTCCGCCGCATGGCGATCAGGGTGGTGAAGGCGATCAAGAGAATTATCACCAGCGCCGAGGTGATAACCACCGCTTCGGGCCGGCTGCCGAACTCGGTGTGGCCGAACGAGAGAGCAACGAGGCCGACGGCGAAAAGAGCCAGCATGACGGCATTGGAGACGTAGGAATGGAAGAGCGACGCGGCAACGATTTCACCCGATTCCAGCCCGCGGTGTCTCAGAAGTATGACTCGCATGGAATGGCCGGCCGCCCCAAAAAGCGCCATTATGTTGTTCAGCGTGCTTGAGACAAATCCGACTTCGAGCAATTGACCGCCGGGAATCTTCACACCAAAAGCCCGATTCACCAGAACATAACCGTATGACAGACAGGCGTCGGAGGCGAGGCAAAAGACTACAGCCAGCACGGTCGCTGGCCAGGTTGCCTCGGCGATCACCTGCTTGACATCCTTCCAGCTCAGGCCAAGCAGGATGACAGCGACGACGACGAAGGCAACGAGAATGATGGCGACCAGTCGTCCACGACGCGGCCTCGGGAGAGCGCCCTTTGGGTCTTCCTGCGATTTTGTGTCTCGGGAAAGCAATGGTTCTTGCCTGAAGTCAGTTCCTCTAAACAAGTATAGCGGTGTCCAACGACGCTGATTGGACGTTTAGTTGTTGGAGATCCCGGGCGTTTCAGGAACGACCGACGAAGGCTGCCTGGAGCTGAGTACCCAGATCACATAGCTCAGGCAAGCGGCCATAAGGACGGATGCCAGGACGACATAATATATGTCCCCCACGTAGTGAGTAAGGCCGAGCGTCGCAAGAATAGAAGGCACCTCGACGGTGCGAGGTGTGAAATACCAGAACCAGAACGACATGTCGAAAATCCACACCCATGCCGCCGGAATGATAACCAGCGCCAGGCTCAGTGACCTCTCTGCCCAATGCGACGAGACTGCAAGAACGTAGATGGCGAGAGGTATGTAGATAACGAGGTATTGGTAGTTAATCCGGTAGAAGATACCAACGAAGAGCAGGATGCCGATGAGTGCAGCCTGCTCGACCTTGATGCGTTTGAAATAGACGATGGCGAGCGCCGCAAGCGTGGCACCGATGAAGACCGGAGTGCTTAAACTAATCAGGTATTCGATGTTCCATCCCATCTTGTCGTGGAGGTAGGTTATGATAGCGCCGCCCCCCGAGAAAGCATAAACGAGCGGATTCTGGTATCCCGGCTGCTGAGCGGGGAAAAGCACCGCCTTCAGGTAATTGAGCAGGTTGCCCCCCAAGACAAAGGGAAGAGACACCGCCGTGGCGATGCCAAGCATGATGGCGCAGTTTTCCACGAGGCGACGGAAAGGTATCTTGCGACTGAAGGCGACGATCATGAAGAGCGCAGGAAGGGCGGCATGTTGCTTGGTCAATGCTGCCAACGCGGCCAGGATGAAAGCTGGCCTATCCCAATTCTTTACGAACATCACCAGCGAAGCAAGAAGGAGAGCCGCGGCGATGGCGTCGAACTGGCCGAAAATGGCGGAGTTATACCAGGAGGTGGGATGAATGAGCCACAGCGAGGCAAAGGTGAGTTTCTTGAGTCTCGAACCTGGGATGGCCCAGAGCAGCAGGAGGGCGATTCCGATATCAGCGGCTATGATGGGGAGCTTTTCCGCGACCCTCCAACTCACGTCTATCATGTCGCTCGTGGCGAGGCTGGCGGGCGATGCCATCAGAGCGACCCGCAGGATGAACAGCCAGATGGGCGGATAGACGAAGCCCCACCCCGGCACGGCCAAAAGCGGATCGTATCCGTCGGCGAATCGATAAAAATCGAGGCCGTGCAGCTGGAAGAGCTTGGCGAAACCCCAGAACTGCCCGATATCAGGGCCGGCCGAAATGGGTGAGGCCCAAAGGCGGAGCAGAGTTCCCAGGGCAACGACGACCACTGCCAGAGAGACAAAGAGCCATGGCCGTTTTTGAATGAGATTGGTGGTCCATTTTAGAGATGCCGGCAAGAACCGGAAGAGACGTTTGAAAGGCACAGGCACCCGCATATTTTAGCACCGAAGAGCGCATGGTGCGACAGCGTTTTGTGGCCCGATCGATGGGACGCGAGCGGGGGATGGGTCAGGTCAGGCCGGGGGGCCGATTCGTTTGCGTACAAGGTCGACGACCCCGGCGGGGAACTCGGCGACATCAACCCCGACCTCTCGTAGCGCCGCCATCTTGCTCTGGGGCGTCCCTTTACCGTCGCCCTGGATGATGGCTCCGGCATGGCCCATGCGTTTTTCAGAGGGAGCATTGATTCCTGCGATGTAGGCGACTACCGGTTTGGTCATCCAGCGGTCGATGTACTCAGCTGCCTTTTCTTCCTGAATGCCGCCCACCTCTCCGACCATAACCACGAGGTCGGTATCCGGGTCCTTTTCGAAGAGCCGAAGGATATCGGCCATATTGCTGAAAACCACGGGGTCGGCCCCGATGCCCACCACGGTGCTTTGACCGTAGCCAGCCTTTGCCAGGTTGATGCTGACTTCGTATGAAAGCGTGCCTGAACGGGAAATGACGCCTATCCGGCCCGGGTTGAACATGTTGGCCGGCATGATGCCAATCTTGGCCTGCCCGGGAGTGATAATGCCTGGGCTGGTTGGGCCGATGATGTCGGCGGTGTGGCCGTGGACGTATTCTTTTATTTCCATGACGTCGTGCACAGGCATATGCTCGGTAACGACGGCGATGAGTTTGATGCCGGCATCGACGCTCTGAAAGACCGCTTCTTTGACGCCTGGAGGCGGAACAAAGAACACCGATGCTTCGGCGCCGCGTGCCTGAACAGCCTCGGCCGGAGTGTTGAAGACAGGAATTCCCTCGACTATTTCCCCACCCTTCCCCGGCGTGACGCCCGCAACGATGTTCGTGCCGTAGTCGAGCATATAGCGGGTTTGGGCGCGTCCGGCCCTTCCCGTTATGCCCTGGACGATGACCCTGGTGTTCTTATCTAACAGTATGCTCATAGGCGTATGCTCATGCAATTGTGCTCATGGAGTCAGTTCGAACTCTGAGACGGTTAGAGAGTCTCCAACTTGGGTCTCTGCAGCAGCTTTGCTACCAGCTCGATCCCCTTTTCCGTCGAGACGTCGTCGACAACGTGCACGCCCCCGGCGCGGAATATCTCCCAGGTTTCCTCCTGGTGATTGCCCAGCGCTTTGGCCACGACGGGGATCTTGATGTCGTGTTCCTTCAGAAAACGCACGACCCCCTTCGCACCCTCGTGGATAGGGTTGATGCCGCCGTAAACGTTGATGAAAAGCGCACGTATCCCCGGCTTCTGCAGCACCAGGTCGGTCGCTTTGTAGAGCAGTTCTTCAGTGATGGCCCCGCCAGTTTCGAGGAAGTTGGCGGGCTTGAGGTTCTTGCTGATGATGTCCATGCTTGCCATTCCCAGCCCAGCACCGCTGGAGATCATGGCAATGTCTCCGTCCAGTTCAACGTAAGTGACGCCGATGTCCTTACCTTTCCTCTCGAGGGGATTGAGCATCCGGCTTTGCTGAGAGAGGTTGAGATCAGCGTGCCTGTAAAGGCTGGAATCGTCGAGCTCGACTTTAGAGTCGAGAGCAAGAAACTCACCTTCCGCAGTGCGCACGAGCGGGTTGATCTCGGCGATAAGGGCGTCGTATTTGCGGAACATTCCGTAGAGCGATACCAGAATCGAGGCCACCGCCTCCTGCTCGTACCGGCTGAGCCCGGCTTGCTGACACATCAGAAAGGCGTCGGCCATCTTAAGACCGGCGGTGATGGAAAGGGGCCTTTGCACCACTACCTCAGGGCGTTCCAGAGCGGTCGTGTTGATACCCACTCCTCCCTCAGCGGAGAGGATTGCCACGGGTACGCCGTAATAGTCGTCGAGGGTGATGCCGAGATAATATTCGCGCTCGCCCTTCACCTGCCGGGCGACCATTGCCTTTTGCACGGGCAGGTTCTTGATGCGGGCGTTGAAGACCTTCTTCGCGGCGGCGCCTACTTCTTTACTTGTGTTGGCGGTCTGGACTCCTCCTGCGAGGTACCGTCCGCCGGTAAGGACCTGCGCCTTAATGACCACGGGAAGGCCGATTTGAAGGGCCTTTTCTTTGGCTTCGGCGGGGCTGGAGGCCAGTGCGTAGTCGGGGACCGGGATTCCCTCGCGCTTGAAGAGTTCAGCGCCTTCGAATTCGTAAAGTCTCATTGAATATTTGCCAGCATACTGCAACGGCTGAAGGCAAGTCAAATAGCTTCAGGCACGGTTATTCTGATGGTACCAGGGCCCTCCACGCGTGTTGTGGACCACAGGGGTTGGTCAATTTGATCTCATGGTATAATCCCGCTGATCAACAGAATGCCATCCCTGGAACTCCGGAATGGAGTCGTCAATTTCTTTTTGTCCCTTCTGCCGGGCATCGAACTGCCGCTCCCTATACGATGAGTTGACGTTTTACAGTCTCGCCCAGCCTCGCGAGTATTTCATCCACCAGCATGTAGTAGATGTCTACGCTGCTCAGCATGCTAGCGAGTCGACGAAGCCCATCGCTGTGATATTCGCGCTGATGGGACTCCACCTGTGGTTGGAGAGGGGATTCTCTGGTCTCCAGGTGCAGCGGGTGCACGTGCTCTTCGGAAAGAGGAAGAGGGGGTGGCCGAAGATCGAAGCTGCCCCGCGAACGGGGAGCGGTGTCCGTCGCCGATGTGATTGAAGCGGAGCCCGGCAAAGACCGCGATGAGATGATGTGCAATTGGGGGACGGCGGTATGGGCGGAGTATCCCGAGCCGGAGCGGGTGAAGATACGGAGACTCGTCGACCCGACCCGTCACGCGTGATGTCCGGCATCTCGACATGCCTATAGGGGATTCCAGTAACCGCGATCCTTCGACAGGTTCAGCGCGAACGGTGCCTGGTGATCTCTAAGTGTCAGGTTGGGCGTTTCGTCTTTTGCAGTGAGGCTGGGGCTAATGATAAAATTCATTGCATATTGTTTTTGATTTTTGAGCTCGGCAACGAGGAGGAAAAGTGGCCCTCAAGACAGGAAAGCAGTACCTCAAGTCCCTTGAAAGCCTTCATCCCACGGCGTACATCCTGGGAGAGAAGGTAGAGGACGTTCAAGCGCATCCTCTGATCAGACACATGACGGCAGCTGTCGCCCGTACGTTCGAATTGGAAAACGATCCTGAGGGGAGCAAGTTCCTCGTTACAAAGTCCGACCTCACCGGCGAGACAGTCTCCCGCTTCTTGAAGTTCTACACCAGCCCCGACGACCTGATCGCGAAGGTCAGAATGCTCAAATTCCTGGCACAGAATATCGGTGGCTGCTATATGCGCTGCACCGGCATGGACTCCGCCAGCTCGGTGGGCATCGAAGTCTACAACTGCGACAAGAAGCACGGGACCTCCTACTGGCCGAAGTTCGTCAGCTTCATCAAAGAGATGCAGAAGAACGACTACGTCTTGTGCAGTGGAGTTACCGACGTCAAAGGTGACAGGGCGCTCAGACCTTCGCAGCAGAAAGACCCCGACATGTACCTGCGTGTGGTGAGCAAGGACAGCAAGGGGATCGTGGTGCGGGGCGCCAAAATCCACCAGACCGGTTCACTGTGCGCACACTGGTGCCTCGTGGTCCCCACCCGCGAAATGCGCGAGGCGGACAAGGACTATGCTGTAGCTTTCGCGGTTCCGACCGATGCCGAGGGGATCATTCACGTCTACGGCCGGGGTACGCTCGAGATGCGTGCCATGGACAACTGCGACCTGGGGAATGTCGAGTACTCGAAGTTCGCTCCCATGGTCCTTTTCCAGGACGTTTTCGTTCCCTGGGATAAGGTCTTTCTTTGCGGCGAGTATGAGTATGCCGGAGACATGGTCCGCAATTTCGGCAACTATCACAGGCATTCGCACGGGGGTTGCAAGTGCGGCGTCGGTGATGTCCTGATTGGTGCCGCAGCCACTGCCGCCGACTACAATGGACTGCCCAACATTTCGCACATCAACAACAAGCTGGCCGAAATGCTCAAAGTGACCGAGGCGATTTACGGCTGTTCCATAGCAGCTTCGGTGGAGTCAACCGAGACTCCTTCCGGAATCTACAACGTCGACCCTGTGCTTTCCAACACCTCGAAGCTGTACGAAGGCAAAGAGTTGGCCGAAGTCTACCGCATGATGATCGAGATTGCCGGTGGCATGGTCGCCGACATCCCTTCGGACAAAGACTTCGCCAATCCCGAGATCGGGCCTCTGCTAAAGAAGTACCTTAAAGGGGCAGATGGGGTCTCCACCGAGGACAGGGTGAGGATATTCCGCCTTATCGAAAAGCTGGCCTTCGAGAGCAGAGATATCGTGTCCAATATCCACGGCGGCGGGTCGCCCGAGACGCACCGCATGACGATCCTTCGCAATTCCGACATGGACGCCAAGAAGAAACTGGCGAAGAAGCTGGCAGGGATCAAAGAGTCAAAATAGTCCGTCGTCCGCTTGAGATGAAGGAGGGGTGGTCACAGATTTGTGACCACCCCTCCATTGTTTTCGGCTACTAGATGCCGGGCCCTTTTTCTACCCGAAGTCAACGGTGTTATTTTGATCCTGAACCTTGTCTTTTTCCGCTTTATGAAATAGAATCATCGATAGAAAGCGGGAGTAATTCAGTGGTAGAATGTCTGCTTCCCAAGCAGAAAGTCGCGAGTTCGAATCTCGTCTCCCGCTCCAAGCCCAATTTGACTATCTGCCTCCCCAAGAATTCCGTTTACCAGCAGGTCGCGCACTAATGCCTCAACACCAGGGCCAGAGGCTGCGGCGAAGCCATGATAAGCCACGCCTCGAACTCTGGGCGCGACTTTGATTCCTTCCTCGGCGAGGGAGCGGGTGTTACCCGGGTCATTGAACTGTGGATATTCTCACATTTTGAGCAAGCACCAACTTGCCTCCGGTCGAAGAGCTTTTGCAGTGCCGCACTGCTCCGGTGGCCAGCAGGAAAATCCCGCCCAGAGTGACAAAGGCCCAGTTCCAATTCTACGAAGGGAGCGACGTCTCACGGTTCGAACGCTGGCGCTCCTGATTCTTTCACTATCCCTGTCTTCAGAGACATATCCACTGAGCGCCACATGTTGGATCTCAATCCCAGGATTAATCGTTCACCCAACCTCAGCGGTGCATGGTCTGTCGTTGACTTCCCTCGCTCTTTTTTTTTGCTTCGAATGTCGATCACATGAAGCCTTCGGAGGAGCACTGTGCTCACTTGATGCAACGGTCTCCTGCGGCAGTCAGGTGGGTTCGAACCCCTCAGGGGGGAGGTTAGGGATACTTGCTGCGTGCGATCTCAACTTCAATAAGGCATCTTCTCAAATCTCTCGCGGGAGCCTTTGCTTTGTCATTGTTCAGCTTCTCTATGGAGTCTTCGTTCAGGATGAAAGCAATTGAAGAGCACCTCTGCCTCGGTGTGGACGGCTGGATTGCAGTATGATTCTAATGGATAGCATCAGGAAATAGGATCATGTTTCTACCAACAACACACGAAGAAATGGACCACCTGGGATGGGACCAGCTGGATATTATCCTGGTAACGGGAGACAGTTACATCGATAGCCCGTTTATTGGTGCGGCGGTCATCGGGAGAGTGCTCCAAGCACGCGGGCTATCGGGTTGGCATAATTGCTCAGCCGGATATCCACTCCGACAAGGATATCCGCCGTCTGGGAGAGCCGCTGCTGTTCTGGGGGGTAACCGGCGGGAGTGTGGACTCCATGATAGCCAACTACACGTCTCTCAAGAAAAGAAGAAGAAGCGATGACTACACCCCGGGTGGAGTAAACAACCGGCGTCCGGACCGGGCAACCATAGTCTATACCAACTTGATCCGGCGGTATTTCAAGAATACCAGACCCATCGTGCTGGGAGGCATTGAAGCCAGTATGCGGCGCATCGCCCATTATGACTTCTGGTCCGACTCGGTTCGGTCCTCAATACTGTTTGATGCCAAGGCAGATTATCTTCTTTACGGCATGGCTGAGAGTTCAGTCATAGAATTTGCCAACGCGTTAAAGGCCGGCTCTAACGTCCGGAATAGCCGAGGAATGTGCTACATCGCCAGGGAAGGCGAGTTGCCACAGAAAATAGCCGACTATCTCGAGCTTCCAGCCTATGAAGTCGCCAAGCAGGACAAGTCTTCCTTTATCCATATGTTTCGCACCTTCTATCAGAACAATGACCCTCTCACTGCGAAAGGTCTCTATCAAAAACACGGCCCCCGTTACCTCGTCCACAACCCTCCATGCATGCCTTTGACGCAGGAAGGATTGGATGCTGTATATGCGCTTGATTTCGAACGCGCCCAGCATCCTTACTATGAGCAACAGGGAGCGGTAAAAGCCCTGGAAACGATAAAGTTCGCCATCCCGACTCACCGTGGTTGTTATGGCGAGTGCAACTTTTGTGCTATTGCCGTGCACGAAGGGCGGACGGTCCAATGGCGAAGTTCGAAGTCCATACTTGATGAAGCCAGGCAACTCACCCGTTATGCCGATTTCAAAGGGTACATCAAGGACATAGGTGGCCCAACGGCTAACATGTACGGTTTTGAATGCCAGACAAAACTTCGCAGGGGGGCTTGCCGGGAAAAACGTTGTCTCTATCCGGAGGTTTGTCCCTCATTGAAAGCTGACCACCGACACCAATTGGAGCTCTTAGCAAAAATCCGGCACATCCCGGGAGTCAAAAAGGCATTTGTGGCTTCGGGGATTCGCTATGACCTACTGCTGAGCGACAAGGAGTATGGAGAGCAATATCTCCAGGAAGTGGTCGAGCATCACGTCTCAGGCCAAATGAAGGTAGCGCCAGAACACACCCAGGCAGGCGTTTTGAAAACGATGGGTAAGCCCGGGCCGGAATCGCTTCTTCAATTCAAAAAGACGTTTGACCGCATGACTCAAAAAGCCGGCAAGGAACAGTTCCTTACCTATTACCTGATTGCCGCCCACCCTGGATGCACTGAGGAAGATATGCGGGAGCTGAAGCGGTTTACCAGCGAACGGCTCAAGACGAGTCCGGAACAAGTTCAGATTTTCGTCCCGGCACCGTCCACATACTCAGGCGTGATGTACTACACCGGGATGGACCCATTCAGCGAAAAGCCGATTTTTGTGGAAAGAGACCCAAAGGCCAAAGAGGCCCAAAAACTAATCGTGACCAGGAAACCGGTTTCAAGTTGATTTCCTGGAGGAAAAATATGATGCTCCTGCCATTTTCTTGATTTTGCGGACGGGCGTAGCCAACAGCATCGTCATCCGTCCCCTCTTCTTCATTACGGGATCATCAGCCCTGTTCATTGCCGTACTTTTTTTATTTAGCAAGTCGCTGTTGAATCCGGGAAGCGCACCGCCAACCCAACTCGGCGTCCGCACCGTTAGACTGAAATCAGTTGCATAGAACGGGCGCTTGGTGGCCGCCTGGTCTATGCACGAAGGGGAAAAGACGAAATCGCGGGACAAGGCAGTGATCATGACGCTGCTGGACGAGATAACCGTAGATTGGGCAGACTTCCTGGGAACCTGCAATACAGGCCGGTTGCCAAGCCGCGCCCAACCTTCGGCCCCACGAACAAGGCATCTGAAGGTCTCGCCTTTCCAGCCTTTCCACTCGTTGGCGGAATCAGGTACGTATAGACCGAGACGGCTAATACCTTCCGTATCTTTCGACCGAGTCTCTGAGAGCCCTTACGTTTTCCGGCTTTGTCTGGCGCGTTAGCGCCGCTCCAGGGCTTAAGATGAACCCTCCGCCTTTGCCGCAAACCGTTATCAGTCTGCGGCAGTATTCGTCCACTTCCTGTGGCGATCCAACCTGCATCATGGATGACGGAACGTTTCCCGAAATGCAGCAGTGGCCACCCAGGATATCCTTTGCTCGAAATATGTCTGACTGTTCGAATCGCAAGATGAACTTCCCTTTCGGCAGATCAAGGAAGTATTCAAGTCGACCATCGCAGGGGCCTTCAAGGTAGGCTGATGGAATGAACCCCAGATCAATCGTGGCCAGCAGAGCCTTCTTCCAGGTCGGCCAGCAGAAGGTCTCAAACTGCTTCCTGGAGAGGAACCCGTCTGAACTCCAGTGGGTGATACCGCCGGCGACCCTCCTCGGGTACCCTCTTTCGGCAGGGTCCGCGGGTGCAGCTCTGGCCAGCCGCCAATCGAGTACTTTTTCGCAGGCAACCAGCAGCTTTTCAGGTCGCTTGAACATGTCATCGACTATGCCTTTCATTCCCCTCAATTGGTCTGCAATCCAGTCGAAGGGCTGGGCTGTACCTGAGGCAAAGCCTCCACACACGCCGCCGGAGTAACTCACAGGGGGAAAACCGAACTGGGTCATGTCTTCTGCGCTGCTTGACAGGAATCTCTCCTGTTGCTGCCCGGCCATGGCTACCTTCTGTGCTACCTCGCGGAATTCCCTGGTGGCGAATATCGGACTCATCGAAAAAAACCCCGGTACGTTGCCCACCAGGCTTTGTCCCAGGGGAGGGAGGATCCTGGATAAGGCTGCCAGTGCACCAAGTGTCCGAGGGAGATAATAGCGCAACATGAAATCCGTGGGGTCGGTGATGAAGATGTCATACTCTTCGGCCTTCATGTTCTCCGCGTCGAGAAACTGGAGGCTGCTCTCTCGCGGCAGGGTGCCACCGGGCCAACGCATCTGCTTTACTTCGAGAGTGCCCAGGCCTGATCCTGACATGAGGGCACCTGACGGGCTACCGCAGATATCCGGCTCAAAATCCAATGCCGTCTTGACAAATGCCTGCCTGAATGTTTCCGGGTCATAGAAAGCCGCAGATGGAGATATGCCGGTGTGGCGGAAGACGAAGTCACCCATTGCCATGTTAACCGGGACTCTGTCCGGCTCTCTCAAGTTGATGGCATCTGTAACTCTCTTTTCCCTCTCGGCATAAAGCTGTTCGATGGACTTGCCATGCTTCTTCTCAATCGCGGCGACAGTCCTCCTGGTAAACTCCGAATCCGATACGACACGGTCCTCCATCTCATGCTCCTCCATTCGCTGGTCGTTCTGCTCTGAATCCACGGCTCGTCGGATCTGTCAAGCATATATCGAACCGTCATGCCGCAGCCATACGTCTCGGCAAGTCACAGGTTGGGCAGGGTGATGCCTGGAACCGGTTGGGGGCGTGTCAAGACATTGTTTTGGCGAGTTAACGGGAACCTTGCAGCGCTTGTGACCTATGCCATTTGCATGATGTATGTGTCGTCTCCGGCATCGGGGTCCCATATCCAACTCAGATAACGCAATCCCCTATCGCCTCCGTCATGTCCACCGTGGGAGGTCGATGGCGCGGTACGTCTCTCGCACGTAATCGGGACAGAACAGCGCTGCTCCGCCGGGCTGGCAATGAACAAAGGCTGTCTCCATCGCCCTTCGCACGTCATCTGCCTTTGTCAGATAGCTGATGGCATCATGTATGAATACGGCATCGAACAACTGCCGCGCTCTGAAGGACCTCATGTCTCCCTGGAGGTGCTCGCATTCGGGATTGAGCCGGCGGCTGATTCTCAGCATGTCCGGCGACAGGTCTACCAGTGTCATCCGGAACGCGCCTTCATGTGCGAGGCATTATTGCCTCCTCCGCTTCCCAGTTCGAGCAACGTTCGCGGCGGTTTGACACAGGCGTCGACTATCGTCTTACTGTAGAAGGCAGCTTCCTCAGCGTAGTCTTCCGGCGCGGTAAGCAAGTGAAACCAGTCCGCCAGGTCCCGGTAGAGTGATGGCAGATCACCTTCCGAGTTATTTCGGTTAGTCTGGTTATCCAATTGCGCCTCGCCATCCCGAATGGTTCGCAGCCGACGTGCCGTCTGCGGCGGCAATGAGGTGGCCGTCTATCCCCTGTTCAGCACGATGTCAAGAACAGCCGACTTGCCCGTGTTGATTTGAGACACGGCTTCTCTCAGTGCCGGCAGGACTTCCTCTGGGTCTTCTACCTTCCGACCGTAGGCACCGCAACCCTGAGCAACGGCGGCATAATCTGGGCTGGGGGAAATGTCCACTCCCAGCGCGGCTCCCATTTCGGCTGTCATTGGCAGATCTCCGTACATTCTCTGTGCCAACGGCCGCCGTATGGCGCCATAGGACTGGTTATTGAAAACGACTGACAGGAATGGAGCGTGGTAGGTTCGCGCGCGACCACAGCGTCGCCACCGGACATCCCCAGGTGAATCCCCCATCCGATACAAGGCTGACTACCATCTTGTCTGGAGCCGCCAGCTTGGCGCCCAGTGCAGCTCCAAGAGCGAATTGAATCGAGCCGCCAGCGCAAGCCAGCAAAGTCCCTGATTTCACTCGGTCAATCTGCCTGAGTGCGGCGCCTCCGCTCATACTCTGGTTGACGACTATCGTGCTTTCGTCGATGACCTCGGAAATGCAGTGCCCCACCCAGTCGGCCGAAATGGGTTTCTTTTTGCCGTTATTCAGGGCTGTCGATCTACTCTCGTCTTGTTGAATTGTGTGCTCGTCCCGCAGTCTGGCATATAGGGATTCGAGTTCCATTTTCCTCCGCTCCGTCATCTTGCTTCTGACTGCGTGGGCAAGCATGGGTATTGCCTTTCTGGAATCCGCTTCGATAAACATGTCGGCCCCTCGCGACCATAGAGGCCTGCCTTGAGTGGTAGGGTCGAGGGAGACTTGGATTATGGTCGATCCTGGCCTGGTCATGTCGGCTGTCATCGTGTAGCCCATGTCATAATCGATGGCAAGAATTACGTCGGCGTCGCCAAGTCGTCCCATTGGGCCGAACGTGCAAAGGGGATGGGTGGTGGGGAAGTTCATGGTTGTGCCTCCGTTGAACACCGGGGCGCTTAGAAGCTCGGCCAGGTCTACCAGCGACTTCACTGATTCAGCGTATCTGCCGGAGTATCCCGGAACGATCAAAGGATTGGTGGCGGTGAGCAGGGCCTCAGCAGCTTTGTCCAGGGCGTGGAGGTCAATCGGCCGATTTTGGAGCGGTGGTTCCAACGGTCCGGCAGAAATGCTGGTTCTGTCGAACCCCTGAGAGAGTATCCCCATAGGGAAGGTCAGATACACAGGTCCGCAGGGCTCCGAGAATGCAGTCTTGAACGCTGTTGAAAGCACTTCGTGGATGTCCTCGCCTGCCGACAGCATATGGTCCCACTTGACATAACCGCGCATGATGCTGGATTGGTCGAACCTCTCTTTCGTCCAATTCACTCGCTGTCCCGGTGGGGATTGCCCCGCCCAGAGGATTACCGGGACCCGGCCCCACTGTGCGTTGTGTATAGCGCCCCCGACCCTCAAGGTCCCCAACTCGGCGTGGACCATGACGACTTGCGGTCTACCTGAAACCATGTAGTGGCCCTGGGCCGCCGTCATGGCAACAGACTCATCCAGGCACATGACCAGACCAGGAGTCCGCCTGCCTGCCTTTTCCATTCTGATAAGTGCTGCCTGAACAGGCACAGTGTCGATTCCCGGGTTAAAGAAAATGTGCTGCACCCGATTGGCGTTGAGGATCTCTACGAACGCTTCAGCCCCTTCGTACTGCTCCATGTCGTAACCTCCCTCGTCCTGGTCAGATTCGCTATGACTACTCCAGGGGGCCAAACCTTGGTCTCTTCAGAGGCTAATGCCCAGGAGTCTGAGGAAATACACGATGCTCGGAAACAACGCCGACGCAAGCAGCCGGCGGAGAATCCGGCCGTCGTAAGGCCACTCTGACACCGACTCGACTCTCTTTTCAAAGGCTGACCATGCGGCAATCTCCGAATGCATTGCCTCGTCCCGGCCTTGTAAGTCGGTGTTCTGAAGCCTCCTGAAACCCACGTCAAGGTGCCTTCTGATCATTCCCAACTGCGAGCGCTTGGCTCTGACGATCGCCTCATGTGTGCTCCACACCGATATGAAGAATGTGGCGAGAGCCACGATGATGATAGCGGCATAAATGACGAAGTTCTCCCACAGGCGCAGGTTTTCCACGGTCTGGAAGGCAATGGTTATGCTGATTCCTCCCAGGAATGCCATGGAAATGCCCAGGCTCCAATGGGCCACCGGCATCAGAGAGCTCGTGTCGAAAATGTCTATGTTCGAAGCTCTTTTGAGGACTCGAGACGCTGACCGCGTCGCGCTGAGCGCCTTAAAGACGAGCAGTCCAAGCATCGCGAACATGATGACGTCCATCGCCGCCGCGTATACGGCCAGGGGACCGTCGACCCAGGACCATGGTCTGCTCAACAGAAACCAGCAGACCGCTCCCAGCGAGCGCGGATAGGACCTCCCAGTGTCTTCGATGCGACGTGGGCGCTACGCCGCCTGATGCCTCAAACGAGACCTTCCTGATCGAGGGCGTGACTCGATCGGACAGGCGCCTCATCAGTGGGTAGATCGCTAGAACGTAGACTACGATCGCCACGGGCAATAACGGGCCGCGCAGGTACTGCCAGTTCAGTCGTTCGGTTAGAGGCCCATCGAGGAGAGTTGCGGCGAGTAAAGCAACAAGAAGCCCCGAGGCAATGACGGTGACCGCTGCCGCCCAAGGCATTTTCATGCGGTCTACGGCAATCTTCAATAGCAGGTCTTCGCGAACGGCCTTCAATATCAGCCTCGTCTTTCTGACACACGAAGGCTACATGAAACGAGACTCAGGGTCAAACCCGCGTTCATGCGGTAACCTCAACGGCAGTCCCTTTTTTCGAAGGCTTTCGTTGTGCCATGTGCGCACCTCCTCGACAACGGGCCTTGTAGCCTAGCACAGCTGGACGCGTGGCTCGGAGTTGGCCTGGTTAACATAACACGGTTCCGCGTGTATCGCTAATGGCAACGGACGCTTACACGGATTGACAAGGCAAGGAGTCGGTGTTAGCATTTCGACCAAGATCCCAATATTCCTGAAAGGAGGGTGTGTTATGGCAAAAGTAGCTTTATCTAAAACTAATTTCACACCCGGGCAGGTATCCGGCTAAGAGTCTCTGACATTTCGGGGTACTTTGGCCGTCCCTCCGGGGGCGGCTTTTTGTTTCCCCTCAGCCCAATCATTTCTTGCCTTTAGCCTCGGGTGTGCTATGCCCGCGGCTTTCGTTTCCTTCAAATCAATCTCGGCGACATGGCCGCGGTACGAATCACTTGCGGTCATGCGTTTACTTTGGAGGAAATTGGCAATGTTGTCCGACAAATCGGATCTAACCCGGCTGGGCTGGAATTCCTACTTCGAGAAATTTTTCCAGTCCTCACAAGTCCCCGGATCAGTCCCCGGCAGGGTCATGTCCGTGGACCGAGGTATCTATGAGGTATCCACAGGGTCCTGCTCCCTTACGGCTGAGATTTCCGGCAGATTCCGGTCGCAAGCCAACAACAACCCGCGATTTCCCGCGGTCGGTGACTGGGTGGTTCTCGTGCCGATCAGCGGCGAGGCCAGGGGGATCATACATGCCGTTCTGCCTGATAGAAGCCGCTTCTCTCGCCAGAGCGCTGGAGGCCGCGAACGGCTCACTGGCGGGCGCACGATGGAACAAATAGTGGCCGCTAACATTGATACCGTCTTCATCGTTGGAGCTCTCGACCAGGGGAGGAGTTCTAACGCCCGTCGCATAGAGCGATATCTAACCCTTGCCTGGAGTAGCGGCGCCACACCTGTTGTCGTTCTCAACAAGGCTGATCTTTGCGAGGATGTGTCCGGTTTTGTTGAAAGTCTTTCGGACGTTTCCAAAGGCGTCGACGTATACGCCCTGAGCGCCAAGACCAAATCAGGGCTGGAAGGGCTGAGGAAGTACGTGACCGAAGGAAAGACAGTGGCCTTTCTCGGATCTTCGGGAGTGGGGAAGTCAGCTTTGATTAATGCTCTCCTGGGTTCGGAACGACAAGAGGTTGGGGAAATAAGGGATCGAGATCGTACTGGCAGACACACTACTTCCAGGCGAGAGCTCATCCTGATGCCGGCCGGCGGCGTCTTAATAGATACGCCTGGAATGCGGGAGATCCAGATGTGGGCCACAGAGAATGATCTTGAGGACAGCTTCGCGGAGATCTCCGACCTCGCAGAAGGGTGCCGTTTCAGGGACTGTCGGCATCAGGATGAGCCGGGCTGCGCGGTCAAGGCCGCGATCCAGAGTGGCGAACTGGCACGCGCGCGTTACGAGAACTTCCTGCGGTTGCGGCGCGAGATCAGCTATCACGAGTCACGCGAAGAGGGTAGTGTGCGGATTTCGGAGAGACTCAGATGGAAGAAGATATCGAAGGCGCAAAAGACAATGAGGAGAAAGGGGGAAATATGATCTATGTCGGTTGGCGATTGAGCTTGCCCACGAAGTTTTGTCATGTTAGTGTAGAACATTCTCAAACGGCCTGGAGGGTTGAATGGCAGAGTCGCGGAGTAAAGAAACGATTGAAGTATTGGAAAGAAGGCTGATCGCTGAAATCGAGGAGAAACACGGCAAATCCGTTAAAGAGCTCTATGAGGAAAGAAACAAGAGGCTCTGCGATACCGTTGCCCTGAAGATCCCGGATAGAGTCCCAGTGGACATCGCTTTCGGCTATTTCCCTGCCAAGTACCTCGGTATATCGACGGCGGCGGCCTATTACGATTACGATACCTGGCTGGACGCCACAATGAAGACGGCGGCGGATTTCGATCCAGATGGCATCTGGTATATCAATGGGTTCTCATCCGGAAAAGTCCTGGAATACATCGATCCCAAGTCACAGAGATGGCCCGGGCACGGCGTCGCGCAGGGTCACCAGGCAATCGAAGGTGAATGGATGAAGGCGGACGAGTGGGACGCCTATTTTGACAATCCCGGAGACTATATTCTCAGGGTATACCTGCCGCGCGTTGCCGGCGTCATGGCGCCATTCAAAGATCTTCCCCAACTTTCCACGCTGGGCTTCGGACCCATGGCGGCCGTCGCCATCGGCGAGGCTCTGGCCTCACATCCGGAAATCGTGGATGCCGTTTTGCAGCTTCAGAAGGCGGGACAGGAATCCCTCAAGTGGCGTCCGAAAGTCATGGAATTCAGCAAACACATAGAAAAGCTGGGTTACCCCGGCAACCAGGCGATGGGCGCCGGAGCGGCCTTCGATCAGATCTCTGATTTTATTCGCGGCATGGCGGGCACCATGCTGGACATGTACCGCCAACCGGACAGACTCTTCAGGTACATGGACCAGACAATGGAGAGGACACTGGCGCGCATCGCTGCGCAACCCCAGCGCACTGATAGCCCGCGGGCGTTCATCGCTCTTCATAGAGGTTCAGATGGCTTCATGTCTCTGAAGCAATTCGAGAAATTCTACTGGCCCTACCTTAAGAAGGCCCTCCTGGCGTTAATAGACAAGGGGGTCGTACCGTCCGTCTTCTTCGAGGGGAAATGGACCGATCGCCTGGAGTACCTGGCGGAGCTGCCTAAAGGCAAGGTGCTCGGTTTTTTCGATATCACCGATATATTCCGGGCTAAAGAAGTGCTTAAGGACAACATGTGCATCCGGGGCAATGTGCCAAGCTCTATCTTGACTGCCGGTAGTGTCCAGGACGTTAAGGATTACTGCAAGAAGCTAATAGACGTTGTGGGCAAGGACGGCGGCCTCATTGTCTGCCCGGGCGTTGCCCCCGACGTGGCCAATCCGGAAAATGTCCACGCCATGATCGATTTCACGAAAGAATACGGCGTGTACAGGTAGGATTTCGGCAACCTTTAACGATTGTTTGGAACGCGCAACACAAGTTTTGGGCTTGATCTTTGCCGAGTTCGACAATAGACTTAGGCCGCCATGTCTTTCGACGAAACGGCGTACTATAGACAGAAATTCGAGGGAGTGGAGCTGACGGCTGGGCGCATCCACGGAGTGAAGTTCGATGAGTGCTCGTTTTACGATTGCCGTTTTATCGATTCGAAGATAGAGAAGTGCGCATTCATTGATTGCTCTTTCCACGACTCGGTTCTTTCGGCGATCAATCCCGTCGACAGCCGATTCCTGAGGCCGAAGTTCGACCGGTGCAAGGTCATCGGCTGCGACTGGGCGAAGGCGGGCAAGCTCGAGGCCCTCGACTTTGAAGAGTGCCAGGTCGACTACTCTAACTTCGCTTCCCTTCGCCTCCCCAAGATCAGAATGGTCAAATGTTCCGCCAAAGAGGTGCGTTTCATCGAAGCGGACATGACGGACGGGGTTTTTGGCGGTACCGATTTTGCAGGGAGCATATTCTTCAAGTCCATCCTGACCGGCGCGGATTTCCGGAGGGCCAGGAACTACAGCATCGACGTGAGGAACAACGCAATAAAGGGGACCCAGTTTTCGTTGCCAGAAGTGCTCGCCCTGCTCGACGGGCTGGAGGTGAAGATTGAGTAAGCCGGGGGGCCTAGACGACATGGATTATACTAATGGTATGAAGATTGCGTTGGTTAGTCTATGGGATTAAGGCAATTAGACCTAGTTGCCGTGGCTCTCGGAATGCCGATGGTTTCAGCCAGCGAGACTGTTGCCGCCCTTCAAGCGGCATTCGAGGCTAAGGGCAAGAAGTACCCCTTTGACAAGACTGCCAAGTTCATAGTCGCGGCGGTCAGGGAACCCGAGTCGATCGACGCGGACGTCCGCTTTGCCGCAGATTGGTTGAAGTCTCGCGGATAGACTGTCCTTCGGCGTGAACCACATCCGTTGAGCAGGCGAAGACTAGCCTGTGCGCGAGGCACTCCCTGACCCAGGCGTGGACGATGGATGCAGGCTAAACGATTCGTGGTCCGAGTCTGAGCATAGCCAGGAAGGAACTGGTGAAGCAAAAGAGGCTGGGTGGAGTTATCTCCACCCAGCCTCTTCGTTGTTCCGTCAGGCGATTAATACCGCTTTACGGGGTTCGTCTTGCGGTAGCAATCCGAGCAGTAGACCGGTCTGTCACCACGGGGCTGGAAAGGCACTTCCGTGTCTTTGCCGCAAGTGGCGCACTTCACCGGGTACATCTGCCTCGGGGCAGAGCTGTAGCTTCTGTTTCCATAGCCACCGCTGCCGCCGCCGCTATTCTGCGTTGCCTTCCTTGCCTGTCGGCAAGCGGGGCATCGCTTGGGCTCGTTGGTGTAGCCCTTGTTGGCGAACTGTTCCTGCTCGCCGGCGTCAAAAGTGAAAGTAACGCCGCAATCGGAACAAGTGAGGGTTTTGTCTGTGTAAGCCATCAGATGACCTCCTTTAAGTATTTGGTTGGGTTTTGGTCATCCGATATGAGGAAAACTTGCGATTTAGCTCAGTAGGGAGATAACCGAAAAGCGAACCAGTTACAATTATATTAACACGACCAGCTCCGGAAATCAAATCGGCTGAGGCGGAAAACGCGCGCCGGTCCGTAGGTTGCAGGTCGTCACTGAACAACGCTGGCAGGCGGTGTCGCAGGGCTCAACATGTATCGTCACGCTGGCGTTGGCGAGTTTGTCGGCTATGTCTTTCTCAAGGTGATCGCACATTGAGTGCGCTTGCTCAACGGTGAGGTTCTTTGGCATCACCATGTGCAGGTCGATGTAATGCTGACTACCCGAGTGCCTTGTTCTGACGCGATGCACCCCAACGAAGCGATCGGAATGTTCGCGCAAGATAGCGTTAAGGGCGTCCTCATCTTCTTTGGGGAGTTTGACGTCAACCAGCCCCTCGAAGGCCATCCTGGCGACGCGGTAAGCGGCCCTCAGAATCAGAAGAGAGACGAGGATGGCGACTATGGGATCCAGTATGGTGAGACCGGTTATGCGCACCGCGACCAGGCCCAAGAACACTCCTGAAGTCGAGAATACGTCGCCGCGGATGTTGTTCGCGTTGGCTTCCAGCGCCATGGAACCGGTGGCTTTCGCCACCTTGAAGAGGTGGCGAGACAGGAAGACGCTGACGATAAGGGAGAGGACCATGACCCCAATGCCGGCCTCCGTCGCCTGGATCACTTCCCCGTGAAGCAACCGCAGAACGGCAGAGTAATCAATGGCGAAGACGGCAGCGACGAGCAGAAGGGCCTGGACTGCCGCGGCGATATCCTCGACCTTGCCGTGGCCGAAGGGATGTTCCTGGTCGGCGGGCCTGGCGGAGAAGCCGATAGTGAAGAAAGTGATTACAACGGCAAAGATGTCAAGCGAGCTGTCTGCGGCCTGAGCCCAGATACTGATACTGTCTGTCAGGACTCCAACGAGTACCTTGACAATGAACAGGCCGATGACCGTGATGAGCATCAGCCGCGCTGCGCCGTTAGCTGTACGAAACATAGATTTTGTTGTGCAAGCCAAGAACTGTGTCTTGGGCGAGCGGGTGTTGCCATGATAGCACATCGTGGCTAAGAGCTGAAATTGGAGCACATTTTGCTGAGCCCCAGATGCCTCGCCTCATGTTCGGGGATAGCGGAGCATGACGCTTTGAATGGGCCGAGGGAGGAAAGCACGAAATCCGAATTTCGAAGCACGAAACAGGAGGAGGCACGAAATTTCCAAATCCCCTAGGAGTAGCTCATGGTGAACTCTCGGCTCAGGATGATCCTTCGACAGGGCTCAGGATGATGTAGATTGGGGCTTCAAGCCCCCGATTGCCACTTCCCGCCTTCGGATTGTCTGCGGGCGTTCGTCGCAAATACAAATTCAGATTAGATCGGAAGGTAGATCGCAGATTCTGTCCCGTGAAGCCCAGCAGCGAATTCGTGGAAAGCAAAGAGCCCCGGGGTTGCGGTTCCCCGGGGCTCTTCCCCTGGAAGGTTGGATTTCGCGTCACTGGAGGAGTGACGGACCAAGCAGACTTATACTATCAAAATACTCGCCTTTATGCAAGTGGCAAATTTGCCGAGACCAGACGAAGTCAGATGGCAAACATGATAGAATGAAACACCAATGGCCAAGTTTACCCAGGGGATGTGGGCGGCGGTGGCTTGCATCCTCATCAGTTTCTTCTCCAGCATTGCCCTACAGGCTTCAGGGATATTCCTTCCGCTATTCGCGACCGATATCGGCGCGAGCAAGTTCCAGATAGGCGCCGTCGGCGGCGCGTTTGGGGCGGCCTACCTGGTATCATCTCTGGTGTTCGGCCGGCAGTCCGATATGCATGGGCGCCTTCCATTTATCAGGGCGGGTCTAGGACTGACGGTTGTTTCTTACGTGCTACAACTCTTCATAACATCGCCAGGCCTGCTCATTGCCGACCGGGTGATCATGGGATTCTCGATCGCAATGTCCGACGCCGCTCTGATGGCTTATAACTTCGAGTCTAGCGGGAGGACAGGGCGGTTTGTTTCGCTAGCCCGCGTTGGGGTGGTTAGTAGGTGGCGTCACCTCGATCTTCTATCACAACTATCACGGCTTGTTCATTCTCAGCGCAATTGGCTGCGCGGTAGCCTTCGCAATCTCCTGGACGCTGGCGAAAGAGCAAAGCCGGCACACAAGGCCTGCGATCACGCGCACGTTTACCAAAAACCTGAGAGTGTACCTGCCGTTCTTGATGCGGAACATCGGTGGAAACATGGTCTGGTTCATCATGCCCCTCTTCCTGGTGAGCCTGGGTGCCAACATGAGCTGGGTGGCCATCCTCCAGTGCGTAAACACGGGAACACAATTCGTGGTGATGATGTTCGTCGACAGAATAAAGGGCCCCCTGCTCTTTACGTTGGGCATTTTCAGTTCGGGGCTAGTCTTCATCGGGTACGCGATTGCCCGTAACTACGTACAGATCGTCCCGGTGCAGGTAATACTGGCAGCGTCCTGGTCCTTTCTTTATGTGGGGGCACTCCTGATTCTATTCAAGAACAGCGAGGAAAAGGCCACTTCTGCATCGGTGTTGCTTTCCTCCGGCAGTCTTTCACAGGCCGTCGGACCCTTTATCGGAGGATTTGTGGTGCAACTCTGGGGTTATCAGCCCCTGATGTATGTGGCTGCGGCTTTTTGCGCGGCTGGAGCAGTCATAGCACAGTCGCACTTGCTTATGCCGAAGAATATCCCTCAGGCAGTCCGGGCCGGCTCGAAATAGTCTGATCCATCAGTGCGGGCCGAAGATGGAGCCCCGGTGCTCCTTTTACGGCTGTCGTTCGAAGGTCTATTATTGTCCTTTAATTCACATAAACCATTTGGATGCAATCGATGGATTCCTGGAAAAGAAATCTTTACATAATAGCAGTAGCTGAACTCGTGGTGATTATGGGTTTCAGCTTTGCCCAGCCTTTTATGCCGCTGTACATGAAACAGCTTGGCAATTTCACGGACAAAGAGGCAGCTTTCTGGGCTGGCCTTGCAGCGGGAGGAAGCGGCATCGCCATGTTTCTCAGCGCGCCAGTATGGGGGATTCTGGCAGACAGATGGGGCAGGAAGCCTATGCTTCTGAGGGCACAGTTCGGCAGCGCGGTCGTTCTGGCGCTGGCTGCAGTCGCCCCCAACGTCTACATATTCATGGGCTTGCGCTTCATCCAGGGAATGCTGAGCGGCACCGTCCCGGCGGCATCGGCTCTAATCGCTTCGCAGACGCCGCGAGAGAAAGTGCCATTTGCCATGAGTTCACTGATGGTAGCGATCTTTTGCGGCAACACGATCGGTCCGCTGGTTGGTGGGACCATCGCTGATATATTTGGTTTCAGAACGAGCTTCTTTATTACAGCGATCCTGCTTTCGGTGGGTGGGGCCATCATTCTGTTTCTAGTACACGAGACATTTGAGCGACCTGAAAAAGGCAAATTGACATCCTTCAAGCAGGCGATGCGCCTTGCCGGATCAAGGGAGATCTTGCCACTGCTGGTGGTCGTTTGTGCTCTCAACATAGGGCCCTCAATGATGGGTCCCATGATTCCTCTGCTGATCGACCAACTGGCGGGAGGAACACAGTCGGCGGGGTCGGCGGGGGTTGTATTCGCCCTGATCGGGCTGGTGGCGGCCGGTTCCGCATTCCTCGCGGGGCGCGTGGCTAAGAGGATTCCACTCAAGCCAATATTGATCGCCTCCTGCATTGGCACGGGGCTTCTTTACATGCCACCAATCCTGGCCGGGACGGTGGCTCAGCTTGTTCCGTTACTGGCCATGACTGCTCTGATGAACGGGGGAATCATCACCTCGTCCAATTCTCTGGTGAGCTACGCCGTACCGGTAAGCCAGCAGGGGATTGCGTATGGCCTGTATCAAAGCGCGAATTCGCTGGGAGGAGGACTGGGTCCGTTTCTTGGCGGCGCCATCGCATCCGGACTGGGTCTCAAGTCAGTTTTCGCCGTCGCTGGGGGACTCTACATAATCGTGGGCGTCCTCGTGGCGAAGATGCTGGTATCACGAGTCCTGGCCAAAGACGCGAGCGCCTGATAGACCGACTTTAGGTCCATGATGGAAGACAGGGATTCGACAATCCAGATCCGGGGCCTCGTTAAGAGGTATCCGACGCGCTCTCCGGGCGAAGGTGGCCGCTGGGGGCATGGCGGCGGTTCCGTAGGCTCATTTGCCAGTATCAAGTCATTTTTCAGTCGCCACAAGGGTCCCTTCATCGAAGCGCTGCGCGGCATCGACCTGGACATCAAGCGCGGTGAGGTTTTCGGCATACTGGGGCCGAACGGCGCCGGGAAGTCCACACTCATCAAGATACTCTGTACTCTTGTTATTCACGACGAGGGCGAAGTCCTGGTGAATGGTATCGATGTCAAGAGGCAGCCCGATAAGGTACTTCACAACCTCCAGGCCGTCCTTCCCGAAAGCCGCGGTTTCAGCTGGCGGCTGTCCGGTCGTCAGAATCTTGAATTCTATGCCATGCTCTACGGCCTTGATAAAGCCGATTCGAAGAGGCGAATCGATTATCTTCTTGACATAACTGGGCTTACTGAGCGCCAAGCGGACGATTACCAGCGCTATTCCACGGGGATGCAAAGGAAGCTTCTGCTGTGCCGGGCGCTTCTTCGTGACACGCCTTGCCTCCTCTTCGACGAGCCAACCTCGGGACTTGATCCCGCTTCCGGTGTCGATTTCAGACGACTGCTCCGGGACAAGCTGGCGAGGGGAGAGGGGAAGACGGTCTTTTTGAGCACGCATAATCTGGCCGAGGCACAGGATGTCTGCGACCGTATTGCGATCCTGAACCGTGGGAAGATCATTGCTTGCGATGCCCCGGCCAAGGTGCAGTATGCCTTGTCTGACGAAAAGATATTCGAGATTGGCGTTGGGTCACTCGTTAGCTCCGAGCAGTTCGACACCTTAAAGGCCAAACTCCTGGCAATTGCCGGGGTCAGAGACGTGAGGATCGACATCGAGACTTCGGGCAATTCGAAATTGACACTTCGGGTCCAAAAAGACCTTTCCGTTTCTCCGGTGCTGGCCGCAACCTCAGGCTGGCAGATAGCATCAATGAATACACGCGAGCCGAGCCTTGAAGAAGTCTTCTCCACGATGACGCGGCGGCCGGGACGGCCGGGGTTTGGAGAAAAGTAGTGCGAATGCCCGTTGGACTAAAGCAGATTCTCGCCTTCACCCTGCGCGATATGCAAAGCTGGGCTTCCTACCGTACGGCGGTGATTACTCAGCTAATCAACATCTTTATTGGAGTCTTCTCCTGGGGCGTGGCGGCGGCTTATGTGCAGAAGCCGGTCCAGGAGATGTATCACAGTGACTACATTTCGTTCCTGGTAGTCGGAGTCGCAATCAGCAATCTGATAATGCCGATCGTTCAGGGAGTGGAACGGCAGCTCAATCCGTGGACTCTGGAGACGGTGTTGATGACCGGAATCAGCACCCCCGTTTTCGTCATTGGCAATATTACCTGGACCTATGTCATTTCGATTGTCACATTCATTCCCTACCTGCTGATCGGGACAGCCTTCTTTCATGTACATATCAATGCGAACCCGGTGGCGGCTGTTCTTGCCTTCGTCATCTCTGCAGGAATTCTCCTGGGCCTGGCGATGATTTCGACGGGCATAAGAATCGTTACGAAATCGACCGACCCGGTGACGTGGGCGTTCAATGTGCTGCAAAATCTGTTTGCCGGCGTGGCCTTCCCCGTGATCTATCTGAACACGATCCTCTTCCCGGGGGCGGCGACCATTTCCTGGTTTCTTCCTCAGACCTGGGTATATCACCTCTCGCGCCTCGCCATGCTAACCAACCCGTCGTTGGGCGATCCCGCCGTACTCCTTGATTTTCTAAAGGGCGCAGCCTTCGCGATCGTCCTCTTGCCACTCGGGAATTACGTTTTGAGGTGGGGCATCAACCGATCCAAACGCGAGGGAACGTTGGGGTGGTACTAGCTCACAGGGCTTGACTCTGGTGGCTTGGCTCTGTTAATATTTATATATCCGGATATAGTGATGGAGCAAATATGTTCGATCAGAACATGATAGAACTCTTCCGTTTGCAGGCCGAGATATGTAAGACGCTTGCGGATCCAAACCGGCTTATGATTTTGCACATGCTGCGCGATGGAGAAAAGTCTGTCGGTGAGCTCGTTGCCGGGATGGAAGTGCCACAGAGCAATGTTTCAAGGCACCTGGCGGTCCTCAGGGAACGTTCGCTTGTGGAAACCAGACGTGAGGGGACTACAATCTATTACAGGCTGGCCCATGAGAATATCGGGGCGGCGTGTGACATGGTACAGCATGTCTTGAAAACCAAACTCGAAAGGGACCATGCTCTGGTGAGCTCTCTCGTCGGGCAATAGCGATTGAGGTTGGTCATGGAAGAAAACAAGAACGGGACAACGATCATCGTGATGAGCGGCGATATGGACAAGGTCATGGCAGCTTTCAACATCGCGGTTGGCGCCGCGGCCGCCGGGAAAGAAACCAACATGTTCTTCACATTCTGGGGTCTAAAGGCGATACAGAAGGGAAACAGAACCGGCAAGAGCTTCTTCGGAAAGATGATGGGTGTGATGAATCGTGGCGGGATTAACCGGATAGGGCCCTCAAGATTCAACTTCGGTGGCATCGGGCGTTGGATGTTTAAGAAGATGATGAAGGACCACAAGATCGTCTCTCTCGAGGAACTCCGACAGACCGCGATAGACCTGGGGGTCAAGTTTCATCCTTGCCAGATGAGCATGGAAGTGATGGAAATCTCCAAGGAAGACCTCATTGACGAAGTACAGGGCGTCTGTGGCGTTGCGTCGATGCTCGAAATGTCAGACCGCTCGCGTCAGACCCTTTTCATTTAGGACAATTCAGTTTTCTAAACAAAGGAGTCCAGGGATGCCATCATACGAGTACGAATGCAGAAAGTGCGCCGAAAAGTTCGAGGTTCGCCGAGGCTTCTTCGAGAAAGCCAAGGAGGAGAACCCATGCCCCAAGTGCGGCTCAACCACTACATCGAGGGTTTTCTCGTTTTTCTCCAGCGTGTCCTCAGGCTCAAAGGACTGCGGACCGAGCTTTGGCTGAGGAGCGAAGGGCATCTAAGCCGTGTGCTTTAGACAAACTAAGAGAAGGGCGGCCAACGGCCGCCCTTCTCTTTTTGAGCGGAGGCGTCAGCCTCCCTCATTGACAGCCATGTCCCTCTGTGATACTAACTGGCTCAGCCTGATAAGTGGAGGGAGCCATGGTTCAAGTAAAGCGACCACTCAAATGGGGCGAGTCCGCTCCGTCCGATTGGATCGATATCTCCATACCTATTCACAACAAAATGGTGCACTGGCCCGGCGACCCCGTCCCTCGTGTCGAACGAATCAAAGACCGAGACAAGGGTGACGATGTGACGCTCACGGAGCTGCAGTTCATCGATCACGTTGGGACGCACGTCGATGCGCCGTTGCATTTCCTGGCCGGCGGAAGGACGATCGACAAGATGCCGGTTGACGCCACGATGGGGCGGGCGCGGGTAATTGAGATCAAGAATCCCGTGTCAATTGAACTCAAAGAGCTTGAACCTCACGGTATTCGCAGGGGTGAGCGAATACTGTTTAAGACCAGGAATTCGTCCCGGTGCTATAAGACGGATGACTTTGTGCCGGATTATGTTTACTTCTCGGTCGACGTAGCCAAGTACCTCGTGCAGCGGGGCGTCAGGGTGGTCGGGCTGGACTACCTCTCAGTCGGCAAGTACGGCGACCGTCAGAATCTGGGAGACACTCACAGAATTCTTCTCGAGGGTGGAGTCTATATCATAGAGGGAATCAATCTGGCCAAGGTCAAGGCAGGGCGTTACGACATGGTGTGCCTTCCTCTACTTCTCGAGAAAGGCGACGCTTCGTGCGCCAGGGCGCTCCTGAGACCGGTTAGCGTGTGATCACAATGCAGGGCCAGTCATCTTCGGACTGGCCCTGCATTGTGCCGTCCAGCCCTATGATGACGCGGTGAGCTTTTCCAACGGGCCCGGAGATCGAAAGCCTAAAGGAACGAAGAGCCCTGACTACTTCCGCATGCTCGTCGTGGCCCTGAAGTGGCGCGACTTCGCCGCGATGGTATTCCGACGGACCAAGAAGAATCTGCCAATACCGATGCGCGATGGCGCCACCCTCCGCGCTCGACCTCTTCTGGCCTCGAGGTAAAGGCCCCTGGCCTGTGATCGTGTCGGCTTATCCCTACCAGAAGGATGGCATGGGAGCCATCTTCAGCATTGATTCCTACTATCTGGTGAAGGCCGGCTATGCGGTGCTGCTGGTGGATTTGCGCGGGACGGGGGCGTCAGACGGAGCCTCTCGAAGCGCGTTTGATGGCTTGAGGAGAAACGATCTCTACGATGTAGTTGAATGGGCCGCCCGGCAAGAGTGGTCAGATGGCAAGGTAGGGATGGCCGGGTCGTCTTACGGGGGAATCACGGCTCTGATGGGCGCGCCAGCCGGACCTCCCAGTCTGAAGGCCATCTACGCCTGAATGGCCCCCTTCAGCTTCTACGAAGATGTCGTCTTCCCCGGCGGATCCATGAACATGTTGGGGGTCCTGGGATCGTGGGCGAATTTGATGAATCTCATGGCACTCTTTCCACCGCTTTACATAAAGGGTAACCCAGACTGGAGGAAGACCTGGCAAAATAGGCTCGATGAAGGTATACCGCTGATCTTTGACCCCGGTGAAAACCTAACCGACAGCATCTATTGGAAAGAACTTCAGGTCGCGGTCGAAGACATCACTGTGCCTACGTTTCTGCTCGAAGGGTGGAGAGGATTCTCTTACCGCAATGGATTCGAACTTTACCGCCGCTTACGGGTACCCAAAAAGATGATCGTGGGACCATGGGTCCACATCAGGCCAAACCTGGCAAGTGTCGAGCCAATAGACCATATGCGTGAGGTGGTACGCTGGTTCGACCATTGGCTGAAGGGTACAGCGAATGACGTCGATTCAGAACCTCCGCTTTCGGTGTATGTTATGGGTGAGGGAAGGTGGAAAGAGGAGCAAGACTGGCCACCCGTGCCTGCGAGCAACGAAGTCTACTATCTTGGCACTGATGCGTCGCTTTCGTCGCGGGAAGAGAAGAAGTCATCGACTTTGAATTACCGCCACGACCCTGGAGTCGGTACGAAGGCGGGGTTGATGTCTTTGTTTTCGCTGGGCATAGATTACCCGGATGATCAAGCTGAGGATGATGCCCGATCGCTGCGTTTCGATTCTGAGCCGTTGCTGGTGGCCGTGGAGATCGTAGGGGACCCGTCAGTTGAGGTGACCGCTTCGACAGATATGCCCGACGCGTATTTGACAGCAAAGCTGTGCGATGTGGACGAGCACGGCAAGTCAACCCTGGTAACTCAGGGGTGGCTGCGATTGAGCCGCAGAGAAGGTTTGGACAGGCTGTCACCGGTTGACCCGGGAGTGAAGTACTCTGTGGCAATAAAGATGTGGCCGGCAGACTACCTGGTCGCCAAAGGGCATAAGATCAGACTCAGCCTGTCTTTGAGCGATTTCCCGCACGTATTCCCGCTGCCCTACGAGGGAGGTATACAGCTGCACTTTGGGCGGAATTGTCTCGAGCGGCTGCACCTGAGTGCGCTTCAGGGCGGGCTTATTGGAAAGGAGCCGAGCTTCGCTTCTTCTGAGATCAGTGTTTTGGGCGAGTTGAGCAGGCCCAATGCCAGGTGGCAGGTCCACCGGGATACGAGCACCGACATGGTGACTGTGAGGGCGGGATTCATCATGACCTTGCCCCTACCGTATCTGAGACCGCTGCTTAAGATCAATCATTATTTTGAGGCGTCACTCGCTGAGGGACGGCCAAGAACCGCTGTCCTTGACGCCAGAGCTACGGCCACCTTCGGTCTCGACGGGCACAAGTACTTTGCCGAGGCTCGAGAGCTGGTCAATGCCTCAAGAGCCGAGGTCTCGGTGCGTGTGACCGAAGATGGCAAAGACATCTGTGCGAGGACTGTCTCCGGAGATCTCAACTGGGTTTGATTTGGTCTCTAAGGACCCTGCTAGCGCAGGTCCTGGATGCAAGCGAACTTAACGTTCGGTTGTGAAGGCCGATTGGGGCATGGGGCCAATATTCCAAGTTGTCTTCATGCGGGACGCGTGCGGTCACCAGGATCGACTGTCACTTCGGCGAGATCAACTACATCGAGAGAGATCTGAGGGGGCCTCCCGGTTTTCGCTAGTCTTTGCTTACGGAAAGCAACAGCCGATATTCTTGCTTGCCAATTTGCTTAGTGACTTCCGGGTATGGCTGAATCCTGAACTTCAGGGAGTAGCCCTGGAATTTGACGGAGGATGGCTCTTCGGTCAACCCGGGTTGGGTGGCGTTGGCCGAGGTCGTCGTGCCTTGAAAGCTGAGATCAAGCCTGGCAGTCACCTCTCCCTGCCAGACGCAAGTGGCTCCAGTGGGGCAACGACTGTCCGTGAGAATGTCAACGAACTTGATTTTGAGGGGCTCATTCTTTATCGTCAACTCCTGTCCGATGCTCAGTGTCGACTCTTGCCCAAGCCGGACTCCGCTTTGCGCGGCAGACCCACAAGCCGAGAGGCTCAATGAGGCAGTGAGCCCCAGGACGACCAGGGACCTGGTGAGTAGGGTCTTGGTGGTATTCAGGCGTGCAAACATAGCGTTGTCGTTCCTTTCCGGATCATTAGCAGGTGGGCGCTTTTTGTACCACTTGCTGATAAAGATAACGCATGAGACGCGCGCTTCGGTTAGCTCGGGGCACGGCGCCAGGAAAGGCCCCGATGCGCCGCACGTGATTCGGGGCCTTTCCTGGCCATTGGTTGGTCGGTCAGGAAATGCCGATCATCTGTTTTAGCTGGGCCGCCGAGTATTTGCCGGGCAACTCTCGCTTTGTGGCCATCTCTTGAACGATCCTGTTGATAGTCTCATTTATGGGAGCGGATCTTCCGAGTCTCTTCGCCACACGAACTATTTCGCCATTCAGGAATTCTGTTTCGACCGTGCCCTGTTTGCGTCCCAGGCTTTGCCATGTTGAGCTCTGCTCTTCAGTGTTCAAGGCAGCCGCGGGCCTGGCGCCGAAATCGGGCCACTCCTTCGTGATCTCCTGCTCCGAAAGCCAACGAATGCCGGCCTCTTTGAGCAACTGTTTTGCCTCGTTCTGCGCTGCCTCGGTGATGGCTCTCGCTTCTTTGGAATTGTCGTTTGTGATGGCTCCGGTGGCGTTGCCAAGGTTAGACATCAACTTGCCCCACTTGTATGGCATTACGTCCGGGCTAACCAGGACGTAAAAGCCGGCCTTGCGCAGCCCTTCACCTACTGCCATGGCCAAATCATCAACACCTTTCGGATAGATGCCGATGACAAGCCATCCGGGTGGCTCGCGTCGGCAGACTACTTCGCCGCTGTTCATGTATACGGCGCCGATGTTGACTCGCACGCCGTATGTCCTCGGGAAATACGTGGAGACGGTCTCTTCGTTCCGGACCCCATTCTGCGCGCAAAAGACGGGTACGTCTTTGGCCGCCGCCTTTAAATCGCGCATTGCTTCCTCAGTGTTTTGCCCTTTCATTGTCAAAAGAACCACGTCGCCCTGTTTGAATCCCACTTCGCGAGGTGAAGTGACCGCCGTTACTTTGACCGTTCTGGGGCCAGTGGGCCTGATCAGCTTCAACCCGTTCCTATTTACTGCGCTCATGTGTTCGGAGCGACCGATCAAAATTACATCGCTCCCGGCCAGACCGAGATGGCCTCCAATGACACCGCCTATTGCTCCAGCTCCGTAAATGATGAAACGTCCGACTTGCGAGGTGCTCATAGTCTCTCCGTCCTTCGAGATTAGTTAAACTCTGCCATTCTAGCTGGCGTCTGGAGGCAGGTCAAAAAGCAGTTTGCAGGAAGACGACGTCTCCTCTAAGCTTCTGATAATATGAGTGCTTCCTTTCGACGAATATCCCCCGATCTAGCTTGCCGCTTGCGTCTCATAATGACCGATGTCGACGGGACCTTGACCGCGGACGGCACAAGCTTCTCGCCCGTGCTCAAAGAGTGCGTGGCACGACTCAGATCCGCCGGCATTATGGTTGGGCTCGTGTCCGGGAGGGACCTGCCCCGATTGGAGTCCATCGTAAATTGGATAGAGGTCAACGGTCCGCTCATTGCAGAGAACGGGGGCGTCGCCAGGCTTTCTCCGGAGGCCGCGAATCTGGACCTCGGCTACAGCAGAAAACGCGGCATTGGACGCTCTGGCGAAGCTTAAGTCGCTCTTTGGTGACAAGATAGTTGAGCTTGAAGACAACAGGAACCGCCTCGTCGATGTCACCATATCCGCCGATGGCATTCCAGCTGCAGAGATTCAAAATCACCTTCCCGGGATGCAGGTGATGGATTCGGGTTACATGCTGCATCTGATACCGGACGGCATAAGCAAAGGCAGTACTCTCAAAATGGTGGCGTCGCAGCTTGGGATATCCTCAAACGAGATTATGGTGTTTGGCGATTCCACGACCGACATTTCGCTGTTCCGAAATTTTGCCAACAGCGTGCTCGTGCACAATCCGTTGCTGTCAGCTCAGCAGCGTCAAGCGGTATCGAATGCGACCGCGTTTGAAAGTGACCTGGAAATCGACAAAGGCTTCTGCGAGGTGAGTTCCTGGATCATTTCGCTGAGAACGAGTCGGTAGTGCCTTTGGGCCCGGCCGTTATTTTGGATGAATTGCTTTTCGAAGCGCACAGCAATAGAATATTTTGTCCTGGGTTAACATTAGGACAGGCAAGTCAATCTCGGGAGGCAAAATGCAATACCGCAAGTTCGGCAAGCTAGACTGGAAGGCATCAGCTCTAGGCTTCGGGGCGATGAGGCTGCCCACCACAGATAAGGACCCCGCCCACATCGACGAGGCAGAGGCGATCAAAATGATCCGCTACGCCATCGACCACGGGGTGAACTATTTGGATACCGCCTACCTCTACCACATGGGAAACAGCGAAAGGGTAGTCGGCAAAGCCTTGAAGAACGGGTACCGCGAGAAGATCAAATTGGCGACCAAGATTCCACCTCGCGCGGTAAACACGGCGGCCGACTTCGACCGTATTCTGAATGAGCAACTGGCGAAATTCGACACGCCTAAGATCAACTTCTACTTGCTTCACGGATTGAACGCCGAAGGATGGCCAAAACTGCGGGACATGGGCGTCCTGAAGTGGGCTGACAAGGCGATCGCCAGTGGTCGTATCGACCGTCTGGGGTTCTCGTTCCATGATAATTACGAGATGTTCAAGCAAATAATCGACGCCTGGGACGGATGGGTCCTTGCTCAGGTGCAATACAATTTCATGGACGTGGAGAATCAGGCTGGGCGCAAAGGCGTAGAATACGCGGCGAGCAAAGGCGTCGCCGTGGTCGTAATGGAGCCGATCAGAGGAGGCCTTCTGTCCAAGCAGCCACCTCAGGCAGTGTCTGACTTGTGGAAGTCAGGTCCGCGCCGCTGGACGCAGGCTGAGTGGGCGCTACAGTGGGTATGGAATCAGCCCGAGGTCTCGCTGGCCCTGAGCGGCATGAGCACAATGCAGCAGGTGGTCGAAAACGTGGCTTCGGCAGAAAGGTCGGGGCCCGATACCCTCAATGCTGCTGATCTCGCCTTTATTGACAAGGTACGGCAAGCCTATCGTTCGCTGAGTCCAATTCCATGCACAGCCTGCGGGTATTGCCAACCTTGTCCCAACGGCGTCCTCATTCCGGACGTATTCCGTCTGTACAACGAGGCGGTCATGTATGGCGATATGAACATCGGAAAGTTCCGCTACGCCGGGCCCATGGGCATGAAGTCCGAGACCCGAGCCGATCAGTGTGTTGAGTGCGGTGAATGCGAAGAGAAGTGCCCTCAGAAAGTGGAGGTCATCGATTGGCTCAAGAAGGTCCACGAAGAGCTGGGCGCAGGATCGCAGACGCCCGGAGGTTAGGCGGGGCCTGTTGACAGTCGTTCG
This sequence comes from uncultured Chloroflexia bacterium, assembly GCA_963745605.1. GTDB lineage: Bacteria > Chloroflexota > Dehalococcoidia > Dehalococcoidales > UBA2162 > JBBITI01. The sequence continues at coordinate 206,119 of CAVUYC010000017.1, read as the reverse complement.
AGTGGGTTGTACCATCTTACGCGTCCTAGAGCGAGGGTAGCCTCGCTGTCAACGGCCCTGGAATAGCGGACCCAATTTCCCGTCTGGAAGAACGAATCGGAGAGGAGAACCAAAGCATGGGAATGGAGAACTGGACCCTCTGGCATGTCGGCATATCGGTAAAGAACATGGACGATGCCGTCAAGTACTTCCGCTCGCTCGGGGGCAAGACCGACGATAACCCTGGACACGTACTGGACAGCAAGAATTTCAAGGACTACACCAGCTACGGTAAGACCGACGCCCCGCCCTGGAAGATCAAGATCAAGATGCTCACGATTGGCCCTCTGGGGATAGAAATGACGGAGCCCGTCGACGGGGGAAACTGGAACGAGACCTGGCTGAACGAGCATGGCGAGGGTATGAACCACGTCGCCTTCCAAGTGCCCGACCTGGCCAAGGAAGTCGAAGAACTCCAGGCCAAGGGCGTTCCCGCTATGTACTATGCGAAGGGGCAATACGCTTATATGGACGCGCGGAAGTAGGCGGCCTTGTGATTGAACTGTTCCAGAAGAGAGATCGGCCACCCGGGCCTCCGTCTCAGCACTAGAACTGGGATTCGATGGACCCGGCTGGAGCTTCAAACCAAGCCGGGTCTTTCTTTTGGCGGCGATATTCGCGCAGCATCCACAGTCCGGTGAGGGTGAATGCTGTCACGTCCGACAGTGGCAGCGAAATCCATACGCCGGTCATGCCGAGCAACCGACTGAGAATGAAGATGGCTGGTATGAAGACGATCGATTGCCTGGCCAGGGATAGCACGAGGGCGTCGCGAGCTCTCGAGAGTCCCTGAAACGTCGTGATAAAGACGACGACCGGACCGATCAAGACGAGGGTCGAGAGGATCAGTCTCATCCCAGGGACGGCCAGTTCGATGAGCTGGGGGTCGCGCGTGAACAGCCCCACAATTTGAGGGCTGAAGATCTCCAACAGAATGGTGGCGGCGATCATCACCGCTGCAAGCGCGAAAGCTGCCATTCGAACAGCTTTCCAGAGGCGATCCCAGAGGCGCGCACCGACGCTGAAACCAATGATAGGCAACAGCCCGTGAGCCGTCCCTATCACAGGCATGAACGCCAGGTCGACGATTCTTCCGGCGAGTCCGACGGCCGCCAGGGCGGTCGATCCGAAGCCGGCAACCACATGATTGAAAATTGCGAAGACGACGCTTTCGCTAATATCGAGAACGGCTGAAGGCAAGCCCACGCGGTATACCCCGAGGATTACACTAGCGTCCGGAAGGCAGTGCTTGAGTTTCAGCCGGTAGGCTGAGCGATTGGTGACCACCCACCAGATGGCGAGTCCGGCGGAGACAACGTTGGCGACCATGGTTCCCATCGCGGCTCCAGCGATGCCCATCCTTGGGAAGAAGCCCAGCCCGAAGATGAACACCGGATCCAGACATACGTTGATGACCTGAGCAACGAGTGAGAAGATCATTGGTCGAACGGCGTCTCCTGATGCCTGAAACACGTTGCGATTAATGATGGTAAGGAAGAAGAAAGGCATTCCCCATCCAAACACTCTCAGGTATGCTTCCCCCTGGACGAGGACATCTTCAGTGGCTCCAGAGAGGATCAGAATCTGGCGTGGGAGAAAGTTGGTCAACAGGAGAGCCGCGGTCCCCAAAAACAGGGCGAGAAACACGGTCTGCCCCGCAGCATGGTTGGCGGCTTCATGGTCTCTCTCTCCGAAACGACGAGAGGCCAGGGCGTTGACTCCGACGCCGGTCCCCACCCCGATAGCGATGCAGAACACAAAGAAGGGCATGACAACGGTGACAGCAGCGACGGCCTGATATCCCAGTCTTGAGACCCAGAATGTGTTTATCAGGTTATAGAGGGAAATGGCGACCATCGAGACGACGCTTGGGAGGCTGAGGCGGAAGAGCAGTTTCCCGATAGGATCAGTGCCCAGGCGTCTGGTGTTATCGTCGACCTGCGGCTGAGGTTGCACTTCCTTCTGCATCTGGAGCGAATCTAGCAGTTGGCAGGCCGCTCGGTCAAGAAGACGCCGGATTTCTCCAATTGACAGTAGTCTGGTGTGTGGGGATCGAGAACGACAATTAGTTGGACTAACTTGTGAGCGGTCGAGTTCACGCTCCGGATCTATGACAGATAGGGAGAACTAGCCGGCCCAGGACTAGATCACTCCGGCGCCGCTGAGGGGGGTTCCCTGGCGAGAGAACGAAACCCTGACCTGGCTTCCGGGAGAGATCGCCTTGACGGCTCGTTCCAGCTCTTCGGCATTTCTGACCGGCTGGCCGTTGATCTCGGTTATGATATCGCCAGCAGCCAAACCCACCCTTTGGGCGAAGGACCCACCCTTGACCGTCCCTACAAATGCACCAGTCGAGTAAGGCAAACCTTTGAGCTCCGTTATTCGCGCAGCGTCGCCGACTGCTGCGCCGAGCGATGGTTGACGCGGCGAAGCAGCAAGGAGACGCTCAAGTTTGGGCTGATCGAAGCCCACAACCGTCTGCCCGTCGATTATCGTCACAGGAACCGCCATCTGACCAGTGAGATGCACGACCTCGGCAGCGGCAGCACGATCGTTTGCTACATCCCGCTCAGTGTAGGCAATGCCTTTCCGTGAAAGAAACTCTTTCACCATGCTGCAGTAGCGTCACCCACGGTCTGAGTATACCGTTACCGTCATGCCCGACCGCCGTCCAACGCACCCATGGGGCCGGATGGGGATTCACGAGATGAAAGGTCCGTACGCATATCTCCAATATACTATTTTCCTTCTGAGAGGGTCATTGTATGGCCCGAGTGCCAAATGCGCGTCCGCGCCGTACTCAGTGTGTGGAAGACACCGGTCCTTCTTGAACCACGCCAGGACAGCCCGGTCTATTGCTTGGAGAAAAGAAAAGGGGGGAGGACTTTAGTCCTGCCCCCCCTTTTCTTGTTGCTGGTTTCCGAAGGCTACTTTTCGTCTTTGGCGAGAATTCGCCTCATCAACTCATCGAATGCGGAGAACCATTTTAGCTTCATTTCGTCGGGCCAACTGGGATCGAAGGTCGGGAATTTCGAGAGCAACAGTTTGTCCATCGATTCCATTGGCGGTGGATCATCCTGTGTGAGTTGAACTTTCGAATTCTGGTTCGTCTTCGGTACCACTCGTTTGGTAACCGACCTATTTCTAGTAATGGCTTTTTTGGTAACGATGTCGGCCTTGTCAGTAATGTGACCGGAATGGAATCTCTTAGTTATGAATGGTGAAAGTGGCACTCCGGAATCACTGCTAATTTCGCAAAAGAACTTGAGGCATTTGCGGCTCAACTGGCCGTTCAGCTGAAACTTCTCGTTGAAGATCTCTTCCAACTGCGAATAGGTGGCGCTGTGAGGGTCAAGGGCTCCCTGGAGGGCGAAGGCGAAGCACTCCCGTGTGATTTCTCGCAGAAGAACAGCCCGCTGATCTCCTTTTGCGAGTACCAACGGCTTGAGACGATCTGCCGGCCGCCCGTTTTCATCGATGAGGTTCAGATATCTCAGAGCAGCCATTAACTGTGTTCCGCTACTCCCGGAGAGCAGGCCTTCCCTCTCCCAGTAGCTGCGATCGATTCGGGCCGGGATGCCTTGCTGCAAGCGTTCCAGGAAGTTCCTGAACAGGCGGTAAGAGATGTAGGGTGGAAGGCGCTTTCGGCCTCTTTCAGTTACCATACCCGACCTTTCCGAATTTGCGGTAATTATATGGTAATGAGCAAGGTATTGCAATAGGTAATGGGTCAGCTTTTGTGGTAACTAGGTGCGCTCGTTCTGTAACTTACAACGGGCGGAATAGAACTGGAAAGGACAGTTTTTTGGGAGTGGTCTGGTTACCGTGTACGATTGTCCGCAAATCTAAATTTTCGGGAAGGAGGCAACCAAACCATGGGGCAATCAATCGAGTACCAAAAGCTAATGACGGAGATGGTGTACGTAAACCTACCAGGTCCGGAAGAGGCAGCACCGGGAATGACGGGCGGCGAATTGCTGCACGGCTTCCTCGCAGAGCTGTATCGCACTTCTAATCCTGATGTAAAGAACTACGTTAATCTCCTCTGCAGCAAATGGAATGTGCGCTATCGAGAAATGAGGGGGTAGGGCAGCAACAGCCATCTACCTATATAAGAAGGAGGAACGATGAAAAGATCTAGAGTTGCTGCCATTGATGTAGGCACAACCAAAGTATGTACCATAATGGGGGACGTCGATTCTGAGGGTACCCTGAGGATCCTCGGCGTCGGTGTTGGACCCTCTCAAGGCCTGCAGAAGGGCCTTGTCGTGAATGTAACCGAAGCCAAAGAGGCGATTCGCGAATCAATAAAGAAGGCTGAACGGACTGCCGGCTACAAGCTAGAGTCCGCTTACGTCGGTGTCACCGGTCGCCACATCAGCTCGGTGAACAATCACGGCGTCATCGCTATCACCCGCGGCGATCAGCTCGTCCGCGCTACTGACCTCAAGAGGGTCTTGCAGGTCGCCCAGACAGTGAAAGTCCCTTCCGACCACAAGGTCCTTCATATCATTCCCCGCACCTACGTGGTGGACGGACAGGAAGGCGTGAAGAATCCAGTGGGCATGCACGGATTCCGCCTGGACGTCGAGGCGCACATCATCACCGCTGCCGTAACTTCTGTCCAGAACCTGACCAAGTGCATCCGCGGCCTGGGTGTCGAAATTGACGATCTCATCATGGAACCCCTGGCCAGCGCCGAAGCAGTCCTCAGCGAAGAAGAGAGGAACGATGGTGTGATGATCGCCGACATCGGCGGCGGCACCACGGACATCGCGGTGTTCAAGGATGACACCATCTGCCACACCTCAGTCTTACCAGTGGCAGGTCACCTCATGACCCGTGACATCTCAGTGGGTCTTGGCATATCTCCTGAGCTGGCCGAAGCAATGAAGAAGAAGTACGGCAATGTAAGCCCGACAGCCGACAACGCGGTTGATGCCGAAAAGACATTGACTGAGGACGGGCACGCCGTCTCATATCGCGATCTCAACGAAATTATCAGAATCAGGGTCGAGGAACTCGTCCGCCTGATTGTCATGGAACTCCCGCGGACCGACTACTCGAAATTCATTCCGGCAGGGCTTGTCCTGACCGGCGGCTCGGCCAACCTTCCTGGCATCGCCGAACTCGCACAGGAAGTCGCTCGGATACCCGTCCGGGTAGGCGAACCAGTGAGTCTGTACGGCGTATCGGATGAACTCAAGGATCCGGCCTATGCCACCAGCGTCGGACTTCTCCTGTGGAAGATGAGGAATCAGAGCGTTCACACCTGGGTTCCTCAGAGCGGAATGAAGACTGCCCTGTCCAACGTCTTCAAGCTCTTCAAGTAGTCGGCGAGCACCAAATATAGGAGGAAGGAAATGGCAAAAACTAGTTACGTCCCCAGTGGGGCAAAGATAAAAGTTGTCGGCTCGGCGGCGCTGGCTGCAACGCTATCACCCGAATGGTCCGTGAGCAGATCCGCGGCGTCGAATTCATCGCCATGAACACCGATGCCCAGGCACTGGCCATCACCGAAGCGGCAGTCCGCATCCAGCTTGGTGAAAGAATCACCCGCGGTCTGGGCGCCGGCGGCGATCACACTATGGGTCGCAAAGCAGCAGAAGAGAGCCGCGATGAAATCAAACAGGTCATGGCCGGCGCCGACATGGTCTTCATCACCGCCGGTATGGGCGGCGGCACCGGCACCGGTTCGGCCCCGATGGTAGCTGAAGTCGCCAAGCAAAGCGGCGCTCTCACCATCGCCATCGTCACCAAACCCTTCGGCTTTGAAGGCACCCACCGCATGCGGACCGCCGAAGAAGGCATCGTGGAGCTGATGGACAAGGTCGACACCCTGGTCATCATCCCCAACGACCGGTTGCTGAACCTTTGCGACCAGAAGACCGGCGTCGACGGCGCCTTCAAGATGGCTGATGAAGTGCTCTATCACGGCGTACAGGCCATCGCCGAAGTCGTCACCGTTCCCGGTCTCATCAACCTCGACTTCGCTGATATCAGCGCCATCATGAAAGATGCCGGACCGGCCTGGATGTCCATCGGCCGTGGATCGGGTCAGAACCGAGCCGTCGATGCCGCCAAGACCGCTTTGGCCAGCCCGTTGCTGGACGTATCCATGGAAGGCGCCAAAGGCGTACTGTTCAACATCGCCGGCGGCCCTGGACTGAGCCTGTTCGAGGTCAATGCGGCGGCAGAGATCATCCGCAACGCTGTTGATCCCGAAGCCAACGTCATCTTCGGCGTCGTGCTGGACCCGAACATGGGCAATGAGGTTCGCCTTACCCTTATTGCTACCGGATTCACGACCAGAGAAGCGTTCGCTGGCTCCTCCCGCGAGAAGGAAATCACCAAGAATCTGAAGTCTATCAAGACTGAAGAGGAATTCGAAGTGCCGTCCTTCCTGCGATCTCGCTCGAGCTATGGAGCCCGGCCTCGCACCGGGTCGTACACCACTCGCTAATTGCCCCGTGAGTGGAGGGGAGCGGCGGCGTCATACCCGCCGCTCCCTGGTTCCTCGTAATACTACCTGGGAGGGCGTCAATGTTTGCCTCCGTAGCCGCCGTTGAAGATAAGCTCGCCAAGTGTGTGCAGAACTATGCAGACGATCGCTGTAATCTCCTGGAACTGCTGCGGTTCCTCGGCAAACATGCGTATACGCGGTTCAGTTCGCGCCGCAATCGTCCTTGGTCTGCGAAACCAGGGCGTGTTCGTGGAGCGCGGCTTGAGGTACCTCGTGGAAAGCGGGATTGTTACCGTTGAGACGGACAACAACAAGATTCAGCTTTACTCGCTGACCTCGAACGAACCGATGCGCAATGCAGTATTCGAACTGGTGCGGCTCGATTGGTGCCAGTGGCAGTCGGTGTTGAGGCAGATGGTGGACACTATCCAGGTGTCCTAAGGAGACGTTGATGGATCAGTTGCAGAGTGCAATAAAATATGTCGTTATCGTGGTTGCCTTCATTGGATCGTTGCTACTGGGAGACTATTTTGGCTACAAGTTCGGGCGGATGAAGCTTGTGTGGACCGGAATCATAGTCGCTCTTCTGGCTATAGTGGTGTTCGCAGTATACGCGGCCGTCGTCCTCCTGAGCTAATTGACATAGCGAGCAATCACTCGGCAGTGAGCCGGTGTTGAATATCGAGAAGTCTCCGAAAGGAGACTTCTCGCGCGTCTGAGAGTTCTGAAGCGGGGCGAACAGATGGGTTTGAGGAATAGTCCGAGGGGAAATGGTCCTACTGATGCATTGGGCACACGAGGCCTGGATCCTGCTCGAGTGTCTGTTGAACGTCTTTCTTGAAGAGGATTCTGAGCGTGGGTTGTCCAAACCCCGTGAGTCCAGCCCAGTCGGGCAAAAAGTACGCAATGTTTTCCTGTATCCAGCTGAGGCATTCTACGTGTTTGCCTACGTCGCCGGTCTTGTCGCAAACGACCACCGTGGTGGCGTTCGGCGACGCAGCCGCGATAGGCACGTGCCGTATCGAGACGGAGAACTCTGTATCCGCGGTGGAGTTATCCGCTGGCTTTGTTGAAAAGTCGAGGTGTTCTACCCATTCGCCATCCTGAGATAACGAACCGCTGACCGTGGAGATGGCGTTTCGGTCGGAACCGGCGTAGGCGCTTCCCGTGAACGCGTTTCCCTTCCAGTATATCGGGACATCGCTTACCGAGCACGTGGCCAAGACCGTACTGCGTTCTTGGGTGGTTTCCGAAGTCATCGCGACTTCAAGTCGCGCCGTGAAGGTGTTGTTCTCTTTGAGCGTCAAGTAGGTTGTTGGGATTTGTGCGGTTGGTCGCGGAGAAGTGCAACAGGCCAGGCAAAACGTCGAAAGAGTTATGATTGCTGCTATTCTCTTCATAGTCAACCGGCTCGGCAGGGGTTTGATGGAGCCGTGGGGCGGCACTGGCCCACCCCACGACTCGACATAAGATGAGCGAGGCTTCTATTTCTTGGTAAGTTTTGCCACGAACGCGTGGGTGACGTTATCTGTACCGGTGTAGTCGCCGACGATTTCATTCTTGTCGTTTACCCCGCGGAACCGTGTGACAGGGGCGTTCTGGTAGTCTATTGGATACTTGAATTCCCACTTGGATTTGTCGGTTGACATGTGCGTATCGATGACGAACCCGTGAAATTGAGTTGTCTCGTCCTGCTTCCGGTACTGTCCGACGATGACTCCGTTCCAGCTTATGTCCTGGACGGCGGTAGCCTTGGCGCCGGGGATTTCGAAGGTGGTTACAGCCCCGTCTTTCGGGGTGAGGATGTAACCGCGGGTTACCCCCTTTTCCGTGTAGTATCCAGCAATCATGCTGCCGTCTTTGGTGGCGCCCTGGTGCATGCAGAAAGCTGCGTCTGTTGGGTAGCTAAACAGGCTGAATTTTCCGTCCTTAGCCATGGTGTACCCGTACATCGACTTGTACGCTCCGGACGGGAGCGCATAATGCACTCAGCCGTACTGAGTGCCGTCGGGGCCTACCCTGAATGGCGTCGGTCTCATCGTAGGCTCACCTAAGGCAGCGTCGACTTTGTTGGGGATCGTCGAATACTTTCCGTCCTTCCCAAAGATGAACCCATAGGCTGTGGTTAGAGGTTCGCCTTCGTTGGCATAGTAGCCGTAGACGTTGCCTTTATCATCTGTAGAAGTAGCCATTGAGTAGTCCGTGGTCTTGCCCGGTAGATTTGGGTAGTCAATGGTTGTATATTTGCCGTTTTTAAAGATGTAGCCGTGATACTGTTTCCCTGAGGCGTTTTGCACGCCCTTCGGCAGTACCGTAGCGTCTCTGCCCGTCGGCAGCTGGTATACCCCAACCACATCCCCCCGGGAGTTGTTTCCATAGGCCTGGGTGAGGGAGGCGCCGGGGTAATCGAAAACGGTGAAGCTGTATTGTCCCTCGGTCACACTCAGGGGCTTGCTTGTCGTACAAGCGAGGGGCAATAGAGTCGAAGCAGTGAGAATCGCCGCCACGGCCAGTCGAATCATTGACCTTTTCATACATGTCCTCCTCTAGCTATTTTCTCGTGCCGTAATCAGTCTGACGAGAGCATAGGTGGCGGGAGCCGAGGTATCGGCTCCCGCCGTGCTGCTCATACACTTGGACTATTACTTTGGTGTGGCGATAACACCCGTGTGTCGTTCGATCGGCTCCCCTATAGTCCTCCGGCGAGTCGGCCTCCAGCATTTCCGCACGTGACTCGTGTGGATGTCGCACCAGTTACATCCACACTTGAGAACTGCCTTTCCCCTTGGCTCCACGGTGCTCTCGGCAACGGTAACCGTGGTAAACGCCCGGCGAAAACAGACTGCCAATCTTTCGCATAGAATCCTGCGATGCGGTTTCCGGCCCGGTTTACCTCATAGGTTACCGTGAAGCCGTTGGTGACCAGGGAAGTCGATTTTGAATGGGGCCTGACCTTCCTCCAACACATACCCATGCACATTGCCGTCGCCTGAAACAAAGTTGCCAACTATGGTGTTCAGGCTTGCGGTCGCGTCGTTATTCTGCGAATAGGGAATGCTGTTGTCTTCAAAGTCGCCGTTAGGGTGCTTGACTGTATCCGAACCTGGTACATGGGGTCAGTTTTGTCGAGCTGGACGTGCCCCAGGATCGTTCCGTCAGGCATGATCTCGGAAGGGAACGGTTGTGTCAGCATCCGGGTCATCCAATTGATCTCGCCTGGCCATCCTTCTCCATCACGAAGGCGTTCCAGCGGTAGTCGGTCGGTTTGACCGACGGAAGTAGCCGCCTGGGGTGTAATCTCCCACTATTTCGCCTCTGTCAGCATCATGGATATCAGCGTGGTGTTGACGCCTTGGTGGTCGAAATGTCGAGAACTCTCGTTCCGATACGGGCGAAACCGTGGCCGACCTCCGAAGCGTCATAGTAGACACCGACGACGTCGCTGCTCTGGATTGATCCCCCAAATGAATGTGCCAGTTGCCCCCGGGATATCTTCGTCGACGGTCTCGAAAGTATACTCCGGTGTCTTCTCAGCCTGCGACAGCGCCATCGGCACTCCCAGCGCCATGATAAATGCCGTTAACCGAGCAAGCACCTTGATTCGCACTTCATTTTCTCCTTCTTCTTGAGATTTGGACCCATGATCAATCGACTTGAACTCACATGTTCCCACCTCCCTCCCTTCTGGTGGTCTGCGGCTTGACGTTCACCTGGAGCAGTTCGAGCCCGAGGCTGGAAAGACGCTCGATCAGTCCATACAGCGCGGATTGGTCTCTCACGGGTCCGCCAAGGACTGTTTCGCCGTTGGGCAGGTGAGTAACTGTCAGCGTCCCGAGCCAACTGGACCATCCGGGATCGATTTGCCCTTTGAGCCTGATCTCCACTTCTTGCATGAGCGGCCTCCGCCAACAAGAATCGCGGACGTCCCAAGAATAGTGGCCAAAGGGTAGGGTGGGAATACATCGAAAGATTGAATCGGGGGTTGATTTTCAGAGGCGCGGGATTGGGATGAATTCATTTGGACTTCAGCGGGCAATCGCGGGTTTAGCTGGCTGTGGACAAGCGAGCCAGTTCCCTGGGATCTATATAAGCTTCATGTCTCTGGCTTTGGATATGGCCTGAGTACGGCTCTTTGCCTCAAGTTTGCGGTAGACGTTGTGGATGTGAGTCTTCACCGTGGCAAGTGAGATAACGAGCCTTTCGGCGATACCCCCATTCGAAATCCCCTTCTCAACCAACAGTAGAATTTGAAGCTCACGTTCACTCAGTAGTGCTTGACCACCAGGTATCTCATTGTCGGTCGGGCTGCCGCGTTGGGCTTCCGTGTGTATAGTGCTGAGCAGCAATGAAATGTAACCGGGAGTGATACCCTGGGACAGGGCTCTCCTGAGCAATGGAGTCAGAAGCCGGCCTTCATCGACGAACGTTCTGATGTAGCCCGCTGCCTCGCCCCTGACCAATGCATCTTTGAGGAAGGTGATGGCATCGGCCTGATTGGCGGCAGCAAGGGCTTGATACACCCGAACGGTAATCCCGAGGCCGAGGGCACCGGTCTCAACTATCTTGTCATACAACCGGGCAAGCTGTTCCCGCGCAAGGTCGATCTGCCCCTGGGCGATCAGGAGCCGGGGCGGCACTGATTGAAATTCAAGTCCAAGGTGAGGCGCGTACTCTGCCATTCGTTTGCCCCATTCGATCATGCCTGTCTCGTCTTTGAGACGGATGACGAACAGCGTTCGGTAGGCGGCATGACGCCCTCGAAACGCAGGAGTGACGCTAGGATGGCGAGCCACCTCGTCGCCACGTGCCATTGCTGCGGAGGCAGCGACTATATCCCCCTGGGCCAGTTTGGTCTGGCCGAGGCAGTGATAGAGTGCGACCCTCGGCATATCTCCTACTTTTTCAGCGAGTTGAACACCGAGTTGCTGAACACGTGCCGCTGCCTCGAGTTCGTTCCGTTCGTACAGAACGGTGCCGAGATTTCACAGAGGTGAGGCGGCTGCGGGTGACTGCCCGGCAAGGTCAACTGCCTCCTCGGCCATCTCGCCTGAACGTTTTAGTTCCCCCCTCATCCACAAGGCGCGGGCGGCCCAGCCCAACCCGTTTGCGGCGGTCCACAGTCTTCCCGTCTTTTTAGCTGCCTCGTATGCATCCGCGTAATGGCGTATCGCTTCCTCGAGACGTCCCTCGCTGTAGCGGATATTGCCGAGTTCCGTGCTCGCCCGACTGCGAGCGTCGTAACTTGTCTGGGGAAGAAGTGCCAAGGCTTTTTGAGACTGTTCGGCATCGGTTGGCAGGTCGCCCCGGCGTCCGGCCATCACCGCTCGCAGACTGGCGATCTCCCCCTGGATGGCGGTATCTTCCCTGGCAGTCTGCTCGAGAAAGGCTATGGCAGAATTGGCCGCCTCAGGCTCACCTGCGAAGACCAGGGCGCCGCAGTACTCGCTGAAAAGGCGGGGCTGACTGCGGAGAACGTCGTCCGGCAGGGCCTGGAGCCATCCAATCGCGGTCCTCATCTCGCCGCGTTGCATCCGCTTGTCGACTTCGGGAATCAGCAATTTGAGAGACCGCTCCCAATCCTTAGCCTGAAGAGCATGAAAGATGGCATCGTCAGGCAAGTCGTGTTCTTCGTACCACTGGCTTGCACGCTGGTGCAGGCTAAACGCCAGAGCATGGTCATGCGATACCTCAAGCTGATGCCTCAGCAGTTCGGCAAACAAATGGTGATAGCGGAACCATTCGCGTTTCTCGTCGAGAGGCACCAGGAACAGGTTGGACTGTTCTAACCTCGACAGCATGTTCGCGCCCGTTGTCAATCTGGACAACAGAGTCCTGCTGATTAGTCAGCCCTGCCCGCAGAAGCCTGAGGACTTCCGTCTCGCGGTGGCTTAACAGGTGCTCATCCGGTGACGAGTTGACATGGCTCTCGGTCAAGGCGAGCTCATGTTCTACGATTCTCAGTAGTCTGGCGGCGTAGTGGTTGGAGCCTTTCGCTACGACTCTTCGGAGTAGTGGTTCGATGAGGTAGCCGTAGTCTGCAAATGTTCGTACGAAGCCTTCTGACTCCGCCCTGCTAATGGACTCCGAGAGCAAGGACAACCCCCGTTCTTCATCGGTTTCGGCGAGAGCCTGGCAGACACGCAGCTCAATGGCATAGCCGTGCGCACCCTTTTTCATCGCCGCCTCATACAGACTGGCGAGTTCGGTCAACGCGAATTCGTTGTCTCCCCTCTGGAGTGCCACCATTGCAGGGACATGGACGAACTGGCAAGGAGAGAATCCAGCATAGTTGTCAAATTGCCTTGCCCATTTATCGACAGATGCAGGGTCATGGCGACGCAATGCAAAAAGAATCCTGGCGCCGGCATGGAGCGCCTTGAAGTAGGGCATGGCCCTCGGGGAGTATTGGTCGGCGCGCTGCATTGCAGCCTCGGCATCTTCGGCTCTGCCGAGGGCCAGGAGCGCCCGGGCCTGATACACGTAAGCAAGCACTTGCGTCTCGGCCTTTCCCGTAAAAAGGCTCCATTGGGCGATGGTTTCGGCACTTTTCAGGGCCGTGTCCAAATCATTGAGTTCGTAGGAGATGATGCAGACCCTGCAATGGCCGAGGGAAGCTGCCGGCGAGAGTCCTGCGATGTCCGACGCCCTTTCTGCCATTTCCAGCCCGGCACGAAGGTGTCCCCGAACCTGTTCAATACCCGCAAGGAAATTTAGAGACGTCGCCGCTATGTACTCATCCCCCGCACTCGCCCCCGCCTCATGTGAGAGTGTCATCATTGCTTCGGATTCGTCGAGATCGCCGCGGTTGAACAATACGAAGCCGGCTTCGTAACTTGCCCAGCCCCGATACACGTAGTCACTTTCTGGCAGAAGCGATAGTGCCCTTGAACTGAGTTGCAGTACCCGTTCGACGTTTCCTGTAGTTCCTGCCAGCGATGCCTGAAGGGCGATCACCCTACCGAGCATCGCCCGATCGTCTTGGGCTACCCGCTCCAGGTGGGCGAGAAGCTGCTCGGCGTCTTTTGTCTGGACAGATATCGCTAGGGCCCGGCCGTATTGCAGACACAGTTCGATATCTGCGAAGAGTTCGTCATCGGGAAGTGACTTGATCCAGTTGGAGAACGTGAAATAGAACCCTTTGGCGATTTTGTCTGCGGCTGTTCCTTTTATAAGCCTGTGGGCATCGCCCCAGTTGGTGGCAGCGAGGGCGTGGTTGATCGCGTCGTCCACCATTCCTTGCCTTTCATACCATGCGCTGGCACGACCGTGCAGCCTATTCACCGTTTCTGGGCCCATGGTTTCGGCAAGCTCGTGACGAAGCAAATCGGCAAAGAGGTGATGGTATCGGTACCAGGTTCTCGTCTCATCGAGCGCGACCAAAAAGAGGTTAGCGTGCTCGAGCTTGGTCATGGTTTCGGCTCCATTAGAGAAGCCAGTAATGGCGTCGCAAAGCGGCGCTCTCATCTTCTCGAGCACTGATGTCTTCAGGAGAAAATCCCTGGTCCTCTCGTCTTGCTGCTTGAGGACTTCATCCAGCAGGTAATCCATCACGTAACGGTTGCTGCCGCTGAAGCTTTCTACGAATGCTCCGATGTTGTTCCGCCCACGAAGAGCCATGGCCGCCATTCTCAGGCCAACCACCCAGCCTTCAGCCCGATCGTTGAGTGCCTGTATGGATTTGTCCTCGAGGTCAACACCGTGAGCCTTAATCAAGTCCTGGGCCTCACCGTCAGTGAACCGGAGGTCCTCAGCATTCAGTTCGACAAGCCAGCCGCGCCCGCGGAAATGTGGCAGGGGCAGCACCGGGTCTACTCGAGTCGCGATGACCAGGTGCATTTTTGGCGGACAGTGCTCAATAACGAAGGCCAGTCCCGCGTTGATCTTATCTGTCTTGATCAGGTGGTAGTCGTCCAGCAACACGATAAAGTCTTCGCACTTGTCCGCTAATGCGTTCAATATCGGCGTTAGCTCTGCCTCGGGAGCGTAGTTCTGAGGCTGCAGAACAATGGCGGGCTCATGGTCGTTGGTGCTCAGATTCGCGAGTGCACTGACGAAATAATTCCAGAACCTTGCGGGGTCGTTGTCCCCCTCGTCAAGCTGAATCCATGATGCTGCGAGCCTGGGACAAAGGCTCGCAAGCCATTGCGCCAGGATGGTAGTCTTGCCAAATCCGGCAGGCGCGGAGACAAGTGTGAAAGGACTGGACAGGGTAGCGTTCAGGAGGGTCAAGAGCCTGGGCCGGGGCACAAGTCCAGGACGAGGCTGGGGGACGAACAGCTTGGTCGAAAGCAGTGGGGCTCCCATAGTTCACCTCGACTGCAGCAGAATGCCCACGGACCAAGTGGCTCAAGTTGACTGAAGAACGATTCATTATAGCACTATGCGTCAATGGATAGCGTGCCTCGATCATCGGAGTATCGTTCATGGCAACGTTATCATCATCGGCCTGCTGTCTCTGCGGGCGGTATTCGCAGATTCCCATGTAAAGGGTGTTAAGATAGGACTCGCCGTGACGGCACCCAGTCAAACGCCTAGAGTATACATGTCTGAATGATGCTGAAGAGGAGACATGGGGACCGTGCCCAACAGCGGACGTCTTAAGGCTGGCGTCGCCGCCGGATTGAAATCCGGATGGCGGAGCTTCATATGGATGGCCAGGGTCGTGATTCCTGTATCTCTGCTGGTTGCTCTGTTTCAGTGGAGCGGATGGCTCGACAACGTGGACAAGCTCTTTGCTCCCCTGATGAGCTTACTGCGACTTCCCGCCGAGGCGGCCCTCCCATTGTTGAGCGGAATGGTAGTCAACATCTACGCTGCGATAGCCGCCCTAACGGTGATGCATTTTTCGGTTGCCCAAATGACGATCATCGCTGTCTTTGCCCTTATCTGCCACAACCTGATTCTAGAAGGGATAGTCCAGCAACGGTCCGGGTTCAATGCGTTTAAGGCCATTCTGCTCAGGTTGGGAACGGCGATAGTAACTGCGTTCGCTGTCAGCCGATTCTTCACCGGGACTGCAGAGAGCACCGCTCTTCCGGCGAACATGCAGCCCCATGCGTCTTTGGGAGCTATGGCAGAAGGGTGGGTGTCAGGCACTGGAGTGATGCTGCTGAAGATCTTTGCCATCATCATGGTGATCATGATCGTCCTTGAAGTCTCGCGTAAGCTGGGTTGGGTAGACAATGTTTCGAGGTTCTTCGGCCCTGTGATGAAGGTCTTTGGAACCGGAGAGAAGACCACGGTGATGTTTGTGGCGGGGATTCTGTTCGGTCTCCTTTATGGCGGCGCTCTAATCATGGAGGAGTCGAGAACTGGAAATCTGAGCCGTGCGGATGTAGCCCGTTTGCAGACTTCGCTGGGCATAAACCACGGGATCGTCGAGGATCCGGCCCTCTTCGCCGCGCTCGGGGTGAACCTGCTGTGGCTTCTGGTACCGAGGCTGGTTGTTGCTATCGCGGCGGTACAGATTCTGCGTCTGGGTGAGCGCATTTTTCGAAGAAACGGAGATATGTCGGCTTGACGCGGGATACGATTTCAGCCTCAGGTTCATGCTACAATTGAGTATTAGTCGGATACCCGGAGGAAGTAATGGCTGACGTTGCCGAGAAGAACGTAGTTATCTACACTACCAGCACATGACCATGGTGCCACAGGGCGAAAGAGTATCTTTCGCGAAAAGGAATAAAGTTCACCGAATACAACGTTTCGGTTGACCGAGACAAGGCAAAGGAACTGGTCCAGAAGTCAGGTCAGATGGCAGTGCCTGTGATTCTCATCGACGACCAGGTAGTAGTGGGCTTTAATCAAGTCAAGCTAGACCAGTTACTAGCCTGAATTGTTTCTGGCGTTCAGAGTGGCAACCAGCCGCGAACGTTGGAGGGTTCCCATGTAGGGCTTGATCCCTGGCCGGAAGGTACAAATCTGCAGTGCAGAAACTTCTGTCCGGTGCATCCATGGCGGGAAAAGGCTCCTATCGTTGCCAGGCAGGGAGCGATGGTTGTCATGCCAGAGCACTGTTGATTGAGTCGATCCGGACGACATTGTAGGTGACGACTACAACACTGATTGTGGCATAAAAAAGGGGCTCCGAAAGACCTCGGAGCCCCTTTTTTTGAGAGCTATGCCCTGGTCTAGTTTTTCCCGAGGTACTTCTCAGGGTCTTTGTCGAATGCCTTCTTGCATCCTGGGGCGCAGAAGAAGTACTTCTTCCCTTTGTACTCCGACACTGCCGGCGCCTTTTTCTCATCTACCTGCATTTTGCAGACGGGATCGATTGCCATAACATTTGCCTCCTGATTTTGTCCTTGTCTATTGCATGAGCCGTCGCTTAACGACGGGCGTCACCAACGGCATCGAGATAATCATTGATAGTATAAATACCCACAGAGTCCCACCGAGCCTTTCGACCAGCGTGTGAGCACTGGCGAGGGTGGCAACGAGGAACAGGGCCGCGGCCAGCAGCGAGACACTGGTGTATATCATTGCACTCACTAGGGAAGGGTTTCTCATAACGAAGCTCCAACCGGAGACAGTTTCTGAACCTTGCGGACAGCGGGTACGAAGCCCCTCATTCTTAGAGTGTTAAGCGTCACTGAGACAGAGCTGAAAGCCATCAGCAACGCTGCGAGCTCGGGGCTGACTACCTGGGCGGAAATCGGGTAAAGGATGCCTACGGCCAATGGGATAGCCAGCGCATTGTAGCCAAAGGCCCAAACAAGGTTCTCTTTGATCTTGTGGATCGTCGCCTTCGCTACTTGAATACCGGCCACGACGTCGAGAAGGTCATCCTTGATTAATATCACCTCTCCCGTTTCTTTAGCGACGTCAGTGCCTGAGCCGATGGCGATTCCGACGTCAGCCTGTGCCAGGGCGGGGGCATCGTTGATGCCGTCTCCCACCATTGCTACGATTCTGCCGCCTGCCTGCAACTTCTTTATTTCGATCGCCTTATCCTCAGGCAGGACCTCGGCCAGGACACGGTCAATACCAGCCTGTTTAGCTATGGCTTCGGCAGTCTTTCGATTATCGCCCGTTATCATGGCGACCTCGATTCCCATTCCGTGCAGGCCGTCGACGGCGAGTCTCGAGGTCGACTTCATAGTGTCGGCCACAGCAATGATGCCCGCCGCTTTGCCGCCGCGAGCGACGAACATAGCGGTCTTGCCTTCACCTTCCAGCCTGTCCGCCTGACCTTCGAGTGCGCTAATATCGATATTCCGCTCTAACATAAGGCGACGGTTGCCGAGCAGAATGACGGAGCCATCGATGCCGGCGACTACGCCCTGACCGGGAATCGCTTCAAAAGCGGTGGAATCCGGAATGGCGATTCCCTGGCGAAGAGCGCCTTTCACGACAGCCTCGCCCAGGGGGTGCTCCGAATTCCTTTCGGCTGCGGCCGCGAGCCTCAGTACCTCTTTTTCGTCACCCTGCGCTGCGATTACATCGGTAACAGACGGTTCCCCTTTTGTTAGAGTCCCCGTCTTGTCGAACACCACAACCTGGACCTTGCTCGTGGCTTCGATGGCGTCGGCCCCTTTGAAGAGTATGCCGAACTCCGCTCCTTTGCCACTACCAGCCATGATGGCAGTAGGTGTGGCTAGGCCGACGGCGCACGGACATGAAATAACGAGCACCGTGATCGATATGAGGAAAGCGAAACCGAACGCGCTTACCGCCGATAGAGTATACGGCGTAAGGATGAGGTGGCTTTGGGGGGCAAACCAGAGGCCAAAACCTATGAAGAACCAGAACAGAAAAGTCAACAGCGAGATCGCGTGGACACCCAGGATGAACTGCCCCGCTACTTTGTCGGCCACTTTCTGGATGGGGGCCTTGGTGGTCTGTGCCTCCTCAACAAGCTTGATGATTTGAGCCAGGGCTGTGTCTTTGCCTACCTTGGTAGCTCGGAATTTGAAGGCGCCGGTCTTGTTCAGCGTGGCACCGATGACCTCGTCGCCGACGCTCTTCTCGACCGGAATGCTTTCGCCGGTGAGCATTGATTGGTCGACCGACGAGTAGCCCTCAACTATTGTGCCGTCCACGGGAATCGCCTCACCCGGGCGGACGGCAATAATGTCTTCGAGCACCACTTCCTCTGCGGAGATGTCAGTCTCTTGCCCATCGCGAACCACTCTTGCTCTCTTCGGCTGCAATTTCAAAAGCCTTCTGATTGCTTCTGATGTTCTGCCCCTCGTAACAGCCTCGAGATACCGACCGAGGATAATAAACGCGGTGAGAAGGGCAGCCGCTTCGTAAAAGGTTGCTTCACGCCCACCGAAGCCCGCATTGGGCCAGAAAGTGTTTATTACCGCTATGCTGTAGGCTGAACCTATTCCGGTGGCATAGAGCAGGTTCATGTCGGCAACGCCGTGCTTCAGGCCATTCCAGCTGTTGGCAAAGAACTGCCTCCCCGGCCCAACAACAATGGGAGTCGTGAGGACAAAGAGAAACACTTTGTTGTTAACCCATTCCGGCAGGAACTTAAACCAATACGGTTGGAGCATGCCGATCATGACGATGAGGCCGAGCGTACCTGCAGCGATCAGATTGATGAGTTGCCTCTTGACGTCCTTTCGCCTCGCTTCCTGCTCACGATCAAGATTCTCCTGGCCCTCTCCCTTATCGGCGACCTCGTACCCGATGCTTGCGATGGCTTTCTTAATATCGGACAGGGGAGTAATTCCCGAGACATATTCCACCTGGGCTGTCTCAGTGTTCAGGCTCACCGCCACATTGGCTACTCCAGGCAGCTCTCCCACGATCTTCTCCACGTTGGCGACGCACGAAGAACATGTCATTCCGGTTACGTGCAGCTGTGCCTTATCCAACAGAATCTCATAGCCAGCGTCGGCCACGGCCTTTTGCATGACCTTGAGGTTGACCCTGTCAGGGTCGTATTCCACCGATGCCTTTCCTGTGGCGAGGTTCACTACTGCGTTCCTGACGCCTGGTAAGTCGCGCAGCGCTTCCTCGTTGTGAATAACACAGGCGGCACATGTCATTCCGGAAATCTGCAGCGAGATCTTCTTGAGATGACCCGTCTCTGTTGTTACAGACATGTCTTCGTCCTTGACACTACCGCCTGATCGCTTTGCGGATGGTGCTCATCAGTTCGTGTATATGGTCCTCGCCGTTCTCTTCGCGGATCGCCTCAGTTACGCAACCCTCTATATGGCTTTCCAGCACTCGCAGGGCGACTTCATCTGCCGCAGCAGACAGAGCTGTCAACTGCTGAACAATGTCAATGCAGTAGCGGTCGTTCTCAAACATTTCGCTAACACCCCTCGCCTGTCCCTCGATCTTCTTCATCCTGGCGAGAAGGGATGACTTGTCCGCTGAGTATCGGTATCGCCTGGTGGTCGTACCGGTGTCGTTCATCTTCTTGTTGGCGCTCGTACGTTCGTTCACTACTGCATACTAGCACTGAGTATACGCCAAGGTCAAGCAGTAGTCCCTAAGGGCAAAGAAATATAGGTGTATTGACCCTCGGCTGCCGAATCTGGGAAGAGCCTTGTCTGTATTGACAAGGCCAAAAGCCATATGTTATAAAGTCGCTGTTTGTCTTCGGGGTGTCTGGAGGGTGAGATCACCTCGGAGCGAGGGCAGAGTGGAGGACACGCTCTGTCGGATGTCCTGGAAGTTGGCGAGAAGGGAGTTAGTGTGCGCATCTTGCCCCTGCCATCAACAGTCAATACGCGTCCATGGCTGATACGCAGCCGATCGGCACGCTTGGTTTCGTTTTCGGTTACGGCCTGTGAAGGCGTGAGAAAGTGAATTGGGCAAGACCGGCGAGATTGACCCGCAAGCTGATTCAAGCTAAAATGGACGCGCTCGCTGGCAAGCCTGAGTAAAGTGAGGTGAACGACCATCGCAGACAAGATTCTTGAAGTAAGGAACCTGAGAACATATTTCTATGTTCAGGATGGTGAGCTGAGAGCAGTCGATGGCCTGACGTACGACATCGAGAAGGGTGAGTGCGTTGCTCTCGTAGGCGAAAGTGCCTGTGGCAAGAGTGTGAGTGCCCTTTCGGTAATGCGCCTGATTCCCTATCCGCCGGGAATCATCGTTGGCGGCGAGGTAATGTTTGATGGCAAGGACCTGCTCAAAGTAAGCGAAGAGGAAATCCGACACATTCGTGGCAACCGAATCGCGATGGTTTTCCAGGAGCCAACTACCTCGCTCAATCCTGTGCTGACGGTGAGTCGCCAGCTTTCCGAGTCCCTCGAATTGCATCGAGGCATTGACCCGAAGAACGCGAAAGATGAAGCCTCCAAACTGCTCAAACTGGTTGGCATTCCCGACTCGGACAGGAGAGTCGATGACTATCCGCACCAGTTCAGCGGTGGAATGCAGCAGCGCATCATGATTGCTATGGCTCTCGCCTGCGACCCTGCTCTGCTTATCGCCGATGAACCTACGACTTCGGTGGATGTGACCGTCCAGGCCCAACTCCTTGAAGTCATCAACAATCTGAGGACGCAGTTTGGCACCGCCGTCATAATCATCACTCATAACCTTGGCGTGGTCGCGAGATACGCCGACAGCGTGAATGTGATGTATGCCGGCCGTCTGATGGAAACGGGACCGACCGATGCCATATACAACGAACCCAAGCATCCGTACACCGTCGGACTGATTGCGTCAGTGCCCAGGCTTGACCTGCCTCGCCAGCACGATCTAAATGTAATCGAGGGCCTTCCGCCCAATCTGGCGAGACTGTCAAAGAATATGTGCCCATTCAGTCCTCGCTGCAAGATGGCAATTGACAAGTGCCGCAAGGAACGTCCGGAGCTTGAGCCGGTGGGCAAGGAGCATCTGTCCGCCTGCTTCAGGAAGAACGAAGTGAGACAACTTGTGGAGGCCAGGTGATGCCCAACAGCGAAGGCAACATACTAGACGTCAATAACCTCCGAATGTATTTTCCGGTTGTCGCCGGGGTAATGAAACAAAAGGTTGCAGACGTTAAGGCAGTAGATGACGTCAGCTTCTTTATCAGGAAGGGCGAGACCCTCGGGCTGGTTGGCGAGAGCGGTTGCGGAAAGACCACCACTGGCCGCTGTATCCTGCAGCTGTACAAGGTAACCACGGGCGATATTATTTTTGATGGAACAGACTTGACCAAACTGAAAGGTGAAGGTCTGCGGCGGATGCGCCGGAATATGCAACTCATCTTCCAGGACCCTTATGCCTCTTTGGACCCCAGAATGACTGCCGGAGACATCGTCGGCGAGCCGCTAATCGTACACAATCTGGTGAACCGCGACGAGTATCAGGACCAGGTAGCCCAGCTGCTGAGACTGGTTGAGCTTGAGCCGCGAATGGCAGTGCGGTACCCGCATGAGTTCAGCGGTGGCCAGAGGCAGCGCCTTGGGATAGCCCGGGCTCTCGCCGTCCGTCCAAAGTTCATTGTCTGCGACGAACCGGTTTCGGCTCTTGATGTTTCCATTCAGGCTCAGATCATCAAACTGATGATGAGACTCAAAGATGAAATGAACCTGACCTATTTGTTCATCGCTCATGATCTTTCAGTGGTTCGACATATATCAGATCGCGTGGCCGTGATGTATCTGGGGAAGGTGATGGAGATTACGAGCAGCGATGAGCTCTATGATCACCCTCTGCACCCATATACCCAGGCGCTGCTTTCAGCCGTGCCCATCCCTTCGCCTCAGGTTGACAGGCTCCGCAAACGCATCCTTTTGACTGGAGACGTTCCCAGCCCGGTGAATCCTCCTAAAGGCTGTCACTTCAATCCAAGGTGTCACCTTGCCAATCCCGTGTGCAGGGAACAGACACCCGAATTGAAGAATGTCGGCGGTTTAGGTGGGGAACACTGGGTGGCCTGCCACCGGGTCTAGCCCGTTCTTGGCTCAGATCATGCCGCCGCAAATGGCAGCGCCATTTGCGGCGGGTTTGTATTCGGACGTATCGTCAGAAACCAGGCTGATTTGACCCAGATGACATAATGTCCTAGAATTTTGAAAGACCAGGAAGTTCAGGATGCCACAGGCAGACAAAAAGAAACTAGACACTCCGCCGCGATCCAGACCTCAGTCAGCGTACAAGAAACCATCGCGCCTCCCATACATCATCGTTGGAGCGCTTCTGGCTGGTGTCATAGCCCTGGTTAGCGTTGCGTACTTTCAACAATACGTGGCCCCCTTCAGACGTGTTGTTATAACCGTGGACAATACTCAGATACGAATGCGTGATTTCCTGGATCGGGTCAGAGTCACCGGATCGGGTGGTATCGGCACTTTGCAGAACATCACCAACGAAATCATGATCAAGGACGGAACGTCTCGCCTTGGAATAACAGCGTCTGACCAGGAAGTTGAAGCTGACCTCAGAAAGCAGGCAGCCGGTAGCGATAATGCTACGGTCACCGATGCCGAGTTCAAGGAGTGGTATCGACAACTTCTCGACACAAGCAAAATTTCGAATGGGAAGTACCGCGATAGTGTGCGCAGCAGTATCCTGAGCAGCAAACTGCAGGACTACATCAACAAGCAGATCCCGCCCCAGATCGAGCACGCCCATGTCTACGGGATTTTTGTCGCCACTTACGAGGAAGCGCAGGAAGTCAAGACCAGAATTACTTCAGGCGAGGACTTTGGCAAGGTTGCCGCGGAGGTCTCTCTTGATCAGACAGGACAGACCGGCGGGGAGCTGGACTGGATTCCGCAGGGTGCGTTGGTTATGGGGAACTACGATCCCTTCACCCTCAAGGTCGGAGAAGTGAGTGACCCGGCGGCGGTCGTCAGCGATCCTCAGACTCCTCCCTCAAGCTATTACGTATTGACTGTGACGGAGTTCGCCCCTCGAGATATCATCCCATCATATCTGCCCGAAATCCAGAACAAGAGATTCCAGGACTGGCTTGTCGACGAGAACAAACTGCACCAGATCAAATGGAACTACAACTCAGCGATCGATGCCTGGGTCAATTGGCAACTTGCGAAGACCAATCCAACTCCGACTGCAACTGCTTCGTCTGGGAGTCAGCAATGATCGAAGTCACCAATCTAACCAAGTATTACGGCAAGCGCCTTGCGGTTGATCACATCAGTTTCAATGTCGAGAAAGGCGGGATTGTGGGACTTCTCGGTCCGAACGCTGCCGGAAAGACGACGACCATGCGCATCATCACTGGCTTTCTTGGACCAACGAGCGGCACGGTGAAGATCGCCGGTTATGACGTGATGACACATTCGCTCGAAGCTCGGCGCCAAATAGGGTATTTGCCTGAGGCCGTGCCTCTCTACACTGACATGGCAGTGCGCGAGTATCTGGTGTACATGGCCAGACTAAGACAGGTGCCGGCTGACAAGCTGAAGGGACGAGTAGACGACGTCATTGAACAGTGTCACCTTCAGGAGTACTTCGATATCCACATTGGCAAGTTATCAAAGGGCTATCGCCAAAGGGTCGGCGTGGCTCAGGCAATTGTCCACGAGCCCGCGGTCCTGATTCTGGACGAACCTACCAACGGTATCGATCCTATCCAGATCGCCTCCACCAGGCAGCTCATCCGAGAGCTCGGCAAGGAGCGTACGGTGCTGATCTCCACGCATATTCTTCCTGAAGCAAGTATTCTCTGCGAGCGAGCCATTATCATCGATCACGGCAAGGTCGTAGCTGAGGACAAGATCGAGAACCTTTCCTCCCTGGTAACCGGTTCGAGGAGAGTGCGCCTCGAGGTCGAAGGGCAAACAAAGAAGATTGTCGAAGCACTTCGCCAAGTCAGGGGAGTTGCCCGGGTGAGCTTCCAGGATTCGAGATTCATCGTGGAGTATCCCGCTACTCAAGATCTGAGGAGCAAGATTACCGAGGCCGTGGTCAAGGGTGGGTTCACACTGCTTTCTTCAGAGTCAGTTGAGATGAGCCTGGAAGACGTCTTCCTGAAACTAACGGCGAAAGATGAATCCGCCGAGGAGGTGGAAGACTGATGAGAAACATGTGGACGATTGGCTCAAGGGAGTTCAAATCCTACCTGGCTTCTCCCATGGCCTACATCATAACGGCGCTCTTCCTGGTCGGTAACGGATTCTTCTTCGTCATCTTCAGCAGCGCCTGGCGTGATGAGACAAGCATGCGCGGGTTGTTGGGGAGTCCGCTCTTCATCATCGTGGTGCTTTCTCTGATGGCGCTACTGACGATGCGCCTCATTGCCGAAGAAAAGAAGCTCGGTACGCTGGAGCTCCTTATGACGGCTCCCGTCAGAGACAGCGAGTTAATCGCCGGCAAGTTCATAGGCAGCGTTCTGGTGATGCTCGTCATGTTCGCCTTCACCCTGTATTTTCCGCTTATGCTGGTCATTTACGGTGACCCCGATCCCGGACCTATTTTCAGCGGGTATCTGGGCCTGATTTTGCTCGGAAGTTCATCACTCGCGGTGGGGCTGTTCGCGTCATCCCTGACTACCAATCAGATAGTGTCGGCGGTCGTAGGGGGGGCGATTCTCCTCGGTTTGTGGTTCTTGGGGTCGGCGGCGACACTGTTGCCTACTGGAATCGGCAGCGCGGTGGCGTATTTCTCTACGGCCAACTATATGCCGGATTTTGTGAGGGGCATAATCGACGTGCGAGGGATCATCTACTACCTGAGCATTACGGCCCTCTTCCTTTTTCTTGCGATGAGAACCCTCGAAAACAGCAGGTGGAATTGATGGAGCGACGACAGGGACAACGTCCCTATACAAGAACGTTCTCGATACTCGGACTAGTTACGTTGCTCGCCGGTCTGGTAGTGATGCTGGCGTTCCCGGAGATTCGGCTGGCGGCGTTGGGTGTGATGGGGGCAGGGGTCATCTTTTTGATCCTTGCGCTTGCCCTTGATTTCCAGCAGGTTAAAGGGGCCTTAATAGGGCGCAGAGGCCGCCTGGGCGCTGGGACCACGGTGATGGCGATGATGTTCGTGGGGATCATCGTACTCCTCAATGGCATCGTCGTATACGCATCCCAGGACCCCAGAATTGGGATAGGCATGAGGAAGGACGTCACGCGGCTCTCCCAATTCACATTGACGCAACAAACCAAAGACGTCCTCAAGAATTTGAAGCAACCCATCAAAGCAATATGCTTCTTTGTTCCCTCAAAGGACACTTATGGCTTGACTGCGTATGCTGAAAGCCTGCTTTTCGAGTACCAGGGTCTGAACAAACTGATCAGCATCGAGATCATCGATCCCGACCAGCACCCCGACCGAGCTCGCGTTTTCGGAATCACACAGTATCAGACCGTGGTCTTTCAGAGTGGTGACAAGAGTCGCCTGGTAATGCCCTCGCAGATCATACAGTTCGATGATCAGGGAAATCCGCAACAAGTTGAGGCGGAGCACGCTTTTACGAGCGCGATTCTGGAAGTCACCGGGGTGGCACAAAAAAGGGTGTACTTTCTCACCGGTCACGGAGAGGTGAGCCCTTCAGGAAGCTATAGCTCGGTGTTAAATGGGCTGCGTGATGATCTATACGTCGTTGGGTTACTGGACCTCGCTTCCAACCCGGTGGTGCCTGATGACACTTCAGTCTTGATCATCGCTTCGCCAAGGTCACCGATGTCCCCGGCCGAGCTTGACGCAATAAACAAGTATCTGCAGGCGGGCGGCCAAGCGTTGATTCTCGCCGACCCTGGGTTTCCGGAACAGCTGAATCAACTCATTGTTCCCTGGGGTGTAAAACTGGTTGATGGAACCGTTATCGATCGGGCGTCATACCTCGCGCCGAGGGTAGATGAGCCAAGGGTTACACCCGACAGGAACTTCTTCGCCGGGATGGGAGTGAGTATCTTCTCATACTTCCCAGGAGCGGTGGCGGTTCTTCCGACGGACAATGAGACGCAACAATTTCCTCCTCTCGTTTATACGAGCACCGACAGCTGGCTCGAGAAGAACTATGACCCGTCTAAAGAGCCGGCCTTCGATCCACAAACAGATATCAAAGGGCCATTGGCGCTGGGTGTCCCAATAGCCGCGGCATTGACCAACGAACAGAAGAAGCTCACCAGGATAATTGTTATCGGTGACTCTGACTTCGCCTCAAATGATCACTTTTCACAGGTGAACAATGGTGATCTGTTCCTGGATTCGGTGAACTGGCTTGCCGAAGAGACTCAGCTCATCACCATCCACCGTACCGCGCTGCCGTTCCGAAGGCTTGTTGCCGCGCCGGACCAGGTCAGGTTCATCACGTATTCGAGTCTTGCTTTGCCTTCACTGCTAGTCCTTCTGATCGGGGTAGTAGTGTGGTGGTATCGCAGGTAATGAGGGCACGCTATTGAACGCTCGAAACATAACTATTCTTCTTGTGGTGCTGGCAGTGCTTGGCGGCGCTTTCTATTTCGTGTCCCGTCCGAAGCCTGCTGCCCCTGTACAACCGAAGGAATATGTCTGGTCTATCGAACAGGATACCATTCAAAGGGTGACACTGAGCTTGCCTCAGGAAAACCCTCCTCTAAGCCAATCGTTCATCATGGTCAGGCAAGGAGACAAGTTCCCGTGGTATTTCGACGATGCCAACAAGTCTCCCGTAGACTCCCAGAGATGGGGTGGTGGCATCCCTTTGCTGCTCAGTGGACCGGGGGCAGACCGGGTAATCAGCGAAAATACCACGGCTGAAAAACTGGCGTTGTTTGGCTTCGGCAATCCGAAGTTGGTCATCAGTCTGGAATTGAATGACGGACACAAGATGGAAATAGACGTTGGCGATAGAACTCCCGATGGGAGCAATTACTACGTCAAAGCACCCGGGACAACTGCAGTGGCGACCGTTGACTACACCTGGTATGACGTTCTATCAAAGCTGGTGATCAATCCGCCATATGCACCTCCGCCAACGACCAAGGCGAAATAAGCAGGAAGCCAAAGCAGTAACTGAAAAGAGCCGCCCATTGGGCGGCTCTTGTGTTAGTAAGCCGTTGGTTTCGTTCAACCTTAGGTGTGTGTCATTGACCCTGGATGGTCTGCGATGCCAAGGAACCCGGTTGCTGGATGATCTCCAAATCAGGGTTTGAGGCCATAGCGACCGAAAAAACGGAGAAATACTAACGAAGGCTCACTCGTGTTTCTTGCGTACGAAAGCGTGGAACTCGCCATCGACTTCTTCGATGCCCAGAAACTCGTGCCCGGTCGTCTTGCACCATGCAGGAATATCCATTTTGATGCCTTTATCGTCGGCAACGATTTCGAGGATTTCTCCAACCTTGATTTGTTTCATGCGAGTAGCAGTTTTGGCTATCGGCATGGGGCAATATAGCCCTACGCAGTCCAATGTGGTGTCCGCTTTCAACTGAGCGCTCATTTTGTTAGCTTCGAGTGGCAATGCGGGCACACTTTGCTTTCTGCGGCGACAGGCTTCCCGCAGCTTGAACATACATTGAGCTTAACGCCACAGCCCTGACACCAGGGAAGCTTAGCTTGCTGTACCTCCTGGTCGCAGTAAGGGCAATGAGGCTGTTGTTTGGAGGCGGTCGTTTTCTTCTCTGCCATCTATTTCTCTCCCGACTTGGCTGTAGTCTTCCTTTTGGCAACGGTGGCCTTTTTGGGGGCGACTGCTTTAGCCGATGTAGCGGCGCCTTGCTGTTTGCTCTGATAGTCCTCGATCGCTTTGTGCAGGGCCTGGGCTCCGAGATTGGAGCAATGGAATTTCTGTTTCGGCAGGCCTTCAAGCTCGTCAGCGACAGACTGAGGAGTTATCTTCATAGCCTCCTCCAACGTCTTCCCCATGGCCATTTCACTCACCATGCTCGAAACCGCTATTGCGGCCCCGCAGCCAAAGGTCTTGAACTTGATATCGGCGAGACGGTTATCTTTTACTTTGATGTAGAAGGACATCATGTCCCCGCAAACCGGATTGCCTACCTCGCCCACGCCGTCGGCATCCGCGATCTCGCCCACGTTCCGGGGGTGCATGAAATGATCCATCACCTTGTCAGTGTAAACAGGCATCACTAAGCTCCTTTGGTCTTTTTGAGGTATTTGGCATACAAAGGGGACATCTGCCTCAGTCTCTCGACTATGGGAGGAAGAACGTCAATGACGTAGTCGATGTCTTCCTGAGTATTCTCAAGGCCGATACTCATAAGAAGTGATCCTTGCGCCACCGCATGGGTCAATCCCATAGCTATCAGAACGTGAGACGCTTTTAGTGCTCGCGAAGTGCAGGCAGAGCCGCTGGTCACGGCGACGCCCTGACTGCTGAGCAGCATAATCATCGCTTCCCCTTCGATGAATTCAACGCAGAAGCTGGCGTGACCGGGAAGGCGGTTCTTGGGATTACCCGTAACGAGGACGCGCTCTATTTTCGAAGGGATCTGTCTGAGGATCTTGTCTCGAAGCACATTGAGGCGCTTGATTCTCTCGGTCATCTCAGCCTGAGCTATTTCTGCAGCTCGTCCGAGTCCAACGATAGCGGGAACATTCTCGGTGCCGGCGCGCCGACCGCCCTCTTGTACTCCTCCGTCGAGCAAGGGGATGATCCGCACCCCTTTGCGCACCCAGAGAGCCGCCGAACCTTTAGGACCGTAGAACTGGTTTCCTGCCAAGCTGAGTGCATCTACCCCGAGTTCTTTAGCGTTGACAGCCATGGTTCCCACGGTAGCCACGGCATCGGTATGAACGACCACATTGTTCTCTTTAGCGATCTTGGCTATCTGTTGGATCGGTTGGATCGTCCCCACCTCGGAGCTCGCGTGAATGATCGAGATCAGCACCGTGTCTTTCCTGATACTCTTTCGAACATCCTCAGGATCGACCTCTCCAAACTTGTTGACCGGGATCTCGGTGACATCGAAGCCCCATTTCTCAAGAGTCTTTGCGGAATTGAGCACTGAGAAGTGTTCAACCGCAGACACGATAACATGCTTGCCTTTGCCCTGCTGGGCAAGAGCCAAGCCTTTGACGGCTAAGTTGTTGCTTTCAGTGCCGCTCGCGGTGAATATGATCTCTTCAGGGTCAACTGCGATTAGAGCAGCCACCTTCGTACGGGCTTCCTCGATGCCTTCGCGAGCCGAATCGCCCCAGTCGTGCATGCAAGACGGATTGCCGTACAGTTCGCCGAGGTAAGGCAACATTGCATCCCGAACCTGAGGCAAGATTGGTGTTGTCGATGCGTTGTCCAGGTAGACCTTTCTCATTTCGCCTCCCGTGAACGAAAAGCCTTACGCTCTGGCTTCGAAACTCACTATATCATATCATTTCCGTATGTTAGTGTGACATTCATCACGCTGAGAGTAGAATGACTTGAGAGGTCTTCGTGGTCCAAAAGGGAGACGTATCCAAAGGCTCAGCTAACCCCGCATCGCAGGCCGAGAGCGGCCTCGATGCGCGAGATCTTCTGACATTGACTATCAGCGAGATTTTTGGACGACTGCGCACGTCCTCAACTGGCCTTTCGGCCGAAGAAGCGCGAGAGCGCCTTGTTTCCGAAGGGCCCAATGAGATTGCGACCAGGGGAAAGGCACCAATCATTCTCAGGTACCTTTCACATTTCAGGAGTCCGGTCACTATTATTCTCATCGGGGCGGCAATTCTGGCCGGTGCGCTCGCGGACATTAGTGACACGGTCATTATCCTCTCCATTGTCCTTGTTAGCGTGACTCTGGACTTCACTCAGGAATACCGCGCTGAACGAGCGGCGGACCAACTGAGGAAGAGGGTGGCCAGCACTGCGACGGCGCTGAGAGACGGCGTTAAGAAAGAGGTCGCGGTAAGTGAATTGGTGAGGGGGGATATC
The DNA here is from genome assembly GCA_963745605.1 of uncultured Chloroflexia bacterium. GTDB lineage: Bacteria > Chloroflexota > Dehalococcoidia > Dehalococcoidales > UBA2162 > JBBITI01. The sequence continues at coordinate 175,889 of CAVUYC010000017.1, read as the reverse complement.
GTCTCGCTTTCCGTAGGGGATATTGTCCCCGCTGATTCCGTCGTTATCTCATCAAAGGATTTCTTTGTAGACCAATCGGCGCTCACAGGAGAATCGTTTCCCGCCGAAAAATCTCCCGGTACCCTCGATGCTGTCTCTATCGGCGATTCCAGCAAGTGGACAAACTATCTCTACATGGGGACGTCGGTCACGAATGGTTCTGCCACGGCGGTTGTGGCAAAGATTGGAAAACAGACGCAGTATGGAGAGGTGGCTGCCAAAGCGTCCCAGAGGCGGCCCGCCACTGAATTCGAACGCGGCCTGCGAAGATTCGGCAATCTGATAATGCAGGTCACATTTGTGTTAGTTGTGTTCGTGTTTCTTATCAATGCCCTCTACAAGCACCCTCCGCTCGAGTCTGTGCTTTTCGCTGTTGCTCTCACGGTAGGCCTTACGCCAGGACTGCTTCCAATGATCCTTTCGATCAACCTCGCGAAGGGAGCTATTGCGATGGCCCGTAAGGGGGTGATAGTTAAGCGACTTGCCGCGATCCAGAACTTTGGCAGCATGGATGTTCTTTGTTCGGACAAGACTGGGACGCTCACAGAGAACAGGGTGACTGTGATTCTTTACGTGGACATGGAGGGAAAGGATTCCGAAAAGGTCTTTCTGTACGCCTATCTGAACAGTTCCTATCAGACTGGTCTCCGCAGCCCCCTTGATGATGCAATTCTGAACTACAGGCCGTTGAGCGGGCTGCAATACACGAGAGTGGATGAAGTCCCCTTTGATTTTGTCAGGAAACGTCTCTCCGTCGTCGTCAGCGACCCTGATGGAGCCGTGTTCATAACCAAGGGGGCGCCTGAGGAGGTGGGGAGAGTTGTATCAAGCTATGAGTTGGACGGCAAGGTCCAATCGATCGACAGTGCCTCAAGAATCAAGATAGAGCGGAAATACCGAGAGTTGAGCGTACAGGGTCTGCGAGTCCTCGGCGTATCCTATCGCAAGGTCGATGCCGGAAGGAGCTCTTACTCTATACTCGATGAGAGTGATATGGTCTTTCTAGGCTTCATTGCCTTCATGGACCCTCTCAAACCCACTGCCGGTGAGTCAATTGAGTTGCTGCGGAGAGCCGGGGTCAGGCTCAAAGTTCTTACAGGGGACAATGAGGCGGTGGCCGGATATATCGGAGAGCAACTGGGCTTTCAGATCCATTCATCGAGACGCGTCAGCGTGTACGATGAGAAACTTGGCTATATCGTGCGAACAGACAGACCGGGGCCCATGAATATAGTTCGAAGCAGCGAGATCGAGGCGATGACGGACGACGTTCTAGCAAGGGTCGTCGAGCGCGCCGACATCTTTACTATGGTTACGCCGGGCCAGAAGAGCCGTATCATCAACGTCTTGAAGGCCAATGGGCATGTCGTCGGGTACATAGGAGATGGGATCAATGACGCCCCGTCGATGAGGGTTGCCGACGTGAGCATATCGGTGGCCAATGCCGTAGACATTGCCAAGGAATCAGCCGAGATCATCCTTCTTCAGAATGATCTCAAGGTCATTCTCGACGGAGTGATTGAAGGCAGGAAGACTTTCGGAAACACTCTGAAATACATTCTGATGGCCATAAGCTCCAATTTTGGCAACATGTTCAGCGCCGCGATTGGATCGATGTTCCTTTCGTTCCTCCCGATGCTCCCAATTCAGATCCTTCTGAACAACCTTTTGTACTCTTTCGCACAGCTGGCGATCCCGAGTGATAATGTCGACGAGGTGTACGTTCAGACTCCGCAGAAGATGGATACGGCATTCATCAGAAACTTCATGATTTTCTTTGGCCCCATCAGTTCCATATTCGACTTTCTAACGTTCTACGTTATGCTCACCTATTTCAGGGCATCGCCGCCTCTTTTCCAGACGGCGTGGTTTGTAGAGTCTCTCTTTACTCAGAGCCTCGTGATATTTGTGATCAGGACCAGGATGATTCCGTTTTTCCGAAGCGCGCCGAGCAAACTGTTGCTTCTAAATGTCTTCATTGTGCTGGGCGCCGCGCTGCTTTTTCCGTTCACCGTGCTAAGAGACTTCTTCGGTTTCGTGCCGTTGCCGTACACCTTCCTCATTGTCCTCGTGGTTTTCATCGTGCTCTATCTCGGACTAGTGGAACTCACGAAAACGTGGTTCTACAAAAGATACGGTGGAGTCGGCAGCGCGGCCAGCGTGAGAGGCGCGTTCAGATAAGGCGCTTGGATTTTAGGACTGACAACGAGACTGCAACCGAGATGACCGCGGCGGCCAGAAGCACAATAAAGGCAGGGATGCTGCGCTTGTCCACGGATGCGGGAAGTATCACGAAGACGCAGCCAACAACGAGAAACGGCAATCCTATTGCCATCATCACCGCGATGGACCGTATGAGATTATTGGCGCGATATCCGGCCAGGACGAAGTCAGCATCTTTGAAGACCTCGATGGTGTCTCTGGATTCGGCGATGGTGTCGCATATCTTGTTCATGTGATCCATGAGATCGCCGTAATACACGGACATATCCATTCGAGCGAAGCGGCTCAGCTTAGGTTCGAGTTCAGCCAGCAGTCTGCGGAGGGGGAACACGACCCTTCGTTGGGTGAGTATATCTTGACGCAGTCTACTAATGTCCTTAGCTGCCTCGACCTCTTCGTCAAAAACGTTCTCTTCGAGGTCTTGCATCATGCCGAGAATCTCATCCAGCACGGGAAAGTAGGAGTCCACCACTCTGTCCAGGATCAGATACAAAAGATATCCGGACCCGTTTCCCAAATTGGCCTTTCTATTCTCCTCGCCAGTCTCGCTCTCTCGCATGACCTCGCTGGGGCCCGCGAGCTCAGCGGGGTGCAGCGTGACAAGGAAGCCATCACCGACGAACGCTGACCATTGGAGGTTGACGCCCTTACCTTTCTTCGCCTGATAGGAGGGAAAGTGAAGAAGGGCGAATATGTAGTTCTGGTATTCGTCTATCTTTGAGAGCTGGCTGCTTCCAAAGCAGTCCTCAATATCCAGGGGATGGAAGCTGTAGTTGTCGGTTAGGTATTTCCTTGCGTCTTCCGTCGGATCGGTGATGTCCACCCAGGTCAGCCCTTCGGCAGAAATCTTGCGTATGTTCAAAGGTCGCGCCACTATACCCTTTGCGGCCGTTCCGTTTGGGGTGCCCGCTTTGGCCGAGGGGGTCTGGTCGATTTGCACGTCGCCCATTATAGCAGAAACGAGGCTAACCCTCGCGCCTGAAAACATGCACAAGTTCATGCCCGTGATAGAATGGAATCGATCTCTGGATAAGGCGTTACGGGCGGGCAATGGCACTGTCTGAAAAGAACACAGAAAGACAAGACGGTCTACACATAGAGTCAATAGAATGGGAAGGGCTGGTGTGGACCGACATTGTCAATCCAACTCGCAAAGAGATGGATTATCTCGCTTCGAATTTCCCGTTCCATCCGCTTGATCTTGACGACTGCCTCAGCCGCAAACAGCGTCCAAAGATCGACGAGTACGCAGAGTACCTGTTCCTGATATTCCAGTTTTCCGTGTACAACCCCGAGACGCGGGTAAGCAATCCAAATCAGGTGGCAGTGTTCGTGGGCGAGCAGTTTCTAGTTACCGTGCACGACGGGACTCTGAAAACTCTCGTCAAGTATTTTAGAGAATGCCAGATAGACGAACACGTGAGGCAGGAAAACTTCAGCCAGGGGTCCGGCTTTTTGACCTATCGAATACTCGATAGAGCGGTGGACGCCTATTTCCCAATACTCGACAAGATATTGAGGCTGGCCGAGGACCAGGAAGACCGCGTGTTTGATGAGAACGTGGAAGCTTCTCAGGAACTGGCGATCTTGAGGCGAGACTTGATTACGCAGCGTCGCATCATGTTCCCTTCTCGAGCAGTGTTTGCTGAACTTGAAAGCAAGCTGAAACGGTTTACTCGGATGGATATCAGCGCATACTATGGCGATCTCATGGACCATGTGAATAAGATTTGTGACACGCTTGACGAGGCCAGGGAGATTATCGAAGTCTACAAAGACACGGACTACATCCTGGGAACCGATCGTGTAAACAGGGTAATGAGAGTTCTGGCTATACTGTTCGCGATTGCCTTGCCCTTCATCGTCGTTTTGAGTGTCTATGCCATGTATGTTCTCCTACCAGGGGGACGTGATAGGGCGGGAGGCGCGGGTACATTTGTGGTCTTGATAATCGCAATCGCCGCCCTCATCGTTGGCCTTCTGTTATTCTTCAAACGGCGCCATTGGATCTAGCATGCGAGTCTCTCAGAGATTTGTGATCATCGCCGCTCTGTTTGTTACTTGCCTTATCACCGCAAATGTCATCGCCGTCAAGCTGGTTGGTTTCGGTTCATTCGTAGTGCCCGCGGCAATCTTCGTGTTCCCCGTGTCGTACATTTTCGGCGACATTCTAACCGAAGTGTACGGATATGCATGGGCTAGACGCATCATTTGGCTGGGTTTTCTCTGCAACCTGGTGTTCGTCTTCTTTGCCTGGCTTGGACAAATCCTGCCGTCAGCCTCGTTCTGGAGCGGACAGGAGGCCTACGCGACGATTCTTGGCTATGCCCCGCGACTGCTGCTGGCCTCATTCGCGGGCTACCTCGTGGGTGAGTTCGCCAACTCGCTCGTCCTATCCAAACTGAAGTTGCTCACGAAGGGCCGGTGGCTCTGGACCCGAACCATAGGGTCCACGATCATCGGCGAGGGTCTTGATACGGTGATTTTTATAACTGTCGCATTTGCGGGGACGCCTTCTTTCATGCCAGTTATTATCCTGTACCACTGGACGGCCAAGGTGGGCATTGAAGTTCTGGCCACGCCTCTGACCTACCTGATAGTTGGATGGTTGAAGAGAACGGAAGACGTTGATGCCTATGATCGGTCGGTGAATTTCAACCCTTTCTCATTCAAGACATCTTAGGGCTCATCCTTCGGTGGGGGCACCGCGTGTGCGGCAGGATATCGGCACCTCGCAGCACAGTTACGCTATAGCCAAAAAGCAGCTGCGGCAGGCTCTGGGGTGGATCGCTTGCTTGTCGTTCGGGATTGGTCAGGGGACCGTTGAGCGCTGAGGTGAATGCGCGGGTGAGAAGCAAGGTCAGGGCCCGTGACTTCGGTCCTGACCCTCTAGAGAGCCATGTCTAGTCATGAAGTTCATCGTCGATGAGAACGTAGGCAAACTCACAAGACGCCTTCGAATGCTGGGCTATGACACGGTCTTTTTTCGAGGCGACAGGGACGGCGACATGATAGCCATCGCTCTTGCTGAAAGTCGGGTCATTCTGACGCGGGATACCCATGTCTTGGAATGGGGGTTAGTAAAGAAGGGCACTGTCAGGGTGGTGCTCGTAGAGAGCGACGATCCAGAACTCCAGATCCTGCAAGTCATTCAATGCCTCCATCTTTCTTGGTCTGCCAACCTCTTTTCGCGTTGCCTGGAGTGCAATTTGCCGCTACATTCGATCGACAAAGAGGGAGTTGCAGGCAGAGTTCCAGCGTACGCGTTCAAAACCCAGGAACAATTCCTCGAGTGCCCGGGTTGTCGTCGGATATATTGGCGAGGGACACACTGGCAGTCGATGATGCTGAGGCTGAGTCGATTGTCTCGCGACCTCGGTTCTTGACCGTGGCTGTGGCCACTGTTAGACTCGTTTTCGAGTTCTCATGAAGATCCTTTCTATTGACCAGATGCGGCGTCTGGAAAAACGTTGCGCTGACAACGGCATCGAGTCCAATGCGTTGATGGAGAATGCCGGCCGGGCCATTGCCGAAGAAGCGAGACATTTGGCAGGCCCTCCTCCGAAGTCGATTCTTGTGCTCATTGGCCCGGGCAACAACGGTGGAGATGGCGAGGTTGCATCCCGGTATTTGAAGGGTTGGGGATACGGCGTGGTGCTGTATCTGGCAGCCTCGCGGGCTGAACCTGATTTGAACTTCTTATTGGCACAAGAGGCAGGAGTTCAATCGATCAGCTACGAGGACGATCCTACCCTTTCTCGCTTGGAGGAAGTCGTGCGCTCGGCTAGTCTAGTGATCGACTCGGTCTACGGAACGGGGTTCAGGGTCTCGGGCCAACCGAGCAGGCAGATCAGCGAAAGAATAGCAGCGATTCTAACAACGGTCGCCGACGCCAGAAAGCACCGCCAGGGTCTACTGATCCTTTCTGCAGATGTGCCGTCGGGAGTCGATGCGGACACTGGAGAAATTGATCGCTCTTGTCTGGCAGTGGACGAGAGCGTCGTGCTTGGGTATCCAAAGCCGGGGCTGTTCGTCGGGGAGGCCTCCCAAAAAGCGGGAAGACTGAGGATTGTCGACATAGGCATTCCGGACCATCTGGCAACAGAGTCCGTTGCGGAACTGATGACAGAAGACCAGATCAGGCCGCTCCTTCCCTGGAGGCCTCTCGTATCTAACAAAGGCACTTTTGGGAAGGTGCTGGTAGTGGCCGGGTCAGTCAACTACGTTGGGGCGGCCTATCTTGCCTGCGCTGGAGCGGCACGCTCTGGAGCGGGCCTTGTCACCCTAGCCGCTCCTGAGAGCCTGAATTTCTTGAGCGCCGCAAAGCCCGTTGAGGCTACCTTCCTGCCGCTGCCGGTGAGCGGCGCGAGGAGTTCTGCGGATGGGCCGGGAGTTGTCCGGAAGAGTCTAAGAGGGTACGACTGTCTTCTGATTGGACCGGGCCTCGGTCAAGGAGAGTTCGCGACGAACCTCATTAAATCGCTTCTGCTTGCAAGAACCAGAATCGGTACCAAATGTGTCATCGACGCCGATGGGTTGACGACAGTAGCTCGGTTGTCGACGAAGGTCGACGTGTGGCGCAGGCTCAGCGCCGATGCTATACTAACACCGCACCCTGGAGAGATGTCGAAGCTGACCGGACTGGATATCGATGAGGTACAGCGGGAGCGGCTTGAGATCGCGGCCAAGATGGCATCCATTTGGGGCAAGACAGTCGTGCTGAAAGGCGCGTATACAGTTGTGGCCAGCCCTCAAGGAAGGGTCACGATTTCGCCCTTCGCCAATCCTGCTCTAGCGTCTGGGGGAACCGGAGATGTGCTGGCGGGCGTGATTGCCGGGCTTATCGCTCAGGGATTGCCCTTGTTCGACGCAGCAATGGTTGGAGTGTTCTTGCACGGCAAGGCCGGCGAGCTGGTGAGCCGCAGGCTGGGTGACACAGGTGCGATAGCCACCGATCTGTTGCCTGAACTTCCTGTGGCGATCAAGGAAATCAAGGCCGGGTAGATTGGAGGAAAGCCAATGCTCTTGGCTGTCGACATAGGCAACACAAACGTGACTCTAGGCGTGTTCGATGGCGAACGCCTTCTGGCGACCTGGCGGATGGCGACCGACATCAATCAGATGGGAGACGAGTACGCCGCGACCATGGTCACTCTCCTCCAGCACCACGGGATGAAGACCTCCGACATAAGGGAAGCTGCGATGTGCGCTGTCGTCGCTCCGCTCGTTGGTACCTTTGAGGAGTTGCTGAAGCGCTATTTCAATACTGTCCCTATAACCGTGAGGCCCGGAGTCAAGACGGGGGTCAAGATCGTGTATCCGAACCCTCGTGAGGTGGGAGCCGATCGAATAGTCAACTGCGCCGCAGCACACCATCTGTACAAAGGCCCCGTGATAGTCGTCGATATGGGAACCGGGACAACTTTCGACATCGTTTCGAAGGACGGGGAATTTATTGGTGGCGTAATAGCCCCCGGAATTGCTATCGCGGCTCAGGCTCTTTACACACGAACGTCGGCTCTGCCGAGGGTTGAGCTTGTCGCCCCCGAAAAGGCTATCGGCACAACAACTATCTCTGCCATGCAGTCTGGAATTGTCTACGGGTACATAGGCCTCGTGGAAGGCTTGCTGAGGCGAGTCCAGGCCGAGCTTTCTGAAAAAGCGATGGTGGTCGCGACGGGAGGCTATGCCAGCTTGATCGCGAGCGGAACCAGGCTAATCGACGAAGTGAACCCGGATATCACTCTTATTGGATTGAAGCTGATATACGAAATGAACAAGGCTTAGCCGGTTCCGACGCACGTTCCGTTGAGGGGGACAAATGTTAGCCAACAAGACGATTGTTCTGGGAATAACAGGCAGCATTGCCGCTTACAAAGGTGCCGATCTCGCCAGCAAACTGACACAGGCCGGCGCCAAGGTTGAGGTCATACTAACGGAAGCGGCGATGAAATTTGTCTCCCCGGTCACTTTCCGCAGTCTGACGGGTCGACCCGTGGTTTATAACATGTTTGAGCTTAGTGGCGAGTTCAGTGTGGAACACGTGGCCCTGGCAGAGGCTGCGGATGTAGTCATAGTTGCACCGGCCACGGCCGACATCATAGCTAAGATCGCTGCTGGCATAGCGAGCGACATGGTATGCACAACAGTCGTGGCGACCAGGGCTCCCATTGTAATTGCTCCGGCCATGCACACTGGAATGTGGGAGAACACCGCCACGCAAGAAAATGTGAGGATACTCAAGTCGAGAGGGGTCATTTTCGTCGATCCGGGAGTGGGCCATCTCGCGTCGGGGGGAACGGGAGCCGGCAGACTTGCTGAGGTCCAGGAAATCATCGCCGCGGTGAACCAGGTGCTAGCCCGGGGTGGGGATTTTGCCGGAAAGAAAGTTGTTGTTACTGCAGGGGGCACCCAGGAGGCAATCGATCCCGTTCGTTTCGTGGGGAACCGGTCTTCAGGGAAGATGGGTTACGCCATGGCAGAAGCAGCGCGTGACAGAGGCGCTGCGGTGACTCTGGTGACTGCTCCGACCTCCCTGCCGCGGCCGGTGGGGATGGAAATAGTCTCGATTGAAAGTGCGATGCAGATGCGCGATGCGGTCACTCAATCCACGTCGGGCGCCGACGTCCTCATCATGGCTGCCGCGGTGGCTGACTATCAGCCCAAGTCTAGAGCGCGCCAGAAGATAAAGAAAGAGTCCAGCGGTGACAGTCTTAGTCTGGAATTGGTTAGAACTCCTGACATCCTCGCTGAAGTGAAAGGGGATTTCTTCAAGGTCGGATTTGCTGCGGAAACGGAAAACGTCATCGAGAACGCGAAAAGGAAACTCGAGAGTAAGAAAGTGGACTTGTTCGTGGCGAATGATGTCACGGCACCCGATTCCGGGTTCTCCGTCGATACCAATCGAGTCACCATCATTAGTACTGACGGCAAAGTTGAGACCCTCCCCCTGATGACGAAGAGGCAGGTGGCCGATCAAGTACTGGATTGGGTCGTGCGAAGGTTGAAGAAGTAGGTGCTGGGTCCACTATGCAAATACGGGCTTACCTTGCCGCGGATGAGGTATCGGTCATTTCACTCTGGCAGCGCTGCAATGTGACGCGCCCCCAGAACAATCCTCGGCTGGACATTCAGCGGAAACTCAAGATCAATCCTGAACTGTTTCTCGTTGGGACTTTTGATGGCAGGATAATCGCCACCGTCATGGGTGGATACGAGGGACACAGGGGATGGATCAACTGTCTTAGCGTCGATCCGGATTTCCAGAGAAAAGGACTGGGCCGCAGGTTGATGCGCGCTATCGAATGCCAGCTGCGCGCCCTCGGCTGCCCCAAAATAAACCTGCAGGTCAGAAGCGGTAATCTGGACGCCCTTAGATTCTACGAGAAGATCGGCTACGAGAAGGACAATGTCATAAGCATGGGGATGCGTCTGGTACAAGACTAAGCCTTCGAAATTAGGGCAGATATGACAGTAACGGACCTGAAATTGGCTTTCGCCACCGCCCTCTTGATGGCTTTGCTCACAATCATTATTGGCGCGGTATTTGGTAGGAGAGTAGCCTGGGCCATTGGAATAGTTGGAGCTGTTTCCGTAATATTGCCGCTGATCTTGATTGTGGTGTTGGGTGTGGCGGGCATTCTTGAAGCTGCTCCGGCGAATGCGGGACAGACCTCGGCTAACACCGTCGGGGCGATCGTGGATTACTTGGTAAGCAACTTGCCCGGCCTCATCATTTCTTCAATCGCGGGGGCACTGGTGGGATTCCTCGTTACTGGAATAAAGCGGTTCACGCCAAAACGGGTGCGCCGTCACGTTGCCAGGAAGATTCGTGTCAGGGCATAATGGCCTGTCGAAGTAACGACTTCAATTGAACGGCTAGAAATTGCGAAAGGCTGGAACACATGGCTGATTCACAAACTCACGACGAGATGCCAAAGGCTTACGAGCCGGGCAAGATTGAGAGCAAATGGTACGATTTCTGGCTGGAAAAGGGATATTTCACGGCCAGGATCGATCATGCCAAGCATCCGTTCGTCATTATCCATCCTCCCACTAACATAACGGGGGAGATGCACTTGGGGACAGCCCTTGTGGCCACGCTTCAGGATATCATGACCCGCTGGCATCGGATGAAGGGCGATCCGACCCTGTGGCTTCCCGGTCTTGATCATGCCGGTATCGCCACCCAGGTCCTGGTGGAAAGGGCTCTGGCCAAAGAAGGGATCGACCGCCGTCAACTCGGAAGAGAGAAGTTCCTGGAACGTGTCTGGGAATGGGCAAACAGGTACCGCCGCACCATCGTCGATCAGCATAAGAGACTTGGCGCCTCTCTGGACTGGTCACGTCTCCGGTTTACCATGGACGAGGGGCCCAGTCGTGCTGTACGCACCTCCTTCGTCAGACTCTACAAAAAGGGTTTGATCTATCGAGGCGAAAGGATTATCAGTTGGTGTCCCAGGTGCGCCACTGCCTTGTCAGACCTGGAAGTCGAGCATCAAGATGTCCAGGGCCACCTCTACTACATCAGGTATTATTTCGCCGACGGAAATGGCTTCATCACGGTGGCCACTACTCGTCCTGAAACCCTGCTTGGGGATACTGCGGTTGCTGTTAATCCGAACGACTCCCGCTATACAGATGCGGTGGGTAGAAAGTTGATTGTGCCTGCCGTTAAACGAATCATCCCTGTTATTGCGGATGAAGCTATTGATCCAGCCTTCGGAACTGGGGCGGTCAAGGTGACTCCAGCTCACGACCCGGTTGACTTTGAGATTGGGCAGCGTCATGGGCTCGAACTGATCAACATCATGAACCTTGACGCGACGCTCAACGAAAATGCGGGCCCGTACAAGGGCATGGAACGATTTGCCGGACGTAAGGCGCTTCTGGAAGACCTTGAGAAGGATGGTTTGCTCGAAAAGGCAGAGATTTACAGTCATGCCGTGGGTCACTGCCAGCGCTGTCGTACGATGGTCGAGCCACTCGTGAGCAAGCAATGGTTCGTCAATATGAAACCGCTTGCAGAGCCTGCCATTAAGGCAGTGGTCGAGGGTCGGATTCGTATTATCCCGGACCACTTTGTAAAGGCATACCTGAACTGGATGGAAAACATCCGAGACTGGTGCATCAGCCGCCAACTCTGGTGGGGTCATCAGATTCCGGTCTGGTATTGCAGTGACTGCGGGGAGATTATGGTTTCGGTCGAGACGCCAAGAGTCTGCAGCAAATGTGGTTCTTCAAGCATCGAGCAAGACCCCGACGTGCTGGATACCTGGTTCAGTTCTGCCCTATGGCCGTTCTCGACTTTGGGATGGCCTGACGACACTGAGGACTTCCGGTATTTTTATCCCACATCGGTTCTTGAAACCGGATATGACATTCTCCCTTTCTGGGTCTCCAGAATGATAGTGATGGGAATTGAGAACACGGGCGATATCCCATTCCACACGGTCTACCTTCATGGCTTGATACGTGACGAAAAGGGCGAGAAGATGACCAAGACCCGGGGCAATGTCATCGACCCTATAAGCGTCCTGAATGAGTATGGTACGGACGCGCTCAGGTTTGCCCTCGTTACGGGCACTTCGGCCGGGAATGATAGTAAGCTTTCAAAGAACAAGTTGGAGGCCGGGCGTAACTTTGCCAACAAGCTTTGGAATGCGGCCAGATTTGTTGTCAGAAGCATCGATCCCGAACGAAAGGATCTGGACATTCAGCATGCCACCCTTGCATCGGAAGATCGTTGGATACTGAGCCGACTCAACAGAACGGCTGAGGCGGCGAACGAGGCAATCGCAGGGTTTCGCTTCGAGGAGGCCCAGGGCGCCATTCATGATTTCGTCTGGGGAGACTACTGTGACTGGTACATCGAGCTGGCTAAAGTGCGCATGCGTTCGCTTTCCAGCGAAGGCTCTCCCGTGCCTGTCTTGGTCCACGTACTCGAGGCTTCGTTGCGGCTTCTTCATCCATTCATGCCTTTCGTGACAGAAGAGGTCTGGCAGGTACTCAGGCGTTCCTATCCCGCGCAGTGGCAGAAAGGCGATTCGATAATGGTTTGTTCGTATTCCTCTTCATATCCCTTGGGTGCCACGATTGAAGTTCCAATTGCTGAGGTGATCGCGGGAGCGAATGCGCCTACCGTGTCCGTCGCAGTCGACACCGAGTCAGAGCGGGTAATGGAGACTGTGCTTGACATAATTAGGGCTATCCGGAATGCCCGGTCGCAGTACAACGTTGATGCCGGAGCCTGGGTCGAGGCCCAAGTCTACGCCGGAGAGATGACTCCCTCGGTCGCAAGACATTTTGAGGCCATCGAGGCCTTGGCGCGAGCGAAGCCACTGACGTTCCTTGGGGACCGGCGGCAATCCCGTCCAGATGAGAACTTATTCGTCAGCGTCCTCAAAGAGGCGCAAGTCGTTATTCCGATGGCTAGCATGATCGATGTTGCCGCTGAGCGTGCGCGCCTCCGAAAGGAGATCGATCAGAACTCGGCTGAGGCGGCTCGTTTGGATGTCAGACTGAGTGATAACCAGTTTGTGACCAAGGCTCCTGCTTCAGTAGTCGAGAAGGAACGGACAAAGCTGGCTACGATCAAAGACAAGTTGGCTCGCATGAACGAGGAACTTGAGAGGCTTGGGTCTTAAGCGGCCCCGCCAATAAGAGAAGGAGCATGAAATGGAACTAGTTGAAGCCATCAACAAGCGGAAAACCTACCGAGGCTACAAGAAGGATCCGATTCCTGAAGGCATTCTTCGAGAGATCATGAAGATGGGCGTCAGGGCTCCTTCGTGGGCAAACACCCAACCCTGGGAATTTGCCGTAGTTACTGGAAAGAAGCTTGAAGCGATCAAGCAGGGGTTCCTCAAGAAGGCCGAGGCTGAGGACCCAAACCCTGACCTGGCTTTTCCCAGGACTTTTCCTGATCCTTACAGGTCCCGTCTACCGGCCATGAGACGTCCTGACGCGGACAAAGTGAGGGACGACAAGGAAATGAGGAAGCAGCGTCAGCTCATGGGAGCTAAGATGTACGACTGCCCCTGTGTTATCTACATCCTCACCGAACGTTCTTTCTACAATCAGGAGGGCAAGGGACTTAACGTGTACCCCGTGTTCGATTGCGGATTGGCTGCCGAGAACATAATGCTTGCGGCGACATCCTTTGGACTCGGAACGACACCCGCCGCCCAGGCGGTTCCGTATCCGGACGTGGTCAGGCAGGTGCTCGATCTCCCCGAATCCAAGCTGATCGTTCTAGGCATATTCGTCGGATACCCCGATCCGAGTCACCAACAGTTCCAAGCGTACTCGACGAGAGAGCCCTTCGACGATCTGGTCAAGTTTCATTCCTAAGCCAAAGCGATCAAAACTAAGGCGGGCCAACCTAGGCCCGCCTTAGTTTTTCTGTTCGGATGGTGGTCCTATTCGGTGTGCCCGTCCTGAAGATACTCGTGCGTGTCCTGGCTTTGAGTGTAGCTCGCCACCCCGTGGTCCCGCAGCCAAATGACCGCCTTCCGTGAGTCGCTGGCCACCTTGGCCTTTTCGCACATCTTGATGCGGAACTTGAATCGCCAGTAGGCGAATTCCTTAAGCTTCGTGAGATCGGTCGCGTCGGACACGGGGTAGGACTTGTCTCGAAGAAAATGCTTGAGCATCATTCCGAAGGTCGGGCCGTAGATTCGCCGGTATGCCTCATTCATTACTTCCGACTCGCGGCAGTAACCCCATGCCATCTTCTCTTTACGGACCTCGTCTTCAACGGCCAGGACGAGTGCCTCTTCGGCCGTCACACCGTAGAAGTAATTGAGGTAGAAACGGTACTTGGCTAGCCCGATTAGTTCCTTGAAGGTGTCTGTACTTACGGAAATCGGCGAGCGGCCGCGAAAGAGCAGAGCCGCCTTTTCGTCCTCTGCGATTGCTCCGGGGACTGAGTCGCATAGCCGCTCCGCAAGCAGAAGCCAGTCAAAAGCTTCTCCAGCTATCAGGTAGTGGTAGGCGCGGTCCGCCGTACATCTCTTCTGCCTTTTTCCACATCCCTATGGCTTCGAGGACGGCGAGGTACCAATGCTTTCCGTTTCCAATGGCGCTTCTCAGGTGCTCGACCGCAGGGTCAGTGCTAGAAAGAGCATCCCGGCCTTCAAAGGCCCCGGCGGAGTACAAACTGTCGTCTTGAGGCATCGGCAAAGACCTAGGCGCGCTCCCTGGTTCTAAGGTAATGCATCATCGATTCAAGGGGCCTGGTATTAAGTATATCCGAAGCCCGGCACCAACCTCTCCTCGCGACGCCCACGCCGAAACGGAGAAATTCGTAGTGCTCGGATGAATGGCTATCGGTGTTGATCGCCAGCATCACCCCAAGCTCTTGGGCTCGTTGTGCATCTGTGTCCTTCAGATCCAATCTACTGGGCATCGAGTTTATCTCGAGTACGGTGCCTCTGCTTTTCGCCTTCTGCAGCACTGCCTCAATGTCCAGATTCGCGGGTTCCCGCCGGGGCATCAGCCGACCTGTCGGGTGACCAAGAATGTCCAAGTTTGGGTTGTCCATGGCTCTCAGAACCCGTTCTGTGAGCTGGTCGCGGCTCTGCCCCAGTCCGGAATGCACGGACCCAGTGACCACATCGAGTCTCTCGAGGAGAGCGTCAGGCATGTCAAGAGTGCCGTCATTTCGGATGTCGACTTCAATTCCAGAAAGGATCCTGATCCCTTCAACTTCTTCTCTCAGTACTGCTATCTCGTGCAGTTGTTGCTCGAGGCGATCAACGTCCAGGCCGCGAGAAATACCACGGGCCGAGGAGTGGTCTGATATGCAGATGTAGTCGTAGCCGCGCGTTCTGGCCGCCACGGCCATATCTTTGATTGTCTGTTTTCCGTCCGTCCAGACGGAGTGGACGTGAAGATCACCTTTGATGTCGCCCTGCTCAACCAGACTCGGGATCGAATCATTGGCAGCGAGCTCAATCTCTCTGGTGCCCTCGCGTATCTCGGGCGGAATGTATTGGAGCCCTTGCCTTCGATAGAAAGCTTCTTCGGTCACGAACTTCTCGAGATGCCCTGTTTCGATATCAGTTATCCCGTATTCCGATAGGCTGAGGCCCATGCGGCGCGCTCGTTCTCGCAAGGCGACATTGTGCAATCTGCTTCCGGTGAAATGTTGAAGGAGCGAGCCAAACGCGTCGTGTTCGACGATCCGGAGATCGACTTGAAGGCCGCTTGCCATGAGGATGCTGGCTTTAGTTGTTCCCTTGGCCAGGACAAGCCTGGTGGCAGGAAGAGAGACGAAGGAGTCAATAACGGCCTCGGGGTCGTCAGCGGTTCCCATAATATCGATATCGCCTATCGTCTCGTTGAAACGTCGCAAGCTGCCCGCAGGCGTCAGGTGTTCAACTCGGGCAACTTGTTTGAGAGACGCTATCACCTCGTCCAACGCCCTCATGGCCTCGCCCAAGGGAATGCGCGTGTCCTTTCTACGGAGACTCCGAACGTGGCGCAGGATGTTCTGAGCCGTCTTGTCGCCCATTCTCGGCAGTTGAGCCACCGCTCCCGAAGCTATCGCAGCTTCCAGTTGCTCAACAGACTGAATTTTCAGCTTGCCGGCAAGAAGAAGTGCCGTCTTCGGGCCTATCCCGGGGATATCAATAAGTGTGCTTACTCCGGGAGGGAATTCGGCCTTCAGTTTTTCGTACAGGTCGAGTTTTCCGGTTTCCAGAATCTCAACTATCTTCTTCTCAATCGCGTCGCCGACCCCAGGTACCTCTCTGAGTCGGCCTTCCCCTTTCATGACTTCCAGCTCGACCGGGAGTTGTGCTATTGTCCTGGCTACTTTTTGGTAGGCACGGATCTTGAAGACATTCTCGTCCTTAAGTTGCAGAATGCCGCCGACGTCCTCGAAGATCCGTGCGATCTCTTTGTTATTCACGCGGCGCCACGGACATCACATTCTTCGCCAGAGTCCGGGATCATCCAGCTTGGGCGCATCAACCCTATTTTTGGTTCGCGGCCTTTCCTGGACGGGTTCGGGCATATTATGAGGGGAAGGAGGGCCGTACTCACCAACCCACCTGACCCATTTTCTCTTTCCGGCCGCTTCGGCGACGAACCTCTTGTCTGCTGTCCAGAATTCGCATCCTTCAATCTGAGCGACTGACAAATAAAGGGCGTCGGAGGTGGTGGAAAGCCCGAGTTCCCCGGCTATGGCCCAGGCGTTCCGATTTACATCGTCGCCTGAAACGACCCTGACTGGAATATTGAAGCAGATTGATAGCGCCTCCTCGCCTTCGTCCGGGAGCAGTCTCTTCGCCAGCGTCTCCTGGCGAAGCACGGACATTACTTCGGCATGGAAAATCGGCGGCACAAGCAATTCCATTGCCTTGTCGGACCACTCCCGGGCCAAAGCGTTCGCAGCCTCGGTGTAGGTGTCGTAAGTAATCCAGGCGATGGCCAGACTGGCATCGATGCACACTCTATCCAAGGCCGTCCGTCCTTTCCCCGCGCATCTTGCGCATTACGGCAGTTGAATCAACAGGCTGCGCTCCACGAGCCTTTATCCTAGTCTGTAACGCCAAGGCTTGTTTGAAGAACTCCGTCATGGTCTCAACTGCGTCCGGGGCGGCCTCGTTTTCGCGGCAAAAGCTTGCCAGAGCGCTTCTCTTCACGAAGAGCTGGTTGCCCAACTTTTCGGATTGAAGTTTGCCACTCCAAATCCAGCGCCGCACCGTCTCTGGGTTGCGACCACATTCCTTGGCTGCATCTTTTACACTTATGAGGTTATCCTGTTCTCCGTGGGGCGAAACCACTCTTCATTCTCCAAAATGTTAATCGCTGCGGTGCAATTGTTCATGACCGTGGAGATTCAATCACCGCATGTTCTAGCTCCGGGGAGAGCTACTTGCCATGGCAGTGCTTGTACTTTTTCCCGCTCCCGCACGGACACGGGTCGTTGCGGCCCACCTTGGTGTTCGATCCAGCAACTGCCGATGTCCGGTTTCCCACCGCCCTTGCCATGGGAGATGGCGCTGGTTGAGGCTGCCTGGGGAATTGCCTGGGACTAGTTGCAGCGCCTTCCCGTTTCTGTTCCGCTTGCCTGGGTTGCTCTTGCACAACAGCCACATGGTACAGAGTGTGAGCGACGTCGTGACGGATGTTGCTCATGAGCAATTCCCATTGTTCGCCGCCGAGGTTCTTATAGGCATCGATTGCCTTAATCTGTTGAAGTGGCGCCCATCCAGCTTCCTTGCGCATGTCGTCCATCAGCGTCAAGTGCTCAACCCACAGCGAATCCACCACCCTAAGCATGACAAGCCTTTCTAGAATCCTCATGTTTTGAGGCCCAGTCTCCAACTCCTTTTGCTCGTACACGTCCTCAGCGCGCTTTACGAGGCGCCCTTCCACATCGTCAGGAGAGGCTGATCCCAAATTGGCCATGGTGAACTCGGGAGACAGGGGAAACATGGTGTTCGCCTCGGCGAGCGCTCCCTGGACATCCCACCCTTCCATCGGCTGGGTCCCTTTGTGTTCGAGAAGATCGCGGTGTATCTCTTGCTTGACCATTCCGAGAATGTTCGCCCGGAGGTTGGCCCCACTCAGGATCTTGCGGCGTTCCGAGTAGATCAGTTCCCGGTGCTTACTCACGACATCGTCAAACTCGACGAGATTCTTGCGGATGTCGAAATGGAAACCTTCGACTCTCACCTGTGCGCCTTCGATGGCGCGGTTGACAAGGCGGTTCTCGATGGGCGTGTCCTCATCCATACCAGCCATTTGCATGAGGCCGCGAATGCGGTCGCCACCGAAGCGCTTCATGATGTCGTCATCAAGCGAGACGTAGAAGCGGGAACTGCCCGGGTCACCTTGACGACCGGAGCGTCCACGGAGTTGATTGTCGATGCGGCGGGCTTCGTGTCGTTCTGTTCCGATGATATGGAGCCCCCCTGCTTCGACTACTTGATCATGTTCTTTCTGCCAGTCGTCGTGGTTGCGTCCTGGCGAATCGGGACTGCCGCCGAGGACAATATCGACGCCTCGGCCGGCCATGTTTGTCGCAACGGTCACCCGCCCAGGTCGGCCGGCCTCCCGAACGATTTCCGCCTCTGCTTGAGCCCGCTCCGGCTTGGCATTGAGGACTTGCGCCTTGATTCCACCGTGTCTGAGAAGGAGGTCGCTGACAAGTTCCGATTTCTCTATGGAGACGGTGCCAATCAAAACCGGGCGCTTCTCCTTGTTCAGCTCGACAACTTCCTTTACCACAGCGAGGAACTTGCTCTTCTCGTCCTTGTATATTCGGTCGGGGTAATCCTTTCTGACCATCGGCCGGTTCGTGGGAATAAGGACGACCTCGAGTTTATAGATCTTGTGGAACTCTTCAGCCTCGGTCAGCGCGGTTCCTGTCATGCCGGACAGCCTGGAATACATACGGAAGTAGTTCTGGAAGGTGATCGTGGCATAGGTTAGCGTCTCTCGGCGCACGTTAAGATGCTCTTTGGCCTCGATGGCCTGGTGAAGTCCCTCCGAGTAGCGCCGCCCATGCATCAGTCTTCCAGTAAACTCATCTACGATGACAATACCGGGGTGGCCGTCGGGGTCGGGAGCAATTATGTAGTTGCGGTCTTTGTCATACCAGGAATGGGCCAACAGCGATTGTCTGAAAATTGAGACAATGTCGTTTCTGCGCTTAGCCTCGTCGTGTGTAACGCCTTCTGCCCATCCGCCAAAGAGGTCGTCCACACTCATCCTGAAGGCGCGGGCCAGAGTTTCGTCACCTTTGCGCGTGTCTTTTACGTTGTGTGTCTTTTCGTAGGCGATGTAGTCAAACTCGTCTTCGAGTTGGTCTTCTTCGTCCTTCTCTTCCGCCGTTCCCGGCTCGTGGGGAAGGATTTTCTTCTTCATCCGTGCAACCACGCCGTCGACTTCCTTGTAGAGACCTTCCATCTCCTTGTGAGCGTCATCCTGCGGTGGAGGTCCTGAGATGATAAGAGGGGTCCTCGCTTCATCGATAAGAAGATTGTCCACTTCGTCCACGATGGCGTAGTTGAGCGGACGCTGCACGCATTGCTTCAGATCCAGGACCATGTTATCGCGAAGGTAATCGAACCCGAACTCGTTATTGGTACCGTAGGTAATATCTGCCTGGTAAGCTTCGCGCCGATCTACCGGTTTCAAACGCAGGAACGCCTTGTCGGCTGATTCGTAAGTGGGATCGTAAACGAAAGACGGTGACTGACTGCTGGCAGTCTGACTGTGAATTGCACCGACTTTTAGTCCCAGGGCGGTATAGACCGGTCCCATCCAATGAGCGTCGCGCTTTGCCAGGTAATCATTGACGGTGACTAGATGTGCTCCCCTACTGGTAAGAGAGTTCAAATAGAGAGGCAGGGTAGCCGACAGAGTCTTGCCTTCGCCCGTCTTCATCTCGGCAATCTTCCCCTGATGGAGAACGATGCCTCCGAGAAGTTGAACATCGAAATGACGTTGTCCTATGGTTCGCTTTGCCGCCTCGCGGACCACTGCGAAGGCTTCGGGGAGAAGCTCAGCAAGAGCCTCGTTCTCCGCCGCCGCCAATTCTTTGTTCAGGCGTTCTATCTTTTGCTCGATGCGTTTGGAATCGGCGCCCGTCTCTTCGCGGGCTATTTCATCTGTCAACCCGATCAGCGACGTTCTGGCGTTTTCGAGTTCCTGTTGAGCCAGCTTCAGCGCTTCTCTTTCGTCGGTTGTTGCTTCGGCGAGGTAGTCCTTGAATTCCTGCGTCTTTGCTGCAAGCTGCTCGTCTGTAAGTTTACTGAGTTCGCTTTCGTATTCATTTATGTCTTCAACAAGCGGCTTGAGCCGCTGGATTTGCTTTTCGTTGGAATCAGTTAGATTCCCCAGCCATTTGAACATCGTCATTCCTTGCGTTGATAAGTGCTTTTGCGTCTTCAGCTTGATTGTCGTTGACCATCACTCGTACTTCCCCGATGCTGTCGAAGACGGATGGTAAGGTATGGTATTTCAGTATGGAAGGGATGCCGCTGCTTTCGAGAAGGCCCTTTATGATGTGTGCCTCGGTCTCGCCCCTAGCGCGGTAAACCTCGATCAATCACTTGCCCCCGTTGAAGAGTTCGCCGACCGACTGGCCGGTGTGTATCCGGCGTATGGCCTCGCCCAGAAGAGGCGCCAAAGGAAGCACGGTCACCTTACCGATACGTTTCTTCTCACTGAGAGGCAAACTGTCTGTGACAACTACTTCCTTGACCGGGCATGACGTGATTCTATCGATCGCGGGGCCTGAGAAGATAGCATGAGTGGAACAGAAGTAAACCTCTTTGGCCCCCCGCTCCATCAGCGTATTAACGTTGTTGACGAGAGTCCCGGCCGTACTGATCTCATCATCCACTACCAGGGCTACCTTGCCCGCAACTTCCCCGATAACCATGAGTATCTGCGAACGGTCGTCATTTCCAGAGCGATTCTTCTCCATGATCGCGAGAGGCACCTTAAGCCTTGCGGCGATGTCTCTTGCCCGCTTTGAGATACCGATGTCGGCGGCCACGACGACAAGATTGTCCGCGAATGTCTTCTTCCTGAAGTAATCCGCCAGCAGGGGGAGCCCGGTGAGTTCGTCAACGGGGATGTTGAAGAATCCCTGTATCTGAGCGGCATGAAGGTCTACCGTGAGCACACGGTTCGCACCGGCGACCGTCAGCAGATCGGCAACCAACCTGGCAGTGATGGGGACGCGTGGTTGGTCTTTACGGTCTGAGCGTCCGTAAGCGTAGTAGGGTACGACTGCGGTGATTCTTCCGGCGGACGCTCGCTTCAGGGCATCCAACATGATCAGGAGTTCCATCAAATTCTGGTTTACAGGAGAGGCGAACGGCTGGACAACGAACACGTCTTTGGAGCGGACGTTTTCCATTATGCGTACGAAAATATTCTCGTTGGCGAACTGAAATACTTCGGCTTTGCCCAACTCAATTCCGAGGTAGTCCGCAACGTTGCGTGCCAGGTTCGGGTGGGCATTGCCGGTGAAGACTATCAATTCATCCAATACGGGTCCTCCTGGTGGTCCAAGTTGGCAGACCTATTATAACACCAGACTCGAATCGGGCGAGAGTCGAGCATGAAGGCACACTTGACTTAGATTCGTTTGCCGCAGGTCAAAGCTCTGAGGTTAATGCAAGCTCTTGAAAAAATCGCGAACGGATCCAAACTGGCTTGGCAGTAGGCCCATCACAATGGGGAAGCGGTCCAAGAGGATTCGTGCGACCGAAGAGTCTGAGACCGATGCCTCGCCGAAAAACTTGGCGTATCCTGCGAGGAGGGCGCTGATGAACACGATGCCGAGAAATAATCCGAGCACTCCGCCAAGAGCTCGGTCTACGCAACCCAGCTTGATGGCGGTTATGACCGCCTTGAGCGCGGATCCGATCAAAGCGGCCACGATTATGACCGCCAGCAAGATGATAACGAAAGCGATGATGTTCGCTATGCCTCGGTTCGATATAAAGGGGAGGAGACCAGCGACCTGTTCGTAGAAGCGGCTGGCGAGGAGCACTCCAACTATTGTCCCCACCAGTGATGCCAATGTGCTTATGAGGCCCTGCAGGAGGCCTACTATCGTAGAAGCCAACAAAGCGAGCAGTATGACTACATCAAGCCAATTCATGTCACCCTCCAAATCGAGAGTCCGTGGAAGGGCCCGCGTACAATATGATAACTCACACTGTCCATTGAGTCATGTCTGTCGCTTGAACCTTGGTGTTGCCAGCCTCACATCAAGCTGCAATAATAGCTACTTGCGTCTAGACTGCTGTACGGATGTGATTCTCGATGCTTAGATTCTTCAGCGAAATACCCGGCCCGGTTCAAATCGCGTGGGCCATCGGAATTGTAGTCATATTCTTTGGGTTGGCCCTTTTCTTCTACTTCACAGCCAGGCACTTCTTCCACCGCCTGGCTGCCAAGACCGAGACCGTGCTCGATGATCTCCTCATCAAAGCAATAGAGTGGCCCTTGATCGCGGGCGGGGTACTCGTCGGATCCTACCTGGGAGTGGTATCGCTGCCTTTTCTGAGTAAGCCCGACTTCGAGATCAGACGGGGTTTTCACGTCGCCTTCATCGTATTTGCGGCTTGGACGATCATCGTTGTGCTTGATGCTATTTACCGCTGGTTTAAGATTGATATAACCCCCAAGACCCAAACGGCCCTGGACGATTGGATAATTGGATTGCTGAGGCTCCTCACTCCTGTCGCTGCCCTCGTCACCGCGGTCGTGTTCTCACTGGAGCTTTACGGAATTGATATGTCGGGGGCCAGAAGCTGGCTAGCGCAACACGGGAGCCGTATTGGACTGATTGTCGGCCTTACTGCCATCGCCATTTTCATCCTTGGAATCGCGGGCACGAAGGCTATCTCCTCGGTTGTGAATAAGAGTGACGCGGGGCAAGATGACGTTGAAGCAAAGAAGCGCATAGACACCCTGTCTTCAGTTCTCATCACCGCAGGACAGGTGTTCATCATTGTGGTGGCTGTGTTTATCATACTCTCGGAGTGGATTGACATTGCTCCTGTCCTGGCCGGGGCCAGTGTGCTTGGCGTGGCGTTGGGTTTCGGTTCTCAGGCTCTGGTCAAGGACCTTATCGCCGGTTTCTTCATTGTCATGGAAAACCAGTACCGGGTTGGCGACGTCGTAAGCATCGCTGGAATAGGCGGCCTTGTAATGGACATAAGCCTCCGGCGGACTGTTCTGCGTGACATGGATGGGACAGTCCACGTCGTGCCGAACGGCGAAATAAAGGTTGCCAGCAACCAGACCCATGGCTGGTCCCGCGTTAATCTGAACATCAGCGTATCCTACGAGACTGATCTGGACAAGGCCACGGCAGTGCTGAACCGCGTCTGCAGAGAAATGGCGCAGGCGCCCGAATGGGCGCCCTCAATCATCAAGACCCCTGAAGTCTTGCCGCGTCGAGAAATTCGGCGATTCGGGGATTGATCTAAAGATCCTGGGAGATACTAAGCCCACTCAACAATGGGCGGTCGCCGGAGAACTCCGAAAGCGGATCAAGAAGGCGTTTGATCAAGAGGGCATCGAGATGCCTTACCCTCACACAACAGTCTTGTTTGGCAATCTTCCGCCTTCGCTCATAAGTAACGGATCAGCAGGCGCGGGGGCGAACAACCGGGCCCAAAGCCCTCCCAAGACTACCTAAAGGTTACATGGCTCGACAAGGAGTTGTCCCACTCCTTTCTTCTCTTCCGCTTGCGCGACTATCGTTGGCCCCGGAAATTGATGGTCGTTCTGAGATGGGGCTATACTGAAATTGATTCTGTACTGCGCTTTTAACTATGTCTGATTTTCAGCTCGTTTCTGAATTTGGCATGATGGGCGACCAGCCCCAGGCGGTGGACAAACTGGCGCGGGGTCTGGGGGACGGCTACAAGCACCAGACGCTCCTCGGCGTGACAGGAAGCGGCAAGACCTTTACTATGGCCAATGTCATTGCGCGGGCGGGAAGGCCCGCTCTGGTCATCAGCCACAACAAGACGCTGGCCGCTCAGCTTTACAGCGAGTTCAAAGAGTTCTTTCCTCACAACGCAGTTGAATACTTTGTGAGCTATTACGATTATTATCAGCCCGAAGCCTACATTCCGCAGACCGATACTTACATCGAGAAAGACTCAGATATTAATGACGAAATAGATAAGTTGCGGCACGCTGCAACCCGGGCATTGTTCGAAAGACGAGACGTTGTCATCGTAGCATCGGTGTCGTGCATCTACGGTCTGGGGTCACCCGAAGAGTATTACAATTTCATGCTTACGATCAAAAAGGGTGAGACGTACAACCGCTCGAAGCTCCTCCACAGGCTCATCGATATGCAATACGAGCGCAATGATATTGACTTCAGCCGGGGGAAGTTTCGCGTAAGGGGTGATACCCTGGAGATACAACCGGCCTACGAAGAGCTTGCCCTTCGTATCGATTTCTTTGGCGATGACGTCGAGCGCATTATCCAGGTGGACCCGCTGACCGGTGAGGTGCTGAGTCAACTCGACTCGATATCAATATATCCGGCCAAGCATTTCGTCACTTCTGCGGATAAGCTGGCTGTCGCGATCGATGCCATTCAGAAGGAGCTTCAGGAGCGAATCGCCGTCCTCAAAGGCGAAGGCAAACTGCTCGAAGCTGCTCGTTTAGAGTCCCGTACCAACTATGACATGGAGATGCTCAAGGAAGCTGGTTACTGTGCCGGCGTGGAAAACTATTCGCGTCATCTCCTCGGGAGACCCGCGGGAAGCCCTCCCTGGACCCTTCTAGACTATTTCCCGGACGATTTTCTCCTGTTCATTGACGAATCGCACATGTCCATTCCTCAGATTCATGGCATGTGGGGTGGCGACAGGTCGCGAAAGCAGACTCTGGTGGATTTCGGCTTTCGCCTCCCGTCGGCATTGGATAATCGACCTTTGAGCTTCGAGGAGTTTGAGCAGAGGGTGGGGCAGAGTGTCTACGTTTCGGCGACGCCTGGTCCGTGGGAGCGTAAAGTCAGTCAGCAGGTCGCGGAGCAATTGGTCAGGCCGACCGGGTTGCTTGAGCCCACCATCGAGATTAAGCCGACGAAGGGTCAGGTCGATGATCTCATGGATGAGATCAAGAAGCGGGTTGACAGGGGCGAACGCTGTCTTGTCACGACCCTGACCAAGCGCATGGCCGAGGAGTTGGCTGACTATCTGATTGAAATGGGTGTCAAGACTCATTATCTTCATTCCGAAGTTGTTACGCTCGAGCGCATCGAAATCCTCAGAGACTTGCGGCTTGGTATCTATGATGTGGTAGTAGGCATCAACCTGTTAAGGGAAGGGCTAGACTTGCCTGAGGTCAGCCTGGTAGCCATCTTGGACGCTGACAAGGAAGGCTACCTACGCTCTGAGGGTGCTCTTATTCAGACCATGGGGCGCGCCGCTAGACATGTAGACGGTCACGTCATCATGTATGCCGACAAGGTGACCGATTCAATGGATCGTGCCATAAAGGAGACGCAACGCCGGCGCGGGATTCAAGAAGCCTTCAATAAGGAACATGGCATTACGCCTCAGGGCATCAGGAAGGCCATCAAGGACATCACAGAGAGGGTGAGGGCGGTAGCCGATGAACATGCGCACTACGAGGCGATGCCTGTTCCAGCACTGAAGGAAGACATCGCCCGCCTGATTAAAGATTTGGAATCTCAGATGAGGGCGGCCGCCAAGAACCTCGAATTCGAGAAGGCTGCTTTGCTGCGTGACCGGATCGTCGACCTTCGTCGTGCCATGGACGAGTCGCCGGGTCCTGCTTCCAGTGTCGCCGCTCCGTCTCCGAGAAACAAGGAAGTCGTCAAGGCTGATCGGAAGAGCTTCTATCAGGCTTCGAAGGTGATACCGAGGAAGCACTGAAATGCCCGAGCACGATAAATACGAGCCCGTCACCCGGCAGGAGCAGCGTGAGCATCGTCTGGATAAGAAGAAAAAGCGAATCCCTCAGCACGGGAAGAGCATCGCTCGGGTATATAAGCAGGCCGTCGACAAGAGGGTGATAGCTTCCATGAGAGAGGAAGAGAAGGGAAAGCGCCTGGCGGAGAAACGGACTCACTGACTAGCGAAGACTGCAGGTCCCCGCTCGCCGAGCGGCTTGGGTTCTTGAAGGAGAGATCGCATGTCTGGGCCAGTTACGCATTTGAAGATAGGGCTCTGTGGCTTTATCCTGGCTCTCGGGATCCTCGCTTCTGTGTCTCAGATTGGCCGCGTCCTCCCCGCCCTCGCCCAGCCCAAAGCCCAACTGACGATGACACTGGCCTCCAGGTCTGTTGAAGCCCGTCCAGGCGGGCAGAATTCCTACGTGGTGACTTTGAGCAGCATCGGCGGCAACGGCGTTGACCGGGTGCAGTTGAGTGCCAGTGGGCCCATTGACTGGCGGATATCCTTCGATCCGTCGGCAACCATGTCCTTGTTAGGTAACCAACCCGCTACGGTTAATGTGACTCTAACGCCTCCACGCGGCGTTATCAGGGGCACCTACGATGTGTTTCTCAATGCCAATTCAGCGTCCGGGCTTTTCGCCTCTGCCATGTTGCAGGTCAGAGTAACGCCGCCGTCATATCTGGTTTGGGTCGTCGTCGCCTTTGTCCTGGTAGTTGTTGGGCTATTCGCGGCGGTCTTCATCCGGATGTCCAGGCGAAGCTAGACGAAGCGACCCTGCGACGGAATCAATTGTTATCCTGGTCCCCTTCATCGTCCTCACCATCCTCGTCCTTCAGCCCACCGTACCCAGGATTCTCCGGTCCGAACCCCTCTTTCTTCAATTGGTCGGCGATATTGGCGGCGCGGTTGAACCCGATCCTCAGCTTCCTCTGAAGATAAGAGGTTGAATAGTGGGGGTGATCCGCCGCTATCATCCGTGCCTCTTCCATTAACGAGTCTTCGGTAGGAGTGGGAGTCAGGGATGTCAAGGGCTGGTCGCGCAGCTCAGGCGCCCTCTCTCGTATGCTCAGAACGGACTTCGGATCTGCCCCAGAGGGGCGCACTGCCGCGGGTTTGATCGACGCCTGAGATTGCACAACGGTCTCGATCTTTAGCGAGGGAGCGTCCCGTTTCTGATTGTTCCAGAAATACACCAGCCGCTCTATCTCTGCGTCGGACACGTAACATCCTTGGAGTCTCTTGGGCTTGGCGGCCTCGGTGGGCAGATAAAGCATGTCGCCCTTGCCGAGCAGCTTCTCAGCCCCGGCTCCGTCGAGGATGGTTCGGGAATCGACGAGCGAAGTCACCGCAAAGCTAATCCTTGTTGGGAAGTTCGCTTTGATAAGGCCTGTCACTACGTCTACTGAAGGCCTCTGAGTTGCAACCACAAGGTGGATGCCCACGGCCCTGGCCAGCTGCGCCAAACGGCACAATATGCGCTCCACTTCATCCCCTGACTGCATCATCAGATCGGCCAGTTCGTCAATGACCAGGACAAGGAACGGCATCTTCTGGTCGCCATGTCGGGTCTTGTTATATGCCTCGATGCTGCGGGCGGCGGCTCCCTGGAGCCGCTGGTAACGCCGGTCCATTTCCTGTGCCAGCCAGCGCAGGGCCTCAACTGCCTTCTCCGCCTCCACCACCACCGGAGCCGCGAGGTGGGGAATGCTGTTGTATGAGGTCAACTCCACCCTTTTAGGATCGATCATTACGAACCGCACGTCATACGGAGTATTGGTCAACAGTAGACTGCAGATGATCGTGTTCAGGCAGACTGTCTTGCCGCTGCCGGTGGCGCCCGCGATAAGGAGATGAGGCATACGCGTAAGATCGGCGGTCACGGCTTCGCCGCCGGCGCCTTTCCCCAGGGCCAGGTTCAGTTTGCTCTTATTCTGCATCTTCTGGAAGGCGCTGGTCTCGATAACGCCTCTTAAAGTGACGCTGGTGGAAGTAGTATTCGGGACTTCAATCCCGACTAGGGACTGGCCGGGAATCGGAGCCTCGATGCGAACCGTGGACGCTGCCAGGGCAAGAGCAAGGTCATTGGCCAGCGAATTGATGCGCTCGACTTTGACCCTCGTTTTCGAGACTTCCTCTTGCCTGACCCGTGTGTTTCCCTCGCGGTCCTTGTCTTTAAACTCCCGTACTCTTCGGTCCCACCCCGGCTCCACCCCGAACTGGGTTACCGTCGGGCCGGTGTTTATCTGGACTACCTTGGCCTCTACCCCGTAGCTTTCGAGGGCTTCCTCGATAAGGCGAGCGCGGCGTGTGTTGTCCGACTGATTGAAGACGATGTCGGGAGACTTCTCCAGAATTTCCACCGGCGGCAGTTTCCAGCCGTCGATGACTGCGGAAGGCGATTCTCCGTACTTTTTCCAGACTTGCTGGGCGACCTGTTTCAACTCCTCACGGGATGGATGGTCGACCTCTTCAGAACCTTGGCCTGCTTCCGCCTTGGAAGGGGCGGCAGCACGTCCCGTCTTTGCAGCGCTTCCCTTCGGCAGCGAGGGGCGCCTTTCCGCAATTGCGGGTTCCTCTGGTTCCACGTCGGCTTCGGCTTGGCTGGTTTCAAGAGGCGCCGCGATTAATGGTTTCCGTCTGCTCACTCGGTCCATTGTTCCTGAAGCAACCCTTCTCGCGAAACGCCAGGATTCCTCTGGAGCGAGGAGAATTGTCCCCAGCAGAGCGATTCCAATTACCCTTAAAGCTCCGACAACGCTCGCGCTGCCAATGATGCCCTTGCCAATCGTTCCGCCTATGCTGAAGAATGCCAGGAGACCCCACGCGGCGATCAGGAGTAACAAAGCACCCAGCCAGTATCTCCAACCGAACCACAGCGCGGATAGCTTCCGGCGGACGGCCAGGAAGACGAGCGCTCCTGCCGCGATTGCGACAAACAAGAGCCCCCACCCGAAGGTGTTAGCAGACACCAGTGACGACGCTGGATATCCAGTCCGCGATAGCCTGCCATTTCCAGTAGACCAAGACGGCAGTTCCTGCGATCAGCGTGAAGAATAGACCCGGGGGTATCAGGAGCCACCTGATTACTTTGAAGAAAAACACGATGACCCTGATCCAGAATGGTCTTTGTGCTGCTCTTGCGTTAGACTTCCGCGCCATGTCGGCCCTCTACACGCTCACCATGAACGGCAATATCATGGGGCGGCGTCTGGTTTTCTCGTAGTAGAACCTGAACAGAGTATCTTTGACCTTCGTTGAGACGTAGCCCCAGTCTGGTGTCTGCTCAGAGCCCCGGTCAACCTCTTGAACCACGAGGTCCTTGCTCGCCTCTATCATCTCCTTCGATTCCTCGACATCAACGAATCCACGCGAAACGATATCGGGGCGCCCTACCATTCTGCCCGTCTGGCTATCAACGGGAATCACCACCATTACAATCCCTTCCTTAGACAAGGTCTTGCGATCGCGGAGAATGACGCTGTCCACGTCTCCGACGCTAAGTCCGTCCACGTATACGTGACTTGCCGAGACTTTGCCTGCCTTCTCTCCCCCGTCCTCAGATAGTTCAAGAACGTCGCCATCTTCAAGCAGGAAGATGTTCTTCCTGGGAACGCCGACGGATTCGGCGAGCTTACCGTGCAGGCTTAAATGGCGGTACTCCCCGTGGATCGGGACGAAGAACTTCGGCTTGGTCAGATTGAGTATCAGTTTCAATTCTTCCTGGCTGGCGTGTCCGTGTACGTGCACCCGCGCTATTTTGTCATAGAGGACAGTCGCTCCCTGCTTGAATAGAGCATTTATCGTTCGATCGATAGATGCCTCGTTCCCGGGAATCGGGGTCGCTGATATGACGACGGTGTCTCCCTCGATAACCTTCAGTTGCCTGTGGTCCTGATTTGCCATTCGTACGAGGGCCGAGGTAGGCTCGCCTTGAGTGCCGGTCGTCACGATTACGACCTCTTCGGGTCGGGTCCTCTGGAGTTCATCGACCCTGGCAATAGAGCCCTCGGGTGCATTCAAATACCCCAGTTCGCGAGCCATGCGCACGGTCTCACTCATTGAATGGCCGATGATAAAAACACGCGACGGTTATGTTTCGCCGCGACGTCTATGATTTGTTGAACACGAGATACCAGAGATGAGAAAGTCGCGATAATTACTCTTCCTGGTGCTTCCGCCACAATATGGTCGATAGCCTCGCCCACAACCCGTTCTGACGGTGTATAGCCCGGTAGTTCGGCGTAGGTCGAGTCAGAGAGTAACGCGAGAACGCCTTGCGCTCCCAATTGTGCCAGCTTCGTGAGGTCAGTTGGCTGGCACCCTACAGGGGTGTAGTCCAACTTGAAGTCACTGGTGTGAACGATTACCCCTACTGGAGTTCGGATGGCCAGTCCTACGGAATCCGGAATGCTGTGGCAGACCGGGAAGAACTCAATGCGGAAGCATCCAAGTCCGAACGCGCCGTCAGTAGGTATCACCCTGATATCAGCATCCACGTTGTGTCTTTCACGCAGCTTCACAGAAATCAGCCCTGCCGTCAGCTTCGTACAATAGATCGGGACATTTAGCTGCGGCAATACGTACGGCAGTGCCCCGATGTGGTCCTCGTGTCCGTGTGTGACTATGATGCCCCGGACCTTTTCCTTGTTCTCCATGAGGTAGCTGATATCCGGAATAACGAGGTCGATCCCGAGCATCTCCTCTTCCGGGAACATAAGGCCGGCGTCGAGCACTATGATATCCTCGCCGCATTCAACGACGAGCATGTTCTTGCCGACTTCGCTATGGCCGCCCAGGGGAATGATTTTAACCTTTTGTTTCGAGTCCATTGTTCACACCTAGAACAGGTTCAACTGCTGCGGGTTAGCAGCAGGTTCAGGGTTTCTTTGTTGAGGTTCAATCTCGCGGAGATAAGCTCGCATCTTCAGCATGTCGGCTTCTATCTCCTTGCGCAGGCTTTGCTGGTGCAGGGCAGCGGCTGGATGGTACATCGCGAAGCACAACACGCCATCTTTTTTTACCGTTGTTCCGTGCACCTTGCCTATGCTCTTCCCCGGGAAATAGAGTTCCATGGAATGCCTGCCCAGGGTGACGATCATCTTCGGCTTGATCATCTCAAGCTGTTGGTCCAGCCAGTGTTTGCACGCCGCTATTTCACCGGGAAGGGGGTCCCGGTTGTTCGGCGGTCTATGTTTTACCATGTTGGTGATATAGACCTGTTCTCGTTTCAGATCGATAGAGGCAAGTAGCGAGTCGAGGAGTTGCCCCGCGGCGCCGACAAACGGGCGTCCTTGCTGGTCTTCGTGGAATCCCGGCCCCTCGCCGATGAACATGATTCTAGCGTCGTCGGGGCCTTCTCCTGGAACGGCTCTCGTCGCGGTCTGATGAAGGCTACAGCGCTGGCAGGTTGCAATGTCCCGGTAGAGGCCGTTTAGGGCTGACATGTTTGGGGATTCAGCTTCCGCAAGACTACATTTTCTCGGCGTATGATAGCACGTGACATAAGGTAAGTCAATCGTGGCTGAGGCTGAAATGTGCCGGTTAGGCCATGCCTTCCGGAGGGTCGCACTCCCAGCCCGTTGCGTCCGCAGGGCGTGCGCCAACAGCAGTTTGCTAATCCGCCCTTCTGCAATATAATGAATCGGTTTGCCAGCCTGGCGGAATTTCAATCACTTGACATAAGAGAGATAGTCCCCCTATGACCAGTGCCCAGCTTCCGTCCACTTCGCGTAAGGTTTCCAAGTTCACCTGGAAAGGACCCAGACCATTCTATGGGTGGGTCATAGTATCCGTCGGGTTTGTGACTCAATTCTTCCAGGGAATTGCTAACCAGGGATTTCCCACCTATATGCCATCCCTGGAGAGGGAATTTGGATGGAGCAAGGCCACTTTGGCCGCCCCCCGCTCCGTAACCCAGGTCCAGAATTCGATCCTGGGTCCCATTGAAGGCATTCTCGTCGACAAGATCGGTCCCAGGTACATGGTCATGATCGGCGTGTTTGTCATGGGGCTGGGCATGATCCTTTTCGGCACTACGCACAACCTTTTCATGTATTACGTGTCAAACCTTCTCATAGCTGCCGGCACGGGCTTTCAGGGCCTTCTTGTGATGTCCGTCGCGGTGAATAATTGGTTCCGAGTCAAACGGGCGAGCGCCCAGTCCTGGATGTTGCAGGGGTTTGCTCTGGCCGGCGCTGTTGCCGTTCCAGCACTGGCGCTTCTACAGTCTGGGCCGGGCTGGCGGACCGCCTCGATCTGTTCAGGACTCTTCATTTGGGTTGTTGGTTTGCCTTTGTCGATGGTCTTGAGGACTCGCCCTGAGCCCTATGGTCTGTTGCCGGATGGAGCGGCACCGGGCGCTGCGACGGCAAAGGTTGGTCCCGGTCGTAAGATCCGGGCTGATTACGACTTCTCGCTCAGCGAGGCGATCAGGACCCGTACATTCTGGCTTCTTTCCATCGGCTGGGCCATAGGCAACATGGCGATGGGTGTGGCGCAGACGCATCTCTTCTTACATCTGGAGCAAGGCGTGAAATTGAGCCACGAAACGGCCAGTATGGTTTGGATGGTCGCCAGCACCTCGTGCATACCATCCCGGTTTGTGGGTGGCTACCTCGGTGATCGTCTTCCCAAGAACCTCTTGTTGGGGGGTGCGACAGCATTGATGGCCGGCTCGGTTCTTGTTCTTGCCTTCGCCAGTAATCTCGCAGCCGCGGTCTCGTTTGCCGTCATCTACGGGATTGGTTGGGGCGTGCGCACGCCGGTGATGAATTCCCTTCAGGCTGACTATTTCGGCCGGAAGTCCCTTGGCAGCATTGTGGGATGGCTTCAATCCCTCAGCGTGCCGATTACCATAGCAGCGCCGATAGTGGTGGGTCACGTCGCCGACGTTCAAGGCACCTACCAGACAGGATTCATCGTAGTCGCCCTCATAAGTCTGGTGGGAACAACGACCGTCTTTCTTGCTCTGCCTCCGAAGCATCCCGTCAAGAGCGCCGTCGCCTGACACCGGGTAGAGTCTGTCGCTCACCCAATTGCCCCTGGGCTCGGAAAGGCTGCAAAGCACTTCGGCCGCCGAATTGCCTCGTACTAAAGTCCCCAATTTCGTAGTACGCAGGTTCGTTGAACGTTCGAACACCATTGTGTGTACAATACTCGGGCTTCTATGCGGGGTAAATCTAGAATCAGGAGACCAAAAAGTACATGGCAGTTAGAGCACAGACGCTTAACGCAGTAATGCCGAAAGCCGAAGTCAAAGAATCGGCGCCGGCAATGGGCAATCCCGCCGCGGTAGGACTTGGGGCCTTCGGCGCAACCACGCTGCTTCTCCAGTTCGTCAATCTCGGGTGGGCAGGCAGCCCTGTAGTGATGTGGATGGCATTCTTCTTCGGCGGATTGGCACAGCTCATAGCCGGGTTCCAGGAGTTCAAAACTGGAAACAATTTCGGTTTCGCCGCCTTCACCACCTATGGCTCTTTCTGGCTCGCATTGGGGGGCATATTCCTTTCCAAGAACCTCGGCGTCTTCAATATCACCAACGCCGACATCGGCTGGTTCCTAGTGGTCTTCACTCTGCTGACCCTTATCTATTTCATTGGCGCGATGAAGCAGAGTGCCGCTCTTTCCGTTGTCTTCCTCACCCTGCTAATTGGCTTCATCCTCCTCGATATCGGCCACTTGGTTTCGGGCGCTTCGGTCTTCAACAAGATTGCGGCTGTTGAACTCATTGTCTGCGCCCTGTCAGCATGGTACCTCATGGCCCACGTGGCACTCGGCGGCGTAGGCGTTAAAATCCCCATCGGCAAGGGCTGGACGAAATAATCAAGTAACCTCGACGGTTTTACTAGTGGCCGATTCGATGAGAATCGGCCACTTCGTTTTTGCCCGACCGGACTCACGGTGTCGAGCCGCTCGGCGTCCCGCTTTTCTTGTTTGTCTCCAGAAATCCGAGGTAACATGTCAACGTGAGGCTGATTACTTGGTTGTGATAAGCATTATCCCTTTTCAAACGGCGTACGGCGGGCCCGGTGGCAGGGAACGGCGGGAATTCTGCCTCCGTTTTACCAGAGCTAAAGGTGAGGTCTTCTCACGCATCCAGGGAGATATTTTCGCCATGATTCAATCGAAGGGGGAGACCACAACTTGCCGTAAGGGCTGTTCAGTCTGCTGCGTCCACTACATCGAGGCCAACATTCAGGAATGCGAAGCGATCGCGTATTACCTCCATGAGAATCCTGAGCTGATGGAGTCCTTTCTTGACCGGTATGCCGCTTGGAGAAGTGCCATGCGCCGGCTGGGAGATCCTTTTGCCTTCTGCGAGGAGATTATGCACCAGAAGGGGGAGCATGATCTTACCTCGCTCGATCAACAATCCCTGGTCGAGGCGATGAGTCATTACCAGCAGCAGGGCATTCCGTGCCCCTTCCTGGATGATGGTTCGTGCAGCATCTATGCTGTCAGGCCATATGTTTGTGCGAACCATTACGTGACTACTCCCAGCGAGTGGTGCGGTCCCGGTCAAATCTGCGATTCTGGCGCGCGTCGCCCGCTGGTATACATGACTGATATTGACGAACTCTACGACCTTTCCTTTTATCGACAGGGCTTGCCCAAACCGGCAATCGGTTTTGCTCCCACCAACGTATTCAGGATTCTGACCGAGGGCGCAGGATTTCTCGAGGAAGCCACCCGAGGCGAATGCCTCCAGGAGTAGCTATGGATCCGATCGTGAGATGAGGAAACCCAGCTTAACGTCGAAGGAAGCGCTATGAAATACGATTTTGACCGGGTCGTCGACCGCACCAACTCCGATTCTGCGAAGTGGAATGTGAAGACCGTTTTCGGCAGTCCTGATGTTCTTCCGATGTGGGTTGCTGACATGGACTTTCCCATTGCCAAACCCATCACTGACGCGCTGCGCAAGCGGATGACTCACGAAGTATATGGCTATTCCGGTGCGAGTCCTTCTCTCTGTCAAGCCGTGGCTGACAGAATGAAACGGAAATACGATTGGTCGATTGATGCCGACTGGATTGTGTTCACTCCGGGGGTCGTTCCCGCCCTCAACGCTGCCGTCCGCGCCTTTACGCATCAAGGCGACGAGGTCATTCTACAGGACCCTGTATACCACCCGTTCTGGTCGGCCGTGGAACAGAGTGGTTGCTGCATTGCCAGCAATCCGATGCAGCTGGTCGACGGTCGCTATGAAATCGACCTTGGAAGACCTCGAATCGAAGTTTGCTCCCAAGGAAGGAATGAGGCGGGGCCCATCGCGCGTGAGGATGATGATTCTGTGCAGTCCCCATAATCCCACGGGGCAGCGTTTG
The DNA here is from genome assembly GCA_963745605.1 of uncultured Chloroflexia bacterium. Classification (GTDB taxonomy): domain Bacteria; phylum Chloroflexota; class Dehalococcoidia; order Dehalococcoidales; family UBA2162; genus JBBITI01. The sequence continues at coordinate 140,869 of CAVUYC010000017.1, read as the reverse complement.
GACCAGAGAAGAGCTGGATGCTGTCGGACAGGTGATACTTGGACACGGCAGCATCATGGTGTCGGACGAAGTTCATTGCGAATTGCTGTATGGCGGAGTCAAGCACACGCCTTTCGCCACCATATCTAGCGAATTCGAGCAGAACTCCGTGATCTGCCAGGCGGGGAGCAAGACTTTCAACCTGGCCGGTCTACCAGCTTCGACCATTATCATTCCCAATCCCAGGCTGCGCGCCCTTTTTCAGGCGGCCCGGGCAGGGATCATGCCCAACCCTGACGTTTTCGGGCTTCTGGCGCTTGAAGCAGCCTACCGCGAGGGCGATGACTGGCTGGAACAAGTTCTAGCTTATCTGCAGGGCAACCTAGATTTTCTGCTGTCCTTTGTCAAGGAGCGCATTCCCCGGATGTCTGTGGTCAAACCTGAAGGGACCTACCTGGTCTGGCTGGACTGCCGCCGGCTTGGAATGGACAACATGAAGTTGAGGGCATTCTTCCGCGAGAAAGCCAAAGTCGGCCTTGACGACGGCTACATTTTCGGCCCGGCGGGATCGGGGTTTGAGCGAATGAATATCGCCTGCACGCGGTGCACTCTTGAAGATGGACTCACTAGGATAGAGCGGGCTGTCAATAATTTGACATAATGATCCAAGTCTGCCCTGAGCTACGCCGAAGGGAAGGACACTCCTCTTGAGTCTTGCCCCTGTGCAGGTTCGGACCGCTGTGTACGCCCTTTGGATGTCCTCCGTGTCCAACCTTGGCCGTGGCACGCTCCCAGGCACCGTTCAGAGCGTAATTAGCCTGGGAAAGATTGAGGGCTTTCGCTGCATTGGGGCCACTCAGAGGAGTCCCGATGGAATCGGGACGATGTAGAAGTCTGGGGTGGAGCGTTCCCCTAGTACGGCGACCGAAGCGGTCGGCCGCTCTGGCCAAAGCAACGAGGTACTAGGACGGTTCCCCGCCCTTTTTCCCTTTGATGTTGAGCTCCTCCGACAAGTTCAGGTAGTGTATGATTTCTGCCCTGGAGAGAAGCCCGACGCATTGCCCTTCGCTGGTGACGAGTACCTGATTCAGATCGTGCTGAGCGATCAACTTCATTGCCTGATTAAGGTCGTCGTCCGGTTTAACGCTATACAGGGGGGTTTTTGTCATCACACTCTCAACCGAGGTCACGGGCCACCTGTCCTGAGCGACTCTCTTGACGTCTTTGAGGGTGACGATGCCAACGGTCATTCCTCCATCGCACACCGGGACGGCGCGGCCGTACTTCTGGTTCATGAAACCTCTTACCAGTTCGTCGACCGGCGTAGCGGGGCTGATCGTCTCGTGGAGGACCATCGCATCTTTGACCTTGGCTCCGGTCAAGCGCTCGCGCAGGGTTGTTTCGTGGCGGCTAGAGTCGGCTGCGCTGCTGAGGAACCAACCTATGATTCCTATCCAGATTCCTCCCACGAGATTGTTAGTGAAGATCCCGTAAATGCCGAAGGCTATCAAGCCCCACCCGAATAGACGTCCGATGGTGGCCGCGATGTTGGTTGCCCTGATAAGGTTGCCGGTGGCTCCCCAGATGATCGACCTCAGATACGCGGCCTCCGTCCAGGGGAAAGCCTGGCAGGATGTTGAAGATCGCAAGCAGCCCGTTCACGTAAGCCAGATAGTGCAGGATTGCCGCGCCGACAGTCTTGTAGCCTCCCTGAGCCGGCAATGTGAAGGGATTGCCTGTGGCGCCGTTTTGCACCAGGAAATATACACCCCAGAATATCGCCGCCAGGACCAGACTCATAAGCGGGCCCACCACGGCCATGGTGAACTCTATTCCGGGTTTCTTTGCTTCCTCTTCAATATTGCTCACGCCGCCCAGGATAAAAAGAGTGATGCTTTTCACGGGAATCCCTCTCGCCTGAGCCACGAGTGAATGGGCGAGTTCATGGGCGAGAACTGAAGCAAACAAGGAGTATCGCAGCGACTATCCCTGCCAGCCAGGCTGTGCCTGAACTGATGTTTGGTACAGCGTTGGGAAACAGTCCTAGCGCCAGCGTGGTGGCGACAAGTACAAATATCAGAATCCACGAATAGTGGATGCCGATCTCGATGCCTGAAATGCGTCCCAGGCGGAATGAACCTCTCATATTTCTTAACCTCGCGTGCCCGTCAGCCGTTTGTGGCCGGCGCAGTGTTGGTCTCTATCTCTGAGAGCCAACGGGTGAGCTGTTCGCAGACATTATACTCGGCCCTGATTCCACAATGCAGCCACCGCCATCCAACCAATCCAATTTGAAGATCCGGCGCCTTCGCAGAGGAGACTTCTCTTTTCAGGAACTCCTCGTTCCGTATACCCCGTATTCCTTCGCCGTCCTCACCATCGCGCGAACATTCTCCGTCCTTGCGTCCTTTCCCAGGGCGCCCGGACTGGTGAGCATAAAGCCCCCATCGCGTCCGGCCACGTCTATCAACCTTCGGGTGTATCGTTCCACTTCGTCTATGGTGCCGACCGAAAGAAGAGATTGGGGCACGCTTCCTACGATGCATTGGGAATTGCCTATGGCAGCCTTCGCTTTTGCGATATCCGTCTGGTAGAAGTGCCAGATCACGCTCCCTCTTGGCAGGTCCAGGATTGCATCAAGGCGGGAGTTGTAGCTCCCCTGCGTTCTCAGTTCGGGTACGAAGCCTTCCTCAACCAGCGTCAGAACAATCCGTCGCAGTGACGGCCAGTAGAATGTTTTGAATTGTCTGTCGGACATGAACCCGTCGGCCCCTTTGTGCAAAGGAAAACCGACTATCGGGCTGCCCCCGATCTGCTGCGCTGATTCGGCAATGCGTCGGATCCGTTTCTTCGTGACAACTTCCATCGCCTCGAGCAACTTCTCAGGACGCTGGTACATGTCCAGCGCGATGCCGCGCTGCCCCCTTAGGTTGTCTCCAATGTGGTCAAACGGAGCGGTGCCTAGAGCCGCCGCTCTGAAGTCGGGATAGCCTAGCTCTGTAAGCCTGTGGTTGGCTTCGGCTATTTTGCTCTCCCACCGTCTGGCCTCCTCCCCTGCCTCCACCAGCTTCATCAGAGCGTTCTTAATCTCTCGGCGCCCGAATGAGCCAACGTTGTTGCCGGAAAGGTCGAGGTTTGTCAGTGCCTCGGCGGCTCCCCATATCCTTGGAAGATAGGTCGTCCAGCGAAAATTGGTTTCATCCAGAATGAAGGCGTCGTACTCGTCCGCCTTCATGTATTCACGTTCGATAAACTGGGGGCTCCCGTTATCCGGCATATCGCGGCCGGGCCAGTTGCGCTGCTTGTTGTCGAGAATCTCCCAGACCCTGCCGTCTGGTCTGGCGGCCGCCGTCTTGGCGTCGAAGTCGAGCTCGAGGGTGCAGCGCTTGGCGGCATCGATTGCCTTCACGGCGTCGTACGTGATCTCTTTTTGAGTGTAGCCGGCGTAGGTGGCAACGAATTCGCCCAGGAACGGTGTAACCGGGACGCGGTCCGGCTTACCCAGCCTGATGGCATCGCTCAACCGTTTGACGCGGGTGGTGTAGCCGGCAGCGGCTTCTGGTGAGGCAAATCGGACACCTGGAGCATCGAGCCATGCCTTCAGTCTTCGCTCGCGCTTTTGTCCGGGTGTTAGTTTCTCCCACTCAAGTCTGGATCCATCGGTCATTTGGCGCTCCTCCTCTGATGCCCATCATGATATGCGGTGCTTGTCAATGGCACAAGTCACCCATCGATCACCCTGTGACCACTCAGAGTCGCTCCGGTTTGCTGGCGATCGCAGCCACGCTCTCAAGTGCATAGCCGTTGTAACCAATGCGCGCCCGAGTAACTGCCCACAGGCATGGCGACAAAGGTTCATCCTGCATCCAGTCTCTGGTGTCAATAGTCGAATGCTAGATACCGGCAAACACTATGAGCGGTTAGTGGGGGGTCGGAAGAAACAGAAGTAGATGTTTTGGCCAGGCGGATAGTAATATTGTGGAATGGTGTTGTGGCAGCAAGTCAGTACCCTTTGTTGGAGCGGGTCACCGTGAGCAAGCTTGAAAAGCATAGCAAGGCATCAGGTCAAAAAGAATTGAATTCGGAGTCATTCGTGGCAAATTCACGCTCATCAAAGAAGCCACCGGATAATCGCTTGAGAATCAGAGGTGAGCAATGATGGCCCCTATATCGTCACGGGTGGAGTTGCCCTGACGGTGGACACAATCGTGCTGGATGACAAGGGGTTACCCCTTAAATGGAAGGCCAGCAGGAATTACCCTGTAGCGGATACCTATGCACTTTGCCGTTGCGGTAAATCTAAGACTCAACCGTTTTGCGATAATACCCATGCCAGAATTGGCTTTGATGGCACAGAGACAGCTAGCCTTCAACCCTTTCTCAGCGAGGCTGAAGTTTTCGAAGGTCCCGACCTGACACTAACCGACCTGCCCAAGCTATGCGTTCACGCCGGCTTCTGTGACCGGATGGGAGGAACCTGGGCGCTTACTCAGTACTCAGATACTCCAGAGGCAAGGAGACTCGCCATTGAACAGGCTGGCAATTGCCCTTCTGGTCGCCTCGTTGTCCGGGACCTAGATGGTAACGAGATAGAACCTGAGTACGAGCCATCGATTGTGTTGGTTGAAGATCCCCGAAGAGGAATAAGCGGCCCTTTATGGGTGCGGGGCGGCATCCCGATCGAAAGTGCGGGAGGTATCACATATGAGGTCCGCAACCGCGTTACCCTATGCCGCTGCGGCAGAAGTGCCAATAAACCGTTCTGCGATGGCAAGCATCTGAATAGATAGATTCGTGTATTGTGGTTACCAAACAACTCCCCGTTGTCACGCTCAGCTGAGGTCCTGGCCAAACTGGTACACTCATCACCCAGTCCGCCAGTCGGCCCGTGCACCTATCGAATACCCGTTTAGCCTCGATTCGTTTGCTTCTCATTTTCGCAATCGGGCCATATATTTTCTCGGCCCTTGGAGGAGAGACATAAGTGAGGGGTATCCTTTTCTCGGATTGTGGTATTCGTGCTTCGCCTAGGTGTCGGACGACTGTGTCCGCCGGCGGTGAGCTTTTGCCGCTCCCGGCTCGGTGTGCTATCATTCACAGCATTCATATTTGGGCGGCCAGGACACTGTTTTGAATCTGAATTTCACCAAAATGCACGGGGCGGGCAACGATTTCGTTGTTGTCGAACAGGTCACGGATGAAGTCGATTGGTGCGCTCTCGCTGTCGCTGTCTGCAATCGCCATTTTGGCATAGGCGCCGATGGCCTGCTGGTAGTGACCTCATCTCAGATCGCCGATCTCGGCATGCGTATCTTTAATGCCGATGGCTCGGAAGCGATGGCATGTGGCAACGGGCTCAGGTGCGTTGTAGAGCACTACTTCGGCACGAGGTATCCTGGGCGGAAAGACGGGACGGTCACGGTCGAAACCCGCGCCGGCTTGAGAGAAGCAATCTACAGAAGGACCGGAACTAATACTTCTCAGGTCCGTGTCACCATGGGCATTCCGTGCCGCGGCCTGAAACCAGATGAGGGGTCAGGCGTCGTTGCGATGAGGTCTGTACGCGCAGCGGATATGATAATGGACCTCGATATCGTTTCCCTTGGTAATCTGCACGCCGTGCATTTTGTTGAGAGTCCCGCTCGGCGAATTTCCGTTGGCGCTGGTCGGCCCTGTTGTAGAGCACTACCCAGCGTTCGAGAGCAGCGCTAATTTCGAAGTTGCCCGAATAATAGATAGCAAGCATATCGACGCACGAGTCTGGGAGAGCGGGGTTGGGGAGACTCTTGCTTGTGGAAGCGGAGCTTGCGCCCTTATGGTAGCCGCTCGCACTCGTGGGAAGGTTGAAGACACGGTTTGCGTGAGCTTGCCTGGCGGCACTCTTGTCGTATGCTGGGACGGAGTTTCTGAGGTGTACCTTACCGGCCCGGCGGAGAGCGTGTTTCGAGGCCAATGGTCCTGCCTCCAGCATCCTGGACGATCGCACAATCTAAAGAATGAGGTGTTGGCATGAAAGTTGCCCGAAGGGTGGAGAATCTCCCCCCTTATCTCTTTGTCGAGATCAGTCGAAAGATCGCCGAGAAGAAAGCACGCGGTGAGGAAGTTGTCAGTTTTGGAATCGGGGATCCTGATATTCCGACTCCGCCGCACATTATCAATCGACTTATAGAGGCGACAAAGGAACCAGCGAACCATCGTTACCCTGAATCAGAGGGCCTTCCTGAACTGCGCAAAGCTATCGCCGGTTGGTACCAGAGACGATTTGGCGTTTCGCTGGACCCTGAGAAAGAGGTGGCCCCTCTGCTTGGGGCTAAAGAGGGCATCGCCCACATCGCTTTCTGCTTTCTCGATCCCGGAGATACCGCCCTGGTTCCCGACCCCGGGTATCCGGTGTACGGGATTGGCACCGAACTCGCTGGCGGCCGTTCCTATTACATGCCGCTAAACCAGAAGAATAGTTTTCTTCCCGAGTACGACAAGATCCCCGAGAACGTTGCCAGCCGGGCAAAGCTGCTGTGGCTCAATTACCCTAACAATCCAACCGGGGCCGTGGCCGACATCGAGTTTTTTAACAAGACCGTAGAATTTGCCCGCCGGACCGGCGTTGGAGTTTGCCATGACGGTCCTTATACCGAAGTAGCTTACGACGGTTATAAGCCGGTGAGCTTCCTTCAGGCAGAAGGTGCCAAGGACGTTGGCATTGAGTTTCATTCCATGTCCAAGACCTATAACATGACCGGTTGGCGAATCGGCATGGCCGTGGGCAATGCCACCATGATCGGAGCATTGAAGACCCTCAAGTCGAACATCGACTCAGGGATTCCGCAGGCCATTCAATACGCCGCAATCGAGGCTTTGAATGGGCCTCAGGATTGTATCGCTGAGCACAACGCACTGTATCAGAGGCGCAGGGATCTGGTGGTCGAAGGACTGAACAAGATCGGCCTCAAAGCGACGTGTCCGAAGGCAAGCCTTTACGTGTGGGCCAAAGTCCCAGATGGATATACGTCTGCCGAGTTCGCCACCGACCTTTTGGAGCAGGTCGGGGTTGTGGTAACCCCCGGCAACGGCTACGGGCGGAGTGGAGAAGGGTATGTCCGCTTGTCTCTGACTATCGCCGATGCCAACCTCCTGAAGGGCCTGTCTCGCCTTGCGGGATGGCGCAGTCACAAGATGGTGACCAACTACAAGATTGGTTGACATAATATTGCACCATGACCAATCGGGCATGGTGCAATATCCGCTCCACATCTATATTTCTGCCAGAACAAGGAAGCGTCTGATGCCTCATTCCGCAAAGACAGTTAGCACCAAAGCCCCGCGCGAGCGGGCATACCTGATATCGGTTGCTTCTTCCAGGGAGGGAGGAGGTGACTGGACCTCCGAGGCGTCACTGGATGAGCTCGATCAGCTGGCGAGGACGGCAGGTGCAGAGGTTGTGGGCCGTCTGTCCCAGAAGCTTTCCTCCCCGTCTAAGACTCAGTACCTTGGCGCGGGAAAGATTGACGAGCTTGCCGTTCTCAGGGTCGGCACGGAGTACGACGTTGTCATCGCCGATGATGAGCTTACGCCGCTCCAGCAGCACAACCTTGAGGACAAACTCAAGGTTAAGATAATTGACAGGGTTGAACTGATACTTGACATCTTTGCCGCACGAGCCAACACCAGAGAAGGCCGTCTGCAAGTTGAACTTGCTCAGCAAGTTTACAGGCTGCCGAGGCTTGCTGGCCAGTGGAAGCATCTCGAAAGGCTGGGTGGAGGCATCGGGACCAGAGGTCCCGGAGAGTCCCAGCTTGAGACTGATCGCCGTTTGGCCAGGGAAAAGATTCACCGTCTCGAGCTTCAGATGGAAGATATAAGTAAACACAGGGAGCTGTACCGCAAGAGGCGCAAGCAGAGCGGCATTCCTGTCGCCGCCATCGTCGGCTACACCAATGCCGGCAAGAGTACCTTGTTCAACGCCGTTAGCGAAGCGAGTGTCCTGGTTGAGGACAAAGTGTTCGCGACTCTCGATCCCACCACCCGTCGCATCAGGTTACCAAATGGGAGTCGCCTCTTGGTTTCAGACACTGTTGGGTTCATCAGGAAGCTGCCTCCGAGCATTGTCGCCGCTTTCAGGGCGACTCTCGAAGAACTTGCTGAGGCTACAGTTCTCATCCACGTGGTGGATATTTCCTCGCCATACTCGGCCCAGCAGAGCGAAGTTGTCGAGAAAACGCTGGCGGAGTTGGAGCTGGCGGCGAAGCCTCGGATCACCGTGCTCAATAAGATCGATCGTTTGCTGCCGTCAATGCACGGCGCGACTGAGGCCGACGCGATCAAATACGTTTCAGATGCCAACCTTGCCCACAAGGGATCCACCAACACGGTTCTAACATCCGCGACCAGGCGGTGGGGCCTTGACCGGCTGATGTTCTCGATAGAAATGCTGGTCGGGCCCAACAGTGACGCTGCTGGAAGCGGTGCCTTCGAAAAACGCCCCTCCCAGCCCTGAAAAGGGTCGCGGTGGTGGTTTGATGCATGGAGGGCCTTTCCGTGGCCTCCCACAGTCGCTTGTCCGCGGCCGCCCGACGATACACCAACGCGATGTTTACATAACCCATGACGGCAAGGGTCGACCTTGAGATTTGGCTTGAAAACGCTGGATCATCTGTCATCGTACCGCCTGTACGAAGCTAGGTTAAACAAGGTTTGTTTGAGGGATTCGGGGGCTGACCCGACGGCCGTGACCCGTTTGTCATCCCCGAGCGATCGGGAATCCATAGGGGTTGGGTTGATGCGATCCGCAGTCATTTCCAGTTGGAGGAGTCTAGGAATTTTGCGATTCAGCGCCAGTTTTGATGTTCCCGAATTTGAATCCTCTCTTATGTCAAATGCCACTCCTCCGAAGCTGCTTCATTACTTCGCACAATACATGTTATGTCACTATACAACAAAGATATTGTCGAAAAGGGGGCGGAGGAAAAGCGTGATCCGAGGCCCGATGGTGGACCAACTGGACGATTCTATTGGGGGATGACCGCTAAAGCCTTGACGGCGTTGTTGAAGTCGTTCGACCTTGCTTCTAACCTGGCGAGTGCCTCGCGAGACTTCTTCAGTTCCTCGCTCAGTCTTGATGCCTCGTTCTTCAGGGAGGCGTTCGCTGCCTTGAGCTTCACTAGCTCGTCTCGGAGGTCTCGAACTTCCCCTGCTTCCTTAACCAGCTGGATTAGCCAGTTGCCGATCTGGTCGAAGGTCGGGGACAGGTGGGCACTTGCGGTTGCAGCCTCGGTGGTTGTTTCGTTGCTCAGTTGGCCCTCGGCGCTGACAGTTGGCACTTGTTTTACAGGTTGCTTGACGGATTCACACTTGTCAAGTTTGCCATCCTTGACAAAGTACTTGCGGAGCAAGTTTGCAGCTTGTCTGGACGTGCCGAATCGGGCAGCGATCTCGGTGTCTTTCGCCCCTTGCTGCATCATTTGCAGAGCTGATTGCTTGTCAATATTGCCTTGTCTGGACATTGCTTGCTCCCTCTCAAACTTGACGTCAGGACTATACTTGACGTGATGTTGCCTGTCAAGTAATCAGCCCTTTGCTTATGATCTGCTATAGGGCTAGTATCTTCGTCGGGTTGTTCCAATGGGGATATCTTGTATCCTGGGACTCAAACCATCCTAGAAAGAGGCAAGGGAATGCTGCGGATAATCGACGGAATTGAGTTGCGGTTGATTGAAGGCGACATTACGGTCCAGGAGACTGATGCGATCGTGAATGCCGCCAACTCGAGTTTGATGGGGGGTGGAGGGGTGGATGGGGCGATCCACAGGGCTGGGGGCCCCGAAATCCTCGAGGAGTGCAAGAAGATTGTTGCGGCCCGCGGAAGGCTTCCCACAGGCAAGGCTGTAATCACCGGTGGAGGCCGGCTGAAGGCCAAGTTCGTGATTCATACGGTGGGGCCGGTGTGGAGCGGCGGGATTCACAACGAGGCAGGTCTGCTCGCAAATGCCTACGCCGAAAGCCTGAAACTGGCCGTTGAAAACAGAGTCAGGACGATTTCCTTTCCATCCATAAGCACTGGGGCCTACGGCTACCCCATCGAACAGGCGGCGAAGGTGGCTCTGCGGGCCGTGATCCAGTTCATCAAGGGCGGCCCGGGAACCGTCGAGGCAGTCACCTTCGTTCTCTACAGCGGGTCCGCACTCAGAGTCTACCAGGACGCCCTTAGAGAATTGGTGCCTTCCTAATCATCCGGAGGGCGGAGCGTCCAAGGCTAGCCGGAAACCGGTTATGAGCTTCTCGACCTCTATTCTCCAGTCGGGGCTTTCCATCGCGCGAACGAGTCTGCTTCCAACGATCACTCCGTCAGCATATCGCGCAACCTCCCTAGCCTGGGGAGGGGTTGAGATTCCGAAGCCTACGCACAGCGGTTGTTTGGCGGCAACTCGAACACGCTTCACGAAGACTTCCAGGTCGGGAGGCAGAGACGTCCTCGCTCCTGTCACGCCTGCGACTGAAACCAGATAGATGAAGCCTCTGGAGTGGCTGGCAACGACCCGAATCCGTACTTCTGTGCTGGTGGGGGCGAGTAAGTAGATGAGGTCAATCCCCTTCGGTCGAGCCAAAGACTCGAGTTCGCCTCCCTCTTCGGGAGGCAGGTCTGGAACGATCAGGCCGTCCAATCCCGATTGAGAGGACCGTTCTACGAAGCTGGAGAGACCCGATGCCAGAATTGGGTTGAAGTAACTCATGAACACGAGAGGGACATCGGTCACACGTCGAATCTTGGCTGCTGCCGATAGACAGGCATCGGCAGTGGCTCCGTTATGTAAAGCTTTAAGGCTCGCTTCCTGGATGGTGGCTCCATCCGCCAAGGGGTCGGAGAAAGGGATACCAAGCTCCACGATATCGCAGCCCAACCTGGCAAGCATCGGCACGACCTCGACCGTTGCCTCGAGAGAAGGGTAACCGGTGGTCACATAGGCTATTAAGGCTTTTCTGCCTTTGGCGAACGCATTCGAGATTCGGCTCATAGTTTGACACCCAGTGCCTTTGCCACAATGCCCATATCCTTGTCTCCCCTACCCGAGAGGTTCACCAAGATGAGTTGATCCCTGCCAAGTTTCGAGGCCAGCTTCGTGGCGTAGGCGATAGCGTGCGCCGACTCCAGCGCTGGAGTGATTCCTTCGAGGCGGCAGAGCAACTGGAAAGCCTCCAGAGCCTCGGCATCATCTACCGCCACGTAAGTCGCCCTGCCGCTGTCCTTGAGGAAGCTGTGTTCGGGACCGACTCCGGGATAGTCCAGCCCGGCGGAGATGCTGTGGGTCTCAAGTATCTGGCCGCCACCGTCCTGCAGCACGTAGGACTTGGCTCCGTGCAGCATACCCGGTCTTCCTGCACTGAGTGTGGCAGCGTGTTGTCCGGTTGAAATTCCCTTTCCCCCGGCCTCGACGCCGATGAGTTTGATGCTACTATCGTTCAGGAAGGGATAGAAAATGCCGATCGAATTGCTCCCTCCTCCCACGCAGGCGATGATGTGGTCGGGGAGTCGGCCGGTCTGTTTCAACATCTGCTCGCGGGACTCTTTTCCTATGACTGACTGAAAATCGCGTACCATCATCGGGTAGGGGTGTGGACCCACGACGGAGCCAAGAAGGTAGTACGTGTCTCGCGCATTGGTCACCCAATCACGTATTGCCTCGTTGATGGCATCCTTGAGAGTGCGGCTGCCGCTTGACACAGGGCGCACTTCGGCGCCCATCAGCTTCATTCTGAAGACGTTGAGGGACTGCCTTTGAATGTCTTCTTCTCCCATGTAGACAATACCCTTCACCCCCAACATGGCGCAGACAGCTGCTGTAGCCACCCCGTGCTGGCCAGCCCCCGTCTCGGCGATGATCCTGTCTTTGCCGAGTCTTTTTGCCAGAAGACCCTGCCCGAGAGCGTTGTTGATCTTGTGCGCTCCTGTATGCGCAAGGTCCTCTCGCTTGAGGTATATCTGTGCCCCGCCACAGCGCTCCGAGAGTCGTGATGCATGGTATAGCGCCGTGGGCCTCCCACAGTAATCACTTGAGAGATCTGCCAGTTCGTCCCAGAATCGATCGTCCTGTTGGGCCTTGCGATAGGCGTCGGTAATTTCTTCGAGTACCGGAACAAGAGTCTCTGGGACAAATCTGCCCCCATAATCCCCAAAATATCCTCGGCTGTCTGGTAACAAAGACGTTCTCCCTATGGATCTTCAGTCCTGAATTTTGTTGTCCGCCACGAGATCAGCGCACAGCCTATCGGCCTTTCGCACGGCTTCGATGAACAGACGAATCTTCGAAGCGTCCTTCACGCCAGCCGATTCTACGCCGCTCGACACGTCGACTCCCCAAGGCCGAGACTTGTTGATAAGTACTCCCACGTTCTCCGGAGTAAGGCCACCGGCGGCAATGATCGGATATCGATTCGAAACCGCCCGGGCAATTGCCCAGTCAAAGGTCTTCCCGGTGCCACCGGAGGCGTTTTCTGCCCCCGTGTCCAGCATGAAGATGATATCTTGGCCTCTGAGCGCCTGCATGGCGTCTTCGATGCCCCTGGTTACTTGGTCAACTCCAGTAGTTTCCCGAACGTGGAAGACTTTGGTTATTGGCCTCTCGATTTCTCTGCAGTATTCCAGGTCCTCGCCGCCACTAAGTTGAACTCTGTCAAGCCCGCAGGCGTTAGCCGTCATGTTGACTTCGCGAGATGGCATGTTGGCAAAAACGCCGATAGAAAGGGGCCTGGTCTTGAGGGTCGAGATGGCACGGATGATCTCCGCGGCGACGGTGGGTTCAATCCTGCGCCTGCTGGGTGCAAAGACAAAACCAATGAAGTCAGCTCCGGCCTTAGCAGCGGCGATGGCGTGACTGGCCTCCAACAGGCCGCAAATCTTGATCCTGGTCAAAGGAGTTCTCTCATTTTCGTCGAAATATCCGGAGAGGAAATCAGTGCCTCGCCTATCAGGACTGCGTCAACACCACAAGATCGCAGCTTCTTCACGTCATCGCGAGTCTTGATGCCGCTCTCGCTCACCACAATTCTGTCGCTCGGAATGTGGGGCTTGAGTCTTGCGGTAGTCGTGAGATCAACGGCGAACGTCTTCAAATCGCGATTGTTTATTCCGACAACCCTGGCATCACAACCAAGCGCGATCTCAAGCTCGGCCTCATTGTGGACTTCAACGAGGCATTCCATCCCGAGGCGGCGCGCCAGCCGCTGCAACTCAGCAAGCTGATCCGGTTCCAATATGGCCACTATAAGCAGAATCGCGTCGGCGCCATGTGCGCGCGCCTCATAGACCTGGTAGGCATCAAAGATGAAGTCTTTGCGTAGCAGCGGAGGCCTGGTATCGCCGAGAGCCATCCCGACTTTGTCGAGTACGTCGAGGCTGCCCAGGAAGTATTTCGACTCGGTCAGCACCGAGATCGCCGCAGCTCCGGCCCTGGCGTAGATGCGGGCTACGGCGCACGGGTCGAACTCGACTGCAATTGTCCCTTTGGACGGTGAAGCCTTTTTTATCTCAGCGATAATCCTGATCGAGTCGCTTCGCAAGGACGCGGCGAAGTCCTTAGCTGCTCTAGACCCAATTGCCATGTCTCTGATGGTCGCCATGGGTATGCTGCACCTGGTTTCCTTCAGTTCGATTCTTTTATTGGCCACTATTTCGTCGAGGATCATTCTTCCCCCGGAACCGCCGGTCTTCTTGAACTGTGCCTTGATTACTCGATGAAACCCTTGGACAGGCTGACAAGCTGTGCGAGTTTCGCCGACGCGTTTCCCGAGTCTATCGCCGACTCAGCTTCCCTTGCGCACTCGTTCAATGCCTGAATTCCATGTGCTCCGTCGTTCACATGCCTGTTCTTCGCCACCATAATGGCGGCGGCGGCGTTCATGATAGACATTTCCCGGCGAGGTCCTTTCTCTCCCTCAAGGACCTTCCTCAGAACAGCTGCGTTCTCCTGGGCAGTTCCTCCCTTGACTTCGTTGGTGTTTGCGGGCCTGAAGCCCATATCTTCGGGGGACACATAGTAGTCCACGATGCGGTCTTCCGAGAGTTCCCAGACTCGAGACTTCCCGCTTATGCTGAGTTCGTCGATGCCTCCGATTCCATGCACAATTAACGAATGCGGGCTGCCCAGCAAGGCCAGTGCCCTTGCCATTTTGTGGCCCACCTCCTCAGTGGGCACGCCGATAACCTGCTTATTGGCGCCGGCGGGATTGGTCAGCGGGCCTAAGATATTGAAGACGGTTCGAATCCCGATCTCGCGGCGTGGCCCGGTTGCGTATCTCATCGAAGGATGAAACGCCGGGGCGAACATGAAGCCGATGCCGACATCCTCAAGGCATCTCTGCACCTGGTCAGGTTTGAGCTCGATTTTGACTCCCAAGGCTTCGAGCACATCTGCACTTCCTGATTTACTGCTCATAGCGCGATTGCCGTGCTTAGCCACTTTGACGCCCGCCCCTGCGGCTATGAATGCCGCCGTTGTGGATACGTTAAAAGTGCCGGCTCCGTCGCCACCGGTCCCGCACGTATCTACGATCTGGTCGGTTCCCTTCACGTGAAGAGCCCGGGCTCTCATGACACGGGCCAGTCCGGCTATCTCCTCTACCGTTTCGCCCTTCATCCTCAATGCCGTGACGAAAGAGCCGAACTGCGATGGTGCGACCTGTCCGTCCATTATTTCTTCCATCACGGTTGATGCCTCTTCCAAGGTAAGCGATTTGCCGTCCACCAACTTCTGAATTGCCTCTCTAATCATGTGACGCTCCATGTTATGTCAACTTAGTTCTTGAGGAAATTTGCCAGAATCGTCTTTCCGTTCTCGGTCATGAACGACTCGGGGTGGAACTGTACTCCTTCTACAGGATTGGTCTTATGACGAACGCCCATGATTTCTCCATCGTCCGTCCAGGCGGTAATCTCAAGGCATTCGGGCAAGGTTTCTCTTTTTATTGCCAGCGAATGGTACCTGATCGCCGAAAACGGATTGGGCATGCTGGCGAACACCCCCGACCCAGAATGGTGAATCTGAGACGATTTTCCGTGCATTATTTTTTGTGCCGAGGCGACTGTCGCGCCGTAGGTGTAGCCGATACACTGATGGCCGAGGCAAACCCCGAGCAAAGGCTTTCGGCTGCCGAAATGTCTGATGACGTCGTTTGAAATGCCAGCCTGCTCGGGGGTCGAAGGACCGGGAGACACTATGATACGATCCGGCTTCAATCGCTCTATGTCATCCAACGTCGCCTTGTTGTTTCGGACGACGCTGACTTCTTCCCCAAGCTCGCACAAATACTGGTAGAGGTTGTAGGTGAAACTGTCATAGTTGTCGATTAGCACTAGCATAAAAGCCTCCTTCGTTCACGTCGTCCCGGGTTTCTGCTTCTGCCTGTTCAATGGCCTTGAGCGTGGCCTGGGCTTTGTTCAGGCTCTCCTCGTATTCGCGCTCAGGGACGCTGTCGTAGACGATGCCTCCCCCCGCCTGAAGGTATGCGACTTTGTCCTTGACGACGATCGTCCTGATGGCAATCGCCATATCCATATTGCCTGAGAAAGAGAAGTATCCCGCGGCGCCGGCGTATGCTCCTCTCTTCTCCGGCTCGAGTTCGGCGATTATCTCCATCGCCCGGATCTTGGGTGCGCCGGACACGGTGCCCGCCGGGAAACAGGCCCGAAGGGCGTCGAAGGCGTCCATATCCGGCCGCAACTTTCCCTGCACGTGCGTGACCAGGTGCATGACGTGGGAGTAACGCTCAACGTCCATCAGTTCGCTGACTTCGACAGTGCCGGGCTCACTAACCCGTCCGATGTCGTTGCGGCCCAGATCCACCAGCATAATGTGTTCGGCTCGCTCTTTCTCATCGTTCCTCAGCTCCTTCTCCAGCAGGATGTCTTCTTCTGGACTCTTTCCGCGTGGTCGCGTGCCCGCCAGCGGCCGGGTGATCACCATGTCGTCGTCAACCCTGACCAGTATCTCCGGAGAGGCTCCGATGAGCTGGAATCCATCGAAATCAAGAAAGAACATGTAGGGAGACGGATTGATAGTCCGCAGAGCACGATAGATCTCGAATGGGCGTGCTGAAGTTGGCCTGGTGATCCGCTGTGAGAGAACAACCTGAATAGCTTCTCCGGCGGTGATGTACGATCTTATCTTGTTCACCGCTTGTTCGAAGGCGGACTTCGAGAAATTCGATGACTGGTCCAGTGTGGACCCGGCTGCGACCCCGACTTCACCAGAAGGCAGGGGGCCTCTCAGCCTGGCCACTATTTCGTCGATCTTGCCTGCGGCGAGCCTGTAAGAAGCCTCGATGTCTTCTTCCGTGTGCACATGGGCAACAACCTTGATCTTGTGTGTGACATGGTCGAAGACCAACAGTGAGTCCGAAAGCATGAACGAGGCGATGGGCAATCCGAGCCCATCCGAATCAGGGGATGGCAATTCTTCGAAGCGAGTTACCGCCTCGTAGCCAACGTAGCCAACAGCTCCCCCGGTGAACTTGGGCAGTCCGGGGATCGTTGCGGTCGCGTAGCGCTTGATCTCATTCTGGACTGCGGCCAAAGGATCGGAATTGGGAGTCAATTCGACACAGATGGTGCGATAGGGCTCAGTGCCGATGAAGCTGTACCGTCCGATTCGATCGCCGCCCTCGACGCTTTCAAGCAGGAATGAGTAGCCTCCCCTGCGAATCTTGAGGTATGCCGAGACAGGGGTCTCGAGGTCAGCGACTATCTCCCGATAGACGGGAACGAGGTTGGAGCTTCGTGCGAGCCTCTTGACTTCTTCCAGTGTAGGATACATAGGCGGCCCCCTGCGAAAAAATAAACCCCTCGCCATAGGGGCGAGGGGTTTCCTTCGCGGTGCCACCCTAATTCTATCCTGGAAAAACCAGGACCTCTGTTCCAGGTACGGTCTCCTTTGTCGGGAGATGATACCCTGGGCTTTGGTAACGGTGCCCCTTCCGTCAGAACCTACTTATCCACGTGAGGATTTCGGTTTGAAGCTCCCGAGTCCATTCAGCCCTCTGCGCTAGCGCCGGCTCACACCTACCCCGGCTCTCTGAGCCCCGCTGGATGCCTACTAGTCTCGTTCCTAGCCTTTACTATTCTATTGCCGAGATTCTAAACCAACTTTGACGGCCGTGTCAATATTTCAGCTTGCTGAGCATTCGGTCTGCCCTTTATCCAACCCTTCCCGATTGCCCAGAGAACAGCCGACGTACGGTCGTTTACGGCAAGTTTGCTGAATATATGGCTGATGTGATTCTTCACTGTCTGATCGCTGATCTCAAGTTCCACAGCGATCTCCTTATTGGCCCTGCCTTGGGCGATCAGCGACAATACCTGCAATTCGCGATCAGTCAATGGGCACTGAACCGCCGGCTCTTTAGTCTCCGCCGGGGAATCCGAATTGCTGTTTCGTCTTGCGAGCAGTTCGCCGTAGATACGGAGCTCATCCCGGAGAGATTGAGCCTCTGCCTTTCTGGCCTGAATCCGACCGAGCACCAGAATCGTCCCCAACCCCACTACAGCGACCCCGGTCACCACAAAGGAGCTGAACCGTCTCAGTTCAAGGAGCATGGTCACAGCCAGAACCGAATAGGCGACGACCAAGGAATATCCGTTCCACCTGAGTGCTGAGCTTCTTTCTCGCGCCCGTCTCAGCAACAGTTCCTTCAGTTGAGGGTTGCCGAGACTGATGTCAGTGTCCTCGAGATGGTTTGTCTTCTTGGACGACATGGACTACCTGGATCTTGAAAGTCCCTGGGATTTCGCGCCTATTCTAGCACCGGCCGAGCCGGCGGGTATACCTCGCCTTAGCGGTCCACAGACCGTTCCTTGGCTATGACATCGTGCACCCCGCCCTCCTCAATGGTCCGCGAGGAGACAACGGTCAGCCGTGCCTTATTTCTGAATTCGTTGATCGTCGCTGCTCCGCAGGCGCTGAGGGTTGCCCGGATCTTCGCCAGAGTAATCTCAAGATTGTCCTTCAACTTGCCGGCGTAGGGGACGTATCCGTCCACGCCTTCCTCGAAGATGAGGGCGTTCTTACCTTCGCCGAGGTCATATCTTTGCCAGTTCTGAGCCCGGTTAGTACCTTCGCCCCAGTATTCCTTCACGTAATGGTTTCCTTCGAGTATCTTCTTTGAAGGGCTTTCGTCGAATCTAGCAAAATAGCGGCCGAGCATTATGAAGTCGGCTCCCATGGCAAGAGCAAGAGCTATTTGGTGGTCGTGGTTTGTGCCTCCGTCGGAGCATATAGGGACATAGACTCCGGTATTGCGGAGGTACTCATCACGAGCCTTCGAGACTTCAAGGAGAGCCGTTGCCTGCCCACGGCCAATTGCCCGCTGCTCCCGTGTGATACAAATAGATCCCCCGCCTATCCCTACTTTGATGAAATCGGCCCCGGCGTTCACAAGATAAGCAAAAGCCTCGGCATCGACAACATTGCCGGCACCGAGTTTCACTGAATCGCCATATTTCTGTTTTACGAAAGTGAGGGCGTCGCTCTGCCATTCGGTATAACCATGAGACGAGTCGATGCAGAGAACGTCGGCTCCAGCCTCCACGAGGGCCGGAACCCTGGTCTCGAAGTCCCTGGTATTTATGGCAGCGCCGACCACGAGCCTTTTTTCAGAATCGAGAAGCTCATTCTCGTTTTCCTTGTGCTCGGTGTAGTCCTTGCGGAAGACAAGGTAAGCCAAGTTTCCTTTTTCGTCGATGATGGGAAGGCAATCGATCTTGTGCTTCCAGAGAAGGTCGTTCGCTTCGGTCAGAGTGATGCCGATCTTGCCATATACCAACCTGCTGAAAGGAGTCATAAACTCCTCGGCCTTTTTGGTAGGAGGGTCACGTGTGATCCGGTAGTCTTTGGAGGTGATGATTCCCAAGAGCTTCCCGTTTGGATCGCCGTTCTTTGTCACAGGCATGGTGGAATGGCCGGTCTTCTCTTTGAGTTGAAGAAGGTCCTCGAGGGTATCGTCAGGTTTAAGATTGGAGTCGCTGGTCACAAAGCCTGCCTTGAACGCCTTGACCCTTCTTATCATGTCTGCCTGACTTTCTGTAGACTGGGAGCCAAAGACGAAGGAGAGGCCTCCGCACCTG
The DNA here is from genome assembly GCA_963745605.1 of uncultured Chloroflexia bacterium. Lineage (GTDB taxonomy): Bacteria > Chloroflexota > Dehalococcoidia > Dehalococcoidales > UBA2162 > JBBITI01. The sequence continues at coordinate 121,782 of CAVUYC010000017.1, read as the reverse complement.
GCTAACTCGATTGCCAAAGTGTGATTGGATACAGCCTGCATAGCGGCAGAAACCATGGGGATATTGATTCTGAGGGGCTCACTCTCGCCCTGTTTGTACTTGGTTATGGTAGTGGAGAGATCGATGAGGTTAGGGGTGCAATGCTTGGTGGTCAGGTTAGGAATGAGGAGGTACTCGTCGAAAGTCCGAGAGATATCCTCAAAGATCTTGGCCATGCATTAGCTCCTTCCAGGCGAGTCGAAGAGTGTAAGCCGGGAGTTGACGGTAGGATTTCTCTGTTAAGGCGATGCTAGCTTGTAGGATTTACCCATTATAGTTGATCGGGTCGTCAAAACCCAATTCATCGCCAATCCTTGGAATGAGGTACTTTTTCGAGCGCATCAAAGGCTTGTACCGAGGTTATGACAACGTTAAATGTCCCTTCGCGTCGAGAAACCATTCCTTTGATGACAAGAAAGGGAGACTTAAATCTGACTTCGTTTCGATCGTAGACTTTAGGGAAGACCATACACGGAATATGGCCGAACTCATCCTCCAGGGTGATGAATACAGCCTTACCCAGAGGCCTCTGACGACGTATAACCAGGCCTGCTGTTATTATCTCCGTCCCATCACGTAAATGTTCAATATCTTTGCTTGAGCTCACCGTAGTTTTGAAGCGCGGGCGAAGCATTGCCATGATGTGACCTGAGGGGAAAAGGTTGAGTACTGTATACTCGTCATTCATACTTTCCCATTTACTGGGTGCCTCAAGTTCTACCATATCCTGCTTTACAGGTAGAGGAAGTAGAAGCTGAGAGTTTATGGGCCGGTATCTAAGACCTATCTCCCACTTTACTTTCCTTCGATTTGGTTGAAGTCTGTCAAATGCACCGGCACTGGCAAGATTTAAAGCTACCCCTTCGAGAACTCCAGTCCGCTCAAGAAAACAACCGATATTCAGAAAAGGGCCTTCCTTAGCTCTTCCTTCTTCGATTGCCTGAGCGGCGGCCTTTCCCAAGCCCATCACATTGAGAAAGCCAAGGCGAATGGAGTAGGTCTGTTCAACTTCATTGTCTACTTCTCTATCTGCGTCGCCCATACTAAATGCAGGAACCTGGTTATAGCCATGGATTTGATTGAGAGTTTGGGGACTGTTCCCTTCTTTAACAGATCTAGCCCTAGCCTGAACCGTAGACATAGATGGCGGACCGCTTAACAAGGCAACCGGCTCTTTTTGGTAAAGATTTTGAGAATAGGGAACGACAGTGCCTACTGGCTTGTGCTCTGCAAATACATTCCGGAATCGATTTTCGACGACGTTGACATAGGTTTCTAGCGAATAGTTATGTAAACTATTTGATGACTGGACTGGAACATACTCCGAACAGATTGCTCCGGTCATCATATTTTTAGACCAGTTATGACCAATCGCTGGTTTGCCAGCGCCAGTCTGCCTATCGATGACCGTTCGCTCGATAATGCACTTTGCCTGGCTTTTATTGATGTCCGGGTTCAATACCTTTATGCCATGTCTGCGTGCGTCTTCTTTCAGGGTTTCGAGGCTATAGAATCCCATTGGTTGTTGGTTGAAAATTGCGACGAAAAACTCGAGTGGATAGTAATGTTTTAGCCATGATGCCTGATAGGCTGTCACGCCGAATGCGAAGGCATGAGATTCGGGGAACATATAAAGGCCATTGAATTTCTTAAAGATAGTCTCGGCGGCCGACACTCCAACTCCTCTGGCCTTTGCTCCTTCGAGAAACTGTTGATGGAAATCCTTGATAAGATCTTCGTTGTGCTTACGGCCGAAGGCGCGGCGTAGCCGGTCTGCCTTGCCGGGAGGAAAGCCTGCAACGTCGATAGCAAGCTGGTTTACCTGGTCCTGGAAGAGGACAACTCCTAGTGTTCGTTCCAATGCCCTCTTCTCCAGGGGATGGTCGTAGGCTATTGGCTTGTAGCCGCTACGACGGGCCAGGTATTCATGCACGCCATGATTCACTCCCACCCCGGGTCTTACCGCTCCCACTTCATGTGCCATATCAACAAGGTTTCTAGGTTTGAGGCGAGTAATTGTCTGCAGCTGGGCAGCCGATTCTACCTGGAAGATACCAATAGTATCTCCCTTGCAGAGCATGTCGTAGACAAGCTGGTCCTCAAAATCAATCCTTGACATGTCGATTCGATACCCTGTCCGCTGTTTTATAAGCTCAATTGCTTCCTGAAGCTGGGATAGGGCACCGAGGGCAAGAAAGTCTATTTTCACAAAGCCGGCGTCATCGATGCTGTCTTTGTCCCACTGGCAAACGTATCGACCTTCAATAGCCCCTCTTTGAACGGGCACAATCTCAGTTAGAGGTGACGAGGATAGAATCATACCCCCAGGGTGTTGGCCGGCGTATTTAGGAAAGCCATCCAACTCGCAAGATAGCCTGATGAGATCACTCCAAACCGGAGCATCTATTTTGTCCTTTAAGTGGGGTGATTTTTTCATCTGGGCTTCTAGTTTTCTAGCACTTCCGTAGTCGCTGAATTTGGCTAGACGGTCGACTTCTGCCAATGGCAATCCCAGAGCCTTGCCCAGGTCTCTAACTGCGCCCTTAATCTGATAAGTAGCGATGGTGCCTGTGAGTGCGGCATGGTGCCATCCCCATTTCTGGTGAGTCCTGAGAATGAGATCCTCCCTGATGCTTCTGGGGAAATCGAGGTCAATATCTGGAACAGTAGTCATCGTATCGTCGGGGAGGAATCTTTCTAGAGACAGCTTGTATTTCAATGGGTCAATGTGAGAAAGGCCAATAAGGTATCCTATAAGCAATGCCACGGAAGAGCCCCTCCCTCTCCCCGGTGGATTTTCCTCGACGGTTAAAGATGGATCGCTCAACCCCTGTTCGATCATCGCTTCCCGCCCGAGTTTGATTACCTCATGGTACATAAGAAGGAAACCCGCCAGTTTGTACTTGCGGATAAGACGAAATTCTTCATCTAGCCTCTGGCTGACCTCCGGGTTGATGGACCCATAGCGTCTGATAGCAGCCTCGTGACATAGTTGTTCGAGGTAACTTTCAGGTGTAAATCCTTCAGGTGCCGGGTAGTCAGGGAAGACATAGTTGAGATCTCTGGACAAGTCCATAGTGCAACGTTCGGCAATCCTGGTGGTATTGGTTAATGCCTCAGGGTAATTACGGAATGCATTCTCTAATTCTTGTTTAGAGCGGAGGTAGAATTCTGAGTTCGGCCTCCTTTGACTATGGGTTTCCTCCAGGCTCTTGCAGCTTCTTATGGCGACCAAACAATCCTGGAGTTGATGTCTTTCCCGGGTATGATAGTGGACATTACCGGTAGCAACGATTCCTACACCCATCTCTTTAGCCAGGATAGATAGCTTTTTGTTGCGTTCGGTATCCCCGAAAGCCAGGTTATGCTGAAGTTCAATGAAAAAGTTATCCTTGCCGAACCATTCCAGATACTGTTTCACCAGAGTCTGAGCTTCAGAGAAGCGCGATTGAGTTATCATGCGGGATAATTGCCCTTGTGGACATCCTGACAAAACGACTAGCCCAGAAGCATGTTTGGCTAAAGGAGTGGAGGGCAATTCGGGATTCTCACGTTCCCCTGAATTGTGGGCGGCGGTGATCAAACGGCACAAGTTTTTATAACCGACGCCATCTTTGACCAGTAGGGTAAGGTGGTGTTGGTTGGGACTGGCCTGCGTAGCCTTGCCATCCTGAGGAGTCGCCGCAGAGCTATGCTCAAGGCATGGAGAGAGGTTCAACTCGGCGCCGATAATCCCCTGTATTTTTACAGATTGGGCAAGCTGGGCAAAACGCATGGCTCCGCAAAGGTTATTGTGGTCAGTCAGAGCGACGGCGTGGTATTCGAGCTTTTTGGCTTGCATTAAGAGTTCTTCCAACGAAGAAGCACCGTCGTGGAAAGAATAATAGCTGTGGCAATGAAGTTCAGCGTATCGCATGGGAATTACAGATAGTGGCAGCTCAAAATGGGAAATTTTTACAAACGAATTGATTCTAATACGATATTCGTTTCAATCCGGGGGACCGTATCGCTGGGAGGTTATTGTTTGTACCAGCACTTCTCGAAATTGTCCTTGAAGATAACTATCCTCTGACCTGTATCCAAAATGACAGCATAATAAATCCTCGAAATCGGCTCGGTCCTCCACCACTCATCATCGATTCTCCAACTATCATCGACCGTTTGTACCAGTTTCCTTCCTTTAGAAAAAATGGCAACCGGGAATCCGGCCAGGTCCTCTTTGACATTAACCTCACGTGGTGTATTTAGCTTAATGGTGTCAGCGTGTAACGTCGTTCCGGGATTCTCGACCATGGTTCTGCTTCCTTCACTTGAAATACCTGGTGTTTACCCAGTCTGAGGTCGAGTTGCTTTATGTCTTCCATGAGGTGGTCTCTAGCTCTGATATTAGAGAAAAGGCTGCTCTGCCGGCCGCTGCCATAACCAAGCCGTGTAATTTTTAGGCCAGCCTGCTCTATCGGGCCGGGTTGAGGGTAATTCTCCAAAGTCAGCTTTATTCTCTGGGTGGTAGTCTTAACATCAGTTGCTGGTTCTTTATATTGAAGCACCCTTTCCCAATATTCCCCGTTCCATCCCCGGGTCCATAAAGTAAGACTGCGAATACCTCGGCCGTTTAATTCTTTGAAGATTTTTGAGAGAAGTGATTCAAAGGCACCACGAATGTTTTCGACTGAGACTGTAACTGAAGAAAGTGTGACAGATGCTTCTATGGTCTCTTCCATCGAACGAGGGTAAATAGGCGTGTCGTCCAGACCTCTGGCAAGGTCAAATATTCTCCTGCCTTCAGGTCCGAATTGAGCTTGTACGGGGCCTGGTGGAAGGTTTCTGATTTGCCCGAGAGTCTGTATCCCAAAAGCTTTAAGTTTAGCTTTGATTTCGATTGAGACAGGGAGAACATCGCAGGAAAGGTCTTCAAGAAAAGCGTCGCTGTCGGCAAATGGCGTTGAAATCCCAACGTTATCTCGCGATCCAGAATGCTTTGCCTCCTTTGTTTTAGTCAGGACATGCTGTAGGCAAGGGGTGGATAGTTGGAAGCGACGACCAGGTTGGCTGGTCGCAGAGTTGTGGCAGTAAAGCGCCTTGAGGTAGGCCATGAATTTACCTTCGGCGATGCCAATACCCGGTTCGAATGCATTCGAAACACTCACTTTGGATGCAGAAGATGGCTTTGAATGGGAGAAAGGTGCAAATGTGATGCCTTTCCCGGATTGTTCCATCTTTGAGAACTGAAAGCTTGTTGTTATTTCCTGTACCAACGATTCATAGTCTTCATAAATGAGGTGGAGGCCATCCAGGCCGATGTAGATGCAACCCAATTCGGTACCTTCGATAAGAGGGCTTTTCTCTCCTAGCAGATCAAGTATCCCGTTAAATATCCTCCAGTAATAGGGGAGATCGGCTTGAACAAGTTCGACTTCACCATACAGAGAGATGGCGGACTGTAGTGTTACCCCTGGCTGAAGACGTCTAAGCTCTGGAGAGAAGTCGAGCACTGTCTTCTGCGAACTTGCTTCATCTTTCGACTGGAGGATAATAACGGGCCTATCTCTCCTAGCGACTTCTCTTTGGATTTCGCAGTTTAAAGGGAAATGTGGCAATAAAAGACATAGCAGTTTCATACTCAATCTGGCGCTTCTCAAATAGTAGAACTATAGTACGAAACAGATGTTCTTTTGTCAAGGGGTTTAGGGAAGAAAAAAGAGGCGGCCTCGTTTCGGTAGAGGCCGCCTCTTTGGGTCCAGAGGCGAATTTGCCTATACGACAAGCGACAAGCAGTGATTCAGATTGCTTATCGTCTTCCAGCGGAATGGTTCACAGAAATCCAAAGTCCCGGCAACGATCCGGGATTTCGAGAGATTACTTCTCCCAAGCCTGAATAGGTTCGTACTGGGCCCGCCATTTTATGTCGAACATCTTATCTTTCCAGGTCACTCCCATCTCTTCCCTTGCGGCGGCCATTTCAGGGCTGCCCTGGAATCCTTCAAAGGCTGTTTTGTCTTTAAACTCATATACCGCCAGGTACTTTGCCTGTCCTTCAGGTCCGCCGTGAAGTCTGTAACGAATAACCTTCAGTAATCCTTTATATTTGAAAAGCATCGGGACATGGACGCCGTTATACCAGTCGTTGAACTTCTTGTCGTCCTCAATCTTGCACTCTGAAGCCACTATGTTTATTACTCTGGCACTCATTCTTTGCTCCTAGGAAGGTCTACTTTTCCCAGCTTCCGATGTTTTCGTATTGGGCGCGCCATCGAATCTCAACAGGGTCCGACGCGTTCCATCTTCGCTTCATAGCATCCCTGGCGGCAATGACCTCAGGGCTGGTGAAGAATGCATCCAATGCCGCCTGGTCTCTGAATCGAAATACAGTCAAGTAATCGGCTTGGTCCCCGGCAGCCGACAGTTTCCTGAACCGCACAGCTCCAAGAAGCCCATCATATCTGAGGGTCAAAGGCATGTGTACCGAATTGTACCATCGGTTGAAGCTGTCCTCTTCCTCAGGAATGCAATCCATGGCTACCATGAGGACTGGGCTCGACGCCTTGTCCTGATTCGTCAATTGTATCTTCCGTATTCCTGAGTAAAGTCGATCATGGCTTTCAGGTTTTCAGGCTTCACCTCGTCGGTGGAACTGCGAGGAGAAAGAATGAATCCGCCATCTTTGCCCACTGTATCAATCAAGTTCCTGCAGTATTTCTTGACGTCATCCACCGTTCCGGTCTGCAGTAGCGAAGAGGGAATGTTGCCTTGAATGCACATGTGGCCTTTGAGGACATCCTTAGCCCTCTGTATGTCCGTCGTGTCGAGTCGCGCCAGCATCTTACCTTTGGGTAATTCCAGAAGGTACTCAAGCCTGGACGTGAAGTTGCCTTCGAAGAACATGCATGGTGTTCCGCCTTTCTCGATGAGAGCGATAATGAGCTTCTTCATCGTCGGCCAGTAGAAGGTATCGAATTGTTTCTTCGACATGAAATCATCGGAACCCCTAGTATTGGTCATGAACACTCTCAAGTTTCCGAACTTGTTCGGTTTGCCCAAAGGTCTTTCGATTGTCTGCTTGAGAATAAGCTCACACGCCTCCAATAGTCTGTCCGGCTGACGGAACATGTCCATCATTGTTCCTGACATACCTCGCATGGAGTGGGAAACGATGTCGAAAGGGGGAAGTGCCCCGCCTTGAAAGTACTGTGGAAAACCCATGTCAAGCATCATCTGATTGAACTTCGCAGTTCTCTGCTGCCAACGGCGCAGCTCGCGACCTACTTTTTGGAGAGTCTCGATGGTATGGGCCATCTGGGGAGAAGTGAAAGCCATCGCTAACGCCTGAGCCCCGCCAGACCCCGACATGCTGGTTAGCTTTGGTAGCGTAGCCAGGCCAGCGAGATTGTCGCTCGCACGTGAGAGGTGCACGCGGAACATATAGTCAGCAGGATCGGAAAGGTACGCGGCATACTCTTCGGCCTTCATGGTCTCGACCTCGATGGCCTGATGTCCCTTGTAAGGGTCCACTCCGTGCCCCGGCCACCTGGTCTGTTTGGGGTCGAGGATTTCGAGGGCCTTGCCGGGAGTGAAGGGTTGAGGGAAGACAAGATCGGCGTGGAAATCACGCAGGGTTTTCTTGTAAGCGTTGTACCAAGAGTTGAAGTCGTAGTATGCAGCTGATGACGGGATGCCAGCGTATTTCGCGGGAAAGTAACCCATACCGCAAATGATGGGTACTCTATCCGTACGTTTAAGGTGGATAGCGTCCATGATGCGGTGTTCTTTTTCTTCCACAAGTTGTTCAGCTGTCTTGCCCTGTTCTAGCCTCACGCGTTTTACTCCATCCTTTCTATGAATCTCGGCAATTATACCATGAGGTTCTGGCTCGGACTCTGCAAAACGAGGCTATTGTCCGATGGCTTTGATGCAGGAATTGTATACCCTGCTAACTTCATTAATTGATTCGAGGGATTGGCCGGAGGCTGCGAGAATTTCGGCTTGTGCCAGGTCGCCTTCGATCTGCGCCTTCTTCGCATCGGAGACGGCTTGAGTCGTGATGGCTGCAAGCAATCGTCGTTCGGCGGATCGGTTCTCTCCGAGGTAGGGAAGGCGATCATACGCCAGCCAGCATTCCTCCGGAGTCGCGAAAGGAACACGCACTTCTGTCATATGTGCAAGTCTTTCTCCGGTTTCCTCGGCGCGTGTCTTCGTCTCGGCAAAATCGAATCGAGTGGCCGGCAATGGTATGAGAGGACGCATCTGCATGACCCTGAAGAAGTGATAGAGCGGCCGGAGGCCTGTCACCAACCCGTTGCCGCTGCCACCAGCTATGGCGATGCCCAAAGCAGGTAGCCCTTTGAGGCTCGCAGAGCGGGCGAAGATGCGGCAAGCCTTGATGATCAGATATCGCACCATAGCTGTGGTATCGCCCCAATAGACAGGCGTGCCGAGGACGATCGCTCCGCAATCGCCTATCTTCTGGCTGAGAAACTCAAATCCTTCGTCTTGATATGTGCACTTCATATTCGTGGCACAAACCCAGGGAAGGCAGTCTTTGCAGCCTAGTGGGACATGGTCTGACATCTGTACCAGCTCGGTTCTGGCGCCCGCTTTAGAGGCCCCCGTCAACGCGGCACTTACCAGCTCGTTGGTCCGGCCATTCTTATTGGGGCTTCCCACGATTCCGAGAACTGATCTAGCAGGCATAACGGTATCCTCCTACGCTTGTTCGTCCTTGACACAGTGAAACGAATCCCGGTCATGATAGCCGCTTGGCTGTTCCGGCTGGCTGCCGGAAGAAGGAACATCCTCGCCGGGCCAGCCGGAAATCCTGCATTTCTAACCCGCCTGGGCGGCAGGTTTACCAGGCAACTGTTTGCCTTTCGGTCTTGATGACCGGAAGTTGTCCACACCGGGGAACGGCGGCGCCTCCATCTGACGCGCTGGCGCAGCGACTACAACCTGCTCCTCCACCCTGCCTTCGAATTGGCTTCGATAGAGCGCAGCATAGACGCCATTGGCGGCGAGAAGCTGAACGTGATTCCCCTGCTCAACGATGTCTCCATCCTTCATGACGAGGATTAGATCGGCGTCACGTATGGTTGAGAGACGATGGGCGATGACGAAGCTGGTGCGGCCTTTCATCAGGTCCTGCATGGCGTGCTGGACCAGAACCTCGGTCCTTGTGTCCACGGAGCTTGTCGCCTCGTCCAGGATCAAAATTTTCGGGTCGGCAAGGAAGGCCCGGGCAATAGTCAGTAGCTGTTTCTGGCCTTGAGATATGTTGCTCGACTCCTCGTTGATTTCCAGGTCATAGCCTTGAGGGAGAGTGTGGACGAAATGGTCGACATGTGCCATCTTGGCAGCAGCTACGACCTGTTCGTCAGTTGCGTTGAGGTTGCCATAGCGGATGTTCTCTCTTATTGTGCCGTTGAAAAGCCACGCATCCTGCAACACCATGCCAAACATAGAGCGAAGATCGGACCTGGAAAAATCCCTGATGTCTACGTCGTCCACGGTGATTTTGCCCGAATCGACATCGTAGAAACGCATGAGTAACTTGACGATCGTCGTTTTGCCCGCGCCTGTGGGACCCACGATAGCGACCTTCTGCCCTGGCCTGATATCAGCGGAGAAGTCTTTGATGACAACCTTGTCCGGAATGTAGCCGAACCGAACATGGGTAAAGGAGACATCGCCCACCAATTTTGGCAGCTTGACAGGGTTAGGCGGATCGGGTGTTTCTTCACCCTCGTCGAGGAACTCGAACACGCGCTCTGCCGCGGCTGCGGTTGACTGGAGCACATTGGCTATGTTGGCGGTCTGTGTGATGGGCATCATGAAAGACCTTATGTACTGAATGAAGGCCAGAATATCGCCCACGCCGATGCGTCCGGTAGCCGCAAGGTAGCCGCCAAGGATGCTGACGCCGACATACGAGAGGTTGCCCACGAAGGTCATCATCGGCATCATCAGGCCCGACAGAAATTGCGCCCTCAAATTCGCCCCGTAGAGCTGGTGGTTCAGCTTGTCGAATTGTTGGACTGATCTCGCTTCACCGTTATAGGCCTTGATTACACTGTGGCCGCTAAACATCTCTTCGACATGGCCATCAACTCTACCAAGGTACGATTGCTGTCTGATGAAATGGCGCTGGGATGATTTGACGATGAGTCTTACCAGGATGAACGACAGGGGCAAGATCAACAGGGCAACCAGTGTCATCAACCAGCTTATCGTAAGCATCATGATGAGCACGCCTACTATCGTGGTTACGGAGGTCACAACCTGCGAAAGGTTCTGCGTCAGTGTCGTGCTGACGGTGTCAACGTCGTTGGTTACGCGGCTAAGGAGGTCGCCGTGGCTCTGGTCGTCAAAGTATTTGAGCGGCATCCGCTTGATTTTTTCGGATATGTTGCGCCTGAATTTGTAGGTTACCTTCATGGCAATGCCCGACATGACATAGCCCTGGACGTAGTTGAAGAGGGCGCTAAGAAGGTATAGGCCAATCAAAATGACGACAATCCGGCCGATGTAAGTGAAATCGATTGAGGCGCCTGGTACTCGCATGGCCTTGGCCACAGCGCCTTCAAATAGCTTGGTAGTGGCGTTACCGAGCAGTCTGGGGCCTACTATCGTGAAGACCGTGCTTGCGATTGAGAAGATAAGCACCAATAGCAAAGAGACTCGATATGGTTTCAGGTATTTGAGGAAGGTGATAGCTGTCTTCTTGAAGCTCTTGGGTTTGCCGAAGGCCATCATCCCGGCGTGGGCAGGTCCGCCCCCCATTGGGCCTCCACCCCCCATCGGGCCTCGTCCACCCATGGGACCCTGACCTGGTCGCATTCCAGATTGCTGCCGTCCATTTCCTGGCATCATGAGGCTAGCTCCTCCCTAGAGAGTTGGGACAGCGCAATTTCGCGATAGACGCTGCAATTCTCCATAAGGTGTTTGTGAGTTCCGACATCGGCCACAGAACCGTTATCCAAAACGACGATCTGCTCGGCGGCCATGACGGTGCTGACGCGTTGGGTCACGATAAGGACTGTCGCGTCAGCAGTCTCTTTCTTGAGGGCTCTTCTTAGTGCCGCGTCGGTCTGGAAGTCCAGTGCCGAAAGCGAATCGTCGAAGATGTATATCTCGGGCCTCTTAGCCAAGGCGCGAGCGATTGAGAGACGCTGCTTCTGTCCTCCGGATAGATTCGTGCCGCCCTGGCTGACCTGGGTTTCAAATTGCTTTTCACTGGAGGAAATGAAATCGTCTGCCTGAGCAATGGTTGCGTATTTAGCAATGTCGTCAGCGCTGGCCGAGTCGTTGCCGTACTTGATATTGCTCCCGATGGACCCCGAAAACAGCACCGCCTTTTGCGATACGTATCCTATCTTGTCTCGAAGATCGTGCTGGCGGACGTCTTTAACGTTCATGCCATCGACGAGTACTTCGCCCCGTGACGCATCATAGAAACGAGGTATAAGGTTTACTAGAGTGGATTTTCCGCTTCCGGTACTTCCTATGAAAGCCGTCGTCTCTCCCGGACGCGCCGTGAGCGTGACGTTCTTTACGACGTCGTCCTCGGCTCCCGGGTAACGAAACGAGACGTTTTTGAACTCGACCACCCCACGGAGACTACCGTTGAACTGCGCTGGTTCTGAGGGATCTTTGATGGTGGGTACTGTTTCGAGAACCTCGCTCACGCGTTCGGCCGAAACGCTCGCTCGAGGAAGCATTACAAACACTATGGAGATCATGAGGAACGAAAAGATGATCTGCATAGCGTATTGCATGAATGCGATCAGGTCGCCAACCTTGGTGGTGCCGGCGTTGACCTGGTGGCCCCCTATCCATATGATCATCAACATGACGCCGTTCATGATCAGCATCATGGCCGGCATCATGAATACAACGACCCGGTTGATGAACAGTGTCGTGCTGGTCAGCTGACTGTTAGCGTGGTCAAACTTCTCCTCTTCATGTTTTTGTGTGTTGAAGGCGCGTACCACCATGAGGCCCGTGATAATCTCCCTGGTGACAAGATTCAGCTTATCGATGAGCTTTTGGACTGACTGGAATTTCGGTATAGCAATAGAGAAGACGATTGCCATTAAACCCAACAATACACCGACCGCGGCGGCAATAATCCAGAGCATGGAACGGTCAGCGCTGAGCAATTTGATTATTCCGCCGGTGGCCAGTATGGGGGCGTAGAACACGAACCTGAACATCATCACCATCAGCATCTGTATCTGCGTAATATCGTTGGTGGAACGTGTTATGAGGGAAGCAGTGGAGAATCGATCGATCTCAGCGTTCGAAAAATCCTCAACGCGCACGAACAGACGGCGTCTGAGGTCTCGTCCGAGACGGGCGGCGATCCATGCCGAAAGGAATCCGACCGCCACAGATGCGACTGCACTGGCAAAAGCAAGGAGCAACATCAGCAGTCCGATCCTGATCATGAATGAGACCTGAATTTGGCTGACGTTCATTCCGATCGCCTTGTATTCGGTCAGAATGTAAGCGGCTGAGTAGGCTTTGAGGGTATCCTGGGGGACAGCTTCAGTCGACGCAAGTACGGTTGCTTTCAAACTCTGGATCTTGTCTGCAGGCAGTTGACTGATGAATGTGAAGGGGTCGGTCCCTGGGGGCAGAACGGGAGCATTGGGAAGAGACGAGAGCCCAGCACTTTCAATGAACGCAACTACGGGCAGATACCGAGTAAGGGTTTGATCGAGTTCTTTTATCTGTTGCTTGTCGCTGGTGTTCAGAATGTAAAGGGGTTGATCCGCCAACTGCGGATATTCTTCGACATAGCCGTTGTACTGGGCGTCAGATAGGGTCTGCCGATCGATTTTGACGTAGTCGGCCGTTACCTGTTCTTTCTCCTGATCCGTCATGAACAGTGTTATCTTGTCGAATTCGACGGCCCTGATGGCCTTGAAAGCCGAATTCTCGATCCCACCTTGCTGGACGCCCGTGTTTACGATGTTGGCCATCAGGCCTGGAAGAGCAAGGTCGCTCATGGCTTGCCCAAAAAGCAGACCAAAAATGAGTAGAATTGGCCAGCCGTACGGTTTGAGAAACTTGACTAGTTTTCGCATCTCGTGAATTACCCTTCAAATTAATCTTCAGATCGCAGAGAGGCGCGATTTCAGTAGAGAGGCAAGGCCTTAGAGCTTGCCGATTATTCTCTCCAGAGTCTCAAGGGCCTCAGACATCTGCACCAGTTCTTCTGGGCTTAGAGTAGCTAGAGCCTTCTTGACGTTTTCTGTCACTTTGAGCTTCAGGTTAGCAAGCATGACTCTTCCTGAAGCGGTCAATGCGATGTTGGTTACCCTTCGGTCCGATGGGTCAGCAATTCTCTCAACAAATCCCGATCTTTCGAGCTGATCTATGATTCTAGTCATCTGTGGTTTGTGAACGAGGGATGTCCTTGCCAGTTCCGATAACGGCACGTTGCCCAGGCTCAACCTGCCCATGACTCCGAGGTGAAGCCGCGTGATATCGCCGACGGAGCCCCCCAAGTCCATGCGGAGAATTCTCCTGTGGAGTACGGGAAAGATGGCCATGATGTGTTCGAGGATGGCATCGATAGTGGAGTCAGTTGAGTTGGGGCGGTCTGGCAAAATCCCTTCCGGATTAACAGTTAACTGAGGTAATTATATCAGCTACCCGTGGCCAAGTGTCAATGTGGATTGATATGGAACCAAGCTTTGGATTTATACCGATGGAAAATGGCGGAGAGGGTGGGATTCGAACCCACGGTCGCCTTACGGCGACACACGCTCTCCAGGCGTGCCTGTTAGACCACTCCAGCACCTCTCCACGCGTGTGAACCTGCCTCTGGCGGAGAGGGTGGGATTCGAACCCACGCTCCGCTATAACCGGAGACCGCTTTTCGAGAGCGGCACCATCAACCACTCGGACACCTCTCCAAGGCTTCAAGATTCTACCCCGAAATCAGTTTGGGAGGCAACCCGCTGCGTCTGTGCTCGGGAGTCAGATTGCGGGAATTTCCGCGGCGCTTCGTGCCTGATGGAATCACACTTTGTCACCTGCGATGGGATCGCGAACCTCCCGGCAAGAAGCCTCACTTGTGCCGCGTGTTTTACTGGTCCCGGGCGCAGGCAGTCTTTGTGGGGCCTCAGGGCCCGTGCTAGAATACGCCACTGAGAGTTTACGATCGAAATGCAAGATTCAGAGCTCAAGTACTGGGTTGGCTTCACACTGATTCCCGGGATTGGCCGAGTCAGATTTGGTCAACTGGAAAGCTACTTCGGAAGTATTGAAGCAGCCTGGAAAGCAAGCCATGCCGACCTGCAAAAAGCAGGTCTAGACTCTGGTACCTTGAAATCGATTCGCCTGTCCAGGCCGGCCATCGATCCCGACAGCGAAATTGAGAAGATGCGCCGCATCGGAGTGCAGGCATTCACCTACCATGATGCGGGGTATCCACCGAGGCTCAAAGAGACATATGACTACCCGCCTGTTCTGTATGTCAGGGGTTCAATAGAGCCCGAGGACGAATGGTGTCTGGCCATTGTAGGGACACGTGGGGCGACGATGTATGGCAAGCAGGTGACGGAAGAAATAGTAGGAGATCTCTCCAGAAGGAGGATCACGATCGTCAGCGGCCTGGCCAGAGGGATCGACACAGTCGCTCACAGGGTTGCCCTCGACTCGGGAGGAAGAACCATTGCCATTCTGGCCAGTGGCCTTGACACGATCTACCCTGGGGAGAATGCCGGCCTGGCAAAGCGAATCATCGAAAGCGGCGCGTCTGATAAGCGAGTACCCTGTCGGTATAAGACCCAGGGCGGATAATTTTCCCAGGCGAAACCGAATAATGAGCGGGATGAGCCTCGGAACTCTGGTGGTGGAGGCCGGAGAGACCAGCGGAGCTTTGATAACTGCGAAAATGGCTCTCGATCAAGACAGAGAGGTCTTTGCCATTCCGGGGAGCATACTCTCTCCTGCCAGTAAGGGCACAAACCGTCTCATACAGGAAGGCGCCAAGCTGGTTACCGACTACACTGATATTCTTGAAGAGTTGAATTTGATGACCGTAGAGCATCAAATTGAGATGAAGGAGCTGATAGCTCCGACTGAAATAGAGGCGGCTCTTCTCAAACAAGTTGGACCGGAGCCCCTTCACATCGATGAAATATGCCGCGCCAGTGGGATCCCGGCTGCCATCGTTAGTAGCTCGCTCACCTTGATGGAGCTCAAAGGGATGGTAAAGCACGTTGGGGCGATGAATTATGCCCTGGCGCGCGATACCCGGCAGGGCTACGAAGCCGCATCGCGAAGTAGATGAAAGGCTGATGACGCTCGCTGATTCGAATAAGGATAGTGATGTTGCCCAGTAAGAAAAGTCTGGTAATAGTTGAATCCCCGGCAAAAGCGAGAACTCTGGCGCGGATTTTGGGCGTCGCCTACGATATCAAAGCTTCAATGGGTCACATACGGGACCTGCCAAAGAGCCAGCTTGGTGTCGACGTTGAGCACGATTTTTCGCCAAAGTACGTTGTGCCCAGGGAGAAAAGCAAGCTGGTTCGCGAGCTGAAGGCGGCGGCCAAAGAGGTCAGCACAATCTATCTGGCCACTGATCCTGACCGCGAGGGCGAGGCCATTTCCTGGCACCTGGCAGAGATAGCCGGGGACGGGAAGAGACTTAGACGGGTGGTCTTCCACGAGATTACTGACGAAGCCATTCAGCAGGCGTTCAAGCACCCTCGTGACATCGACATGGACCTGGTGAATGCGCAACAGGCAAGGCGCGTGTTGGACCGACTCGTAGGGTATCAAATAAGCCCCTTATTGTGGCGTAAAGTGCGAAGGGGATTATCAGCCGGTCGGGTGCAATCGGTTGCGCTGAAGATAATCGTAGATCGTGAGCGTGAGATTGAGAAGTTCATACCGGTCGAGTATTGGTCGATAGGGGCTGACCTTAGCAAGACGGCTGAGAAACAATCTACGTTTCGTGCCATGTTGCTCGGCCACCTGAATGGAAACAAACTAGACCTACACTCTGACAAGGAGGCCGAGTCACTCAAAGCTAAGCTGGAGCATGCGTCTTACAGTGTGCTGAAGGTGAAGGCCCGCACGACCAGCCGCCAGCCTACCGCCCCCTTCATTACTTCGACGATGCAACAAGAGGCCTGGCGAAAGCTCCGGTTCACCGCTGGAGCAAACGATGGCTGTGGCCCAACAGCTTTACGAAGGCCTCGGCCTGGGTGATGAAGGTAGCGTTGGCCTCATTACCTATATGCGTACTGATTCAACCCATGTGGCCAGGACAGCCGTTGCTGAGGCCAGGGAGTTCATATCAGAGAGGTATGGTGCACAGTACCTTCCTCCGCACGTGCGAACTTTCGCGGGGACAGTGAAAGGTGCTCAAGAAGCCCATGAGGCCATCAGACCGACCAGGATACACCGGGATCCTTCGTCAGTCCGGCAACACCTGAATAGCAACCAGTTCAGGCTTTACGACCTGATTTGGAAGAGAATGGTCGCCAGCCAGATGGCGGCGGCGGTGTTTGACAGTGTTACCGTGGACATTGAGGCGAAGACGCAGCAACCAAAGGCCAACTACCTCTTCCGAACAAGCTCCTCGGTGAACAAGTTTCAAGGCTATATCCTTGTCTATACAGAAGGCAGGGACACTGATGATGAGGAAAAGGAATCGAAATTGCCCTCTCTGACGGACGGCGATTCTCTGGACCTGGTGAAATTGTTGGCCGAGCAGCATTTCACGCAGGCTCCGCCGCGATTCACTGAGGCTACGCTTATAAAGACGCTGGAGCAGTATGGCATAGGGCGGCCTAGCACTTACGCTCCGATCATATCAACTCTCAGGGACCGCGAATACGTGGGCAAATTGGAGGGGGCCCTAAAGCCATCGGAGCTCGGCATGATAGTGACTGACATCCTTTCCGAGTATTTCGCCGATGTGGTCGACATCCAGTTTACGGCTAAAATGGAAAACGAGCTTGATGAGGTGGCTGAGCAGAAGCGTGGGTGGGTGAGCGCCGTTGGGGATTTCTATGCTCCTTTCCAGACGAGCCTGGAAAAAGCGACATCCCAGATGGAAAAGGTCAAAATTCCCGAAGAGACCATCGATGAAGCATGTCCGAAGTGCGGAAAGCCACTGGTGGTGAAGACGGGGCGTTTCGGCAAATTCGTGGCATGTTCCGGGTATCCCGACTGCAAGTTTACCAAGTCGTTTCAGGTTAAGACCGGCGTTAAGTGTCCCAAATGCGGAACTGGTGACCTGGTTCGCCGCATGAGCAAACAGAAGCGGGTTTTCTACGGGTGCAGTAACTATCCAAATTGCGATTTTGCTGCTAATCAGCGTCCATTGCCTGAGCCTTGTCCCAAATGCGGAGGCTTGGTAGTCGCTCAGCGCGAAAAGCTTGCCAAATGCACCAAGTGCGACTACAAGGCCAAGTTGCAGCAGGGTTGAGGCTTGAGCAGAAGATGGCTGGAAGGTCCAGTCTGACACCAGTACGCCCCAGCAGACCGGAGGCAGCCATGGGAAAATGGGAAGGGACTCGAACTTATCATGCCAGAGGCACTAGATAGATTCGTTGACTACTTGAGGGCGGAACGAAACGCCTCTTACTACACGATCCGCAACTACGAAGCGGATCTGGAGGAGTTCTTTGGCTTCTTGCGAAAAGAAGGCGTCGACTCCCTCGACAATGTCAACAAGAATGTCATTCGGGACTATCTATATGTGCTGATGGCGAACAAGTTCGCCAAGTCGAGCATTTCCCGCAAGCTGTCGGCCATACGTTCGCTTTACAGATATCTTCAGCGAGAGCAGTTGGTCTCGGGGAGCCCCGCGGCCGCTCTTTCTTCGCCGAAGCTTGATCGCAGGTTGCCGGGTTTCTTGACTCAGGACGAAATTCGTCGAATAGTGGAGCAGCCCGATCTGTCAAAAGCTAGCGGGTTAAGAGATCGAGCCTTTCTCGAGCTCCTCTATGCCTCAGGCATGCGCGTGAGCGAGCTGGTAAGTATTGATATGGGTCAAGCGAACCTGGACAGCAAGGAGATCAGGGTGTGGGGTAAAGGGGCCAAGGAAAGGGTGGTCTTGATTGGCGACCCGGCGGCGACGGCCTTGAAGGACTACTTAGACTACGGAAGACCTCAGTTGAGTTCGGGTAGCACTGAAGCCGTTTTTCTCAACCATGGTGGTGGCCGGCTGACAGTGAGGAGCATCCAGTCGTTGGTGCGTTTCTACGCACGAAAGGCGGGAATCGACAAGAAAGTGCATCCCCATATGATCAGGCACACTTTCGCTACTCATCTGTTGAATGGTGGGGCCGATTTGAGGGTGGTGCAGGAACTGCTCGGGCATGCCTCCCTCGGTACAACGCAGATCTACACCCACGTGAGCAAGAGCCAGGCAAGGAGGGTGTACCTGTCTGCTCACCCTCTTGCTGCGGATGGGCTGGGAGCGGAGCGACGTTGGTGGCGGAGAATGAACAACGATCACCGAGCAAACGCCGTAAAAGACGCCGGCGTTAACTCTGAGTTTGGAGCAACAGGACTGATTCTATGGGACTAAACAGCAAGTCACGTTTGCAGAAGCTAAGGGCATCAATCTCGGAAAAGGATTTGGACGGGATTCTGGTTTCGACTCCTGAAAACCGTTACTACGTATCGGGCTTTAGCGGTTCAGCGGGATATCTGATGATCACACAAAGTGTGGCAACTCTGGCGACGGATTTCAGGTATGTCGAGCAATCCCGCCTTCAGGCTCCAGAGTTTGAAATCATGCAAATCTCGGGCAAGGTCGATGAATGGTTTCCCAAGCTTATCGGCGATGGTACTTCGAAACGGATTGGAATCGAATCTCGCAATGTCACGGTGCAGTTGCACCAGCAGTTGACGGAGTCTCTGTCAAAAAGTGGAACCAAAACAGACCTTGTGCCTGTCGACGGCCTTATCGAGAACCTGCGCATGGTAAAGGAGCCTGAGGAGATCGCTTTCATAAGTCGGGCCATAACGATAAGCGACGCGGCAATATCGCATATCGTCGGGTATATTCGGCCGGGCATGACCGAGAAACAGGTTGGTTGGGAGATAGAGCGGTTTATGAGAGACCGGGGCAGCCAGTCGGTCCCATTCGAAGTGCTAGTCCAATCTGGGCCAAACTCCGCGCTTCCTCACGCACAGCCCTCGGATAGGACCATCGCTGAGGGAGAGCCAATCGTCATGGACATCGGAGCCAAGATCGATGGTTACGCCAGCGATCTGACGAGAACGATTTGTCTCGGTAAGTCTAGCGAGTTTAACAAGGTGTACGATATCGTTCTCGGCGCGCAACTGTCGGCCATCACTCTGATCAACGAAGGCATGACTGGAGAAGCGGCCGACAATTTGGCCCGCACCGTAATAAAGGAGAGCGGCCATGGCGATAGATTTGGACATTCGCTGGGCCATGGAGTAGGGCTTGCGGTTCACGAAGGACCGGGTCTCGGCCCAAATTCCAAAGACGTCCTGACAGCAGGCATGGTCTTTAGCGTCGAACCTGGCATTTACATCCCCGGTTGGGGTGGGGTGCGCATTGAGGATCTTGCGACCCTTGAAGATGGCAAAATCAAAGTCCTGTCGCATGCCAGGAAGATGGAAGAGTAATCGAGGATAAGACTTGAAGTTGGATAATCTGGTTCACGCTGATTTTCACATGCACACGAAGTACTCCATGGACTCCACCTCGTCCCTGGAAGACATCGTTGCTCGTTGCGAAGAAATGGGCATTAACTGCATCGCGGTGACCGATCATAATGCATTCGATGGCGCCCTGAGGCTGAAGGAGATCGCTCCGTTCACTGTGATTCCTGGAGAGGAGATTCTGACTCCGAATGGCGAGGTAATCGGGTACTTCATGAAAGAGTATATCCCGAGCAATCAACCCCTGGAGACGGTTATCAATAAGCTGAAAGCGCAAGGCGCTCTGGTGGCGTTGCCGCATCCGTTCGACACTTTTCGGGGACTGAAGAACTTGAGCCCCGATGAGATGAATCGCCTTGGGGCAAGAATCGATGTTGTAGAGGTCTTCAACGCGCGGACTCTCCTCCCCGGGGATTCAGATAAGGCGGTTGCGTTCGCGAAGAAGCACGGTCTCCCGGGGACCGCCGGTAGTGACGCACACTCGACCAGAGAAATAGGCAAGACGTACGTTGAGATGCAGAAATTCGAGGATGCGAGCAGCTTCCTTAAGGCACTAGCGGATGCTCGCATCCAACGGAGGCGGTCATCGCCCTTCGTGCACGCTTACACAGTCTTTTCAAAAATGCTCAAGGCTCTGTAGTGGGGTGGTTCTGGGCGCGAACATCCGGTTAGTCTGTTGGCGCGTGGGAAAACGTTTAAAGAATGGTCCCCTCGCAGTAAATCAAAATAGGTGGCTTCGAGTGAAAGCGAAGCCACCTATTTTAGTTTTCTAGCGTGAACGGCTATCGGGCACATGGCCTGCCGTGGAACTACTTCTTGCCCTGGTCCTTTGGTTCTTGCTTGGACAGAATTTCGTCGATGATACCGTACTCAACGGCTTGCTGTGGATTCAGGTAAAAATCCCGGTCCGTGTCGTGCGCAATCTTCTCAACCGATTGCCCGGTGTGTTTGGCAATGACGTTGCGCAGCATCTCCTGCAGTCGCAGGATCTCTCTGGCGGCAATTTCGATGTCAGTGGCCTGCCCCTGAGCTCCACCAATAGCCTGGTGCATGTGGATCGTGGAGTGAGGGAGTGCGTACCGCTTGCCTTTTGCTCCGGCGCACAGCAGAACCGTGGCCATGCTGGCAGTCATTCCGAGGCAGATGGTCGAAACGGGAGCGCGGATAAGCTGCATGGTATCGTAGATGGCCAAACCGGAGGAGATGACGCCGCCCGGGCTCTGGATGTACAGACTGATATCCTTGTCCGGGTCCTCACGTTCCAGATAAAGAAGCTGGGCGATAATTGTATTGGCCACAGGATCATTAATGGGAGTGAACAACATGATGATGCGTTCTTTGAGCAAGAGTGAGTAGATGTCCCAGTGCCGCTCGCCCCTCGGTCCGCTCTCTATGACTCCAGGAATGATGTCATAGGGATTGACAATGCCGCTCATTTGGACTCCTCCTTGGTTTCGGTCTTCAGATCACCTCTGGCAATGTCCAACAGCCTGTCCATCGTCTTTCGCGTAACCAGTCTCTTGCGAATTGAATCGCGGACTTCAGGGTCACTCAAGGTTTTGGCAAATGCTTCCCGATTTGTGCCTGCCGTTGCCAGCATCTTCTCGACTTCTGCGTCGATGTCAGCGTCAGCAACTTCAATCTTTTCACCATCCGCGATTTTGCCGAGGACCAGCGAACGTTTTACTCTGGCGTTGGCAATCGGTTCAAGCTCCTGATGCAATTCCTGATGAAGCTCTTCCTCAGTCTTGCCGAGGATCTTCATGTAGTTCTCGAACTCCTGTCTTGTGCGGAACCGTTGGTCGATCAGGTTGTGTATCTCGGAATCGACGAGAATCTCAGGGTACTCTATTTTCGCCTTGTCGACGGCGGCACCTAGCACCTTGTCTTCAAACGTGAGCCTGGCGTTTTCTTCTGCCTGTTCCTTGAGGTTCTTGATTGCCCTCTCACGCAACTCAGCGAACGTCTTGAACTCTTCCCCTACCTGCTTAGCGAGATCGTCATTAGCCTCGGGCAACTTCTCCTCTTTGATCTCGGTCACTTTGACCTTGAATTTCGCCTTCTTGCCCGCGTAGTCTTTCCTGGAGTCGTCGGCCGGGAAGTCGAGTTCGAAATCCTTCTCCTCATCCTTGTTCATCCCAATGAGCTGCTCTGAAAAACCGGCGACGGGGAACGAAGCTCCCGTTACTGCCTGGTATTCGCCATTCTTCTGGTTGATGTAGGCCTTTCCGTCGACTTCGCTACCGATATCTATTGTCAGACGGTCGCCCGACTTGACCTCACGGCTTGCAGGTTCCCAGGTCGCATGCTGATGTCGGAGCCTGTCGATAACCTCGTCGATCTCTTTGTCACCGATTTCCTGTGGAGCCTCGGGTTGGACTCTAATGTCCCTGTAGTCGCCGGTCTCGACTGTCGGCCTTAAAGGCACCACTGCCTTGAAAGTAACCGGATCGGTCTGAGTAATCTCTATCTGTGGGTTGGCTATCGGTTCGAGCGACTGTTCCTCGACTGCTTTGCGATAGGCGTCAGGGATCAATTCATCGAGGGCTTCCTCGAGAAGTGCCTGATGGGTGAAGAATTTTTCGAAAATGGGTCGAGGTGTCTTTCCTTTTCTGAATCCGGGCACTCGCTTTGTCTGAACTAGCTTGCGGTAGGCCTTGTCAAGTGACTCTTCAACCTCCGCCGGTTCCATTTCAACGGTGAGGTGTGTTTGCCTATTCTCGGTTTTTTCGTTAGTTACCTTCATTTGTCTCCAATCATCCGGGGCCGACCTGCGTTCCCGGTTCGATATTAAGATGCAGAATCTCGAGCTGCTTCGGGTCCACGGGCGAAGGAGCGTCGAGCATGACGTCTGCGGCGTTTTGATTCTTGGGGAAGGCTATTACATCCCTAATAGTCTGTTCGCCAGCGAGAATCATGATGATACGGTCAATTCCCGGGGCGATACCGCCGTGTGGTGGGGCTCCGTACTCGAATGCCTCAAGCAACGTCCCGAACTTTTGCGTTACCACCTCATCAGCGTAACCAAGCATGTGGAATATCTTCCTCTGAAGCTTGGGGTCACTGATACGTATACTGCCGCTGGCCAGCTCGAAGCCGTTGCAGATGATGTCGTAGTGGCGGGCCCGGACTTTCCCAGGCTCTGTGTCTATCATCCCAACGTCTTCAGGCATGGGGGCGGTAAAAGGATGATGCTCGGGCTCATAGGCCTTCGTCTCCTCGTTCCAGGCGAAGAGAGGGAAGTTGAGAACGAACCCGAAAGCGAGTGTGTCGGGGTCGGCCAGCTTCAGCCTGTATCCCATTTCTTTTCGAAGCTCGCCCAAAGCCTTGTCGACGATCCTCGGCTTCCCGGCGACTACGAGCAGCAGGTCTCCCAGTCTGGCATCCAACCTCTTCCCCATTTCCTTTACCTGATCCAGGGTCAAGTACTTGGCTGCGACTGACTTGACCATGTCCTGAGAAAGGATCGACAGATCGCCATCGGTCGATCCGAGAGCGAACGTCAGCAGTCCACCAGCACCAAAGCCCTGAACGAACTTGTTCAGTTCTTCAAGTTGCGTACGGGAGTAAGTAGCGCAACCCGTGGCGCATATCCCTTTGACGCGGCCTCCGTCAGCAACGATCTTCTTGAACACGGTGAATTCGGACTTGCCCGCTATGTCGGTGAAGTCTCGCATCTCCATCCCAAAACGGAGGTCGGGTTTGTCGGAGCCATACAGCTCCATTGCCTGTTTGTAACTGATGCGTGGAAATGGCTTGATCACCTTCTTGGTGGGGACCACGTTTTCGACCATCGATGTGAACATACCTTCGACTAGTTGCAGGATGTCTTCCTCGTCGATAAAGCTCATCTCGATATCGAGCTGGGTATGCTCCGGCTGGCGATCGGCGCGGCTGTCCTCGTCCCGGAAGCAACGGGCAAGCTGAAAGTACTTTTCGATTCCAGCCACCATGAGCAACTGTTTGAGCTGCTGCGGAGACTGGGGCAGAGCATAGAAACTGCCGGGCGAAAGACGGCTCGGGACAAGATAGTCTCGCGCTCCTTCCGGAGTGCTCTTGATCAACATAGGAGTTTCGACTTCAAGGAACCCCTTGGAGTGGAGATAGTCTCTGAAGAAAGTGATGACCTTATCTCGTAGCAGGAGGTTATTGAGAATGCGCCTGCGCCGTATGTCCAGGTAGCGATACTTGAGCCTGAGGTTCTCGTCAACGTCCGAGTCTTCGTTAATGTAGAAAGGAGGAGTCTTCGAAGGGTTGAGGATCTGGGCCTCGGACGCCACCACTTCTATCTGGCCGGTAGTGATCTTGGGGTTCTCGGTTCCAGGCGGGCGGGCTCGAACTTCACCCCTGACCTTGACGACGTATTCGCTACGCATGTCGTCAGCAACCTGATGCACAGATTCAGAAACCTCGGGGTTAAAGACTACCTGAACAATGCCGCTCCGGTCCCGGAGATCAATGAAAACCAATCCGCCGTGATCCCGGCGGCGGTCCACCCACCCAGCAAGGTCAACGGTGATGCCAGCATTTTTCTGGGTCAGCTCGGCGCAATTGTGGGTCTTAAGCAAGGAGGGACTCCTGAAGGGAGGTTTTGGCCAATGGACAAATTATACTGTAAAGGCCATATTAGATTCAATTGTGGGTGAGGCTCAGTTGAGACGGAGCCAAAGCCTGAGAACTTTTGGCGCCAAATCGGCGATGGTGGTTGGTGTCGTCTTTTGTATGACTACATGGGCTGCGGTACACTATCCGTCAATGATTCAGGGAGGTTCATGATGCTACGCGATCTCGTTATCAAGAACAGGAGCTATAGAAGATTTTCCCAAGACAAAGTCACAATGCAAACCCTCCGCGATCTCGTGGACCTTGCCAGGATGTCCGCGTCCGGAGCCAATTTCCAGCCGTTGAAATACATCCTGTCATGTGACGACAAGAACGCGATTATCTCTCCGTTGGTTAGCCTCGCCGGTAATCCTCCGCCAGACGAAAAGCCAACGGCCTACATTATCATCCTTCTCGACAAAAACGTGCGGGAAGCCGCAGGATGTGACCACGGAATTGCTGCCCAGACGATTCTACTGGGAGCGACCGAGAAGGGTTTGGGTGGATGTATGATAGGGAGCGTCAAGAGAGAGGAATTAAGGCAAGCCCTCTCTATTCCGGCGCACCTTGATATACTCCTGGCGCTGGCCCTGGGCAAGCCTAAAGAGACGGCAGTAATAGACCCTGTTGGGAAGGACGGCGTAAAAGCCTACTGGGACGAGAGCAAAGTGCGCCACGTACCCAAGCGAAGCCTGGACGAGATAATCGTGGGGTAACAACTAAAGATGCAGGGGCGTGAGCCTTCGCGCCCCTGCATCTTTTCTTATTTAGACCGCTTGGTCCGTGACTTGGACGTTGTATCGAACATTATCACGTTGCGCAGGGCCTGTCCCTTTTCCACGGCCTCGATAGCTTCATTGATTTTTGACAAAGGGAACCTTGCCGTGATCAATTCGTCGAGCATGAGTTTGCCGGCGGTGTAGAGTTCAACCAGTTTGGGAACCTCCACACTCAATTTCGTGGATCCCATATTGCTGCTGGTAATCATTCTTTCCGCTGGCAGCATCGCCGGAATGGTAATTGTGCCACCACACGGAGGAAGGCCGACGATAACGGTCAGACCATGAGGGGCGGAATATTGGTAGGCCTGCTGCATTGCGGAAAGACTACCGACGGTAACGATGACGTAGTCCGCTCCACGGCCGTGGGTCATGCTTCTGGACTTGTTTGACAGGGTCTTTGCCGTCGGCCCTCACGACGTGAGTGGCCCCAAACGACTTGGCAGCCTCCAGCTTGTTGTCCAGGACGTCGATGGCAATGATGGGGTTGGCACCGCAAATTCTGGCGCCCTGAATGGCGTTCAAACCGACCCCGCCCACTCCGATAACCACAACGCTGCTCATGGGTCTTACCTGGGCCCGGTTGACGACGGCCCCAAATCCGGTAATGACGCCACATGCCAGAAGGGCCGCCCGATCGATCGGGATATCCTTGGAGATCGGAACGAGTTGCGACTGATCGACGACGGCGTATTCAGCGAAGCTGGCGGTCCGGGTCATGTGGTGTAGTGCCTGGCCTTTCTTGTTGTGAAGACGGCTCTCTGTCGAAAGCGGAAACTTCGCCTCGCACAGGTGGGGCATCCCTGAGACACACATCTGACAACGTCCGCATGCGGCTAGCAGTGAGAGTACGACCTGGTCTCCCACCTTCAGCCCGGTCACTCCCTCGCCGAGTTCTTCGACGTACCCGGCAGACTCATGGCCCGCAACCACAGGCGTAGAAAACCCTAGCTCACCCCGGATCACATGGATGTCACTGTGGCAGATCGCAGTTGCGCCCATCTTGACCTTGACTTCGCCGTGCTTTGGAGGATCGAGGGTAACATCTTCGACGACCAACGGTTTGCCGAACTCGTAGCAGACAGCAGCTTTCAAGCTTTTCTCCTCCAGTTTGGTTTAGGCGAAGTATAGGGCTCGCTCACGCGCAGAGTCAATGGAGATTGAACACGCTAGCCCTTCCTGTGTTACCATACCTCGAATGTGCGCTTAAGGCCCAAGGAAAGGCGGCGCGTTCAAGAGCCGGGCAATCCGAGGCGGGCGTTTGAAAACATGGGTGAAATAGCAGCCACAAGCAAAAGACTCACAGCCTACCGGGACTGGACACATGGATCGGTCCTTAAGAACCTTCTCATGCTTTCCTGGCCCATGGTGGTCATGGAGAGCATGTGGGTCATCAGCCAGATCGTTGATCTGGTCTGGATAGGCCGATTGGGCTCTAATGCGCTAGCAGGTGTAGGCCTGGCCAACATCATGCTCAATATGGTCATGGCCGTGGACATGGGTCTTGTGGTCGGGGTCCGGGCGATCATCGCGAGGCACGTCGGTGCGGGAGACTACATCGCGGCAAATAGAGTCGCTGCTCAGTCGGTTCTTATCGGCGCAGTGTGGGGGATGGTGGTGACCGTCTTCGGCCTCCTCCTCGCTGGTCCTGTGTTGTCACTTTTTGGCGTTGATGCCGAGGCGTTAAAGCAAGGGACGGCTTTTATGCAGGTCATGTTTGCTGGGTGGCTTGGCCTGGAAGTCCTAGTCTTCGGGTTATATTCCATTCAGGCATCCGGGGACACAGTCACTCCGATGGCTGTCGAGATGTCGATACGAATCCTCCACGTTGTATTGTGTCCATTCCTGGTAATGGGATACTGGATTTTCCCCAGACTTGAGGTTCGTGGCGCCGCGCTGAGCAACGTCGTTGCCCAGGTCATCGGTGCGTTGGTGGTGTCCATCATCCTGTTCAGAGGAAGGAGTCGACTCTCTCCACGCTTGCGCGATCTGAAATTCGCTCCCAGAGTCGCAGTTCAAATACTCAAAGTCGGTGTCCCGGCGTTACTGATGAACATGCAATCTGCCTTCGCCGGAATGCTCTTGATGGGGCTGGTGGTGCCCTTTGGGACCGTGGCGGTGGCATCACACTCTCTGGCGTCCAGGGTAGAAATGTTCCTTTTCGTTCCCGGGATGGGTCTTGGTGCCGGTGCGGGCGTTCTGGTGGGACACAATTTGGGTGCCGGGAGGCCCGATAGGGCGACACGAGGCGCCTGGCTGGGGCTTGGCATAGTGCAGTGCTTCATGATGGCGTGTTGCATTGTCATCTTGGTCTGGGCGGAGAGACTGGTTGGCGTTTTTTCAAGCGACCCTCAGGTTGTAAAAACAGGCGCCGAGTTCTTGCGCATAGCGACCGCAGGCTATCTGGTCATGGCTTTTTCCGCGGTCCTCCAGAACTCGATAGCCGGGGCTGGGGACACGGTGCCAAATATGGTGGTGTCCATCGCCTCGGTATGGCTAATCCAATTACCCCTGGCGTATCTGCTGTCGAGACCTCTCGGATTCGGCATATATGGAGTGCGCTGGGCACTGGTCGTCTCAGGGATAGCATCCGGCATCGCTTTCACAGCGTATTTCGTTCGGGGGCGTTGGAAGACCAGAAGGCTCTAGAGCGTGTTTCGTTGACACTCCCGCGTGCGTACAATAAACTTGTCTCAGACTCCGCCTTAGGGGCCGAATCTGGAGGCTGAATTCCCTTGAACATCGACGAATTACGTTCCGCGTATCTTCATTTTTTCGAGCAGCACGCGGCCATGAGATAGTACCGAGCTCGTCTTTGATTCCACATGGCGATCCTACTTTGTTGCTCACGAATGCCGGAATGGTCCAGTTCAAACCTTACTTCCTGCGGGAGATAGTACCCAACAATCTTAGGGTTGCGACTTCTCAGAAGTGTTTTAGAACCAATGATATCGAGTCCGTTGGTGACCCCAATCATCTGACGTTCTTCGAGATGCTTGGCAATTTCAGCTTCGGCGACTACTTCAAAGAGGAAGCGATAACCTGGGCATGGGAGTTCGTAACGGAGATCCTGAGATTGCCCAAGGATCGTCTTTGGATAACCATCTATCAGGATGATGACGAGTCATTCGGCCTTTGGCGAAAGCTGGACGTGCCGGCGAACAGGATCGTGAGAATGGGCGCCGATACCAACTTCTGGGGCCCCGCCGGAGACTCCGGACCGTGCGGACCCTGCAGCGAGATTCACTACGATTTTGGTCCCGAAGTGAAATGCGACAAACCCGATTGCACACTCGGCTGTGAATGCGGGCGCTATTCCGAAATCTGGAACCTTGTTTTCAACCAATACAACCAAAGCAAAGACGGCACGAGGACGCCGCTCGCAAGGCCGGGCATCGATACGGGGATGGGCTTGGAGCGGACGTTGTGCGTGGTCCAGGGAAAGAAGAC
Organism: uncultured Chloroflexia bacterium; assembly: GCA_963745605.1. GTDB lineage: Bacteria > Chloroflexota > Dehalococcoidia > Dehalococcoidales > UBA2162 > JBBITI01. The sequence goes on along the minus strand of CAVUYC010000017.1, from coordinate 93,253 downwards.
TGTCTATGAGACCGACGCCTTCGTGCCCCTGCTGAGCAAGGTCGCTCAGCTATCGGGGAAGGTGTACGGTGCCGATGTGGAAGATGACCGCTCGATGAGAATCGTTGCCGAACACAGCCGTGGAATACCCTTCCTCATTGCCGATGGTGTCCTTCCGAGCAACGAAGGAAGGGGCTACGTCCTAAGAAGGCTCTTGCGCCGGGCCACGATCTACGGAAGGAAGATCGGCCTCGACGAGCCATTCTTGACTGAAACCGCGTCTATGACGATCCGATCGATGGGTCACGTCTATCCCGAATTGAAGGACAAGAGCGATTTCATCCTGCAGGTGATGGACGTTGAGGAGCGGAAGTTCAACGAGACGCTCAGCACTGGAACTGAATTGGTCGAGTCAATTCTGGCGAAGCCTGAAACAATCGCTCTAAAAGTTGTTTCGGGTGCGGACGCTTTCAGGCTTTACGATACTTACGGATTTCCTCCAGAGCTTACCAGTGAGATTGCTGAGAGTCGCGGCTTCAAACTCGATCTCGTTGGTTTCCAAGGCGAGATGGACAAACAACGCGAGCGCGCTCGAGCGAGCAAGCGCTTTGGCCTCGCCGCCAAGACAGTGAATCTGGGCCAGATTCTTGGCGTTGACAAGACGAAGTTCACAGGATACGAAGACCTGGCTGCGAAGACAGCTTGTACTCGCGGTGGAGAAAGACGGCGAGTTGGTTGATTCGGCAGAAGACGGGTCCGAGGTGACTCTCATCCTTGAGTCGACGCCATTCTATGGAGAAATGGGCGGGCAGTTGGGAGATACGGGTCGTGTTGTTGGCTCGGCCGGAGTGTTCGAGGTGTCGGATGCGGTAAAGCTGCCTCCCGATCTGACGGGACATAAAGGAAAAGTGGTCTCAGGGAAAATCGCCGTTGGCGATTCTGTTGAGGCACTTGTGGACCAGGGACGCAGGCTCGACATAGGACGCAATCACACGGCGACCCACTTGCTCCAAGCCGCGCTCAGGGACGTGCTTGGCCAGCACGTAGAGCAACGCGGCTCACTCGTGGCACAGGAAAAGTTGAGGTTCGATTTTTCCCACCTGGTTCCCATGACCGCCGAGCAGATACGAAAGACCAATCACCTGGTGAATGAGATGATTCGCCAGAACCTGCCGGTGTACGCCGAGGAGATGCCGTACAGAAGGGCATTGCAGGAAGGAGCTACGGCGATCTTTGCGGAGAAATATGGAGAGGTCGTGCGAGTCATGAGAATCGGGCGTCCTCCCGTCAGTATGGAACTCTGCGGCGGCACGCACCTTCGGGCGACCGGCGAAATTGGCCTTTTCCATATCACGGCCGAAAGCAGCATTGGTGCCAGCCTTCGACGCATTGAGGCGGTAACGGGGAGTGGGGCGGAGAAGTATCTTGAGGACAAAATCGACGAAATCGCTCGTGTTGCGGATAGCCTTGAAGCGGAGCCGGGCCGTGTTCTGGACAAGGCGTCCAGCGTGGCTCAGGAACTCAAAGATCTGAGACGACGTGTGCTGGCGCTCGAGAGAGAGTTGTCTCAAAAATCAGGGGAATCCCTGCTTAGTCAGGCTCAGGTTATCAAGGGCGTAAATGTCCTTGTGGCGAAGCTTCCCCCGTCCCGCGTGGAAGTATTGCGTGAGACTAGTGACAAGCTTCGCGATCAACTGAAGAGCGCGATTATTGTTCTGGGCACGGTCAACGAGGACAGACCTCTGTTTCTGGCGGTAGTGACGCAGGACCTGGTGGCGAAGGGCTACAACGCCGGCAACATCGTTCGCGAGGTGGCCAAGGTCACGGGTGGTGGTGGAGGAGGAAGGCCGAACCTGGCTCAGGCTGGCGGGAAGGACAAGGACAAAATCGACGAAGCGCTGGCTCTGGTGAGAGACCTCATCTAGTTGGTTAGTCTCCTGAGAGAGCAGATAAGACGCTCAGAACAATTGAGTGTTCAGGTGTGGCGTGAGCCTACATCTTCGCTTTGGCCATGTCGACAATCAGCGGCAGAACCGTTCCAATCTTGTCGTGAATGACGACGTCAGCGAAATCATCGTGCGGTGTTTCCATCAGATTGATGATGGCCAGCTTGGCGCCCGCCTGTTTAGCAATTAAAGGCATCTCAGCAGCTGGGTAGACCACCAGCGAAGAGCCGCACACCAGCAGCATGTCGCATCCGGCTGCTCGCGCCTGTGCCTCGTCCGTTTCCCTTACAGGCATAGCCTGCCCGAACTGAATGACGTCTGGTTTCATCAACCCGCCGCAGGCGATACAGTGGGGGACTTTCTCTCCTGCTTCCAACCTCGGCTGGATTTCCTCACTGGGGTATTTCCTGCCGCAATTGAGGCAGAGGGCCCGCGTCCATGTCCCGTGCAGCTCAATCACTTTGTTCGCAGGCACGCCCGATCTTTGATGAAGGCCGTCCCCATCCTGCGTGATTACGCAATCAAGTTTGCCCATTTTGTCGAGCTCAGCGATTGCCAGGTGACCTGGGTTAGGCTTGGCCGCGGCAATGATAGGCCAGAGGTTCCTCTGCCGTTCCCAATATTTCTCCCGGCTTGCCTCGCTGGATAGGAATTTCTGATACGTCAATTCGGCAGGGTTGTACCTGTCCCATATTCCTCCGGGGCTGCGAAAATCGGGGATTCCTGATTCAGTGCTGATCCCCGCTCCGGTGAAAACGACAATCTTCCTCGCCGAGGCGACGAATCCGGCCACTCTCTCGATCTCCGTCATGGGTTCTCCTGGTCCTCCGGCTCGCAACAGTATAGCATGGGCGTACGATCTCGAGGCATGCTATGATGTTGAGGCTAGAGGGATTGACATGGCAACAGAAGACTCTCAAGAGACCCGAACGTGTCGTATAGATACAACCGTTGACTCCAATCGACGGCTGATGGGATTAGACGTGGGCGACAGGTGGGTAGGTGTTGCCATAAGCGACCCTCGTCATGTGCTGGCCACGCCTCATACCGTCGTAGACCGGAGGATTGCTCCCGACGACATTGCTGCGCTGCTTTTTATCGTTGAGGAGCAAGACATAGCCCGGATAATTGTTGGCTTGCCCAGGTCGATGGACGGAGTGCTTCGAGAGCAAGCCGAGAAGGTCCAGGAGTTCGTGAAACGGCTTCAGGAATCGACCTCGGTGCCGATCGAATTCCGGGACGAAAGACTATCCACCGTTGCGGCGGGAAGGCTCTTGCGCGAGGCTGGCCGAAGACTGAGAGATAAAGTGAGGGATGATGCCGCTTCGGCTGCCATTATCCTTCAGGGCTATCTTGACGAGAAGAGCCCGTCCGACCAACCCAATGTTACGTAGGTTCCTTGCCAGAGCCGTCGATCCACCCATCATGCGGAATCAGCGGCCCTGTTTTGCCCAAGACCTGGTCGTTTGCGCAGTAGTAATTGTCATTCTTTACAGTATTACGCCCGTGACTCTTGCAGCGGCAGCTGCACTTAGATCAACCACGTTCATCGTCTTTGCTGCTCGCCATCGCGTTATCGCTGTCGAGGCAGTTGGCGCGCAAACGGCTTAAGGACCTGGTGTGACCATGACTGAGACTTTCCGAGTGATCTACGGAGATGCGTCCAGCGGGGCTCGTCTGGGAGAGCTGGCTACAAAGCGCGGAATCGTGAAGACTCCTACCTTTTGCCCTGTGGCAAGCCAGGGTTCGGTGAAGGCACTCGGCCCGGACGATATCCATGCCGCCAATCTTGAGATGCTGCTGGCAAATACGTACCACCTTTATCTGCAACCTGGAATGGACGTCATCGCGAAAATGGGCGGACTGCATCGTTTCATGGGTTGGGACGGTCCGATTCTCACGGACAGCGGTGGCTACCAGGTGTTCAGTCTGTCAGGATTGAGAAAAGTCGATGAAGATGGCGTGACCTTCCGTTCCCATATCGACGGAAGCGAACATCGTTTGACACCAGAGCTGGCAATTCGATATCAGGAGACGCTCGGTTCGGATATTATGATGGTGCTTGACGAGTGCCCGGCCCACGACGCGACTCGAACCGCCGTGGAACAGGCGACGGAGCGCACCCACCGATGGGCGCATCGATGCTTGAATACATGGCAGAAGAACGGGCAGCTTCTCTATGCGATTGTGCAGGGAGGGTCCTTCGCTGACCTGAGAAGTCGGTCGGCAGAGTTTCTCGCATTGTTGGATTTTCCCGGATATGCGATCGGCGGCCTTAGCTTAGGAGAATCAAAGGCCACCATGCTTCGAATGGTCGAGACTGTGATTGCAGGGTTGCCGGGTGAGAAGCCCCGGTATCTGATGGGTGTGGGCTCGCCGGAAGATCTTGTCGAAGGAGTCGCTCGAGGGGTCGATATTTTCGATTGCGCTCTGCCTACCCGGGTAGCGAGGAACGGGGCCCTCTTCACCCCAATAGGCAGAGTTAACATCAGAAACGCATCCTTCAGAGACATGGACCGTCCGGTCGACATCACCTGCGATTGCTATACATGCCGCACGTTCTCCGCGGCCTACTTGCGCCACCTGTTTCTCGCCAAGGAGCTGCTGTTCCACCGCCTGGCGTCGATCCACAATCTGACATTCGTGGGCGGCTTGATGCAACGGATCAGGAACTCGATAGCCGAAGGCACGTTTTCTTCGCTGAGAGAGAAATTTCTGTCAACCTACAGGACTACAGACGAGAAGACGCGCATCGAGCAGAAAGAGAAATGGATGAAGAAGCAGAGGGACGATGAGTGACGTGGATGACGTGGTCCGGCACGTTATTTGAATGGTCATCCTCCGCCGATTGCGTAAAGAAGGCGGATTTCGTCGCCGTCGTGGACCTGCTTTGAAGGCCCCTCCAAAAAGGCATTCTGGCCGTTGACATAGAATCCGACGTAGCTCCGCAGCCGGCCGTTTTCATCAAAAAGCATTTTCCCGACTTCCGGATACCCTGCTGCAAGTGCGTCCAAACATTCGCCAACAGTGCGACCGGACACGTCAACGCTCGCGTTGCCTCCGGCGAACGATTGAAGGAACGACGGGACGGCAATTCTGATGCTCATAAATGTGCCTCACCGGATAACATAGCACATGCAAGTGCAAATTGTCGCGGTCCGAAGCGCTTCCTGTGCTCGGATTCCGGCATGATCGGACACGCAGTGGCCTCTCGCGCATCAACAAGACGTTGAAGAGCACAAAAAGACACGGACCCGGTCTCGCCAGACGGATAGTTGCCCTAAGTCGCGACGGGCACTTTTGCGCACACCGGGCAATTGGGGTCGCGTTTAATAGCCAGGGTTCCGAATCTCATCTTCAGGCCGTTATAGGCCAGGAGTTGGTTTGTCAGCAGGTGTCCCATGCCCAGAATGTATTTTATGGCTTCGGTGGCTTGAAGTGAGCCTATCACTGCCTGTGCGACACCGATTATGGGGTACTTCTGCTGGGTAAGTGGCCCTCGGTAAAGGCATCCCAGGCACGGCGTCCGCCCGGGAATGATGGTGGTAATACGGCCCTCGAAACCAAATACGGCGCCGTGAACGAAGGGGATGTTGTTTTCGATGGATGCCAGATTGAGGAGAAGCCGGGTTTCGAGATTGTCCGTCCCGTCGAGAATGACGTCAAATCCGGAAGTGAGCCTTATAACATTCACCTCGGTCAAAGGCTCGTTGACGGCATCTATTTGTATCTGATCATTGAGCTGGGCCAGTTTCTCGCAAAGAGAATCGATTTTGGAGCGCCCAACATCCTTAGTCCAGTGGAGCACCTGGCGATTTAGATGACTTATGTCAACTTTATCTGAGTCAATAATGCGAATTGTGCCTACCCCGGCTGCGGCGAGATAGAGTCCCGCAGGGACGCCCAATCCACCTGCACCGGCGATAACGACTTTGGCATTTTTGAGCTTCTGTTGTCCGGGCTCTCCGATGCCCCGGATGATGAGTTGCCTGTCATACCTATCGAGTTCCACCTGGCTCAACATTCTTTCCCTCCCTTTTCAATCGCTTACCTCTGCATCTATCCAGGCAAGATAATCGGGGTTGCCCCCAACTATTGGCATGGCAATGATCTCGGGTACGCTGTAGCCATGGTGGTGCTTCACAGTCTCGACGATCTTGTGAAGCTGAGAAGCTTTGGTCTTCACGATGAGGAGACATTCTTCAGCGGCCTCGACACGTCCCTTCCACCAGTAGGCTGAATTCACGCCTGGAATTATGTTGACGCACGCGGCCTGGCGGCCGTCGAGGAGAACGTCCCTTAGTCTCTCCGCCTCTGCCTCGGTTGCGGACGAGATAAGAACGAGCACCAAATCTTTCTTTTCCACCGCGCCAGGTACAGATCCTTGTCCCAGTTTCTTACCCTGCGTGGCCACATACTAACACCTTTCTCCGGCCGGTGACCAGCGGCATTTTACGGTACTCCAGGGTCGGGTATTGGCCTGTTGAAGCGGTGTGACCTGAAGCCGAGGGAATTCGAGAAATCGAAGCTCAGACCTGTCCGAGTCTGAAGGCAAAGGCGGCGGCGCCGAGCATTCCAGCGTCGTTCCCCAAGGCAGAAGGTACGATGGTTACAGCTTCTGCGGGAAGGGGGAACGCCCGTCGTTTTGCTGCTGATATCGCCGGCTGCAAAAGAAGGTCCCCGACTGCGCTGAGTCCGCCGCCAAGCACGATCATCCTTGGATTAAAGATGTTGATAAGGTTGGCAAGTCCGACGCCTATGTGATTGGACGACCATGAGAGCACGCTCAGCGCAAGTTCATCCCCCGACCTGGCGGCAACTACTATTTCGCGCCCAGTGGGACTGGCGCCGTGAAGCGATGACGGCATGCCGGCACTGAGGCGTCTTGCAGCCTCCCTCTCCATGGCAGCGCCCGAGGCGAAAACCTCCCAACAGCCTGTGCTGCCACAGGCGCATTGTGGGGCCGTTGGCGTCGATGGTCATGTGACCCACTTCGCCCGCTGCTCCAGATTCGCCCCAATACAGTCTTCCTCCGATGATGATGCCGCATCCAATGCCTGTTCCGAGAGTCACGGCGAGCATGTTGTCTATGCCTTTGCCCGATCCCAGAAGGAATTCCGCGACAGCGGCTGCCTTTGCGTCATTGATAAGGTATGAGGAGATGCCATATTTCTCGCGAATTATGTCCCTGAGTGGGACCAATCGCCAGCCCGGAAGATTTGGTGGAGTGGTGACCAGACCGTTTGCCATATCGATGGGCGACGCCACTGCGACAGATATGCCAGACAGGTCTCCGGGCGAGAGGCTGTTTGAGCGTAAAAGAGTATCGATAGAGGAAAACAGTCTATTCGCGACCGGTTGGAACCCTTCCCCGGCGAGCGTATCCGTCTTCTTGACGTCAACGACAAGTCCCTGCCGGGAAACGAGTGCGGCGACGATCTTGGTCCCGCCCAAGTCGACAGCTATCACCGGTTTTATATTGCTATCCACGGCTGACCTCCCGTGCAATGCTATGTAACTCTGCCGGTGCCGTCATCGCTAGCGAGTCTCTCGACCGGCGTAGAGAAGGGCTACTTTGCTCTGCTGCACAACTCTGCTACCAGCAGCTCAAGAGCAAGATCGCCCTCGAACGTGCCAGTCTTCATGGCGAGGTCAGCGTCAAGCAAACGCGAATAGACGCTACGAAGCCGGTCCATAGTATACTTGGCTGCTTGTTCCATGGTCCGCCTGAACGCATAGTCGTTGAAAAGCCCGAGTTTTGCCTGGATCGAGTTTTCAGGGATTCCCTGGGAGTTCATCCCTTTTGCCTGCACTATGAGCCGGTACTGGCGGTCCAGCATGAAGAGCAGGAATGCTGGCGCGGCTCCCTGATGCAATAGTTGCTGCAACATCTGAGTTGCGGCGTCTCCTCTGAAGTCGAGGACCGCGTCAATGAGAGAAAAGACGCTGATATCCTGCGTGTATCCAACGAGCTGCCGCACGTCTTCCTCTTCGATGCGTCGCTCCAGGGCGAATGTGGCTAGTTTGTCCAGCTCATTGGCCAATACCCAGAGGTTACTCCCCGCAAGACGAAACAAAAGGGCTACAGCCGTTGGTGAGATGGTGCTCCCTGAACGCGAGACCCTGTCCTGGACCCACGGCCTGAGGGCTGCCTCTTTAAGAACAGGGAAGAGCTTCACGCGTGCTTTGGAAGGCAGCTCTTTGAACTTGCCTTTTGCAAAGTCGGGAAACTCAGCCTCAATCAACACTGCAGTCGTGGTCTCGGGAATTGACAGCAGGCAGGAAATGAAGGGGCCAGCCTCAACCTGTGCGTTTTTCGAATGACGGCCGCGTTCGGAGCGTGGCGGACTGTCGAACCTGTCGATTAGTCCGTACACTATGACGAGGCGGCTATCGGAGAGAAACGGAACGGTCTCAACGGCGTGCCTCAGCTCATCGAGGGAGAATCGCTGCCCATCGAGGACCGACGTGTTGGTTTCCAGCGAGCCCGGGTCGCCCAAACCCCGCTTTATCTCCCGAAGATACTGGCTGAGAGAGAAATCATCAGGACCTGCAAGAACATACAGCATGTTTCTACTCTGCAAGCACGGACGAGAATCGCGCTGTGTCGTCAGCTTCCAGGAAAAGGTCGCCGGGCAAGAGCACCTTTTTTGTTTTGCCAGCAAGGGCAAGGCCTTTCAGGCATTCCGCTCTGGTTAAGCTAGTGGCGTAATTGCGGCAAACTCCGGGCCGCAGCCGATAGACCGAGCATCCCGCCATCATGCCGTTGTGCTTCTGGAGGAAGACACATTCCCTGCCGTTTTGCTTGAGGACGGGTCCTATCGGGGTCTCCCTCACGAACTTGATGAAAAGCTCGCGCCGGCTGATATTGAGCCCGCTGAGAAGCAACTTGAGGTCTGGCCCGTCCAGCTTCACCAGATAGTCAGTGCAGCACTGACCGCAGCGAAAGCAAGGCACGGGGCTTGGGTCCGAGTCGAGTTGGTGTTTCTCGCCGTTCATCAGTTGAAGCCAGGAGCTCATTTTTCGATAAACCCCGATTTGCGAGCCAGTGAGTCTTGCTCAGTGTTGATCAAGTTGGCCCGATGCCGTGCTTCCTGTTCGGCTGGGCCTCCTGCTTGTCCAGCGAAATCTCGAGGGCCTCGATCAGCCGGACGCGCGTCTCCGACGGATCGATCACGTCGTCCACATGAAGATGCGTAGCCGGCAGGTACGGGTTAGCGAATCTCTCTCGGTACTCCTTGATTTTCTGCTCCAATGCCTCTTCAGGATTAGCAGCCCCTTCAAGCTCTTTGCGGAAGATGATCGGAGCGGCACCCTCCGCTCCCATGACGGCCAGCTCCGTTGACGGCCAACAGAAAACGGAATCTGCTCCAAGGTCCTTGCTGCACATACCGAGATAGGAGCCGCCATAGGCCTTGCGGAGCGTGAGCGTGATCTTGGGCACTGTGGCCTCAGAATAGGCATACAGCATCTTTGCTCCGTGCCGGATGATGCCACCCCACTCTTGTTCGGTTCCAGGGAGGTAGCCCGGGACATCGACGATGTTGATCATCGGGATGTTAAAAGCGTCGCAGAATCTGATGAACCGAGACGCTTTGTCGCTGGCGTCGACGTCAAGGCAGCCTGCTTTAGACATGGCCTGGTTGGCGATAATCCCGACTGTCCAGCCGTTGAGCCGGGAAAAGCAGGTGACGATATTGGTGGCGAAGAGAGGAAAGAGCTCGAAGTAGTTCCTGCCTTCCAGTCTCTGGTCGAAGACGCGGGCGATTATCTTGTGAACATCGTACGGCGTTCGAGGATTGGCAGGCACGACATCGAAGAGATCATGGTCGATTCTTGCCGGTGAATCGCCCCAGTCTTCTCTGGCCGGCTTCTGGCGGTTGCTCGAGGGCAGGTAGGACAGAAGGTCCCTCATATTTGAGAAGCACGCATCTTCGCTGTCTTCGGAACGGCAGACGACGCCGGCCTTCTTCTGCGCGGCCAGCGCACCTCCAAGCTCCTCCTCGCTCACCTCCTGACCGGTAACGGCCTTGACGACCCGAGGGCCGGTTATGAAGGCATTGCTGATACCCTTCACCATGAAGATGAAGTCCATCAGGGCCGGAGAATACACTCCGCCTCCCGCCGTGGGGCCGAGAATGGCGCAAATCTGAGGTATGACGCCTGACGCCCTGGTATTTCGAAAGAAAATCTGTCCGTAGCCTGCCAGGGCGTCAACCCCGTCCTGGATCCTCGCCCCTCCACTGTCGTGAAGGCCGATAACTGGAATCCCCTCGTGGGTCGCACTGTCGAGGATGCGGCAGATCTTGGCTGCGTGTATTTCTGAGAGCGTGCCGCCGCTGCTGGTGAAGTCCTGCGAGTAAATATACACTTTGCGGCCGTCTATCTTGCCGTGGCCCGTTACCACGCCGTCGCTTGGAATGTCGCTGACTGCGCCTCGACTCTTGGCAAAGATGCCTATTTCGCGGAAAGAGCCCCGGTCGAGAAGGTGGTCGACCCTATCCCGTGCGGTCAGCTTGCCTCTTTTCTTTTGAGCGGCGACTCTGTCCGGGCCCCCCATGGCCATGGCTGCCTCGCGCCGCGCCCGCAGGTCAGCAAGTTGCTTCGCTTTGATGACGGCGTCCTCCGACATGTCAGCCCTCTTTCACCCAGTTGCGCATCAGTTCTTTGATCTTCTGCGCGAGTTCAGGACTCGCTCGCAGCCGCTCGATAAAAACGGGGCATCCTTCAAGCAGCGAATTCTGAGCGGCCGTCGCCATGCCCGAGAGCAGGCCCTGAATGTTGTTATCCCCAACCGGAAGGCCCGTCTGTCCCGACGCCTCCATCTGACGGCGGAGATCCTCAGCCGAAAACCTCATTGGAGTCACGCAAGACTTATACCACTGACAATCCTTACACTGCATGATGCGGTAAGCTTCGTTTAATACGTCACCCATTTCCACCTCCGGTGGGAAAACCAAATTCTCGAAATTGAGCACCCGTGCTCCTGGCCGAGCCTTGATGAAAGAGCGAGGTCAGGTTGCGCGGCGAGCGCATCGGACCAAGCACTTCACGGCATTATCGATTTGAGCTGAGTATCAATTGCTTTCAGGTTGGGAAAGGCTCCGATAAACTTCTGTCTGATTATTCCATCTTTGCCGATGAAGTAGGTAGCCGGTATGGACGTAACGCCATATCGGTCCGATACCTCTCCTGTCGGATCGAACAGCACGGGCATGGAATACCTTCTGACGGCGAGGAAATCCTTCACCTTTGCCGGGTCCTCTCCGAGATCCACTGCGTATAGAATCAATCCCTTCCCCGACCAGTCTTCGTATGTTTGTTGAATAAGGGGCAACTCCCCCTGGCAGGACGGTCACCAGCTGGCCCAGAAATTGATCAACACGGGTTTCCCTGCCAGATCGCTGAGAGAAACGGCTTTGCCGTCAGGGCCGCTAAGGGAGAAGTTCGGGGCCTTGTTCCCCTTTTGCCATCCAATGACGGCCTGTTCCCGGGGGGTGGAGGCGACAGGGCTAGCGCACGAGATCATGCCAGCGGCTGCCGTGAGTATCACTGCGAGTGAAAGCAGTGCTCTCCTGATGCTTCTCAATCTTGCCTCACTGAAAATCCGATCCTGAGAGTATTCTACCCTAGAGCTTTCCAAGTAACCAAGTTATACGGTTGGCGGCGAGGAGGAATCCCACCGCCATCAGAAGCACGGCGCTGACAACATAGAAGACGGTCGAGAAGCGCTTCAGGCGGTTCAACACGGGGGTCAAATACTGTAGCCCGAGGCCGATAACGAGAAACGGTATGCCAAGCCCCAGGGAGTAGACGGCGAGGAGGGCAGCGCCGCGGCCCGCGGACTCCGACGTGCCGGCAATAAGGAGGATGCTCCCGAGAACCCAACTGGCGCAGGGTGTCCAGGCGACAGGAAAGATTGCGCCCATGACGAAGGACCTGGCCAGGCCTGCCTTGCTACCGGTTTGAACTCTGAGGCGCTTCTCGAAATTGAGCCATGGAACCTTCAGAGACAGGAGCATCAGAAGACCAAATGCGATGAGTATCCAACCGACGATCCGGCGCAGAGCAGCAAGGTGAACCACGAGAGCCGTGCCGATCAGTCCAGCCCCGGCGCCCCACAAGGTGAACATGACGGTAAACCCGATGACGAAGAGGATGGAATTGCTGAAGACTCGCCAGCGCGTGCCCGTCTGCGCCACCGCCTCGCCGGAGATGTTTGCCAGGTAGACGGGGATGAGGGGCAGTACGCAAGGCGAGAAGAAAGACAGAATCCCGTAGCCGAAGGCGAGCAGGATCGAGACATCCTTCATGGGTTAATGCTAAAGGATCAGAGCCTTGCGGGCAAGGTTTGACCGTGCCGGTGACCGATGTTATACTCGCCGAACCGAAGAATGAGAGCGTCCGGGAGCATCTCGGAGGAGGCAAAAGATGGATGTGTGGGAAGCCATTGAGAAGAGAAGAACGATCCGGCAGTTCACGGGCAAGGTTCCGGAGCCTTTGTTGCGTCGGCTGATCTGGGCGGGTTCGCGAGCCCCCTCAGCCAGCAACTCGCAACCCTGGGAATTCATCATCGTCGACGACCAGAAGATCATCGATGGTATAGCCGAGCAGAAGGGCATGCTGGAGGGGCAGAGGGGTGGAACGCGAAGAGTTGCGATTGAGAAGGGCCTTTACGTCAATTCCTCCGTGGTAGCGTTGTGTATCAAACGAGGTGGCATGAGCACAGCGGCTGCGTGGACCGCTGCCGAGAACATCGCCCTGGCGGCTACGGCTGAAGGTTTAGGGTGTGTCATGTCGATTTTCGGCGGCGACTACAAAATCGCCGTTGAGAAGCTCCTGGGTCTTCCGGACCAGTACGAGGTCGCGACCGTGCTGGCGCTGGGAATCCCGGCGGGCATTCCTCCAAAAGTGGGCACAGACCGGCCAGAATTCAGCTGGCTGCACAGGAATAGGTTTGGGAATCCGGGATAGCCATTAGTAACCGAACGGAAGGACCCTCGAACCCCTAAACGGACGAACCCTAGATCCTGAACTCCGAATTCTAAGTAAACGCAGAATCACGAGTTCAAAACCAACGTCGGAACCACGCCGCATCCCATATAATGGGAGTGATTTTGCTTTCTGAAGGAGCCCTACTTTGCCTGAAGTACCCGATCTCGACCGGTTGTTCAGTCCCTCTTCCGTTGCTGTGATTGGAGCTTCGGTCGACGACCGCAAAGCGGGAGGGAGATTTGTTAAGGGGCTGATTGAAGGAGGGTTTATTGGGACGGTATACCCGATCAATCCTGGCGTGAACGAGAGCATCGGGATCAAGTGTTTCCCGTCTGTCTCCGACATTCCGAGCGGGCTTGATCTGGCGATCGTGGCGGTCCCGGCGAAGGCCGTGGCAGGCGTTGTTGCCGAGTGCTGCAAGCAGGGTTTCAAGTTCGTCGTCGTTCACAGCGCCGGCTTCGCCGAACTTGGCGATGAGGGCAGGGTCCTTCAACAGCAGATGCTGAGTTCCTTGAGGGGCTGCAAGACAAGACTCATTGGGCCGAATTGCATGGGCATCTACGTGCCTAAGTCGAGGATCAACATGATCGTGTGGGGCGCTCCCATCGGGCTGCCGGGCGGAGTAGCTTTCATCGGCCAGAGCGGTTGGGTGACGGAAAACGTGGTAGTGCTGGGAAATGAGAGGGGAGTGCGCTTCAGCAAAATCATTTCGATCGGCAACCAGAGTGATGTCACCATTGAAGACGTGCTTGAGTACCTGGGAAACGATGAAGAGACGAGGGTAATCTCGCTGTATGCGGAAGGGATAAAGGAAGGCCGGCGCTTCTTCGAAATCACCAGGAGAATCGGCAGGAAGAAGCCGATCATAGTCTGGAAGTCAGGGCGATCGCGGATCGGAGCCAGGGCGGCTTCATCTCATACGGCTTCTCTGGCGGGGAATGCCGTGGTGTTCGATGGTCTGGCGATTCAGGACGGGCTGATCCAGACTCATGATCTAGATGAGTTGATGGATATGATGGTGGGGTTCAGCTGTCCCGTCTTTCCACGAGGCAAGCGGGTGGCCGTGCTCTGCGAGTCGGGCGGTGGGGCTGTCTCATCGAGCGACGCGGCCGAGGAACTGGGGCTCGAGATACCAATGCTATCCGCATACGCCCAAGCGGAAGTGACCAAGGCTCTCACCGGAAGAGTCCCTCCGTTCGCTCCTCCGCGCAACCCAGTGGACCTGGTGTGGGGGCCGGTAGAAGACCCGGCGGGGTTGTTTGTCGCCTGCGGCCGCATCATGCTTGGCGAAACGGATGCCGCTGTGATGTTGAACTACCAGAAGTTTGACGAGCGGCTGGCGCTCAAAATGGCGGACCTGCGTGATGAGATGCACAAACCGATATTCGTGGCCCCGGGGTACATTACGTACAACCGGCCCGGAATGGCCGTGCTCACTGGCAAGGGCGTACCGTGCTTCAGCACGCCAGGGAGGGCGTTGAGGGTACTAGCTGAGGTGGTGAGTTTTGAAGCTAGGAAGGTGCACGGAGGGGGGCACCAAACCCCAGACCGCAGACAATAAGCAACGATCCGCTCTCTCCTCTCTGAGCTCACGATCGGAGTCAGGGTACAAGATGACAACCGGGAGCGTTCGATGGCCCGAATGAAGACGAGGCGCTGATGGTCCGCGGGGCGGCGAGAGTCAGAGAGCGATTCGCTAGCCGCGGACGAGACGCCAGGTAATGCTTTCAGTGAGCACGGTGATGTCCTCGGTGGGCAGGTAGTCGGGGATGTTTGAATCGTAGAGGATGTTTCCCTGGGGTGGGAGTTCATCGTCACCTTTCCACAAGGTGTATATGATAGCTACTCTGGGGAAGGCGTCGATAATTGCCGAGGCATCAGCCTGATCGGCCGGGCGTCCGCTGAGTTTGGCCGCGGCGGCGATGAGCTGGTCAGGATGGGCAGCAAAGGCTCGGACGAACGGGTCGATGGCCCTTTTCGTGTAGGTGGGGAAGTAAACGGGGCCGGCGGGGAGCTCTCTGAAGGTGACGGGCTTGTTGGTCAATGGAGTACCCCTGGCAGTATTGAAATAGTGGAGTATCAGGAGTTTGTCGCGCAGTGCTATCTCGCCCTTCGAGCCCGTTAACGTTATGTCAACTTCGGGCAGGCTGATGATGTGCTCCCGGCCCAGGTAAGTGATTGAGATCTCCGTCCTGGTCCCTGCTGCCCTTAACACAACACCGGCTCTGAGACACTGGGCCTTGATGTCGGTGGTGTCTTTGAGCTTTTCGGAGGCGAGTCTGTAGCTGAGCTCGTAAGCCTGGTCGTAGCCTTTGACGGAGGGCGGCGCAAACTTCTTTTCTTCCATACTCATTTGCGGAGCGAGCGAGCTATGGTGTCCTCGCCCCCATCCTAGCCTTGCCCCTCAGGAGGGGCAAGGGGTTACGTTAATGGGCAACCAATTCGTCCGTGCGACGACCAGAATGACGGTTCATGGGGCGTGCGACGGTCTCGTTAAACACGCCAACCTCGGAGCGCCGTGGAACACCTCCGCTAGACTTCGAGCCAGGAGTGCGAGTACAGGGTATCTCCGGTAAGCACCTTAACCGTCTTGACGTAGTCAGATTGTTCTTTGGTCAGCGCCGACATATTCGGCGTCTCGCCATCCATCACCTTGTGCACCAAGTCGACGATATCGGCTCTCTGCCCACGCGCTATCTTGATAAGATCTGCGTCGAAGGCGTCCACGATGGCTGAATAGAGCCCGTACCGCATGAGCATGATCATGTAGGTCCGGTTGAGTACGGGGCGGAGCTTGTCCGGGGTTCCGTTGGAGATGTTGGAAAGACCGACCGTGCTCTTGCATCCGGGGCAGATCTCACCAAGCATGGCCATGAACTCAATGCATGACTTAACCTGGTTGATCTCCACCGACACGGGACTGACGATGGGATCGATCCAGATGTTCTCGTTAGGAACGCCTGCCATGTTGGCTTTGTAGACGATGTCAACGGCCATTGCACAGCGTTCGTTTGCGTCTCGCGGCATGCCGTCAACACCCCAAAGCAGGCCAATCATGTCGGCGTTGTATTTGCTGACGAGCGGGAGCTCCGAATCGAGCCGGTCGGGCTGCAAAGAAATGGAGTTGATGAGAGCTTTCCCTTTGACCGCCTTGAGGCCGGCTTCCATGGCGACGGGGTTGGTGGTGTCGAGGGAAATAGATTTGCCTGTTACGGATTGCACGGTCGAGACGACCCATTGCATCATCTCTTCGCCACCCTTGCGGGCGGGTCCGACATTGAGATCAAGGAAGTCGACTCCGGCTTTGGTCTCAGCTACGGCGAGTTCCTGGATCGGCTTCGCATTCTTCTCGCGCATGGCCGGTCCAATGGTCTTAGACATGATATTGATGTTTTCACCGATAAGGATCATGTGCCCTCCTCAGAATTGTTGTATTAGTGTCATCGCATTACTAGTGCGATCACGCCCAGTCTGATGACTTCATCCCACACTCCTTCTCCAGAAGCGGAGAAGTACAGGAGCGCCTTCAGGCGGGGCGTGCCCTTCTTACATTCCTCTAAGGCAAAACAGCCGCTACGGCTTCCAGGCTTTCAAGAATGCGGGTATGTGAGCCCCGTCCCTTGGCCCGACCTGGATCTGCCATCCGGCAAGTTCTTCCTCGAGACCACCCGCTTCAACTGCGGCGTAGCCTGGGATGATGATCTTTTTGTGCTTCACCTTGTCTGCGATGCCTGACTTCTTGACGAAGGGGGCGATGGCGTCGGCAACGAATTTGCCGGCCGCCCAGGCCGTCATTACAGACAGACCTTCGGTGTCCATCACGAGAAGCCAACTTGGTACCTTGCTGTTCTCGATCTCGCCGGAGACGATGAAGTAGGTGAGCGAGAAGTTGGTGGTGATGAGCACCGGAGAGTTCTCATTAGGGCCGCCGATCTCGTAGATTCCCGCGGTGGTGGCCAGCGGACGCTGCGGGTCAGTGTAGATGTTCATTCTCTCCACCAGCAGCGGGAAGAGCCTCTCTCCCTGGAAGTCAGACAGCACGATGATGCCTGCATATTTGGCGACGAACATGGAGGCGATGATGGCCTCCTTCATGGGATCGGTGGTCATTTCAGCCGGGAAGGTGATGGTGGGATAGCCGAGAGGGCGGAACTTCTTCATCAGGGCGGTACCTCTGATCTGTACCTGGTCCTGGAATGCCTTCTTTACGTTGCGAGCGCTGGTGTCGATAAGCAGATCGTTCACACCGGCAGCGGTGAGTTTGGCGGTCAGCTCCGCTGCCTCGTCCAGGCTGGAGGCTTTAACGCCCACGGGACACCCGTTGGCCTTGGCGAGCGCGGCGATCTTGTCAACGTTCTCCTTAGTCGCGGCGTATAGCAGTGGTTTGCGGTCGGCACAGGCCTTAAGCGCCGCGGCCAAGTTGTCGGAGTTGGCGCTCATGAGAATCATGCCGGCGTCAGTTGCCTGCTTCACCTTCGAGGCCAGAGCCGAGAATTTGGCGGCATCGCCGGACTCGTCTTTCACAGCGACAAGGTCGGGCCGCAGCGTCAGTCCTACCCGCTCGTATACGAGGTCTTGAATCTTGCGAGCCTTGCCTCGATTTCTGCGTCAGGCATCGTATCCTTGATGAGGATGGCGATGCCCGGTTGATTCTCGAAGCGCTTCTCATGGCGGAACATGACGGTCTCGCCACCGACCTTCAACGTCCGCTTGCCGCTACCGATGGTAACGGGCCGAATGGGTGGGGCAGAGGCCTCCTGCAGTTTCGCCTTGGCCTCTTCGGAGACCTTCGGGCATTTGGACAATTCGGCTTTGCCGGCCGCCAGGTTCATGGCAAAAGCGAGGCAGGTCGGAACGCCGCATTCCCCGCAGTTGGTCTTGGGCAGCAGTTTGAATATCTCTATTCCGGTCAGTGGCATATCTCAATTCACTCCTTTGGAGGTTCGTTTTGCTTGGCACCTTCCAAAAAGTGGGGCGACACTGAGGTCGCCCCACACGATGACTGCTATCCGAGCATCGAGGGCAACGTAAGCGCCGGATGCCCTTTTTCAGTCAGGAAGGGCAGAATCGCGTCCTCGGTGATGCCGACAGTCTCATCGGCGATCATGTCGAGAAGATTGGGAACCCCAAGTTCAGCTGCTCTTGCCTTCAGCCTGTCGCCGATCTCTTCTTTGAGACTCTTCGGCATCCAGACCATCCGCAGGAGACCGCCGTCACCTGCGATGAATTTGCGCTGCGTGATGTTGTATTTGCCGTGGCCGACAAAGCCCGGAGTGCTCAGACCGCCGCCGATGGTGCCGGCCAGGGTGGTGAACTTCATGCCGCAGGGGGTCTCGCCGGTGTATTCGCGGTTGACGGTCATGATGCCGTTGCACATTGGCAGCACTGCGGCGATGCATTCGCAGCAGCCGCAGGTAGTCATCGGGTCGTTCACGATGCTGTAGAAGTTGTAGTGGTCGATCTTGCCGCGGGAAGCCTTGGAGACGAAATCGTTGACGCCTTTCCACTGTCCGAGTTTCTGATCGATGACCTCGCCCTTGGGTACGGGCTGGTTGGGGCCGGTGGGATTGATCTCGAAGGACGCCTTGCAGTCCATCCAGTTGTAGGAACCGCAGAGCCCGGTCCTTTCCGGGCTGATAACGCAGACATGGCTGGGAGCGAAGGACTGGCACAGGGTGCAGGAATAGTAGGTTTCGACGCTTTCGTCGGTCATGCCTTCGATGCGGGCATCTCGGATGTGGTAGACGGCGCGGGCTTTCTCGACGATCTCGTCCACCTTCTCTTCCTGCGTATAAATCTTCACCTGCATCTTATCGAAGATGCGGCCGAAGTCCTGATGCAGTTTGGCATGAAGAATGGTGCCGATGTGCTTGATCTGGAAGCCTTTTTCGACCGCCTGCTTGCTGATGCGAATCCAGGCGATATCTCGTCTGTCCGATGTGCATGACGCCCTGGGCGTAGTTGATGAGATGGTGGATCTGGCGTTCCAGAATCGGTTCGTAGTCGTCCTGCATTTCGCGTCCGGCGACTTCGACAGTGATGGCCATGGGCAAGTCTGGAACCGGGCTTGATGTCGGTTAGTTCCGGGCCGATGACTTCGACTTGCCCGTCCTCGACCTCATCCATTCGTTTGCTGGTGACCCATTCCACCATCTGGGTCCGGCCGCCGCCGCACTCCAGGTAAATATCCTCGCCGCGGACGCGCTCGCCTTCGAAGGCGGCGCCGAAGGCAACCGGAATGGGTACCTCGGCGACGTTGACCTTGAGACCTCGGACCTCGACGGCCTTGGCGACCATCTTGTCGTGCGGGATATTGGAAACGACATGCTCGTAGGTGCAGATGCCGGTGGGCAGGACTTCGGGAATGGGTGTATCGGCGATGACGGGGAAGCCCCAGTTGATGGCGCCGGCCGCGTTGGCATACCACTCGTCGGTGACGTAACCCATGGGTAAGGCGAAGGCGAAGACGCGGTCTTTGTTGTAGATCAGGATTTTGCGGAAATCGCCGGGCTCGATGCCGCCGAAGGACATGGCGGCGCGGGTGGCGAAGCCCATGGCGAAAACGGTGGCGATGACGTCCGGGCCGAAGGAGACCAGACGGGTAGGCCAGCCGATCTGCACGCCGGCTTCCACCAGTTGCTCGGAGAATCGCTTTGCCGTTGTATTCGCCAGACATGAAGACATAGAGGTTCTTCTGCTGTAGTTCCTGGGCGATCTTGGCGGCAATCTCCTTGGTCGGGGCAGCGCCCAGAATCGCGGCAAAGCCGGGGGCGGTGCCGTCGACGAACTCGACGCCTCTTTTTCGCAGAATGATGTCATCGGCGGCGCCGAGCCAGATATTGCTCGTCGGTGACATCCTCGCTCTTGGTGTAGAAATTCGGCTGTCTCCAGATAACGGATGGCCTCGATAATTTCTTCGGCGAAAAGGTAGCCATGCCGGCATCGAGCGCCGGGGCCAGGTAGGGCAGGGGATGTACTTCCTTGACCGGCGGCGGCAGGATGAGGCTGGCACTTCTTGAGCACCGCCTCCATATCCCCCAGCTTCTCGACCTTCATGCCGAGCATGCCGTAGATGATGGGCAGGTAATAGGCCGTATTGGGGAAACCGACCGGCTCGTTGGCCCCCCATTTGTCCATGGCCTCTTGCCACTTCTTTCGGCCTGGTCGACAATCTTGTGAGCGCCCCGGATTGCCGCCGATGCAATTATCTTTGACATTTATCTAACTCCTCCGTAGTACGCGGTCTTTATTCCTTCTCAAGCTCTCGTCTCATCGCCATATCGTAAAGGACTCTTTCGCGGGCCTTATCGATGCCCAGGGCCTTTGCGCTTCTTATCGATATGGTCGATCATCATCTGTGCCATCTTCATCGGGTCAGCCTCAAAGTCCCACTTTCCGCCGTACAGCTTCTCATATTCTTTGAACAGGTAGTCGGTCACTTCCTTGCTGCCGATGGTCGGCCAGGTGACGCCGAAGACGGTATAGACGCCGGAGGCAACGAATACTGTCCGATGGCGATAGCTTTTTCGCTCATCCACTCCGGGGCGGCGCCGGCGACCGGCAGGTCGCTGATATCGTCGCCCAGTCCGCCGTCCTTGACCATGGCGGTAGCGGCGATCAGGATGCGGCAGTTATCGATGCAGGCGCCCAGGTGCAGGACCGGCGGGATGCCGACGGCTTCGCAGACTGAGGCCAGACCTGCGCCGGCAAATTCCTTGGCTGCTTCCGGCACCATCAGGCCGGCCTTGGCGCTGGCCATGGCGGCACAGCCGGTCTGCAGGACCAGGACGTCGTTCTTGATCAGTTCCTTAACCATAGTAACGTGGACGTCGTCGTGCGTACGCCCGGGCATTGTTGCAGCCGACCACTCCGGCCACGCCGCGGATGCGGCCGTTGATAATATTGTCGTTCAGAGGCCGATAGGAAGCGCGGAACAGACCGCCGAGCAGGTAGTTGATGGTCTCGTGAGCTGAAGCCGGCGATGAGGTCGGTCTTCTCGCTGGGGATGCGGACGTTCTTGCCGCGGTTGGGGAAGTTGTCGATAGCGGCCCTGAGAATTTCCTTGGCCGATTCCAGGCGCGTTCGGTCGTCAAATTCCATGTGCGTCGCACCCTGGATCTGAGCTCGGCGATCGGTGGTGATCAGCTTGGTATGATAGCAGTGGGCGACGTCGGCCAGGCCCTGCATGATGCACTGGACATCGACGACCATGGCCTTCAACGGCGCCGGTGACGATGGCCAGCTCCTGCTGCAGGAAGTTGCCGGCGATGGGGATGCCGTGACGCATCAGGATTTCGTTGGCCGTGCAGCACATGCCGGCCAGGTTAATGCCCTTGGCGCCCTTGGACTTGGCGTAGGCGATCATCTCCGGGTCCTGCGAAGCCACGGCCAGCATCTCCGCCAGGTGAGGTTCGTGGCCGTGAATGATGAGGTTGACCTCGTCGTCTTTCAAGACGCCCAGGTTGATCTGGCTGAGCCACAGGAGACGGTGTGCCGAACAGAATGTCCTGAAGCTCGGTGGCAATCATGCTGCCGCCCCATCCATCGGCCAGTGAAACGCGCGATCCTGCAGCCAGTAACGAGCGGTAGTCCTGGTCGATGCCCATATGGGTGCGGTGCATGGCCTCAGAGACCTCGCGGTCGATTCCGCGGGGAGCGACGCCCAGCTTGCGCCACAGTTCCTGACGCTTTAGAGGAGCTCTCTTGAGGAAGAGCAATTCGCCTTCCTGCTTGCCGAATTCATTCAGCAGCAGCTCTCGCCGACATCGATGGCGATCTCATTATTGGTGCGATCGCCGATCTTTACGCCAAGATCGAGGGCAAGCTGAAGCAGCTTCTGCTCGTCTTTGATGGCGTAATCTTTGATCTCGCCGCGGGCTACCTTTAGGAATATCTTGGTGACCTCGCGCCCGTGGTCGCCGTGAGAAGCCGTGCCGGCGGCCATCTTGCGTACGAAATTACGGGCGGCGATGGTCTCAGGAGTTGCGCCGCAGACGCCGGTCCGCTTCCGTTTCTCTTCGGGAGTCTCCTTCTTGCCCTTGGGAAGCAGTACTCGGCAGGGGCCCATGGCGCACATGTTGCAGCAGCTCCCTTCCGGACCAATAGGGCATGGCCGGACACGTTCAGCGCGGTCGAATACCGTCGACACGTTGTCCTGTGCCGCCTTTTCGATCATTTCGAGCGTCGCCTGGTCGATGCTCTTAATCTCTTTGTCTGCCATAATTAAACCTCCGGGGCTATGCCGACAGCTCAGCCATCATTTCTCTTATTAACCTGATTGCTTCGGGATGCCTCATCACCAGAACGTCGCCACCTGCCAGAAGCATGCACATGGCAGACATCGCCTCGAGAAGAATGCCGCGCTTTTGAGCATCACCCAGCTTGGGGTCCTCGCTTTGAGGTGTCTTGGCCTCTTTGGTCTTCCAGACCTCTTTGGACAGGTTGCAGATGATAGGGAACTGCAACTTGTCGTCCTGCTGCATCAGCCCGGCCATGCGCATCCTTTCCATCACCGAGTAGCAGTACTCGATACCGTAGCCGATGCCGCTGACGGTGGGGTCGATCACCAGCTGTTGATCCGGTACGCCGAGGTTACCGAGGAGAATATTAAGCTGCTTGGCCAGGTTGATATCGATCGGTGAGGAAGCAGCCACAGTGTGCTTGTAGGCGAGTGCGGCAGCGCCGATCTTCTTGTGGTCGCCTTCCTCCACAGGGCCGAGAGTGACGTTTTTGCCCTGGCAAAGCTCGGCGACCCTCCTAAGCACCTCGGTATCCTTATCGTGGTTGGCTGTCCCCCAGACAATGAGGGGAACGTCGATAGCATCGGCGACCTTCTTCGCAACCTGAGCTGCTTCTTCGGCGCTGCGGTTGAGTCCGTTGGGGTCGGTGCTCACCATCTGAAGGCAGATCATCTCTGCCCCGTAATCTGTGATACACTTCTTCGCCCAGGCGACGGGGTCTCCCGTCACTCCGGCGAAAGGCTCCAGCGCAGCCTCGGGCCAGTCTTCCGGAGCGGTGTCCCAGACTTCCATGGCTATCTTCGGAGCGTTCGGCATCTGGCCTTCGAAGAGGTAGAAGGGATAGGACGTTTCACCGCCCACGGTGACAGGTTTTGCACCCGAGCCGAGAGAAACCTGTTTGATCTTGCCGGTGTAGTTCGTCTTCGCTATTTCAACTGGCATTCTGTCTTGACTCCCCTCCTAAGCCGGCTTCTTTCTCTTCTCGCTGCCGTACCATTCCTTGCCGTACCAATACCTTTCGGCAGTCTCAAGATACTTCAGCCTATCTTGACGCGTGAATAGCTTCTGTCTCCAACTTCCCATTCCCTCTCCCTGCGGTTTCCCTGGTTCGTAGGTTTCTCCGAGTACCTCTACCTGGTTTCTCCCAGGTGCACTCTTCTTCTCGACCTTGTAGTCCATAAAATGCGCCCTCCTTTACTCTCCGGCGGCAGTTTTTGCAGAATTTACTGTACTGAACATCAGCATGGTAACTAACATCGGTCCCACCCCCCCTGGGACGGGAGAGATCGCACCTGCTATCTCTTTCACGGCGTCAAAATCAACGTCGCCAACAGTCCTTCTCTTCTTCGTCACCGGGTCTTCGACGAATGTGCCCCCGAAATCGACGACTATGGCCCCCTGTTTAATCATATCAGCAGTGATGAATCTGGGCTTATTAACGGAGGTGACGACGACGTCCGCCTGCCTAGTGAACGAGGCGAGATTTGGGCTGGATGGATAACACAGAGTCACGTTCGCCCGGGCTTTCGCGTTGTCCTGGATGAGGATGGACGCGAGCGGCCGGCCCACCATGCTGTCTGTGTTGACTATTACTACATTCTTGCCGGCGAAATTGAAGCCGCTACGAAGGACCATTTCCTGAATGGCAATGGCTACAGCAGGAACGAACGCTGATTGACCGAGCCAGGCCCGGCCGACGTTGGTCGCGTGAAATCCGTCGACGTCTTTTTCAGGGACGATAGCGGCCAGCGCCTGTTCCTCCGAGAGATGTTTCGGCAAAGGTAACTGGATGAAGATGGAGTGGACCCTGGAGTCCCTGTTTAGCCTGTCAATCGCAGCGAGCAACTCGGCCTGAGTCACTGTCTCAGGAAGTCGCACCATCATTTCCTTGATGCCCACCTCCTCGCATGCTTTGGCCTTTAGCCCGACGTACGTGGCAGATCCGGGGTCTTCTCCTACAAGAATACCTGCCAAACCCGGGATAAAACCACGAGCTGCGAGTTTCTTTGTTTCCTCTTTCAACTCCTCTCTGATTTCTGCAGAAATCTTCTTGCCGTCAAGTAATTTAGCGGACATAGTGCGTACTCCTTCAACGTTCGTGAGCTCTCGAGGGGGTCTCCGGGAGAAAATGCATGAGGTATATCACCCGCAGACGAATATGGAGTTCGATTTTCGGGTGAACAAACCACACACTTTTTCCGCGCCCTCCGAGGGCGTCGCTGCCTACTTGCTCAGCCGTTCCGCCGCCTTGACTGTATTTGCCATCAGCATCATGGATGTCACCGCCCCAGTCCCGCCAGGAACGGGAGTGATCGCCTTAGCCTTTTCCTTTACCGCGTCGAAATCGACATCCCCTACCTGCTTGTTCTTTCCCGTAGCAGGGTCAGGAACGAAGTTGACTCCGACATCGATCACGATGGTGCCCTCGCGCACCATGTCCGCCGTGACCGCCTTTGCTTTGCCAATAGCCGCCACGAGGATATCCGCTTGCCTCGTTATGGACGAGAGATCTTTCGTCCCGGTGTGGCAGCAGGTGACCGTCGCATTCGCACCCCTGCCCTTCTGCACCAAAATCCCGACCAACGGTTTGCCGACGATATTGCTTCTGCCGACGATGACCACGTGTTTGCCATCTGGATTGTTCCCGCTTCTCATGAGGAGCTCCTGGACGCCATAGGGAGTTGACGGGTAGAAGGTTTCCTCGCCCAGGAGAAGCTTGCCCGTGCTTATCGGGTTGGTGCCGTCGACGTCCTTGTCCGGAGATATGGCGGTCTCTGCCTGCAGCGCGTTAAGCTGCTTAGGCAGTGGGAGAAAGAGCAGAATGCCGTGTGTTCTGGGGTCAGCATTGAGCTCAGCAATCTTCTTCATGAGGTCAGCCTGCGTGATCGGCGCGGGAAGCTTAACCGAATCGGTCAGCACTCCAACGTCTGTGCATGTGCGGGTGATTCCCCGGAGGTAGGATAGTGACGCAGGATCTTCGCCCACCAGGATCGTCGCCAGTTTGGGCGCCACACCTTTTGATTGAAGCTGCGCGATCCTCTGTTTCAACTCTCCCTGGAGCTCGGCTGCAATCTTCCTCCCGTCGATTATCTCTGCGGTCAACTTCTCGCTCCTTTCAAAATCGTTCTATTGTCCAGAATGTCTGTCATGAGTCGGCCCACGGCGCTGACTGCTTTAGAGTCGTCTGGGAGGTCCAAAAGAGTGCGCCGTTCAAAATCGAACCTTTGAATTGACTCGTCATAGGGTATCAATGCTTCAGGCGCAACACCAAGCTTTTTCATTTCATCCTGCATTACTGGATCAAGCTTGTCTGGAACCGAGGTCACAACGACCAACTCGCGGCCCACGGAAAGTTTCAGTTCATCAACGAGTTCCCTGATGCGAGCGACGGCCCTCAACCCCTTTATGGAGTGGTTTGAGACCAGCACTAGAACATCAATGTTGTCAGTTGTTTTCCGGCTCAGATGCTCCATTCCGGCTTCGTTGTCCATAACCATATAGGGGTAGTTGGTTACCAACGAATCGGCGAATTTCCTCAGGACCACATTGGGGTAGCAGTAGCAGTCTGCACCCTGGCCCCGCCCCATGGTGAGCAGGTCAACGCCCCTGCTTTCTGCGAGTGTGGCGTTGAGTTTGAATTCCAGGTACGACTCCTTCGTCATTCCGGGTGGGATGCCGATCTTGTCTCCGTTGAAAGCGGCGATTGTGGAGCCCACTGTGTCCGTAACCTGCAGCCCCATGCTCTCGCCGAAGTTGGAGTTGGGGTCAGCGTCAATGGCCAATATGGGAGTGAGCTTGTTGGTGATGAGGTAACGGACGATGAGTGTGGCCAGCGTGGTCTTGCCGGTGCCACCCTTGCCCGCAACTGCAATTGAGAATGCCAAGGCTAATCCGCTCCTTGCTTTGCCGAGTATTCTGGCAAACGTTCACAGACCGACGCGAATTCGCTGCAGTTGGTGTGAGGGAGGAAAAGCGCTGCAACGTAGTTGTTCATGAAATCGTGGTTCTCACTGAGCTCCAAATTCGTCATCAGGCCGGCGACTCTGTTTATGTCTCGCACGATATCAATCGAGAATTCGGCGAGCCTGGCTCCCATGAGCGAGCCGTTTCCAATGAATATGAAACGTTCTCTGGGAAGGTCGGGAAGCAATCCGATGGTAATTGCCTTATCGACGTTGATGTAGCTTCCGAAAGCTCCGGCAATGATTATCTGCTCGATATCCGGCGGTGCCAGTCCTACGCTCTTCACCAATGTTTGAAAACCAGCGTACATGGCTGCTTTGGCTCGCATCAGGTTGTCGATATCGATTTCGGTAATGACGATGTCCTTGCCCGTCTGCGTCTGATCGGCCCACGCGAGCACGTATTCGTACTTGTCATTTCCGTGCCTGACTCTCGGAGAGACTATTTCCGTGTTGAAGCGGCCGTTCCTGTTGATGATCCCCTTCTCGAGGAGCTCGGCGACGGTGTTGATGAGGCCAGAGCCGCATATACCCTTTGCACTCTGATCTCCAATGATCTCAAGCGTGGGTTCAAAGGTATCCGGGGCAATCTCGCATCCCTCGATCGCACCTGCCGTCGCTATCATCCCGTGCTTTATCTCTCCGCCCTCAAAAGCCGGGCCGGCGGAACAGGCCGCGGTAACCATCCAATCTTTGTTTCCCACGACTATTTGCCCATTCGTGCCTATATCGATGTAGAAGGTGACTCTGCTGGTTTGATGTACCCCCGAAGCTACGATGCCTGAGACGATGTCGCCGCCGATATAGCTTGCAACGTTGGGGAAGGCGCTGAGGTAAACGTGTCCAGGCAAGTCCAGTCCGAGCGAACCGGCTTTGAGCTCCGGCAAGAAGGTTGCGGTGGGGGTGTAGGGAGAAAGCCGAATGTATGTGGGATCCATGCCGAGGAATATCTGCAGCATTGTGGTGTTTCCGGAGACCGTGGCGTGTGCGATATCCGAACGGCTGACCGTGCTCTCGGCGAGCATCTGGTTGATGACGCTGTTGACAGTTTGAACACCAAGGGCCTGCATCTTCCTCAGGCCTCCTGGCTTCTGGCAATAGGCAATTCTGGTGATCACATCAGCACCGTGGGCAGTCTCGCCATTGAGCTCTGCGGCCTCAGCGACAATCTTCCCCCGGTTGAGGTCCAACAATTGTCCCTTGACCGTAGTAGTTCCGATATCGATCGCGAGCGAGAATTGTCTTTCCCTTGTGTCTCCTGCCTCGACGCTGATTATCTTCTGCGAGCATTGCTTGTCGGTATCGCAAGGAAAGATAGTCAGCGCGGTGACTGTGGCTCGCCAGTTGTCTTGTCTGAGCGTGCGCGGCAGGTGAGCTACTACTTCGAAGTCGACGCTGAGGTTTTCCAGATTGAATTCTTGCTTCAGACCGCGTAGCAGTCGGCTGAGGTCGCTGACATTGTCTGCAGTGGTGGGGGGAGGAAGCGCGATGAAGTACTTGCGTGCCGGGGGAAGGTAACTCCAGCCGGAGACCAGCTCTTTACTTGCTGCTCTTTTCGACTCTCGAGCCATCACCGCAGACTCAAGACGCGACTCCACCGGGACAAGAGCTCTGACGTCGGTAAGGACTCGACTCTGACAAGCCTGCCTTAGACCATTTTGGAATTCCAGCGGGGACAGCTTGGCGGTGCGCGTCGTTTCAAGTTCTCCTGACACGAGCTGCACCTTGCATGTTCCACACGTCCCAGAACCGCCGCAGGCGGCGACAAGCCGAATCCCGGCCTGCGCCGCCGCCTCAAGCAGATTGGTACCTTGATCCACGACAACTTCTACATTGCCGGGGTCGAAGTGCACTTTACACTTTGGTCCAGGTGCTTCCGCCAAAATGACCTCAAATATTAGTTGTGTCTAGTCTACGTCGTGCAGACCGGTAACCTTGCCGGTTTTTGTATCAACGTCCACTTTGCGGAACGCCGGATCAGACCCGGTTGCAGGCATCAGGCTGATAGTCCCGGCCATAGGGCAGAGGAACTTGGCGCCGGAGTAGATAAGGACGTCGCGGATGGGAAGGGTCCAACCCTTGGGCACGCCTTTTAAGGTGGGGTCATGGGTCAAGGAAAGATGGGTCTTCACCATCATAGTGGCATATTCATCGAATTTCTTGTCAGACTCGAAGCCTCTTGGCCTTGGCTTCCGCATCTGCCGACCAGGTGACGCCATCGGCTCCGTAGACAACCTTGGCGATCCTTGCCACTCTTTCGCGAAGCTTCATGTCGTTCGGGTACAGGAAATGGAAATCGTTCTCTTGCTTGCAGGCATCCTTTACTGCGTCGGCGAGTTCACCGGCACCCGCGCCACCCTGGGCGTAATGCTTGGAGACTGCGCAGCGGGCTCCGGCGGCTTCTGCAGCTCGGCGCACGATCTTGATCTCTTCCTTGGTGTCGGTGGGGAACATGTTGATACAAACCACGGGGTTGATGCCAGCGGCCCTGATGATACCGATGTGGTGAACGAGGTTGGCGCAGCCTTTCTCAACCAACTCAGGTGCGGCCTTCTTGTAGGCGTCCGGGAGTGCAACGCCTGGTGTCACTTTGGGGCCGCCGCCGTGCATCTTCAGAGAGCGGACGGTCGCAACCAACACGGACACGTTTGGCTTGAGTCCGCTGAACCGGCTCTTGACGTTCCAGAACTTCTCGAAGCCGATGTCCGAGGCGAAACCGCTCTCGGTCACGTGGTAGTCAAACATCTTGAGACCAAGCCGGTCGGCGATGATGGATGATTGGCCCACAGCGATGTTGGCGAATGGTCCGGCGTGTACCATAACTGGCTGATATTCGGCGGTGCAAGCGAGGGTTGGGTTGATTGTATTGCGCATCCATGCAGTCATGGCCCCGGCCACCTGCAGGTCGCTCGTGGTAACGGGGTTGCCTTTCTTATCGTAAGCGACTGTTATGTCATTTAATCTCGCCCTGAGATCGGCAAGATCTCTGACGATCGAAAGGATTGCCATCAACTCTGAGCTGACGGCGATGGCAAACTTTGACTGCATAAGGAAGCCATCGGTCTTCTGACTGCCCATACCAATGACGATGTTGCGCAGGCTTTGCGCACAGAAGTCGATAACCCAGCCCATCTCTACGCGCAGAGGATCGATATCAAGGCGGGGCATCTTGCTGAATTTCATCAACTGGGCGTCATCGTAATTGCGCTCATGCTGCATTCTGGCGGTAAGGGCGACCATGGCCAGGTTGTGGGCGTTCATGATGTCGTTGATGTCGCCTGTGAGCCCCATGGAGAGTTCTGTGTGAGGAATGAGCAAGGCGTTGCCCCCGCCTGCGGCAGTCCCTTTGACGTTCATGGTCGGGCCGCCGGAGGGCTGGCGGATACAACCGCCTACGTTTTCTCCCTGCTTGCCGAGGCCTTCAATCAGCCCCATGGTGGTGGTGGTCTTGCCTTCGCCTAGCGGGGTTGGGGTGACTGCCGTGACCTCGATATACTTGCCGTCCGGGCGGCTCTGAAGCCGTTCCATGACCTTAAGAAAATCGATCTTGGATACCTTTCCGTAAGCAAGAAGCTCGTCCTTTTTGAGGCTAAGCTTCTCACGCCAGTCGTCCGGAGTTGGCATGTGCTCTTCAGCGGCGTCTGCTATTTGCCAGTCCGCCATTTTGGAAACGTCATAGGGCATGCAGGTCTATCCTCCTCGTGACTACTTTAATTTAGAATGCGGTACCGCATTCGTTGAACTCTCTTGATTGGTCAGCTTCTGATATATGCTCTCAAGAGCCTGCGCGACTTTCGTGCTTGATGAGAGGACTGACCGACTGGCGAGGTCGGCATCAACGATCGCCTGTTCATAGGGAATGAACCCGAGGAATTCTAGGTTGGGAAGCGCCTTCCTCATGAATTCCTTGTCAGATTCGTTTCGAACTTTGTTTCCCACCGCGGCGAGCTTTTTGATCCCGAGTTGTTCGGCCAACCGCTGTATGCTCACCGCAGTTTCGATACTGCGCCGACCCGGTTCGACGACCACTATCAACCGGTCGACCGCCCCGGCGGTCCCTCTGGTGAGGTGCTCAATGCCTGCTTCCATGTCCAGGATCACGGCCTCGTCGCGAGCCACTAGCAAGTGAGCCATCAAGGTCTTGAGGATTGCACTCTCGGGGCAATAGCACCCCGAACCGCCTCCCTTTACTGTCCCCATGCGCATGAGTCGAATACCGCCGAGGCGCTTGGCGTATTTTTCAGGAATATCGTCCACCTTGGGATTCAGCGTGAAGTACGGAGCAGCTTCGCCTTTTCGGGCCCCGGTCCGCTCCTCGATCAAGTCCTTCATCTCGGAGATAGGAATAATGGCTTCCGGATCAGGGAACCCGAGAGTTGCGGCCAGATTCGCATCCGGGTCTGCGTCGATTGCTATCACCGAATATCCCGACTGAGCGAACTTTGTCGCCAGCAACGCCGATAGCAGCGTCTTGCCTACTCCACCTTTTCCAGTGACCGCTACTTTCATGGGGGACCTTCAGAGAGCATAATTAAAGCTGAGACTTCGGGGTTCTCAGCTTCGGGAACGCCTTTCCTGCTACCGCTCAAGTATATTGGAACCATCAGGGGCAAGTCAAGCGTCCCTTGTGAGCCTGTCAACGTACTTGCCGCGCAACGAAGATGTACAAAGGGACTATATCTTCGAGGCTGATATCCACAATCGGCGTTGGGGGGCGTGGCCAAGGCTCCGCTGGATGCTCGTACCAACTCCGGGATTACTCGACGGTAACGCTCTTTGCCAAATTGCGAGGGAAGTCTATCGGACAGCCGCGATCTTTGGCTGCGTAATAAGCCAGCAGCTGCAAAGTTACCGCATTGAGAACCGGAGAAAAGAAGGGATCAACCCGAGGCACGTAGAGGACTGAATCAGCGATATCTCGGACTGAGGTATCTCCTTCTTCGGCGATGGCAGCAACCATGGCACCGCGAGCGTTCATCTCTTTGATGCTGGTCAACATAGCGCCGTAGGTGTTGTCCTTTGCCACCAAAGCGATCACCGGGGTCTTTGAGGTGAACAACGCAAGCGTTCCGTGCTTGATCTCGCCGGCGGCTTGACCCTCAGCGTGAATATAGGATATCTCCTTGAGTTTCAGAGCGCCTTCAAGAGCAATTGGGTAGTTGATGCCCCGTCCTACGAAAAACGCGTTATCGTACTTAGCGAGGGTTTTGGCCAGGGAATTGATAGCCTCCTGATCATCAAGGACCTGTTGCACCTTAGTCGGCAGTTGCCTCAATTCCGATTGGAGGCGGCTAATTCTCTTGGGATCAGCGGCCGCGTAGGTTAACGCCAACCAATAGAAAGTCATCAACTGCGCGGTGAAGCTTTTCGTCGCGGCTACACTCATCTCGGGCCCTGCCCTCGTATAGATGGTTTGACTAGCGACCCTCGTTGCGGAGCTGCCCACGACGTTGGTTACTGCCAGCACTGAACAGCCAATCTCTCGGAGCCGCCTCATAGCCTTAACCGTATCCGCTGTCTCCCCAGACTGAGTCACCGCGATAGCCAGAGTTCTTGCAAGGGCATTGCTGTAGTAGTCGAATTCCGAGGCAAGTTCAACTCTTACAGGCAGCTTCAGCATCTCCTCGATAGCGTATTTGCCAACAAGCGACGCGTGATAAGACGTCCCGCAGGCGAGCATCAACATAGATTCGATGCCAAGGTTTCGCATAACCGGCAAAAGTGGTACAGGGTCCGGATTCCTTGAATATTCGGCAAGGGTATTTCTGATTACCCTGGGCTGCTCGTGGATCTCTTTTAGCATGAAATGCTCGAAGCCGCCCTTGCGGGCTTCATCGACGTCCCAAAGCACCTTCTGCTCTTCCCGCTCTACCACGTGACCGTTGTTCACGATGCGTACGCCGAATTGATCGAGGGTTGCCACATCGCCATCTTCGAGATACATCACTCGATTGGTGTAGTCGAGCAGCGCGGGCACGTCGGACGCGACGTAGTTGCCTTCGTCTCCCACCCCGAGGACCATGGGACTGTCCTTTTTTGCAGCGACAAGCTTCCGGACCCCTGCCATGGTGACGATTAAGGCGTAAGAGCCCTCAAGATCCGATATTGCCCTTTTGACAGCGCTAGAGAGGTCGCCGTCAAAGTATTTTTCGATCAAATGAGGGATGACCTCGGAGTCGGTCTCCGAGGTGAACTTATGGCCTTCGCCTTGGAGCGCGCGTCTGAGTGCCTCAAAATTGGCTATGACTCCGTTGTGAACAACGGCAATCTTGCCAGTGCAGTCCTGATGCGGATGAGCATTCTTCTGGGTGGGAGGGCCATGTGTAGCCCATCTCGTATGTCCAATTCCGGCCGCACCGATGAACTTCGGCGAAGCCTTGCTCAACTCGTCCACTCTGACGGCGTCTTTGTATACCTCGACTGAGTCTGAGGCGACGGCAATGCCGCAAGAGTCGTACCCTCGATATTCAAGCTTTCTCAGACAGCTGATGAGGATGGGCAAAGCATCCCGGGTGCCGATATAGCCTATTATTCCGCACATATTCTTATACGATTAGCGATCGGTCTGGAAAAGTGCCACGTAGTATCCTCAAGGACCCGACGCGAGAGTAGTTGCCGACTATGCTACCAGCTTCGGCAATCACCCCGGACCCGATGTAGCAGCCGGTCCCCAGCATGGTTCCTATGTTTACGGAGTGGTGCTGTTCCTCGATCTTCACATCCGCCTCGCCGGTCGAGGCGGTGATGCGGCCTCTGACGACGCATCCCCCATCGATGACTGAGTCCTCAATTATGGATGATGGGCCTATGGTGACATCGTGGCCGATCACACTGTTGTCTATGGTAGTAAAGGGAGCTACAGACACGTTATCCCCGATGCTTGTCGAAGGGAGAATGCACACGTTCGGCCCTATCTCGCAATGTTCACCTATGACAGCCGGCCCGACGATATATGAGTTCGATTTTATCACGGTGTCACGACCGACTGATACTTGTCCCTTCAGGTACACCCCCGACTCGATTGTCCCGCCGACTTTTGGTGATATGCGGTCCAGTATGGCTCCGTTGAGTCTCACGATGTCCCAGGGATAGACTACGTCGAGCCACGTTCCCCGGGTAACGTATGGATGGACAACTTCGCCCTTCGAGAGCATGCCGTTTATCACGTCAGGGAGATCAAGCTCCGATCCAATAAAATCGAATATGTCTTCGCCGAATGCGTAAATGCCCACATTTACTGCGTCGCCGGCTGCTTGAGTGGGCTTCTCCGTAATTCGCGTCACCCTGCCGTCTTCGAAGCCAACGACACCATATCGACTGGCGTCTGGTACATGTTTGAGCAACATGGCTGGTGGCCGGACGTCAATGAAGTTCGATACCGTCTCAGCGTCGATCAAATTGTCGCCGCCGAGAACAAGGAATTCCCCGCGGATAGCATCTTTCGCCTGGGCCAGGGCGTGCGCGGTGCCAAGCTGCCTCTCCTGAGTGACATACTCAATATCGACGCTCAAGTCATTGCCATTCCCAAAGTGGTCGAAAATCTGCTCCCTGCGGTACCCGGCCACGAGGACGATTTTGCGGATCCCCTGGTGGGCCAACGCCTCGATCACGTGCTGGAGAATGGGCTTGCCCGCAATGCTGAGCATTCCTTTGGGGCGGGTCACCGTAAACGGGCGCAGCCTCTGGCCTTCCCCGGCTGCAAGAATAACGGCTTGTTTCATCATTCCCATTCAAAACACCTTTGAGTCAGGGTTAATCGTCCCTGAAGCCAGTGCGCCCGGACCTATGAAAGCGCCGCTGCCAACTATTGTACCGATATTTATCGAAGCGTTAATTCCGGTCTTAACCCCATCGCCAAGCACCGCCCCCAACTTGCGTCTTCCTGTCTTGTTTCCGGCTACAGTGATTTCATTCTCATCGAGGCGCAGGTTGGCTATTTTTGTCCCCGCTCCCAAGTTGCAGTTTTGCCCCAGAACGCTATCGCCAACATAATTCAGATGAGGTACTTTGCTTCCGCTCATGATGATCGAGTTCTTCACCTCAACCGCAGCGCCAATGTGACATCTGTCGCCGATCGCCGTGCTCGGTCTGATGAAACAGTTCGGGCCAATGTCGCAATCCTCCCCAATGATCACCGGACCGACAATGTATGCCCCGGAACGTACCCTTGTGCCTCTGCCAATGGATACTGGGCCTTCGAGGCTCACGTTCTTCTCGACGGAGCCGTTGACCTCTGGCTGAAGTCCTGCGAGTAAGACTTCATTGGCGCCAAGAAGGTTCCATGGATAGGTCAGGTCGAGCCAGTAGCCGATCGTGTGGCATACCACCGGGATTCCCGAGTCGATCATGATCTGAAGAGACGTGGTGATTTCATACTCTCCGCGAGGTGATGTAGGTGTCCTGGAAATAGCATGGAACACTTCTGGGGTCAGTAGGTAAAGGCCTGTATTTGCAAGGTTAGAGGGCGGCTTATCCATCTTCTCGAAGATAGTGGTGACCATCCCATCCCTCGTCTCTATCATCCCCAGACCCTTGGGGTCTTTCACCTCAATAACCGAGATCGAATTGCGTCCTTCGGAAATCAGGGACCGTATATCATCACGGCTGACAAGGATGTCCCCGTTCATCATCAAAAAATTGCCGTCAATAGAACCTTGAACCATTCTCAAGGCGTCGGCAGTGCCGAGTTGCTTCCTTTGGGTGGCGTACGAGATTCGTACCGACCACCTGGACCCTCCGCCAAAGAATTGTCGAACCTGCTCGTCGTGGTAGCCGACTACGAGGATAAATTCGTCCACTCCGGCTTCCCTTGCCTCGATGATCAAGTGCTCAAGCAGCGGCTTGTTTGCGACGGGGAGCATCACCTTCGGGCGTGTGTAGGTCAGAGGGCGCATCCTGCTCCCCTCGCCGGCGGCTAGTATGACTGCTTTCAAGCTTGGACTCTCCGCTGGATTTGAGTTTGTTCGACTGCTTTAATGGTCGAGTTGTATAGTTGCTGAGCCCGGTCCTTTGTTCTTGCCTCGGCCGTGATCCGGATCTTGGGTTCCGTTCCGGAGGGGCGCACCAGAACCCACCCGTCGTCGACTTTTATCTTAGCACCGTCGGTCTCGTCAATGTCCGAAGCTCCCAGAATGGCAGCGATCTCCTTGACATCAGGGACCCAGCCATCGCTAGTTGGTACGCTGCCCCGCAGGATTGGGTAGCGAGGGATCGCATCAACCATCGAGGATATTTGCTGGCGTGAGGCCATGGCAGCAAACAGTGCGGCAGCGAAGATGCCGTCAGGGCAGAGTGAATTCCTCGGAAAAACCCAGGCACCGGAGGGTTCGCCTCCAAATGTCCCGCCCTTCAGTAACTGCTCGGAGACGTAAGTATCGCCAACTCTTGTGCGCACTGTTTTCAGTCCGCTGTCTTCGATGGCCATAGAGGCATCCACGGTGGTCACTATCTCCCTGGCGTCGAGAAATCTTGCCATGAGAATCAACAGTGTATCTCCGGGAATGAATCTCCCTCGTTCATCCACCGCCATCATTCGATCAGCGTCGCCGTCGTGCGCTATTCCGACAGCATTCAAAGAGCGGCAGACTCGAATGAGATCTCCCAAGTTGGATTCTATCGGCTCAACATCATGCGGAAAGAACCCGCTGGTGTGTGTGTTGAGGCCAAGGACCTCGAACCCCATCTCCCTCAGCAAATAAGGGGTTATTACCGACGCGGCGCCGCAACTGCAATCCACGACTATCTTGATTCTGCCGGCCGGGGTCACCTGGGTCTTTATATGCCGAGCGTGGTCGCTGACGGCTGTGTCCAAAGTAGGCGCCTTCTCCGCCATTCCCTCCCACCCCGCAGTGGGAAGAGGCCCGGAAAGCAATCTTTCGAGTTCTGTCTGCTGCGTCTCGAAGTAGCTTGAACCGTCGGGATTGAATATTTTGAGTCCGTTATATTGGGGTGGGTTGTGGGATGCCGTAATCATGATCCCAGCGTCAAATTTCCTTGCCGCAAAGGCCAACGTTGGCGTCGGCACAATTCCAGCATCGACAGGCTCTGCCCCAGCCGACATCAGTCCCGATTCCAGCGCAAGCTTGAGTGCATTGCCGGAAGTCCGTGTGTCCCTGCCGACGACGACCGACTTATGATTCTGCCCCAAGGCCAACCCTACGCGCAAGGCGATTTCAACCAGGTCTCGGTTGGCCACTCGTCTAATTCCAGAGCTCCCAAACAGCCTCATCCTCGGGATTGTAGCTTCAGCCTCGACGAGTGTCAACGGCGATGTGTGCAGCGCGGGAAATTTGTATTGCCCACCCAAATTCGAGGTGATAGAATTACGTAGGCTTGTCGGGACAAGGAGGTCCAGCTATGTCCGGCCACAATAAATGGTCGTCAATCAAGCATCAAAAAGGGGCGGCTGACGCCAAGAGGGGCCAGCTCTTCACCAAGCTTACGAGAGAGATAATTGCCTCGGCTCGTGAGGGAGGCGCCAATCCAGAAGGCAACTTCAAATTGCGTCTGGCTATTCAGAAAGCTCGCGACGCGAATATGCCACTGGACAATATCCAGAGGGCCTTGGACAAGGCAAGCGGAGGTGGTGAGGGCTCCAATATGGTGGAGATGCTGTTGGGTGGGCATGCGCCAGGAGGGCGCGGCCGTCCTGGTTCAGGTGCTCACAGATAACAGAAATCGGACTGTTCAGGAGGTCCGCAACATTTTCTCAAGGGCTGGTGGCAGTCTTGGAGAAAGCAGCAGCGTCGCCTGGATGTTCGAGAACCGTGGAATCATAACGGCCAAGACTGAGAAACTTGATCCAGAGGATCTTGCCCTGCAGGCCATCGATGCCGGCGCCGACGATGTCAAGGTAGACGGAGTCAACGTCGAGATATACACCGCACCAGACAAGCTCGAGTCCGTGCGAAAAGGGCTCGAAGAAAAGAAAATACCGGTCGATAGCGCCCAGCTATCGATGATTCCCAAAACGACCGTGCCCGTCGAGGACAAGGCTGCGATGCAGACTCTCAAACTGATGGACAGGCTCGAGGAGTTGGACGAGGTAACCAGCGTAGCCGCCAACGTTGATTTCACGGATGAGGTCCTCGAAAAGTTCCAGACCGGCGCTCTGGTATGAGAGTCCTGGGCATAGACCCAGGAACTGTCACTATGGGCTACGGCATTATTGACGAGACAAACGATGAGCTCACATTGGCAGACTACGGGGCTATAACTGCCCCGGTGCGCTCCCCAATCGGGGAGCGTTTGTGTTTCGTCTTCGAGAAACTTGTCAAGATCGTGAAGGCGAAGAAGCCCGATGTGGTTGCAGTCGAGCAGCCGTTCGTGGCTAAGAACGTCAGATCGGCGCTGGCCATCGGAAGAGCTCAGGCGGTGGCTATTCTGTCCGCCTCGACATTCGGAATCCCAGTGTTCGAATATACTCCAGCTCAAGTTAAGCAGCGTGTGAGCAACTACGGAGCTAGTTCAAAGGAGCAGATCCAAGAAATGGTCAAGCTTCAGTTGCGGATGAGCGAAATCCCTGAACCAGCCGATGCTTCGGATGCGCTCGCTGTGGCGCTCTGCCACATTAGCGAGTCCAGACTCAGCAATTTGCTGAAAGGACGCCTGTGACTGATAGATCCAAGGCCAAAAGTGGGCCGCCAGAAGTGAATTCCGGCGTTCGAATTTCGGCCACCGGCCGGAGACTATCGTGATTGCCAGTCTAAAAGGACGAATCGAAGCTTTGGGTACAGACTGGGCGATCATCGAGGTGAACGGTGTTGGATTCCACGTCAATACTCCCACTTCAACACTGTCGGTATTGGGGAGAGCAGGTGACCACGTTCGGCTGTTCACCCATCTTCACGTAAGAGAGGACATTCTGGCCCTCTATGGCTTCGCCACCCCTGAAGAACTGTCCCTGTTCCAGATCCTGACGGGAGTATCAGGTGTAGGGCCGAAACTGGCGTTGTCGATTCTGTCCGCATTAAAACCTGGTCAGATTGCGACGGCGATTGCGAGTGAGAACCTGGACATGCTCACAACTGTACCGGGGATAGGAAAGAAGATAGCAGGGCGACTTATCCTTGAGTTGAAGGATAAGATCGGGTCCGGCTTACAGCTCACTCCGCTTCAGGTCTCGCAGAGCAATGTGGAAGTCGTTGCTGCGTTAACTGCCCTCGGGTACTCTACCAACGAAGCAACACGAGCTGTGGCTTCAATTCCATCAGAAGATCTGAGCCTTGAGGACAAGGTCAGGGCGGCACTCGCGTATTTCGCGAGCCAGTAACTAGCACTGAAGACCGGGGATCGGGAACTTTGAACACAGTTCCTTTACTTTCTCCCGAGAGATTCTCCAGCAGCGCACCGTCATCGATGTTATTCAGTACCTTCACCACAGCGGATGCTATGAAGCGCATTTCTTCTGGTCCAAAACCGCGCGTGGTGACGGACGGCGTGCCCAGTCGGATGCCGCTTGTGGAATTCTGATGGCGAGGGTCATAAGGTATCAGATTGTGGTTGGCAACGATTCCAGCTCGACCTAAAGCCATCTCGGCCTTCTTTCCGCTGAAGCCGCATTGTGACAGATCAATGAGCAAGAGGTGCGTATCGGTGCCCCCTGATACCAGCCTCATTCCTTGCTTCTTGAGTTCTGAAGCGAGCACCTGGGCATTATCCACGATTGCACGCTGGTAGACCGCAAATTCGGGCTGTAGTGCCTCTTTGAAGGCCACTGCCTTTGCCGCGATTATGTGAACGAGAGGTCCTCCCTGCATCTGCGGAAACACGGCCCGGTCGATTGCCGGTCCGAGCTCCTTCCGACATAGGATGAAGCCTCCCCTCGGGCCGCGTAGTGTCTTATGGGTCGTTGAAGTGACTATTTCACAATAGGGGACAGGAGTTGGATGGACTCCCGCGGCCACCAGGCCCGCGATATGAGCTATATCCGCCATCAGCATTGCTCCGACTTTGTCAGCTATCCGCCGGAATCTCTCAAAGTCGATGATCCTGGGATAGGCGCTGAAGCCCGTGATGATCAGCTTGGGACGGCATTCTGTGGCGAGGGCTTCGAGTTCGTCGTAGTCAATTCTCTCGGTATCTCGACTGACGCTGTAGCTGACGACCCTATAGATCTTCCCTGAGAAATTCAACTCTGCACCGTGGGTAAGATGCCCGCCGTGAGCGAGGGACATCCCCATAATCGTGTCGCCAGGTTCCAGGGTAGCGAAATACGCCGCCATGTTAGCTTGCGCGCCTGCGTGCGGCTGAACATTGGCGTATTCTGCAAGGTAGAGCTCTCTGGCGCGGTCGATTGCCAGTTGTTCCACGGCATCGGCGTTCTCGCAGCCGGGATAGTGGCGATGTCCGGGATATCCCTCTGCATACTTCGACGTCAGGATCGACCCCTGCGCCTCCATCACCGCGGCGCTGGGATAGTTCTCCGACGCAATAAGGTTGATTCTTTCGTTTAAACGCTTCTTCTCAAGTTCGATAGCAGCGTATATTTCAGGATCGATTTGCCTCAACGAGCCCATTATTATCTCCTCTGTTTGTGAGTCTACAATGGCCCGCGAGGGGTGTCAACCGAACGTAGACGAGGGCTAGGTAAACCGAATGACGTCAAATAAGATGATCTTTG
Organism: uncultured Chloroflexia bacterium; assembly: GCA_963745605.1. GTDB lineage: Bacteria > Chloroflexota > Dehalococcoidia > Dehalococcoidales > UBA2162 > JBBITI01. The sequence continues at coordinate 53,511 of CAVUYC010000017.1, read as the reverse complement.
CATTAGAGATAATCTGGGTATAGAATCGAGAACAAGAATCGTCCAGGAGCTCTGTAGATGCTACCGATCAAGCAGCCAAGACTCACAGACATAGTCCGCTGTGCAGGGTGAGCTGGAAAACTAGGTCCGGAGGACCTGGAAAAAGCACTCTCGGGACTTGAATTTCCCTCGGATCCCAGAGTCATACGCGGCGTTGAAAGCCAGGATAATGCCGGCGTGTACAAGCTCACTGATGACCTCGCCATCGTGCAGACTGTCGACTTCTTCACTCCGGTAGTTGACGATCCGTATAGTTTCGGACAGATAGCTGTGGCGAATTCCCTTAGCGATATCTACGCCATGGGAGCGAAGCCAATCACGGCAATGAATGTCGTGTGTTTTCCCAGGGACCTTCTTGATGCGACGGTCTTAAGAGAGATACTCAAAGGTGGTGCGGCGAAGTTGGCAGAGGCCAGAGTCGCATTAGTGGGCGGGCATAGTGTTGACGATCCTGAACTCAAATACGGTTTGTCGGTCACGGGCGTGGTGGATCCTTCGAAGCTTGTGACCAATGGCAATGCCAGGATTGGCGATGTTCTGGTGCTTACCAAGCCTCTAGGCCTTGGCATCATAAGCACCGCGCTCAAGAACCGCGCCGCGCCGAGGACTCTGGTCGATCGAATTACTTGCACGATGGCTACCCTCAATGCCAAGGCTTCAGAAGTGATGCTCCGCACCGGGATCAACTCATGCACCGACATTACCGGGTTCGGTTTTATCGGCCATGCTCTGCAGATGGCAGAGAACAGCAAGGTTAGCTTTTCGATCCGATCTGTCTCGGTTCCGTATTTCCATGAGGCCGTTGATTTGGCGAAAGCGGGTTTTGTTCCCGGAGGATTGCAGAAGAACCGCGAGTTCTGATTCCAAGAGAGTGAGCTTCGCACCAGGCGTGCCAGAGAGCCTCAAGCAGATATTATTTGATCCGCAGACGTCAGGGGGGCTTCTCATAAGCGTTGCTCCTGAGAGGGCCAGTGCGCTAATCAAAGAATTGAAGGACGGCAGGCGTTGAGAGCGCGGAGGCGGTTGGACAGGTTGAGGCTAATCGCGTCGGGACGATGGAGGTAGTTTAGTGGAGCCGACGGCCGTGCGTTGCCGCTGTCGATTGAGGCTGGCCTCGTTGACACCCATACTGCCCTGTGTTATTCTTTCGATTGCAGATGAATAAAGTAATGAATAGGCAGGATTCACATGAAGCTGTCGACCCGGTCACGGTACGGAACTAGAGCACTCATCGACATAGCGATTAATTCCACTGGCAAGCCCGTATTATTGCGGGACGTTGCGCGCCGGCAAGAGATATCCACGATGTACCTTGAGCACCTGATCACCCCGCTCATCTCGGCAGGCATCATCAGAAGCACCAGGGGTGCAAAGGGTGGAGTGTGGCTTGCTCGTCCTCCTCGTGAGGTCAGGCTGACCGAGGTCATCCAGCTGCTCGAAGCGATCAATGGCTCCGGTAGAATGCGTTGACGATGTCAAGTATTGCTCGAGATACGAGTCGTGTGTGACGAGAGAGATTTGGATGCAGTTGAAACGGGTCATGAGCGATGTTCTAGACGCAACCACGCTTGAGGAGCTAGTAGACCGCCAGAAGAAGAAGCTCAATGAAGTCCCTGAAGCAAGCATGTACTACATATAGGGGCGTCATATGAAAACTGCTTCAAAAATCGAAAAGCTCCGCTTCAAGTCACTCGAGTTGCCGAAATTGACCCGTGGCATTGCCAAGGACTCAACCGAACTCATCGGCAATACGCCTCTCGTCAGGCTGAATCACATTACCAAGGGTTGCAGGGGCGAGGTGGTTGCCAAGCTGGAGTCTTTTAACCCGCTCAGCAGCGTGAAAGACAGAATAGGCGTTTCCATGATAGTTACTGCTGAGGAAATGGGCTTCTCAAGAAGGGCACGACGATCGTTGAGCCGACAAGCGGCAATACGGGTATCGTGCCTGCCTTCGTATGCGCCGCACGCGGCTATAAACTGATCCTCACCATGCCTGAGACGATGTCTGTCGAAAGGCGCCAATTGCTCTCAGTTCTAGGCGCTGAGGTGATCCTCACTCCAGGAGCCGAGGGAATGCCCGGGCAGTCAAGCGAGCTGAAGAATTGTCTGGCGAGAAGGGCTATTTCATGCCGCAGCAATTCAAGAACCTGGCTAACCCAGAGATTCATCGCGTGACCACTGCAGATGAGATCTGGCGCGATACGGACGGCCGCGTTGACATGCTCGTCGCCGGGGTTGGGACGGGTGGAACCATCACTGGGGTGGCCGACGTCCTTAAACAGCGGAAGCCCACCTTCAAAGCGATAGCAGTCGAACCGGCGAGTTCCCCCGTACTGTCAGGTGGAAAGGCGGGCCCTCACAAGATTCAGGGTATCGGAGCCGGTTTCGTCCCCGAAGTCCTGCAGCGCGAAGCTCATCGACGAGATCATTCAGGTAAGCAACGACGATGCCGGGTCGGCGGCAAGGAAGTTAGCCAAACAGGAAGGTATTCTTGCTGGCATCTCGTCGGGAGCAGCCACCTGGGCGGCCATCGAAATTGCGAAGAGACCCTCAAGCGAGGGCAAGCTCATCGTCGTTATTCTTCCTGATACCGGCGAACGGTATCTGTCGACCTGGTTGTTCCAGGAGCCTGCTCCTCAGAACGCTGAGTAGGGCCCCTGTTGCTGCCTGCCGTGGTTCCACATCTCTGGAATAGCCAGTTCTATGGCGGCCTTTCCTGATTACTCAGTAAATGCGTGAGCAACTTCTTGAACGATCGCCCGAATTACCACTACACTATTATCAATTCATGTTGAGTATCAGGCCACGTGTATGGGTTCAAATGTACTTGCGCTGGCCGTGCCATTTGTTCTGAGGTGCGAGGAAAGAATGAAGAGGGTCTATCTGGACTACGCCGCTACTACTCCAGTCCATCCCGAGGTAGTCAAAGAAATGTTGCCGTACTACAACGAGTACTACGGCAACCCATCGAGCATCTACTCCATCGGGCAAGAGGCAAAGGAGGGGCTGGAAGTCGCCAGGACTCAAGTAGCATCTCTTTTGAACGCTCAACCTGATGAAATTGTGTTCACCGGCAGCGGCACCGAGGCTGACAACTATGCCTTTAAGGGCTTGGCCTTTCTAAAACAGCGAAAAGGCAACCATTTCGTAACCACGGCGATTGAGCATCACGCGGTCCTCGAGACCACAAAGTTTCTGCAAGAGCATAGCTTTGACGTCACCTACGTCGGAGTTGATAGCACCGGCTTGATCGATCCACAAGACGTCAAGAAAGCGATTACCTCGAAGACTCTGCTTGTTTCGGTCATGCACGCCAACAACGAGGTGGGCACGATCCAGCCCATTGCGGAAATCGCTGCGATCGCCCGCGAAGCCGGTGTCCTCTTTCATACTGACGCAGTTCAGACAGTAGGGCATGTTCCTATCGATGTACGGAAAATGGGCATCGACATGTTGTCGACGTCTGCCCATAAGCTATACGGACCTAAGGGCGTAGGAGCGCTGTTCGTGCGTAAGGGGATACGGTTGGAATCGCTTCTGCACGGCGGTGCCCAGGAGCACAACAGAAGGGCCAGCACTGAAAATGTCGCTGGGATCGTGGGTTTTGGTAAGGCGGCCAGCCTGGCGTTGAAGGAGATGGGTCCAGAATCGGCGAGGTTGGCCATGATGAGGGACCGGCTCATACTGGGGCTGACTCAAGGCATTCCGAATCTTACGCTGAACGGTCACCCGACCAAGAGGCTTCCTAACAATGTCAACGTCAGTGTGGAGTTTGTCGAAGGCGAATCGTTGTGTCTTAATCTGGACTTGGAGGGCATTTGCGCCTCTACAGGCTCAGCGTGCAGCTCGACTGATGCGGAGCCTTCCCATGTCTTGCTCGCGCTGGGCGTACCACCTCAACTCGCTCACGGATCGCTGAGGTTTACCCTCGGAAAATGGACTCAAGAAGACGAGATCGACAGAGTGATCAAATCGTTAACGAGTGTTACCGGCAAGCTGAGAGCCATGTCCCCTCTTCTCAAGGGGAAGGGACTCTAGTCGAGGACTATTTCCGGGTTTGAGGAAGTATGAGCATAGAATCTGAAATCATCGGAAGTTGTCGAGTCATCGCCGTGGTAGGTCTTTCTCCAAATGTCGAGAGGGTCAGCTACCACGTCGCAAGCTATCTTCAGGAGCAGGGCTTTCGCATAATCCCGGTAAATCCCTCGGCTGATGAGATTCTTGGAGAAAAGTGCTACCCAGACCTGGCTGCAATTCCAGAAAGAGTGGATGTTGTCGACGTCTTTCGGCGTTCTGATGATGTTCCACCCATCGCCGAGCAGGCCGTCAAGATCGGGGCCAAGGCTCTTTGGATGCAGGAAGGCGTCATAAGCGAGACCGCAGCTGAGACAGCCCGGCGGGGCGGGCTCGCCGTCGTGATGGATAAATGTATGCTTAAGGAACACGTCAAGACCCGTTCGCTTTAGATGGCCTACGCCCAATCGCCAGCCTTAGCGGATATTGGATGAAGAGATGAGGTCAAGAGTTTTGGTAGGGATGAGTGGTGGGGTTGACTCGTCCGTTGCCGCGGCAGTTCTTTTGGATCAGGGACACGACGTCGTTGGCGTGATCATGAAACTGTGGGATGGTCCGGTGTCCGCGAAGACGAAGCTGACCCATGGTTGCTACGGGCCTGCCGAGTTTGAAGACATAGAAGACGCCGGCACAGTCGCGAGACACCTTGGTATCCCACTCCATGTTGTAGACATGACCAAGGCATACCACCAGGAGGTCCTTGATTACTTCGAGTCCGAGTACCGGTCCGGAAGGACTCCGAACCCCTGCTCCAGATGTAATCCTCGAATCAAGTTTGGTGCTCTTGTCGACAAGGCTCGAGCAATCGGCCTTGAATTTGATTTTTTTGCCACTGGTCACTATGCACGGGTTGAGCATTTCGACAGTCCCGGGCGGCAGGTCTTGAAGAAAGGGAACCGATCCAGCGAAGGACCAATCGTACTTTCTGGCGTTGCTGTCCCAGGAGCAGTTGCGGCGCTCGCTTTTTCCATTGGGCAGCTTTAGCAAGACCGAGGTCAGAGACATGGCAAAGAGATTCGGTCTTCCGGTGGCCTCGAAACCTGATAGCCAGGATTTCGCCGACGCTCGATTTGGCGCTCCACATGGCTGAGGTACCGGGACCGATCCTCACCAGCGAAGGCGTCGAAATCGGAAGGCACCACGGAATATCGAATTACACCATAGGGCAGCGGAAAGGGCTTGGGCTATCTGGGCCTGCGCCTTTGTACGTCTGCGGCATAGACGTGGATAAGAATGCGGTGATAGTGGGAAAACGTGATGCCTTGCTGCGGCGAAAGTTGATTGCCTCAAATGTCAACTGGATTTCAATAGATGCCCCGACCTGCACCTCGAGAGTTGCAGCAAAGATCAGAGCCAGACATAATGATGCTGGTGCTTTTCTGTATCCAACGGACAACGGCAGAATAGTACTGCAATTCGATGAGCCTCAGACGGCAATTACCCCAGGCCAGACTGTGGTGTTCTATGACGGCGACATAGTGCTTGGCGCCGGAGTGATTGAACGGAGCGAGGTTTAGTTTTCTGGAAATTGCTCCAGCAGCGCGTAGAAGTACAACGGCCGAGCTGCCGGTCCGCCGTGCTCTTTGGAGTTGCTCAAATAGCTAGGGAAGGTCGTACCGGCTGTTGCCCTCTACAAAGATGTGGAAAATGCGTCCTGACAGGAAAGGAGCTTTCATCAGAGTAGAAAAGTCGGGGCAGCAGAAGCCGGACGACGGGATTAGGGTCTGTCACGATGCTGACTGATGTCGAAGAAGTTAAAGTCTGGAAACTTCCGGGAGAGACCAACCTCCGGGTTGATGACGTAGTAGCTCGCGAGTCTCCCCTCACCATTATCCTTAACGACCGAGAGTTGGTTACACTGCTGTGTTCTCCCACCTGCCTGGGCGATCTTGCGGTCGGTTTTCTGTTCTCAGAGGGGCTCATCTCCGTGCGGAACGACATTAAGAAGATCGTTGTTGACGAAATTCGCGGTATTGCGCGTGTGGAAACGACGATCGACTCAGGAGATACTGAGTCGGTTTTCAAAAGGTTCATCAGCTCAGGTTGTGGACGGGGAGCCTCTTTCTACAACTCCGCGGATGCCATCGGCATGGTAAAGGACGAGTCTCCTTTGCGAGTGACTCCCAGTGAAATCACGGCTCTATTCAAAGATTTCCAGCATCGTTCCAGTCTATATCGCCGTACCGGCGGCGTTCACAGCGCCGCCATGTGTAATTCCAGGGAAATAGTCCTTTTCGCTGAGGACGTTGGTCGCCACAACGCCGTTGACAAGATCTTTGGCAAGTGTCTGGTAGATGATGTTTCGACGGAAGGTCTTTTTGTTCTGACAAGTGGACGCATTTCATCGGAGATATTGTTGAAAGTTGCACGAAGGAGAATACCGCTTCTAGCGTCAAAATCAGCGCCCACCGATGCGGGGGTCAGGCTGGCCGCTGATCTTGGAGTCACGCTTGTGGGATTTGTTAGAGGCAGCAGGATGAATGTGTATGCGAATGAATGGAGGCTGCAATAATGCCTGAGGGTGATCCTCAAGTTGTCGATGCCATTCTGGCGCTTAAGAAGCAGCGCGACGCCGTTATTCTAGTGCATAACTACCAGCTTGGTGAAGTCCAGGACATCGGGGATTTTGTTGGCGATTCCCTGGAACTCAGCCAGAAAGCGGCGAAGACCGATGCGAAGACGATAGTCTTCTGCGGAGTTCATTTCATGGCGGAAACGGCCGCGATTATTTGTCCGGACAAGGCGGTTCTGCTTCCTGAACCTGAACGCCGGATGCCCTATGGCGAACATGATAACGCCTGAAGCCCTTCGGAAAGAGAAAGCGAGGCACCCGGGTGCGACTGTTGTATGTTATGTCAACACAACTGCTGCCGTCAAGGCCGAGTCGGATATTTGTTGCACCTCGGCCAACGCTGTCGAAGTCGTGAATTCCCGTGCCTGTTGCGGACCGGGAGATCATATTTGTTCCCGACCAGTATCTTGGCGGTTGGGTCAACGAAAAGACGGGCAGAAACATGATACTGTGGCCTGGCTATTGCCCATCCAGCGCCCGCATTTTGCCTTCTGATATTGCTCGTCGCAAGATGGAACATCCGGGCGCCAAGGTGCTGATCCATCCCGAATGCCGTCCTGAGGCGAAAGCGATGGCCGATGCTGTACTGAGCACAGGTGGTATGGCTCGCTTCGTCAGAGAGGGAAAGGACAAAGAAATAATCGTGGGGACCGAGATCGGGATGGTCTATCGTTTGCAGAAGGAGAACCCTGAAAAACAGTTTCTATCCTGTGTCTGAGCAGGCGGTGTGCCCGCGTACTAAGTTGATCACTCTCGATACCGTGCTACTGTCTCTGAAGAATCAGGCTAACTTGATCAAGGTGCCTGAGCCCACCCGGGTAAAAGCTATGCTGGCCGTTGACAGGATGCTCAGCCTGAAGTAGAAGGTTCCGACTCCAAAAATGAGGGCCATGCCCCGACCTCGGCGCATGGCCCTTTTGCATTACTGCGATTGGGACTTAGAGGTCTTTGACCAAGGTGCCGAAGGTGTCGTGGTGGTCTTCCTCTACATGTCTGGCGTTCTTGTGGTCACTCCGACTTTTCGAATTCACTCTTTGCTGCACCGCAGACTGGACAAACCCAGCTGTCGGGCAACCGCCCACGGCGTCCCGGGTTTGATGCCTCCATCGGGGTCGCCCAAAGCGGGGTCGTAGATCCAACCACAGACCTGGCAAGTCCACTTCTGCAAATTAGGTACCTCCGGTCTTTTTCTCCGCTACATAGCTTGGGGCTGCTTAGGCGTGGTCCCTCTCTTGACCTCGTGATAGTAAGCATAGGTCATGCACTTGCCTTCTTGAGGACCTCAGCGGCAACGACGGGGCCTATGAACACGGTGTGGGTGCCCATATCGACTTCGGTACTGACCTTCACTTCGAGATAAGAAGTTGCGTTGTCGATGACACGGGAGACCGTCTCCCGAATTACGAAATTCTACCCCCGTCGAGCTTATTTGAGTCGTGGCCCGAACGGAATCCGAAACGTCCGATGAAGGGGAGCGGGGTTTCCTCGCACAAAATGGATGCGGAGAAGGCTTTGCTCTCTTTGATAAACTCGTAGGTCAAGTTGGCTTTGTTGATGCTGACGGCAACGGTAGGTGGATCGGACGTTATCTGGAACACGGTATTAGCGATCTGAGCGTTCAGCCTGTCCCCTTTTTTCGCACCTATCACGTACATCCCGTAGCCGATTTGGCGAAGGGCACTTGTATCCATGTGTTTCGAAGGTTGCTGTTCGTTCATTTTCAATCCAATGTAGGGTGTTCTTTCTTCACAAACCAACCGGCGGGGTTCTGCAGGAACTCCTCGTAGTCGGTAAGAGCCAGAAGCATGTTGCTGTTCCTGTAGACAAAGCTTGTCGTAGAACTCGGCCTCGGATGGGTCCGTCGCCCTCTTCCTCTGCTGTTGATAGAAATCATACGTGCGCGCTTCCATCTGCCGTGCCGTAGAGACCGCTTCCAATTCACTTGCCAGGGGAGCCAACTTTCCACCTTTGTTGATAATTGTCGAGAGAATGGACTTCAGTCCCTGCCCGCCGTCGAATTTGGCACTAACGTCGGGCCAGTGGTTCTTCTGGCTGATGGCGTCGAATATAGACGAGAAAACCTTCCGGTGGTAGTCTTCTTCACTGGCAAGCGTAGCAAGGAGTTGCCTTCCCGCGTCGTTGGAGGCGTTCCTGGCTGCCTTCGAATAGAAGTCCTTGCCTTCTATTTCCATCTGAAGGGCCATCTGCAGCGCCTTGAGCGTTTCCTGGCTGGGTTTGTTGTCCGCTTCGCCTCGCATAGCTACCTCTGGGCGTCGTCAATAAGTTCTAGTATACCGCAATAGTATCAGCGACGGTAACTGGAAGAGCCAATCGCCCCATAGAGATATTCAGCAACAGCCTGAGGCACACGCAATGGGCCCGTGTGCGCACCGACGGCGGATAGGGAGTAGGCGAACTACTCCACTTTCTTGATTTTGTAGCTCAGTTTGCCTGCAGGGGCTGTGACCTCGCAGGTGTCTCCCTGACTCTTGCCGAGCACCGCCTGTCCGATGGGAGATACGCAAGAGATTCTGCCCTTGGCTAGATCCACTTCGCGCGCGTTAACAAGGGTGTATCGAGCATCTTCGCCAGTCTGTACATCGTGAAGAATGACGGTATTACCAATGGCCACGTGAACCGAACCATGGTTCTCGCCGTCCAAAATCCTTACGACCTTGAGTGTTTCTTCCAGGGCGAGAATCCGCCCCTCAATGTGCCCCTTTTCCTCGCGGGCGGCGTGAAGAGGTGCGTTTTCTCTGAAGTCTTTGTCGGCCGCGGCCTTGCGAATGTCTTCCGTCACTTGAACTCTGCGCACTTTGAGCACTTCGAGTTCAGCGACGAGCTTTTCGTGGCCTTCTTTGGAGAGAACTACTGGTTCGGGGGTGTTTCCCCTGGAGGCGGAGGCCCTTGTCTTTGATCTGCCTTTCTTTATCTTGAGGTTAGTTCCGAGATTGGTCTTGGTCCATTTGGACTTCTTTGCGGCTGCCAGAAACATCTTGACTGTTTCGAGCTTTCTGGAATAGTCTCTGTCCGATTGGGAAAGTCTTTCGGCAAACTTTTCTATTTCAGCAGGTGTAAGTCCTGAGATGGGACGCTGGCTTCCGAACCATCTGACGAACCTCTCAATATCGGCACGTACGGACTCATTCTGGTCGGCATCTAAATTCGAGAGAAATCGGCTCGCAGCCTCGCCAAGCCCTATTTCAGCAACTTCATTGGTCAATCAGAATCTCCTTTTGTCCACGCGATCTTTCTGGCTCCTGCGACCCAAAGGGAGGACCACCCCCTTAATTAGTTTAGTCAAAGAGCCCGTTCTAAGCAAGTTGTCGACCACCTTACCGTGCCAATCAAACGTCAGATCCGGTGAAGAAAGAAGAGCATCGATCACTCCGGATGCCTTTGCCCTGACGAACAAGGCGTCAAGACTCGAGTCGCTCAACGTACCAAAGACTCTCCTGGCGAAAGCTCCCATCTTCAGCTCTCGTCCTAGTTTTTGTTTCCAGAGGGTTTCGTATCGCGATAGTGAGGAAGCAGAAAAGTCACCTCGTGCGAGCGCGTCGCCGAGCACCTCTGCCGCAATTTCCGCCGAGATCATTCCAAAGTAGATACCACCGCCCGTCGTCGGCTTGACTAACCCGGCTGCCGTGCCTGTAACCAGGAATCTGTCGCCGTAAGTGCATCTGAGGTGAGACAGCGGAAGGGGAGCCGATGAACTTGCCGCTATTATTGCCCCAATCTTGCCCTGCCGGAGGAGGAATTCGAGGAATTCCTCTAGCCTCTTCTTTGGCTCGCGGGCAACTAACAATCCGGCGAGACCACGGTGAGGGCTTGTGGGGACTAGCCATGCAAAGTAGCCAGGCGCCACGTGCCGACCGGTGAATATCTCGACTCGTTCACTATCAGTCTCTACTTCAGCCTGCACGCCGGCTACTACCCGGCTCGACGAGCGCATGTTCAGGTTTCTAACCATGGTTTGATCGGAACCCGTACTGAGTATCATCGTTTTCGAGAGCACTGTCTCCGGATGTGACCCTCGTTCTACCGTGACAGCGACCCCTTCAGGGCTCACTCGCAGGTCGGTCGCTTTTGCGTTTAGCCAGTACTCGGCCCCGGCTTTCATCGATCTCTCCGCCATGAATGAGTTGAAGGCTGGACGGTCGAGAACGGCGGCCTGAGGCGTGGATCTGTGGATATCAAGCGCCCGTCCGTTGGGTGAATAGACCGTTGCTTCTCCAGGATGTCTGTAGGCCAACGAAGGGTCGATGTTAAACTCGGCGAGGCATTCCTCACTAACAATTCCTGTGCAGCACACGGCTTCTCGAGGACTGGATTTCCGCTCGAGGACCACGACGCAGTGCCCTCTCCTGGCTAACAGAGTAGCGGAATAGCTTCCCACTGGCCCACCGCCAACAACTACGACGTCATATACCATATCGTGTCTCGGTCGAACCCCAGTGTCGATTGAACGGTCATCTCATCTCCGCCGTACCCTTGGAACGGTACTCCAAACCTAGAACGCGGAAGCACAGGATAATACTAACGGGTTCGGCAATTGAGCTTCAAGGCATCTGGCGGTCACACCTGCTTCCGGGCTCTCTCCCTTTTTCCCCTGCGGAACTGGTCCGGGGGTGGCTAGAGAACTTCATCCAACGCATTCCATCCGATCCAACGTGGACCCAGTCTCAGCGTCAACGTCTATCTTGACAAATTGTCCACTATGATATATATTTTAGATCGAGATTCGACGGTGCCATCTACTCCATTATGGTGGAGAGGTGAGCCCGAATGGGAAATCCAGACACTCGTCGCTTGGATCGGTAACGACCGAGACGGCAAAATATCGTGGATATTTGAAGCCTTCTCGGCGTAGCCGACGAAGGCTTTTTGTTTAGTCAAGAGGCAGACGTGTTGAAGATCGGTTTCATTGGAGCGGGCACTGTAGGCACCGCGATGGCAAGCCGGCTAAGCGGGGCTGGCTATGACGTCAACGTGGTGGCAAGCCGATCATTTGCCTCGTCTGAGAGATTGGCCAAGTTCGTCCCCTCCTCAAAGCCGGTCATGGCATTGCAGGGAGTCGCAGACGCTGCGGACCTTGTCTTCATCACAACCCCTGATGCTGCTATAGGCCTGGTGGCCGGCCAACTGCGGTGGCGAAGTGGTACGTCCGTAGTGCACTGTAGCGGCGCCGATTCCACAGACGTTCTCCTTCCGGCCAGGGCCCAGGGAGCAGTGGTCGGTGCATTCCACCCTCTCCAGACCTTCGCCAGTGTGCAGCAGGCCATCGACAACCTTCCTGGTTCTACCTTTGCGGTAGAAGCGGAGGAGCCGCTTCGCTCAACTCTCAAGAAGATGGCATCCGATCTCAAAGGATACTCTATCGAGCTCGGGGCCTCTGACAAGGTCTTGTATCATGCATCCGCAGTGATTGCGTGCAACTACTTCGTCACTCTCGTCAAACTATCTACCGATCTTTGGCAGACTTTTGGCGTTTCCAGAAAAGATGCCGTCCGAGCCCTCATGCCGTTGCTCAAGGGAACGCTGAACAATATTGAAAACGTCGGAATCCCAAACTGCCTCACTGGCCCAATAGCGCGCGGCGATGGGGGAACGATCAGCAAGCATTTGTCCGCTCTCGATAGATCGTCACCGGCGGTCGCCGGCATTTATCGACAGCTGGGTCGTGAGACTGTGCCCATTGCTCTCGAAAAAGGCAAGATCGACTCCGCAGCCGCGGCGAGATTGCTCGAACTGCTTGGAGAACTGGCTGGCTAGCCTGGAATGCTAAGAACGAGGGGTGACCAATGCGAACAATGTTAAAGAGCAAGATTCACCGTGCCCACGTTACTGACGCAAATGTCAATTACGAAGGCAGCATTTCCATCGATAGCAGGCTTATGGAGGCGGCCGACATCCTTCCGTACGAGCAGGTGGATGTTGTAAACGTAAATAACGGCGCGCGCTTCACGACCTATGCCATCGAGGGCGAGAAGGGAGAGATTTGCGTCAATGGGGCCGCAGCCAGGCTCGCGGTAAAAGGGGACATCGTTATCATTCTGTGTTATCACCAGGTACCGGAGGATGAAGCTCGCCTGGATTCGCCGCGGCTGGTGTACGTGGATGCCAACAACGCGATCGTCAACCAGAAAAGGGGACATCGTCTAATGACGGTGCTGGAGGCGTAAGAATGCGTGTCAATATCGGCCAAATCAAGGAGATGAAGCAAAAGGGCGAGAAGATCGCCATGCTCACGTCTTACGACTATTCGACAGCCAAAATAGTTGACGAAGCTGGAATCCCTCTCATCCTTGTTGGGGACAGTCTCGGCATGGTGGTTCTCGGCTATGACACTCCAATCCCTGTGACCATGGATGTGATGATCCATCACACCAAGGCGGTGGTACGTGGGACAAGCAGGGCTTTGATCGTCGGCGATATGCCGTTTATGACCTACACAATTAGCGTTGAGGATGCACTACGCAACGCTGCTAGATTCATTCAGGAAGCTGGTTGTCAGAGTGTCAAGTTAGAGGGTGGCGTTTCGGTTGCCGGCACGGTGGTTCGGATGGTCCAATGCGGCATTCCAGTGATGGGGCACATTGGCCTGACCCCCCAGTCTGTCAATCAATTAGGAGGCTGGAGAGTGCAGGGAAAGACGCCTGAGGCGGCTTCCAAACTACTGCAGGACGCGCTGGCTTTGGAGGAAGCGGGGGCTTATGCAATCGTCCTGGAACAGGTGCCTACACCACTGGCAACTCTCATTTCCAAACGGCTTGCCATCCCGACCATTGGAATCGGTGCCGGGAACGGATGTGACGGGCAGGTGCTTGTCATTCACGATGTCTTCGGCCTTTCTGACAGGGTTCCGAAACTTGCCAAAAAGTATGCCAGCATCGGAGATACGATGAGGCAGGCAGTGACTCAGTATTTCACTGATGTAAAGAGCGGAGCATTCCCGACAGACGCGAACAGCTTTACCATGGATGAAAGCCTGCTCGCCGAGTTGAAGAAATAACCGTCTTTGCGAAACGAATTTGAAGGGCACGCTCGGCGTGCCCTTCTTTTTTTGTACGCGGTGACAGGCATGTCTAAGTTCACGGGAAAGATAAGGACCTAGCCTTGTCGAAGATAAACAAACCATCGAAGGTATTCGCCGGCTGGTGGACTGTCGCCGCATGCAGCATCGTAGGCTTCCTTGGGGTGGGGATAGTGGGTCCGGGCCTTTCTGTCTTCTTCAAGCCGATATCTACCGAGCTAGGACTGACCCGGGCCGTCGCTTCAATTGCCTCGAGCCTCCAGAGCGTAGGTCAGGGGATCTCGGGCCCGGTCGCCGGTTGGGCTACCGATCGCTTCGGACCGCGAAAGATCATGCTCATTGGTATCGCCCTGCTTGCCCTTGGCCTGGCCGCGATGTCTTTGGTCAACTCTCTGTGGTCATTTCTCGTCGTCTGGGGCCTGTTGGTCGGAGTGGGGTTTTCATTTGGATGCACGGTTGTCACTGACACGGCCATAGTGCGATGGTTCGTGCGAAAGAGTGGAATTGCTATAAACACCAAGTTTGCCGTGCAGTCGCTGTCGGGATTGGCGTTACTACCGCTGCTCGCGTGGCTAGTTCTAACCCGCGGCTGGCGTCCCGCAACCCTCATTGCCGCTCTGGTCATTGCTTTCATCTGCATCCCAGTCGTCTGGTTCGCCGTCCGCCCTCACCGTCCGGAATACTACGGGCTCGTGCCGGACGGCGATTCTGCGGCTGGATCTCGCGAGGTACGGACCACCGCTGAAACGGTAAGTGGGGCGACTGCCGAGTTCAGCCTCAGAGAAGCGACGCGTTCCCATGTCTATTGGATGATGATATTCATCACATATCTCGCAGGGGCGGCTGCGCCCATCATGGGAGTGCATTGCATCCCCTTCCTCACTGACGCCGGCATTGCATCGGTTGAAGCTGCGACCATCATGTCGATCGTCCCCACCGCCAGCATTCCGGCAAGGCTTCTGACCGGCTACTTGGTCGACAGAGTCAGTGTTCCTCGAATGCGTTTTCTGATGGCCTTTGGTTTTGCTCTGCAGTCAGCCGGCGTGATGGTTTTCCTGATAGGCCACGGTACGGGGATGATCGTCGTCTGGTTCGTCTTGTTCGGCCTCGGCGCGGGAATAACCCAGAGTGTGCAGATACCTCTGTGGGCAAGGTATTTCGGGCGAAAGGCCTACGGAGCTATCCTGGGCTCTACGATGGCAATGAACGTTCCCGTGGCGCTGGTCGCTCCGGTGTACGTCGGGATGGTCTATGACCGTAGCGGAAGTTATATGAGCGTCATTGTGGCTCTGGCCATCCTTACTGCGGCGGCTGGAATATTGGCGTGCTTCCTCCATCAGCCGAGCAAAACGGCCGTTCCGGCGGCCGTGTCGGGACCGTAAGACCAAACCTGATTGCGATGGCGGCCTGGTTTGTCCGTCTCGTTGTTGACTTGGTAGAATTAGCGAGGCTATTTTGCAGCAAGTGCTGCATGCCTGGGAGGTAATTGATGCCTGGTTCAGTCTTCTCTTTTGAGATTGGTTCCATTCAGTGCCTTGTCGTGAGCGACGGCACCATAATTGTCCCCGATATGGTCACCCCGAAGAAGTACGACCCCAAAGATCCGAAATCAGGTTTGCCCATGGACATCAGTTGCCTGATCATCAACACCGGTACGCATCAAGTCCTATTGGATACAGGATGCGGACCGGCTTTTGGGCCCTCTTCAGGGAAGCTGCTCACAAACCTGCATGCCCATGGAATCGAAACCTCGGACATTGATGTGGTTATCATCTCGCATGCCCATGGAGATCATATCGGGGCCAACACGGATCCGAATGGGAAGCTGACATTTCCCAACGCCAGGTATGTGATGCACAGGAGAGAGTGGGAGTACTGGATGGGTTGCCTTCAAGCCGATGCAGGCAATCCGAAGAGTATGATGGGATTGACCAGAAAGAACGTTCCGCCGCTCAAGAGCGTTCTCAGGCTGGTCGAGGACAAGGAAGAAATCTTGCCTGGCATCCAGGCAGTGCTGGCCCCTGGCCACACACCTGGAGGAATAATGCTGATGATCTCTTCCCAGGGCGAGAAGCTTTGCTGCATTGGAGACCTGGTGCACCACGTCATGGAAATGGAAAAACCTGAACTGTTCGACATCTTCGATGTGGACAAGGCCGAGGCTGTGGAGGCGAGGAAGAGAATCTTGCCTGAACTGGCTCGGGATCGGACACGTGTCTTCTCAAGCCATTTCGACTTTCCCGGCTTGGGATATTTTGTTGTCCAAGGCAGGAAGTTGGCATGGCAGCCTTCGACGTCGTAGAAGCTGCTCCGACGGCGTGCGCCTGTGGTGGGAGGACCGTATGATAGTGGCAGAATCTATTGCTGATCTCAAGAAGGCCAGACGATCTTTGAGAGGAGCGGTTGGCCTTGTGCCAACGATGGGTTTTTTGCACGACGGGCACATCGAGCTAGTGAGAAGGGCCAAGAAAGACGGACCGAACGCGGTGGCCACCATATTTGTTAATCCGACTCAATTTGGCCCCAAAGAAGACTTCGCCGCATATCCGCGAGACCTTCCCCGGGACCTCCACATGCTTGAATCAGTTGGTACCGATATTGTTTTCATCCCGCCCGCCTCGGAGATATATCCGCCTCATTTCAGCACGTGGGTTGACGTTGAGAAGGTTACGGACCGTCTCGAAGGGGCCGTAAGGCCGGGGCATTTTCGCGGCGTGGCAACCGTGTGCAATAAGCTCTTCAATCTTGTCGAGCCGACGCGGTCCTATTTCGGGCAGAAAGATGCCCAGCAGTGCGTTGTTGTAAAACGTATGGTGGCGGACCTGAATATGAACCTCGAGATAGTCATAGTGCCGACGGTCAGGGAATCGGACGGCCTTGCCATGAGCAGCCGCAACGTTTACTTGAATGCCGACGAACGCAAGGCGGCTTTAGTGTTGTCGAAATCGCTCGCGTTGGCCAGAGAGATGTATGCAAAAGGCGAGAGGGACGCTGAGAGAATGCGTCAATCCATGATCACCTTTATCAAAAAAGAGCCGCTGGCGAATATCGACTACGTAAGCATCGCCGATGCTGAAAGTCTCGAGGAGCTGGATAGCATCAAACCGCCCGCCCTCGTCTCACTCGTGGTAAAGATAGGTAAACCGAGGCTGCTGGATAACACCACCCTAGAATAGCATTGCGGCGTACCAAGCGCTCGGACAACGGTTCTTGTATCAGCCTGGCCACAACTGGTTGACACGCAAAGCCCTTGGCAACGCCTTGACTCCTGAATTCATGGCGGAGAGCCGGCCACCAGCCACCCCTCTATCTGGGTCAAGACGCGATCGTGCTCAAGCCGCGAGGTGTCGAACCACTGAATCCGTGGGTCCTTGAGACGAAACCAGCCGTACTGGTGGCGGACAAAGCGGTGGGTCTCAACTTTGATTTCCTCGACAGCGACGTCAAGCACTATTTTGCCCTGAAGGTACTGTCCCACCTGCCTGTAGCCGATCCCAGACATCGCAGGAAGGTCCAGACCGTAACCCATTGTTGCGAGGCGTTGCACCTCCTGGACCAATCCCGATTCCATCATCCTGTCCACGCGCGCGTTCGTGCGGCGGTATAGCTCCGCACGATCTATTGTGAGGCCGACCATCATTATGTTGTAGGGTGGCGGGTGCTTTGTCTGGAGGCTGGAAAAGGGGACTTTTGCCGTGTGACAGACTTCCAGCGCTCGTATCACTCTGCGGATATTGCGAGGGTCTATTTTGCGAGCGGACTGAGGGTCGACCTTAGTGAGTTCGGCAAAGAGAGACTCGGCCCCTCCCCCGGCCACCCTGAGCTCGAGCCCTTTCCTGAATTCCAGGTCAGGAGCGACTTTGGGAATTTGCCATCCTTCTATGACCGCCCAAACGTACTGTCCAGTGCCTCCGACCAGCAGTGGCACTCTACCCCTGGTGTGAATGTCCGATATTGTCTGGTATGCCCTAGCCTGGTACTGTGCCAGGCCAAAATCTTCGTTGGGGTCGATAACGTTTATGAGGTGATGGGGCGCTAGGGCCAGCTCTGCCTCAGTGGGCTTGGCCGTGCCGATGTCCATATACCGGTAGACCTGGCGGCTGTCAGCGCTGACTGTCTCCGCGTTGAGTTTCTGTGCCAATCTCACGGCGAGATCAGTCTTGCCGACTCCGGTGGGACCGACGATGGCGATGATAGGCTTCATCGGTCAATTGTAGGACAAGTGGCCCCAAGGCGAAAACAACAGAGTTCGCAAAAAGAGGGAGACCCGCAGGTCTCCCTCTTGAGGTACGATGGGAGACGCGGTTGGATGGCTAGCTCCGAGCCCCCTTGATGTCAGCTGTCTTCTGAACGATGGAGATGAACTGGTCCGCCTTTAAACTGGCGCCACCCACCAAGCCACCATCTATCTCCGGCTGGATGATGAACTCGGCAATGTTCTCTGCGGTTACACTCCCCCCATACAAGACGCGCATCGCCTGGGCAGAATCGCTGTCCACCAGGGATGCGACGGTCTTGCGAATTAATCCGATCGTCTCGTTTGATTGCTTTCCTGTCGCCGCTTTCCCAGTTCCGATGGCCCAGACCGGCTCATAGGCGATTACCATCCCGTGCATCTGTTTTATGTCAACCAAGCCCTCTTTGAGTTGGGTTGTAACAACCTGGGCGGTCTTGCCCGCCTCGTTCTCTTCGAGTTTCTCTCCCACGCAGAAAATCGGCTTGAGGCCAGCCTTTATCGCTGCCTTGAGCTTCTTATTGAGCATCTCCCCGCTCTCTTTGAAGTATTGCCTACGTTCGGAGTGGCCGATTATGACGTAGTCGCAAATTCCCACCAGCATCAAGGGAGAGACCTCGCCCGTGTAGGCGCCTTTTTCCTCGAAATACAGGTTTTGTGCTCCAATCTTGATTGAGCTCCCCCTCAGTTCATCTCTGACTGCGGTCAGAGAGACGAAGGGAGGGCACACCGCCTTGTCCACGCCTTGAATCTTGTCGAGGGATAGCCGAAGCAGGCCCACCAGTCTAGTCGCCTCGTCGACTGTGCAGTTCATCTTCCAATTGCCAGCGATAAAGGGCACTCGTGTTCTACTCTGCATCGAAATCCTTTTTACGCTCCGTATTTTGTCAGCTTGAATGCGTTTGCCATTGCGAGGGCCATGAGTGAGGTCGCCGATATCCTTCCAAGTCCGCCGGTCAGTCCCGAAGATTCGGAGAAATTGGTTTCCCTGTCCGGTCGGCATACTTTCGACCATAACAGAGCCGGCACGGGATGCCAGCTGTGTCCCTTAACAAGGGCGGGGGTGGAGTGATCACCGGCGACTACCACGACGTCAGGGTTTAGGGCAAGAAGCCTCGGGAGTTCGCGGTCTACTTCCTCTATCACTCGAACCTTGCGCTCGAAATCACCGTCCTCACCGGCGGCGTCCCCCCCTTTCACGTGAATGAACATGAAGTCAAAGCCCTTCAGGTGCTTCTCGGCCGTGGTGAACTCGTCGGCTACGGAGCTTCCTGTCTGGAGCACCTGCATCCCTACGAGGCGAGCCAAGCCACGGTACATTGGATAGCTCGCCACGGCTGTCGCCTTGAGCTTGTACACTGCTTCGAAGCTGGGCCAGTCAGGATGTACAGAGAATCCCCTGAGGAGAATCATATTGGCCGGGTGATGGCTCGCCAATTTCGTTCTCGCCTGAGTAACAAATTCGTTTGCTATGCGGGCCAACCTTTCCGCCTGAGGCATCAGGGCCATGATTGGCTTTGCCGGCACTCCCGTCAATTGAGGGTCGGAATCGGTAGCTTCCGCAGACAGTCCCACGCCCCGGAAGACAGCGATGAATCGATAGTCTCTGACTGGCTGAACGAATACCCGCGTCTCTCCGATGGTCATTCCATCGATAATGCGGCACAGCTCTGACGATTCAGCAGTTGTGATGCGGCCGGCGCGGCGGTCAGTGACGTTACCGTCGCCATCGATGGAACAGAAATTCCCTCTCGCAGCAACGTCGCCGGGTTTGAGGTCAAAGTCCACTCCCACTGCCTCGAGCACCCCCCGCCCAATGTCGAATTCGATAGGATCATAGCCGAAAAGAGCGAGGTGGCCTGGGGCTGAGCCGGACGTGATGCCTGGCCCCACAGGGTACGTAAGACCGCATATCCCTTCGGACGCAAGCCGGTTCAGGTTTGGCCTGTGGGCTGTTTCAAGCTCTGTCTTGCCCGAGTCGGTTTTGGGCAGACCGCCAAGGCCATCCAGTACGAGAAGGACGATCTTCTGCGGGGAAGTAATGGAGAGTGACTTCATCAAATCAAGGTTGGACATAGACCTTTCACCTTCGAGTAGTCGGCACTCGGCCGATCGTAGTCTTTTACTTGTACTTCGATGCTTGGGATTTGTCCATCAATGCTTCGACGCCGGGCAGTTTCTCACCGCTCAAGAAAGAGAGCGAGGCCCCCCCTCCGGTTGACACAAACGTCATCTTGCTCTCCAACCCCAGTTCGGCGACTATGTCCGAAGTAGACCCGCCGCCGATGACGGTGCTGGCCTTCAGGCCCGCGATGGCCGTTGCCATCGCCCTGGTTCCCTGGGCGAATTGCGCCACTTCGTAGATGCCCATCGGCCCGTTCCAGAAGACTGTCTTGGATCCGCCCATCTGTTCTTTGAAAGCTGCGATCGTTTTTGGCCCGATGTCCACGATTCTGAGATTGGACGGTATCTGGAACGCCGGCACTATCTGGGTCGCGCCGTCAGCCGTCGTCTTGTCCGAGACTACCACGTCCAATGGCAACATTACCTTGACCTTCCTCAGATCGGCCTCGTTGGCTATATCCGAGGCTGTCTGTATCCTGTCGGCCTCAAGCAGAGACAGACCCACTTCCAGGCCCTTGGCCTTAAGGAACGTCGCCGCCATGCCCCCTCCGATGAGTACCCGGTCGATCTTGCCCATGATCGACCGGAGCAGCCCCACCTTGTCGCTGATTTTCGCGCCGCCCAGGAGGGCGCAGAACGGGCGTGAAGGATTCTCGAGCAGGCCGCCCAGCATTTGCAGTTCGCGTTCCATGAGTAGACCGGCCACAGAGGGAAGATACTTCGTTACTCCCACTATTGATGCATGTTTTCGGTGAGCCGTGCCGAAGGCATCATCCACGTAGATGTCGGCGAGTCTGGCGAGAGCCTTGGCAAATGAAGGAGCGTTGGCCTCCTCTTCGGCGTGAAAGCGAAGGTTTTCCAGGAGCAGTATGTCACCGTCGTCGAGGCCGCGTGCTGCCGTCTCCGCTTCCGGCCCTACACAGTCACGCGATGTGACGACTCTCTTCCCCACGAGTTCAGACAGGCGCTTCGCCACCGGCGCCATCCTCATGCTATCGACGACCTTGCCGTCGGGGCGGCCCAGATGAGAAGCGAGAATGACTCTTGCGCCGCGTTCGGTTAGGAAGTTGATTGAGGGCAATGCGGCCCGTATTCGCACGTCGTCAGCAATTGCGCCCGTCTTCTCATCCATAGGGACATTGAAGTCGACGCGCACCAGCGTTCTTTTGCCTTTGACGGCAATGTCTCTTATTGAGGCTTTATCCATAAGTGAGACCTCCGACCCAGCTTGATTCAACTACAGCCCCATTGGCTTGTCAACATCATTGAATTGACATGGATTCGAGGTCGAAAAGGGACCAAACCGAGTGATCTATTGTCTCTCAAACGCATTGACCCTTTTTTGACATTCATGTTAGATTTTAGCTGAGTCCCTGTAGCTCAGTTGGATAGAGCATCTGCCTTCTAAGCAGTTGGTCGAGCGTTCGAATCGCTCCAGGGACACCACCAGACTAGATTGGTCAAACTCACCTCTTGCCGAGCTCGATGCTTGGTTGTACCTTACCGTACGGTCCAAGACGTGATATAAATCCTCCAACCCGCAATCTCTCAGATCCGCGGTGTCGCATCTTACGAGGCCAAGGAATTCGAGGCAGCCATCAAAATGGCGGCGAGCCGGAGATCGTGGCCAAGGAGGGTCGGGAATTTGTGGCCTCATTACGGTTGGCAGTTCGCAGGTCCGTGGTTCTTTGCCCCTTTGCTTATGGTGGTGATTCTTGGTCTGGTTGTCTGGGGAATAGTGATAGTGGCTCGCGGACGGCACCACCACCCCTGGAATGAAGCTGGGTCCGAGTCGGCAATCGACATTCTCAAGAAGCGATATGCCAGTGGGGAGATCACCAAAGAAGAGTTTGAGGCAAAAAGGAAAGACATTTTAGGGTAAAAAGGCTCAGCAAGCAGTTGCGTGCCGTTTTTGGATTCATCGAATCGACCCAGGGTTGGACTCGAACTGTGGCGAGCTGGGCGATTGAGTTGCCTCCGAATGAAGTGTCCTCCCGAGCGTTGGCAAAGCAATCTGGCAATGGTCCTTGCGCTTGAGATGGTTGCCATACCTGCAATGTAGATTGCATTCGGATACCAAGTGTAGAGTACATGTAGCCATGCCGAGGGAATCGCTCTTGGATATTCGCGCTGCAGTCGCTGGCAGCCCGGGAATATTTCCCCAGGTTCAATGTAATTTTGGGCGCGGATACTGACCTCGATATCAGCCGGCGCTGTCCGACTCTCGGCCCAGATGTGGGCAGAGTCTAAGGTGTAGCTGTGAACCGGATGTTATCCTAGGGCAGCCGTTTGATCATAAGCCAGGCCGAAGCCCTTTTCCCCTGTCCGCCCCTCGAATTCATTGACTCCTTCGATAAACTGCACCGGTAGAATCTGGTCCAGCATTCTCCTCCACCCCTCGATTCGTTATCAGCTAATCATAGTAGCTCTCACCTTGTTCGATCTCGCTCCAATCGAAATGCAGTCGTCCAAGCCGACCTCGAAATTCACTTCCCTAAAGATTAGTACGCTTGACAATATGTATAGTATACTGTACTATAGGAGCAACAGTCAATGAGGAGTGCTGAGATGGATGCTAAGACTTACCGGCTCATCTTAAGGATGATCGCCGTCGGGGTGGCGATATTTCTGGCTTACTCTGTCATCGCTCAGATCTCGTTCCTCTTGCCGCTGGCGGTAATCGTCGCGGCGTTGCTGCTGGTAGCCATTCTGCGCTACTTCGTAAAGGAGGTCATGGTCGACGAGCGCGTGCGGCGCATCGAAGAGAAACCGGCTCTGAGCGCCTACCGCATCTTCACAATCGTGGCGGGAGTGTTGTCGGTGGCTATCGTCTTCTTTCGGCAAAGTCTGCCTCCGGAACTGACCACCGTGGGTGAGACACTGGCCTACGCTGTCTGTGGGATTCTGCTGGTGGACCTCGGCGCCCGCTATTACTACAAAGGCAAGCTCTAGACCCGGGGCTGAGCGATGAAAAACAGTCTGAAGGTATACAGGGCGACGCACGATCTTACCCAGGAGACACTAGCGCGGAGGCTTGGTGTGACAAGACAGACTATCGTCTCAATTGAGAGTGGCCGCTACGACCCTTCCATCGGTCTGGCCTTTAAGATCGCCCGTTTCTTCAACGTCAAAATAGAGGATATCTTCAGCGACGAAGGAGAGAATACCGCCGGAAAGATCCCGGCTCAGTAGGTGTGGATCGTTCAAATCTGCCGCTGGCAATGCTGTTCAGGACCTCGAACTCGCGCTAGGCTAGCTTGCGATCACACGCGTGTGTCTGAGTCAGAGGCCCATGGGGCGTCAACTACCATCTCGCGCAGAATGGCGTGGAGAGCTCTCTGGTACGTCTCCGACGGGTTTGTCAATGATTTGCTGCCGTCAAATGCGCCCGACGTTGTCTTTTTGTCATTTGATTGGGGCAACCCTAGACATAGAGGGGGCGGCACAACATGCCGCCCCCTTTTTTCGCGTGGTGCTGGATCTCGGGCCTCACTCAACCCGCGGATAAGTCGTATTGCTCAGGGACATGGGGGTGTAGTAGACTACGGAAACCTTGATAAAGAACTCACACAGGAGCGGAAGTATTGAACAGGAGCCAATTCAAAAAGAGGGTCGCCGACGAACTGAAACACATTCCAACGGGCGACGATTATCAGAATATGTTTCGGGCAGCCTACCACGACAATCGTAGACATCTTCTTGCCGGCGACCCGGACCTATCGCCAAAGGGTTCCCTGGCGACGGCGATCGACATAGTGCAGAGACTCCGTCCCGATGTGAAGTTGGTTTACGACAAGGCGTTCTTTGAAGCCGCGATTCAGAATCCGCCTGCGGCAAGCAAGCCGAAAGCCACGAACCGGAAGGAAGGTCAGAGCAAGCCGGAGGCACAGGCCAAGACTGAATCAGAGACCAAATCTGAGGCATCTGGCAAACCCGAAGGCAAAGTCAAGGCAGAGGCCAAGACTAAGGCCGAAGCGAAGACTAAGGCCGAAGGGAAAGCTAAGACCGAAGCGCAGACAAAGCCAGAATCCAAAACCAGGCCGGAAGCAAAGAGCAAGCCTAAGCCAAAGAGTGAGTCATAGGACGCGGCCGGTTGCGCGGCTCGACCAAATTGGTGTGAGCTGAAATCGAAGCTAGTGACAGTGTTCCGCGAGATGCCTGGCGGAGTTCACGTTTAGCGGAGCAAACGAGCTCAGCAAGGTTGTTCGAGCCTCGGAGATTGCAGCGATTCTGCAAATGCGTGCTTGAAGGTTAGGTTTGGGCTGGCAGCAGTTTCTCGGTCTTGTCGCGGGCGGCCTTATCGCTGTCTCTTTCGTTCCTCAAATCTG
This sequence comes from uncultured Chloroflexia bacterium, assembly GCA_963745605.1. GTDB lineage: Bacteria > Chloroflexota > Dehalococcoidia > Dehalococcoidales > UBA2162 > JBBITI01. Next base: position 29,107 of record CAVUYC010000017.1, on the reverse strand, counting down.
GAAACTCTTTAAGCTGAAGAGCGCCAAAGAGATCAGTTTGCCCTTCACCCTTCTCCAATTGTGTGGCGGCATACTTTTCCTGGTTTATGGTCTGGTCCTGGCGCTCCCTGCGATCATCGTCACCAATGTCGTTAATACTCTTCTTGTTGGCTTAATCCTCTTCGCCAAGATCAGGTACGGCACTTGACCCCGGGATTGCCGGGACACGCTGTCGATCGGTTCAACCGGAGTCCGTGGCCTCAATCCACGTTCCCCGTACGTAACCCGAGCCACCAGTAAGACGGCAGCGGCTTGGCTCCCTCTGTTAGCCGGCCAGCCCGGATCCCCTTATTCCACCCTGAAGCCCTTAGCCTTGGGATACTTGGACAGCGCCAGGCGGAGTTTGACCTTGATGTCGGGGTCACCGCTGTCCCGAATGATGTCGCCGTTGGGCAGGAGTATCTCGAACCTTCGGGAGTTCGGGGGAACCCTCTCTATGTTCACCCTGGTGAGTGAGTCCCACTTCTTGGGAATGGGATAGCTCATATGTACCCCCTGTTGCCGTTCATTGGGTCCGATCGATATATCTGCGGAGTCGCGGATTGCAGCGATTATACGCCAGGGTTGGGCCTCAGGCCAATCGGCTCGGGAGCCATGGTTTTCGCAAAACTACTTCCTGCGGCGCACCAGGAGCAGTGTCGCAACAAATCCCACCAAGCACCACGCTCCCACCACCCCAAAGGCAAGGCCGAGGTTGACGTCCAAATCCGTGAGAGTTCCCCGGGACAGATCTGCCATGTATTTAATGGGCAGTACCTTGTGGACGGCGGCGAGCCAGGCTGGCAACTGCTCGGCCGGATACATCACCGGGGAAAAGATCATTATGCCGAATACTATGATCTGGGTTGCCAGTTGGGCCATCTGCGGCTTGGGAGCGCCATCCGCGATCATGTAGCCCACGAATGTGCCGGTCAGTGCGATGAGCAGAATCGCCGGGACGACCAATGGACTGACTTGAAGTTCGAAGTGGTAATAGACCGAACCCAGCACCACTGAGAGGATGACTCCGGGCAGCGAGACTAGAATCCAGATGGTCGCATCAGCAGCGACGTAAATCATCCTTGGAACAGGCAGCGACCATACGTAGTCAAACGTTCCCGCTGTCCTGGACATGGCGACGACCTGGGGAACGAGGACCAGACCTACCATGAGAAGGCTGATCGTCGGGGCCCCAGTAGTCAGGTACTTGGCGATGCTGGGCGAGATCTGAGGATAAAAATACCCGATTCCCACGATGAACCCGATAGCAATCATTATCTGGACGACCAGGTTGAGGGGCAGGATGGGCTTATTGCTCAGCGCCTGCCATTTGAGCATGAGGCCGTAGCTGCTAAGGAGTTTCTTCACTTGCTGGCCTCCTTTTCAATCGCTTCCTGCATTTCGCCGTGGCCGACAATCGCCAGATAAACGTCATCCAGCGTGGTTGGCCCCACTGAGTATTCTTCCACAACACCTCGATCTCGAAGATCGCGAGCCCATTGGATGGCAATGCCTATATCCGATTCTGTTACTCTGCAAACGTAGCGCCTCCCGGCCGACACCGCGTGGCTCAAGAACGCCGGCATCTGCGGCAGGGCGGCCTCCGGCTCGAGCACGATCTCCAGCCTCATGCTGTTGTGCCCGTTCTCCTTCAGCGAAGCCGGTGTCCCAGTGGCCACCACTTTGCCTTTATCCATTATCGTGAGGCGGTCCACCGCCCTCTCGGCCTCGAGGATATTGTGTGTTACAAGAAGCACAGCGGAGCCTGATGCGACCAGGTTGCGAACCTCCTTCCAGAGCAAGCGACGTCGCAGAGGGTCGATATCGTTAGTGGGTTCGTCCAGGATCACCAAGTCGCCGGGAACAACCGCGGCCATGCAGAATGCGACGAGCCGGCGCATCCCGCCCGATAGAGTCTCGCCGCTCTTCCTTGTCCACTCGCTCATTTCCAGCGAGCCCAGGAGCTCTTGGGCCCGCTTGCGCACGCCGGCAGCACCGCCGCCTCTGATCCTGCCCACAAGTTCGATGGCCTGCGCCGCCGAGAGGCCGCTGATGGGCACTTGAGTCTGTGCCTGAAAAGAGCAGGCCTGACGCGCATACTCAGGGTGGGCAATCACGTCTACTCCTCGCACTTTTATGCTTCCGGAGTCGGGAATCGATAGCCCAATGATTTGGCTCACAAGCGTCGTCTTCCCAGCCCCATTCGGGCCCAGCAGTCCGAATATTTCACCTCGATTAATCGCAAGCCCGACGTGGTCGTTGACTAGCTTGCTATTCTTGTAGGACTTGCATACTTCGCTCACCGTTAGGATGTTTTCTATCATCGTTTTACCCCGATTCTTTGATTAAGCCGGCGTTCTTTGGGGGCCGGCTCCAATCGTGTTGTGGCTCCAGGCATTCGCCTCGCGGCACTATTCTCGCATTCAGGTGTCTTTGATTAAAACGGCCATCATGTCAAGTTGATGACTGGTCGTTAGGCCAGGCTTATCGATCATAAAACGAACAAGGCCCCACCTTTCTATTTGCTCCTTGGGGCCTTTTTCGCTATTCTTGAACATCGCCGATCTGGACGTAGGAGAGAAGAACATGGCCAAGGCAAAACCGGCCGTCACCACCGATCAACTGATCGCTGAAGAAGATAAGCTCATTGGTGAGATTGAAAAGAAGCATGGAAAGTCAGTCGACGAACTGAGGATTGAGAGGGAGCAACGCGTTAAGGACGCCATCGCTCTTCGAGAGCCGGACCGAGTGCCAGTGACTCTCAATCCTGGTGTCTTCGCCGCCAGGGCTGCAGGCCTGCCTGCCTCTGCCATGTTCTACGATCATGGCGCTGCAAGGCAAGCGGGAAGAAGAATCCTGCTTGACTTCGAGCCCGATATCGGCGGCGTAGCGATGGCTGCCAACCCCGGGACCGTCCTCGACATTCTTGATGTGAAGAACTACCGGTGGCCGGGCGGGCCGTTGGCCCATGATGCCGACTATCAGTTCGTTGAGGACGAGTATATGAAACCGGAGGAGTACGACATATTCCTGAACGATCCCTCCGACTTTATCCTGCGGTACTACCTGCCGAGGGTCACGGGTATCCTGGCTCCAATGACCAAGCTCCCGCCCATAGGGGCCTTACGCGAGAGCGGATTCACCGGCTTTCTGGGGTTCCTGGCGACCACTGAATTCCAGCGTATGGCTGACCGGATAAACGCGGCCATTCTTGAGCAAACCCGGATAACGGAAGAGGCTCTGCAATTCACGCGGCACCTGGAGCGTCTGGGGTTCCCGTCGATGTTCGGCGGCGGAGGCGCCGGAGGCGGAGTGGGAGGAGCCCCCATGGACGCCATCGCTGACCTGCTCAGGGGAATCCGCGGAATAATGCTCGACATTTATCGCTGCCCGGACAAGCTGATTGAAGCTTCCGAAAGAGTCCTCAACACGCGCATCCGGAATGCTACCGCGGCCGATCCCAACTGGAAAGGGATTCCTCAGCGAGGTGGGGGACCTCTCCACCGTGGTTCTGATGAGTTCATGTCGATCAAACACTTCGAGAAGTTCTACTGGCCTGGGCTCAGGAGATCGACACAGGCAGGGATCGATCTGGGCTACATCGTGTCGCACTTCTACGAGGGCGTTTGGGACCAACGCCTCGAATATCTTCTGGAGTTTCCCAAAGGTAAACTCATCTTCTTTTGTGAGCGGACGAACATATTTAGGGCCAAAGAGGTTCTCGGGAATCATTGCTGCATCCAGGGAGGCGTTCCGGCCGCACTTTTGACCGCAGGTTCACCCCAGGACGTCGATGAGTACTGCAAGAAGCTGATCAAGGTGGTTGGCAAAGGTGGCGGTTTCATTCTTGGCTGCGGGAGTTCAATCGATTGCGCGAGGCCGGCCAACGTCAAGGCGATGGTCGACTCGGTCAAGAAATATAGGCCCGATTCAGCGCGCAACCGCTCGTTTCGCGGAGGCTGGAAAGCGCTGGATGACAGGAACGGTGTTGCCCTTGTGACCGGTTCTCCGCCCGTTTGTTGTCGGATATAATGATGAGACTTTGAGCATTACCGGAGGAATACCCTTGGAATCGAATCCGCAAGCCATCGAGTCTAACAGGACTATCCAGGCACATTCCCGCGTGGTTTTTGACCTGCTGTCTGAGAAGGGCCGGGGCATCTACTATCCGGCGAAGGGAATTCTGGCCCAAGGCGCTGCAGCGAGGGGCAAACAGATCAATGCCACGATCGGGACAGCCTACGAGGACGATGGCAAGCCGATGGTACTGGAGAGCATTGCCGGCCAGGTGAGTATCGATTCAAGAGAGGTGTTTCCATACGCTCCTTCCGAGGGCGTAAAGGTTCTCAGAGACAAATGGAAGGACCTTATCAGAGCCAAGAGCCCGTCTTTGGGTTCGAGCGAAATCAGCACTCCGGTGGTCTCCTGCGGGGTGACCAATGCACTTAGCATGATAGGCTATCTGTTTGTCGATCCGGGCGACGAGGTCATCATTTCCGATCTTTACTGGGAGAACTACGATCTCGTATTCGCCAACGCCTACGGCGCCCATCTCACCTTTTTTAACCTCTTCAAAGGCGGGCGGTTGGATACCGACTCACTCGACCGGGCGCTCAAAGGCAAACCGGGGAAGAAAATACTTGTACTGAATTTCCCCAACAATCCCACGGGATATACCCCGACATCCGAGGAAGGGCGGAGCATCGTATCCGTGCTGCGGGCATCAGCCGAGGCCGGCAATAAGATTGTGGTTGTCCTGGATGACTCCTATTTCGGGCTTGTCTTTGAACCAGGGGTAATGACCGAGTCTCTCTTCGCCGAGTTGTCCCACACGCACGAGAACATACTTGCGGTGAAGGCGGATGGCATAACCAAAGAAGAATATGCATGGGGATTGAGAGTCGGATTCGTTACCTTCGGCATCAAAGGGGGCGCCAAAGAGCTGTACAAGTGTCTCGAAGACAAGACGTCCGGTGCTCTCAGAGGGAACATTTCCAATTCGGCACATCTTTCGCAGTCTCTCTTTATGCACGCCGTGGGCTCGCCAACTCATGAGGTGGAAAAGGAGAAGGCCAAGCAGAAGATTCGCGACCGATACGCCAAGGTGAAGGCGGTGCTCGGTGCTCATCCCGAATACGAACGATGTTTTGAGGCTCTGCCGTTCAATTCAGGCTATTTCATGTGCGTTCTGCTCAAGGGCGTGAATCCTGACAAGGTCTGGGATACTTTGCTCAACAAATACAGCACCGGAGTGATCTGTTACAGCGAAAAGAACCTGCTTCGCATCGCGTTCGCGTCCACTCCAATAGGTCAAATCGACAAGTTGTTCAACAACATCTACCTGGCCTGCAAGGATTGCGCGGGCCAATAGGAGGTCAGCAATGCCGCGATCGAGGGAAGCAACCGAAGCCTTACAGGCACGTGAGAAAAGGCTTCAAGACGCCATCGAGCTGAGGGTTCCCGACCGGATTCCCATCGCCGCAACTTTTGACTATTTCCCGGCGAAGTACGTTGGAATAGATACTCAGGCCGCCTTCTACGAGCCGAAGAAGTGGAAGGCAGCTGCGGCAAAGACGCTGGTCGATTTTGCCCCAGACTCGTATTTCATTGCGGTGATGGTCCCGGGAAGGGCGCTCGAAGCTCTGGGGTGCAGGCAACTCCTGATCCCGGGACACGGTGTTCCGTGCGACAGCGGGCACCAATTTGTGGAACAGGAATATATGACGGCGAAGGAACTCGATGATTTTTTGGCGGACCCTTCAGACTTCGCCGTTCGCGTTTACCTGCCTCGGATATTCGACGCGTTTGCTCCTCTGCGGAGGCTTCCTCGACTGTCGAAAATGATCTGGGGCTATGGGGAAATCGGGGCAGTAGAGATGATGTCTGACCCCGATTTCGTCGAGATGTTCGAGGCCATGGCTAAGGCTGGCCGTGAGCTGAAAGAGTGGAACAAGGACATGGGGTCGTTTGTGACGGATATGGAGGACCTGGGTTTTCCTCCTTTTTCCATCTCTCTCACCCAGGCACCCTACGACTGGCTGCCGGACTTTCTGCGTGGAATGAAAGGCTCGATGCTGGACATGTACCGCCAGCCCGAGAAGGTGCTGGAAGCTTGCGAGAGATTGCTTCCCGTAATGATAGAGAAGGGCGTCTCGCTGGCGAAGTCAACTGGAACAAAGACGCGTGTTCATTCCCTTGCACCGGGGCTCGGATGGTTTCATGTCCCTGAAACAGTTTGAGAAGTTCTACTGGCCAACCTTAAAGAAGGTATGCCTTGCCTTGATCGAAGAGGATCTCACGCCGTGGGTGTTTTTTGAAGGCAACTACACTTCCAGGCTGGAATACCTTCTCGATCTCCCCAAGGGAAAGGTCCTCGCCCACCTGGATAGCACGGATATCTTCAAGGCGAAAGACATACTTGGCAATCATATGTGCATCATGGGCAATGTGCCTGCGTCAATCCTGCAGACGGGGACCAAGGATGAGGTAATCGCCTATACGAAAAGGTTGATCGATAAAGTAGGGAAGGATGGCGGCTACATCATGGCCTGCCGGAGTCCCATGGACAAGACCGATCCAGAGTTGGTAAAAACATGGATGGATTTCACCAGAGAGTACGGAGTGTACCGGTAGGAGTTGGTCGATAATTGGGGTTACAAATCAGGAGGATACATGAGTTCGAGTAAAGTCGACGCCGCCAGGAATAGGGCACACGGCAACGAGAAGAGCTACGGCGGCTGAGCGCAAAGCGTTCTTGGAGCTCTCCAGGAAGAGTTCGGTATCGGTAATAAGGAGTCGTTCAAAGCGGCGACCATTCTGGCTGCCGGTATTGCCAGGCAAGGCGAGACTTGCGGCGCCATCATCGGGGCCCTCTCTGCAGTGGGCCTGGTCATAGGAAGAGAAAAGATCGAGGACATGGCCGTTTCGAAGGCGGCGATGGAAACAGGAGCCGGTGTGAGAGCCCGCATTATTGCAGAACTGAATGCCGATTTCGGGTTCAAGGATCCTCTGGCGGACACTTTGTGCCGTTCTGTGCAGACGCATGTCTACGGCAGGTCCTTTCAATTGGCCAGGAAAGAGGAAATGGACGCTTTTCTCGCTGCTGGAGGACATGGCGATCAAGGCTGTCCCAAAGTGTGTGGTGTGGCGGCAAAGGTTGCGGCTGAGGAAATACTCAAACTGAGATAGACTGGGAATTCGTTTGGGGAGGTCGGCGGGCGTCGCCCGCCGACCTTTTTTGTGTTCTATTCCTTTTCGTAAACCATCAGGTTAGACGGTTTGAACCCTACGCTCGTGAAGAAACTCTTCAGCATTTCGTCGTCGATCCTGGCAATTCCCTTGACTGCCGCATCGGCCCGTTTGCATTCGTTGGCGAAAGCCTCAACCAGCTTGCGGCCAATGCCTTCGCCCTGAGCCTCTGGGTCGATTCCTAACATGTCGATCCATCCCACTCGCTTGTGCTGAGTCTTGTGCTCAGGGGCGTGACTTACTGCGAGCACTGACTGGCTGTTTTCGGCGGGGACGATGTTTCCAACGACGAAACCCGCTATGCCTTCGGAGGTTTCGGCCACAAGAGACACTTTGGGCTGATGGACTGCCCAATATGTCTCGAAGGAAAAGGGCCACGTGGTTACCCTGGCATCCCCGGCGAGCATTCGGTCTATCGCATTGACGCTGGCCAGATCAGCATCGGTCATAGGGCGGATTTTGACTTCTTTGGTGGGCATCCATTGCCTCCCTTGTTTTTGATGGAGCCATTCTATAACAACTGAGCGTCTGCGGCAACGGCCTTGGCGCTATGGGTGAGACATGCTAGAATCGGTACCGTTTGTGTCAAGACGCTGCATCCGGACGTGAGCCGAGTGTCTTCCGCGAGCACTAGAACATAACACCTTCTATTGCCCGCGAGGTCGGCATAGAATGGTCCTCGTACCTGGAACAAGGGGGTGATCGCTGAATCAGATCGACAGCTTGGAGCACTCACCGAGGGGTTGGCAGCAACCTGCGGTCGCATGTAGTGTGCGCCAACCGGCACAACAAATGAGATCAAAAGGAGAATAACAACTACTCTATGCTAGCAAAGATCGGATTCTGGGCCTTCATTATTGGCCTCATCCTGGCCATAGTTGGCGGCCTGGTTGCTCCCTCCAACGACGCCATCATTGTCATTCTCGTCATTCTCGGTCTTCTGGTCGGACTTCTCAACATCACCGGCAAGGAGATAATGCTCTTTCTTGTTGCCACTGTCGCATTGATAGTAGCTGGCGGGGCATTCGCGCCTTTGAACGCTGGCAACCTGGGTGCCAAACTTGATGATATGGTCAGGCTTATTGCCACGTTCATGGCGCCAGCCGCAGTTGTTGCGTCAATCAAAGCCCTTTGGGCGGTCGGAAAACCTGGCGAATAGGGTTCCAACGAAACCACAGACAACCAGCAGATTTCAGGGGTCAGACTGCGTCAGTGCAGCCTTGACCCCTGATTCTTTCTCAACAAGCTATCGATATCTACGCCCGGTAGCGCCGGTCGCCACCTGCGTCCGTGTCCCTCTTAAGCTCTTCCTCAGCCTGTCGTAACGCCTCCTCATCCTCAATCATGGGATGCTCGGTCGCAGATGTGTCCGTCTCTTCCGAGTAGAAGTCATTGCCGCAGTCCAGGCATCTGAACGTCATCATCCGATGTCCCCGCCAGGTTTTGACCTCGGATGCTCCATCGCCTGGGGAATGTGAAACCACCCGCGCACTTCCACACTGATTGCAGCGGGTTTGGTTGGCTGGATCCTGGCGGTTTTTTCGTTTGAAGGGCCACATAGATTTGACTCCAGAGTTAAGATCCAGCGCAATGGTAGCATTTGCAGGCGATCGAGACCAGATTCGTGCGACATGGTTAGTTCTGCAGGCCCAATTTAACAAAGCGTTCTCCCCCAATGTACTATGGTCTGTATGGCCATGTATCGGCGCGGCGGAAGGATGTGGGGCAACGACAGACAACTCTCTATTCTCGAGATAGTCAAATCAGGGACGCTCAGTCTGCGTCTCGCCAGTCTTCTTTGGGTCATGATGGGATCCCGGCCGAGCGTTTTGGTGGCCGCCGGACCGAGCTTCGCCGGCAAGACGACTACACTGAACGTCCTCCTCGATTTCCTTCGCCCGAACGTGAAAGTCGTCCGTTTGAATGGATATGGTGAGGATTTCAGCTTCTTGAAGGGATCCAAGCCAAGTGAGACGCACGTTGTGGCTGAGGAATTCTCCGACTACGGAGACTACATTTGGGGCGACACTGCCATTCGAGCCTTCGGACTTATAAAAGAAGGTTATGCCCTCAGTGGAACCATTCACGCTACGAACCCCAGAGAGATCGTCTATATCCTTCACGAATACCTGGGCTTGGCGATCGAGACTATCGCACAAATTGACGCGGTGGTTACCTTGGAGGCGGTTCGAGGCGCCGGTCCCAGAGACGTCATCAGGATCATCGACTCTGTGAGTGTATTCGTGCCGGTTGGAGAGAAGACCGGCATACAGACTATAGCCTCGTATGAGCTTGGAGGCGGAACCTTTGCCATCGCCGATGACAAGACCCTTCGGAAGGCGCTGTCGACCAAGTTTGCGCTTGGCAAGTCGGATGTAGCGGCTGCCATGCGAGAGAGGGAGTTTGCCCTCGGCACGATGCTCGACTCGGGCAAGGTGGGGCGAGACGACGTTAGAAGGGGAATAGTCGAGTTCTATAAGTCACATCCGGTCTGAACTCATCTCCTGGCAGCGCACCAACCTCGGTATGACAGATTGCAGCTGGCCACATCGTATCTGAACGGGTCGACAGCGTCTTAATCCCGGTACTATCGTGAAGCCACCATAAAGAGAACGGGAGCCTATTCGTGGCAGAGCAGATGGCGTTTTCCGACCGTGAAGAATTCAGGGAATGGCTGCGCATAAATCACGATATCGGCAAGGGAGTCTGGCTGGTCTTCAGCAAGACCAGCAACCTGAAGACAATTACGGCTGACGAGGCCCTCGAAGAAGCTCTCTGTTTTGGCTGGATTGATGGACAGATTAAGAGCCTGGGGGAAGAGAGGTACATCAAGAAGTTCACACCAAGGGTGCGGGGCAGCCGGTGGTCGGAAGTAAATCGGAAGAAAGCGGATGGCCTCATCCAATCCGGCAAGATGACAGCGGCATGGTTTAGCAGCCATAGACAACGCCAAGAAGACGGGTAATTGGGAGACGGCGCCGCGGGCGTCTGTCTCCGGTGCGCAAATCGAGATCCTTATCAACGATCTCCAGACCTCGGATTTGGCGTTGGCCAACTTCATGAAGATGCCTCTTTCGGTAAGGAAGACCTATACAGCGTGGTATCTGGATGCAAAGCAGGACGAGACCAAGTCCAGGCGCCTGCTGAAGATCATTGAACGGCTGAAGCAGAATCTGAGACCGATGTGAGGAAGACGGTCTGAAATGCCCCGGCATTCTTGCACGACAGTACTGACCCCCGGACAAGGTCATTCTTGCACTGCCGGCGAACCAAATCGTCGAGTTGACTCGAAAAAGACATGATGTTAGCCTGAAGGCGAGGCTGAACTATGGTCTCAGGAGGACGTGAAATGGGACCTGTCTTTGAAGTTGACTAGATGAGTACACTGCGGCGGACCACTGATTAGCGCAGTCTAATTCGATTCGCTGATAAATTGTCGGCCACCCCCACGGAGCGTTATCGCCGGTCTTGTCTGTATCTTTTGGCTATCATCCTCTTGAGCTTGTGCCGCAGTTTGATCCATCGCAAGTTTTGCTTCCTGTAGTTGCGCCCAAGCGTTAGCGCCGCTCGTATCGATCACGTAAGAACAAGGAGAATTGCTCTTGAATATCACAAAAAGTAGGCTGGCCGAATTGATGAAGAACGACAGCTTTCCGCGGTCGGCGAAATACGATCCTGAGTGGGTCGCGAAAGGGTGGATGGGTCCAAATGTCCTTTGGCTGACAGAGTGGCTGTGCGAAAGGATGGATCTCAAGCCCGGAATGCGGGTACTGGACATGGGATGCGGCAAAGCATTGAGTTCGATCTTCCTTGCCAGGGAGTTCGGTGTCCAGGTGTGGGCCAATGACCTGTGGATAAGCGCCAGCGAGAATTGGGAGCGGATCCGTGAGGCGGGAGCCAATGACAGGGTCTTTCCGATCCATGCCGAGGCACACGCGTTACCTTATGGAGAGGGGTTCTTTGACGCCATAGTCAGCCTGGATTCATACCAATATTACGGTACAGATGACATATATCTGGACTATTTCCACAAATTCGTGCGTCCTGGTGGACAAATCGGGATCGTTGTTCCCGGGCTTGCCCAGGAGATTGACGGGCAGTTGCCACCGCACTTGCTGAAGCCGAGGCAGAATCGGAGCACGTTCTGGGTCGACGAATGCTGGTGTTTCCACACTTCGGAATGGTGGCAGAGACACTGGGGCAGATACGTCAGTATGGAGGAAGTGCAGGCTGACCGCCTAACCAATGGGTTGCAGGACTGGATTCAGTATGAAAATGCGTGCGAAGCGGCTGGAACGTTAATGTTTCCCTCTGAGGCAGACGTTCTGAAGGAGGACGGCGGCGAGTATCTGGCGTTGGTAAGGGTGGTGGGGCGGAGGAGAGGGTAAGAGGGCGGCAGATCCAGATTCCAGTCGGCTTGGGAAGTAACAAGAGCAGGGCGGCCGATCGGCCGCCCTGCTCTCTTTTTGGTTAGGGTTAGGAATTTTGAGGCCCGTGGTTATCGCCAGGCGTCGACTGAGAAGGTTGCCCCGCGTCCTCCGAGAAGCTCGACGGCTGCCTCTTCCTGACCTCCGGCGACAATGACCATGTTTTGGAAGGGATCGTCGCCCTGTGACGGGACCATAGCGTCGTCGGGGAGCTCCTTCCAGGGCTTGCCCGACTGTTTCTCGATGCCCATCCATCCATTGCGGAAGAAATCAGGCCAGGAACGGTTGCGGTATTGTTTCACTGTCTCGAAGCTAGACTTCCAGAGGAATTGATAAACATCGTCTTTGGTCTTGAAGCCGAGATCGACGAGATGCTGTGCCATCTCAGGGATCATCATGAGGACAATGCCGCCCTCGCGGTTTGAGAAAATGCCCGGGATGAGGTAGTTCAGCCAGTTGTGCGGACCGGGGGTGCCTTTGACGTCGAAGCGCCTGGCAAGTCCCCCATGGCCGCTCTTCTGAAGCGCGCGGTATCCTCCGGGCGAGAATTGTGACCCGACGATACCACCGCTGGCTTGCATGACCATGACGATGCTGTCGGTCTCTTTGTATCCCGGCCTCGACGTTCAAGGGGTCCCATCCCTTCGGCAGTCCTTCGGCATTTTCGGCGAAGCACATGCCTCCGTTATTCATTGGATTGCCGTGGCATCCCATCCGGTTCACCCCGGGGGTGGCGCCACCCAGGTTGATCGCCATGAGTTGATAGGAGCGCCCGATGGGTCCATTGGCCCGGCTTCCGGGTCCGAGGTGTCCGCAACCGGTGTTCATGTTCAATTCCTTGACGATCGGGCCGCTCAGGCAGACGGGTTGGGACGGGAAGTTCGTGGTGCTGATACCGCAGCCTGATTCCGCTATGGCGAGTATTACGGGCAAATGTTCCGGTTTGCAGCCCGCCATCACGGCATTGGTCGCCACCTGCTCGACGGTGGCGGTGCGTTTCATGGGTTGGAAGAGGACCTTTTCGCCTTTCTTGCGGGTTGGAGAGCCGAGGCCTTCCATGACGACCGAATCCTGCTGCAACGTGATGATTTCGCCTGGCTTGTGGCTCGTACCTTTCAACATCTTTGCCACTGCCTCTTCAGTAGGCACAACGATGGGTAGACCGTCCGTATAGACCGCCAACGGTGCCTCTACCGGCAGCGGAATGTACTTCGTTTGCTGATAGAATTCCTGGGCGTCCTCGAGGGTGCCTTCGAAAATAACTCGCGGCTGCCGCGGGTCATAGGTCCCGGTTTCTTCTTCTTCGTTGGTGAGAGGTCTGGTAAGCGCCCCGAGCATATCCGTCATCCAGTTCTCGATGTCAGCAGGGCCGGGTAGGGTGCGGGACGCATGGATGATTCGGATATGGGGAACCCCATTCACCAGAGCCTCCTGCTCGACCATGTTGTCCTGGTCTTCGAAGTCGACCACTACGGTGGGAATTCCTTTCTTCTCAAGTCTGGCCAGGTAAGGCAACTGCCTCCATACGGCGCCGCTTCACCAGCAGATGGCCTGTATCACGCCCTGGGCCGTCTTCATCTCCTCGTCTGAAAGTTCGACAGGGCTAATGGTGTAGGTCTTCTTTGTTCTCCAGTTGACATTGGGATAATCCATCTTGAGCCTACGCTCGAGCGCTATAGTTATGTCGGGTTCGCCGGTTATGCTTAACCAGATCTCTTTGCCATCGAGCCCATCAAGCCTCGGTGCAAGAGGCACCATCTCAACGGGCTCAACGTTACCAACGGGATTCAAGCATTTGTAGATTCTATCGGGGATTGACATCTAGGTCCTCCTGGCGTTTTGGTCTTCGCAGAGCAATATACCATTCACTCTGCTGTGCGACAACCTTGCTGAGTATAACGAGCTAGGGCGCAATTTGTGACAATTTATTGACAATGCTGATTCTCTTCGATAGACTCTGAGTTGCTTGAAATGACGAACGAGAGTAAGCGCAAGAAAGCCTACCGTTACATTGCGGATAGGCTCGGCGCTTTGCCCATCCCCCGTCCGAACGACACTGTCCTCTGCATTCCACTTGACGACCTGCGCCTGCTAAAGGAAGGTGCGGCTGATCCGTCGTATGCCCTTGTTTCCGCTGTAAAGACTCTCCTCGCCGAACATGTTCCGGAAGGAGAGATTGAGAAGAACCTCGATTTTCCGTTTCGCAAGACCCGCAAAGTAAAGGAGGCGTCGCCCGTGCCCAGTCAAAAGGAAATTAAGAAGGTCATGATCATCGGCTCGGGTCCCATTGTGATTGGCCAGGCTTGCGAGTTTGACTATTCCGGAACGCAGGCCTGCAAGGCGTTGCGTTCGCTTGGCTACAAGATTGTATTGGTGAACTCTAACCCGGCTACAATCATGACCGATCCTGGCATGGCCGATTCCACTTATATCGAGCCCCTGAATGTCGAGTCCATGATCAAGATAATCGAGAAAGAGAGGCCCGACGCCATTCTCCCTAATCTGGGAGGCCAGACGGGCCTCAATCTAAGTTCCGCTCTTGCTGAGTCAGGAGCTCTTGAAGAAGTACGGTGTTCGTGTAATCGGTGTTGAGCCTGATGCCATTAAGAAGGGTGAAGACCGCCTGGCATTCAAGCAGACAATGACAGAGCTTGGCATCGATATGCCTGAGAGCAAGACCGCATACAGCATCGACGAAGCTGAAGCTATTGCAGCCCAACTCGGCTATCCCGTAGTAGTCCGACCCGCCTATACCATGGGAGGGACTGGAGGCGGCCTCACTTACAATGTAGAAGAGTTGCGCATTGTGGCAAGCCGCGGGATTGCAGCGAGTATGATCGGCCAAGTGCTTATCGAAGAGTCGGTCGAGGGGTGGGAGGAACTCGAACTCGAGGTTATCCGCGACTCGAAAAACCAGATGATAACCGTGTGCTTTATCGAAAATGTTGATGCAATGGGCGTCCACACTGGCGATTCATACTGTACCGCTCCGATGCTCACCATAGATCAGACCCTGCAGCAACGGCTCCAAGAGATGTCCTACCGGGTGGTGGAGAAGATCGGAGTCATTGGCGGTACCAACATACAGTTTGCACACGATCCTCAGACTGGTCGTGTCGTGATTATTGAGATCAATCCTCGTACCTCGCGGTCCTCCGCACTTGCCTCGAAGGCCACTGGCTTTCCCATCGCCCTAATCTCGGCAAAACTTGCCGCCGGGCTGACACTGGACCAGATTCCGTACTGGCGCGACGGAACGCTTGATAAGTACACACCATCGGGCGATTACGTTGTGGTCAAATTTGCCCGCTGGGCTTTCGAGAAGTTCAGAGATGCCGAAGACCGCCTCGGTACGCAGATGCGAGCCGTTGGCGAGGTGATGAGCATCGGCAAAACGTACAAAGAGGCATTTCAGAAAGCCATTCGGTCTCTGGAGAATGGTAGGTATGGGCTCGGCTTTGCCAGGGATTTCAACAGCAAATCACTGCCGGAGCTGATGAAGCTGCTGAATTACCCGACCAGCGAGCGCCAGTTCGTGCTCTACGAGGCCATCAGAAAGGGTGCCGACCTCGATGAGTTGTCTCGAAGAACGTTCCTCAAAACCTGGTTCCTTCAGCAGATGAAGGAACTTGTCGAGTTGGAAGAAAGGATCCTTGCATACAAAGGGAGAGAATTTGCCGGACGACATTCTTATCGAGGCAAAGAAGGATGGTTTTGCTGATAAGTATCTGGCGAAGCTAATTGGGGTCCCTGAGACCCAGATCAGGGAACGCCGCACAATTCTCGGCGTTATCGAAGCCTGGGACTACGTGCCGGTCAGCGGGACTGAGAATGCGCGCGATTACTATTCAACCTACAATGGTCCCGATAGGACCACGACCAGCAACCGTCAGAAGGTCATGGTGCTAGGGGGCGGCCCTAACAGGATAGGACAGGGCATCGAATTTGACTATTGCTGCGTCCATGCGGCATTTGCTCTCAGGGAGATGGGATTCGAGACCATCATGGTCAACTGTAACCCTGAGACCGTCTCCACTGACTACGACACCTCGGACAAACTCTATTTCGAACCACTCACTGTCGAGGATGTTGTCAGCATTTACAGAAAGGAGAATCCGGTCGGGGTCATCATACAATTCGGAGGTCAGACGCCGCTCAATATCGCAGCCGAGCTTGAGGCGGCTGGCTGTGCGGGTCCTCGGTACTTCGGTCAACTCCATCGATATCGCTTCAGATCGCGGACGTTTCAGCAGGATGATGCAGGAGTTCGGCATTCCGATGCCCGAATCAGGCACGGCGAGCAACCTGGATGAAGCATTGAAGGTCGCTGCCCGCATCGGGTATCCGCTGATCGTGCGACCGTCCTACGTTCTCGGCGGGCGGGGTATGGAGATCGTCCACGATGAGGAAGACTTGAGGACGTACGTTGGCGCCGCCGTGGGGGTCACCCCCGATCGTCCTATCCTTGTCGATCGATATCTGGAGAATGCCATCGAAACGGAGGCGGATGCCATTTCAGACGGCGAAAGCGTTTTCATTCCCGCCGTAATGGAACACATAGAATATGCGGGGGTCCACTCCGGGGACGCTGCTTGCGTGATTCCCCCGGTTAACATCCCGGCTAAGCACATCAAAACGATCGAGGAGTACACGCGAAGAATCGCCAGTGAATTGCACGTCGTTGGCGTGATGAACATTCAATATGCCATCTGCCAGGACTCGGTCTATGTTCTCGAAGCGAATCCGAGGGCTTCGCGGACCGTGCCATTGGTTTCAAAGGTGTGCGCCATTCCAATGGCGAAGCTCGCCACGGAGATTATGCTTGGTAAGAAGCTGAAGGACCTGGGCCTGGTTCATCGGTCACTGCCGTATTTCGGAGTCAAAGAAGCTGTATTTCCCTTCAGCATGTTCCACGAAGTCGACCCTCTACTTGGCCCTGAAATGAGGTCCACCGGCGAGGTCCTCGGCATCGCTGATTCCTTTGGCATGGCTTTCTGGAAAGCTCAAGAAGCAGTCACCCCGCTGCCCTCCAAGGGGACTGTCCTGATCTCGGTTGCGGAACACGATCGCCCTGCGGTCTTTCATGTGGCTCAGGAGTTCGCCAGGCTCGGGTTCAAAATCAAATCCACCCAGGGTACGAAGGCCTTTCTCGGTGGCCGCGGCATTGTTGCCGAGCACATTCTGAAGGAACATGAGGGAAGGCCGAACATAACCGATGCAATCAAGAATCGAGAGATCAACCTCGTGATCAATACGCCAAGCGGCAAACTAGGCAATAATGACGACTCTTACATTCGCAAAGCCGCTATCAAGTACAAAGTGCCATACATTACATCTCTGACTGCGGCCGAGGCCGCAGCCAAAGGCATTGCTGCATATAGAAAGGGTACCTCCCCGCTCAGGTCTTTGCAGGAGTACCACGCCTTGCTGATGCGATAAACAGGGAACCTCGGAGATGTGAACTCTCTGCGTTTGGGACCCAGGCATGCTACTGTAACGGTTGGCAGTTGGGGCAGAAGTAGACCGCACCGCCCATGTAGGTTTCCTTCCCGACCTCGATTCCGCAGACGCGGCAGGGTTTGCTGACCGTGTTCTTGGACATCATGGTACGGTAGCCTCCGGCTTGGCCGAACAGGTCCAGTTCGGTGTCTCTGCCCCGGTTTTTGGCCATGGACGAGAGAGTCGCTTTGATCGACTCAAAAAGAACGAGGAGGTCGGTTGCAGATAGTGAGCTCACTTTCCTCTTCGGGTGAAGTCTTGCGTTGAAAAGGATGTCTTGCAGTACGCCGTTGCCAAGACCCGGGATACGCTGCTCGGTTGCAAGAAGCGCCTTGAGGCTCAGTTTCTCAGACCCTGGGAAGGACACAAGCTTCTCGAAGTAGGCCTTGTCGAAGTCCGAGGTCAGCGGATCGGGCTTCTCCACAGCTACCCTGTAGTACTTGTTGTCGAGTGTTCCGTCCTTGAAAATTCCCATACCACCGTACATTTGAATTGAGGCACTTAGAGCCGAACCGTCTTCGAATTCCAGCAATAGCTGGTGTTTGTTCGGACGGCCTTCGCCCTGACGGTGGAACCTGATATTGACACCCTCTCCAAGAAGGACCCTGGCATTGTCTGCCGGAATTTCGACCAGACTCCCGCGGTAGACTGCCTTGCCGAGCCTTTTACCGACAATTAGGTTTGAGTAATCCACTCTGTCTCCATAGAACCATGCGAGCTTGTGTGGAGTCTGGGCAGCCGTCACCGAGATGACGACCTTTCCTTGAGCGGCTTCGTCGATTTGTCTCGAGGTGCTTGCTGCTTCAGGCAATTCGATCAAGGGACACCTCCCTCCATCTATGCGGCCGCGGGCCCATTTTTGAACCCTGCCTTGCCGGCGAACCGAGCGCGACTTCCGAGCTCGGACTCGATCTTGCGCAGGCGATTGCCTGTATTGTCCAGGGCGCTTTCTCTGATCGTTCCGGTGCCAAGCCCCACGGCGTAGTCGGCAATGTCCGCTCCCTCGCCCCGGCTAGCGCAGGGCTGAACCCCATAACCGTTCGAATGGGCCAACCGGACGGTGTCAAACGCTTCGCTGATTGTCCCTATCTGATTGACTTTGAGCAGGACGGTGTTGCAGGCGCCCACCTTCATTCCCTCTTCCAACCTATCGCGGTTCGTTGTAAAGAGATCATCCCCGACTACCTGAATGCCGAGTTGGCGAGTAAGTGCGGCATGGCCCTCGTAGTCGTTCTCGTCAAGTGGGTCTTCGAGGCAGACGAACGGGAACTCTCTGGCTGCCTCGCAATAAAGGTCAATCAGGTCCTCCCTCGACTTGTCCCGCGTAGAGAAGAGCCCGTGGTAGATTCCCGTTTCCTTATCGAAATAGGTCGCCGCCGCGACGTCCATCTGAATTCCTACCCTGCCAGCGTTGCCCGAGCGCTCCACGGCCTCCGCCATGATCTTCCAGATTTCCCTCTCGTGTGCGACGGTGCCGGGGGGAATGACGATGCGGTAGCTTTCAAGGTTGATCAGTTTGAACCTCTCGGCGAGAAGCTTGATGTAGATTCGCTTCAATTGCCAGCAAGCGTAGGCGGCATCGGCAAAAGTGTCGAAGTCGTAGGCCATGAAGGAGTAGCTGGGCTTATCACCGTGGATTGCTTCTCCTCCGTAACGGGCGATGGTATTCAATATGCCCACGCCGGGCACTGGCAGCAGGCACGCGCTCGCCCCTCCTATGTGCTGATACAGGGGTATTCCAAGGCTGGCTGCGCCTGCCTTGAGTGTCGCAGCAGAAACGCTGGCGGTGGTATTGCCCCCTAGAGTCGCTTTGTTGGGAGTGCCGTCGAGCTCAAGCATGATCGAGTCGACTGCCCACTGGTTAGAGGCATCGACGCCCTTAAGGGCGGGAGCAATGACGTCCTTTACAAGCCTGACGGCTTTCATTACTCCCTTACCACCCCATCGTTCGCCGCCGTCGTATGCAAATTGGACTTCGTGCTCGCCCACAGACAACCCGGCCGTGGCCTCGGCCACGCCGGTAGCACCGTTGACCGTAGTCACCGTCGCCTCGACTGAGGGATGACCGCGGCCGGAGAATATCTCACGGGCAGTAACCGACTCAATCAGGGAACCTCTTCCCATAACCTACTCCTCAAAAGCTCGCGTGTCGGCATTTGGAACTGCGACCCTCAACCACTGCCCGGTGAAGCATAAGAAGATCGGAATTAGTGCCGTCCTGGTTATTGGGTATTCCTATTTTCTGGGCGCTGGTAAAGTGGCTGTTCAACCTGCGTTCAGAAAACTCATTGCGGATGAACGCCTTCGTAATATGGGACACTATCTGAACGGAGTTAAGAAGGTCGCCCGCGATGTTGTTGCCGAAATCGTCGTACACGTAGTCCACCACCTGCCCTGAAAGGAAGTTGTCGATCACTACTACACTGCTCCATCCCGCCTGGCTGCCCGAGAAGACGGGTTGGCCGACACCGTTGGCGACTGAATTGATGATCAAGTGAATGCCGGCCATTCGGGTAATCTCCAATACGTCCAAGGCAGACTGGTTGTGGTCGATGGCATCAGTCTGCCTGCCACCCCCTCTATTGCGTATCTTGGTGTGCGGCTTTTCTAAACGCTTTCAGACCTGCCTTGCCTGAAAAGACAGCCCTATCGCCAAGCTCGGCTTCGATCTGGGTGAAGCGATTCACAATGTTCCCCAGGCCGCCTCCGCTCATGACGCCGCTATTGATTCCAACACCGTAATCGGCGATGGCGTCTCCCTCTCCACGGCTGGCGCATGGGGCAACGGAATACCCGTGACTGTAAGCCATCTGAACAGCGTCAAAGGCTTCAGTGATCGATCCTATCTGGTTGACTTTGAGCAGGAGGGTATTGCAGGCACCGCATTCGATACCTTTCTCGAGCCTTTGAGTACTGGTGGTGAATAGATCGTCGCCAATGACGTTGATGCCCAGCTCGCGAGTGAGAGTGGCGTGGCCCTCGTAGTCATTTTCCTCGAGCGGATCTTCAAGAATGACCAACGGATACTTCTTGACCATGTCCTTGTACAGGTCAATGAGTTCCGCTCGGGTCTTATCCTCGCTCGAAAGCAACCCAATGAATCTACCTTTGTCTCTGTCGTAGTACGTGCTGGCGGCCATGTCCACCTGAAAACCAACCTTTCCTTCGTTTCCGGAGATCTTGATGGCCTCGGTCATAAGGTCCCAGAGTTCACGATCGTCCTTGAATATTCCTTCTTCTTCGATGAACGTGAATTCGAAAATCGGACCTCCCAGATGCTTCATCCCATACTTCTGTCTCAGCAATCTATGGAGGACTGTGGTGACTTCCCAACCGGCGTAGACCGCCTCAGAAAAGGATGTGTAGCCATAGCAGAGGAATGTATAAGTTGGCTTGCCGCCGGCCCGCGCTCCTCCACCATATCTAGTGCTGCCCCGGACTGCCGGTACGTCTGGCGTAGGCAGTACCCGGGCGTTCAGACCTCCAATGTGTTGATAAAGGGGAATGCCTAGAGATGCAGAGCCTGCTTTCAGCACGGCGCCTGATACAGCTGCGATTGCGTTTCCACCTAGCCTTGATTTGTCGGGGGTGCCGTCCAGATCGAGCATGACGCCATCGATCAGTCTCTGGTTGGTGGCATCAAGGCCCAGAATTGTTGGAGCGATTGTTAGCTCGACATTGGCTACGGCTTTAAGTACGCCCTTACCGCCATAGCGATTTCCGCCGTCATAAGCGAACGGGACCTCGTGCTCTCCATATGATGTGCCGGCGACTGCCACAGCGACCCCCGTTCCTCCGTTGACCGTCCTGACTGTGGCTTCAATGCCCGGGTGGCCCCTGCCGGTGAGAATCTCTCGGGCTCGAACGGATTCGATCCTTGCGCCTGAGTTCATACAGGCCCCCCTTGTGCTCAAGTCGCGCCCATGTTAGCAGGTGGGAGTGAGGTTGTCATCCTGAACCAATCAGGACCAAGGAGCGACTCTCCGCCTCATTCTGTGGCTGTAAGGATATGAGTTCAGCTGACTGGTTGACACCAGTCAGCCTTCTTCCTAGACTGTCCTCACGGTGTTCTTTGGGGAGTCAGAGTATGGCGATCAGAAACAAAGAAGCGTTGCTTGCACATGGGAATATAGAAGGGCGCCGGGCAGTCCTTGAAATCATAGAGGCCGGTCTTGTTGCTGCTGATCCATACCCCAATACGTTGGGTCTGCTCAGGAGAAATGGTGAAACCCTGCAAGTTGGCCCTCTGGACAACTATCAGATTTTGGATTTAAGAAGAGTGCGGCACGTCTATGTCGTGGGCGGGAAGGCTGTTCAGCGCCAGGCACTGGCGTTTGAACAGGTTCTGGGAGATCTCATCACCGAAGGCCACATCAATGTGAAGAAGGGTGAACGGATCGAGTTGACGAGGATTGGAGTCACCCTCGCAGGACACCCTCTTCCTGACGAAGACGGTGTTAGGGGGGCAGCGAGGATTTTTGACATTCTACGCAAGGCGGGAGAGGGTGACCTGGTGTTTTGGCTGAGGTCGGGTGGAGGTACATCGCTTCTTGGTTTGCCTGTTGAAGGCGTTACATTGGAGGATCTGCGTGAGGTGTCAAAGGTACTCTACTTTGGCGCGGGTGCTTCGATGCCAGAAATTAACGTCGTCAGAAACCTCATTTCGGTGCTTGGCCTGAAACATCCAAAGTACGTCAAGGGCGCAACCCTATTCGAATTCCTCGCTGACGAGATTCCTTCGGGATCGAAGGGGCACGTAGTCTCTCCTGCTGCAAGCGGGCTCAGTCCCTACCGCCGCTCCGTAGATATCATCAACAAATATCGTGTTTGGGAAAAGATGCCGGAGTCAGTCAAAAGGGTTATAGCCAAGGCTGATCCCAGGAATCTTCCACCTACGCAAGAAGAGTTGAAGATGCGCCCATTCTACGTGCATCGCGTTATTGATCCGTTGACGATGCTGAGCGCAGCACAATCGAAAGCGTCGGCCCTTGGGCTGTCGGGCGGTATAGCTGCCACAAGTATGAACGATGTCGAGGCTAGACCGGCGGGGGAATTCGCCGGTGAGATTGCCGGTGAAATTGAAACGTTTGGTCGGCCGTTTCAGCGTCCGTGCGTCTTGATTTTTGGCGGGGAACTCACCGTAACGGTGGGAAACGAGACTGGGATTGGCGGACGTAACCAGGAGTTCGCTCTTGCCGCAGCTACCAGGATCTCAGGAAGCAAGCATATTGTCGTTGGTTCGGTGGACTCCGACGGCACGGACGGGCCAACCTCAATTGCGGGTGGAATCGTCGACGGCGTTACAGCAGAGAGGGTCAGGTCGGAGGGATTGGATATGGCGTCTGAGCTCAGACGTCATAATTCCTTGCCCGTTCTCGAATCGGTGGGAGATGCGGTCGTTTGCGGGAATACAGGCACCAATTTGAGGGATCTGAGGGTGGTGCTGGTGGCATAGTCCCTTCCAGTCTTGCTGGCTCGAGGTTCGTGCTAGCCGCTCGTGCTCTACGCGGCTTGCACCAAGAGGGTGCCGTTGTGTTCACCCTCGCATTGTGCCCGTGGCTATTTCTGCATAACGGGTTAAGATGCCTTATGGTGCTTTTGAACCTCGCAGACAATCCCATCGTTTGAGCAGCTACGTAGGCCGCGCGATCGGTTTGGCTGCTGCGGCCTTTGCCCTTGGGCCTGTCTCGGGTAAGAGAAGGCCAGCAATTAAGAGGCTAAATGACATGGCGACGGCAGCGATGAAGCCTGGCAGGTACGACCCCGTGACGTCACTGATGTACCCAACCAGCAGCGGCCCGATGAAGTTGCCGAGGTTGCCGCCGGCCTGCATCACCGAAAAAATCACGACCCCTGATCTAAGCGGAGTGTCGGGAAGCTCCATCGGGATGGTGAACAGGCTTGGGTTATGGAGGTTGCCGAAAACCCCGAACATTGCGACGCTGATGTATATCACGACCATATTGTTGAAGAGGATGGCCGACAACGCCGAGAGCCCGAAGAAGACTCCTGACATGACTATGAACGGCTTTCTCAACCCCACTCTAACGGTGAGGAATCCTCCAGCAAGACAAGCCGCCGTGCCGCCGGCGGTGATGATTGACATGATTGAGCTTGCCTTCTCCAAAGGCATGCCGAAAACCTCGTGGTAATAGCTCGGAAGCCACGATCCGATTGAGTTGCCCAGGGCCCAGCAACCGAGAGTTGCCAGCCCAAGCAACAGGGTGGATTTGCGGGCGAAAACTTGCTTGAACGTGAGAGGGCGCTCAGGCTCGATCCCGCTGGTCTCTGCACTTAAAGCCCTTGCCTGAGCGCGTTTTGGTTTGTCCTTGCCGAACACGACCCATGCCAGAGCGCAGGTTAGAGCGAATGCTCCGTATATGGCAATTGGAGCCTTCCATGATATGAGGACAGCCAACGGGACTGTCAGGAAGTAGGCTATCGCATTACCAAGGTTGATGAAGCTCATCATGATGCTATTCAGTGCGGGGAGCTTCTTACTCGAGAACCACTCCGTGGAAATTGCGGTTGCGACGGGGACTACGATCGCTGTTCCGACGGCGAACAACACCCTCGTGACGATCAGGAGAACGTAGTTAGATGCAAATGGCGCCAGTATGCCTCCGGCTTGAAGAAGCGCTCCTACGGCAAACGTCTTCTTGAGCGAATACCGCGAACTGATGATGGCGAACGGAAGGGACACAATTGCGATCGTCAGAGGGGCAGCAGATGCGAACCACCCCGCGGTGCCGCGGTTAATACCGTAGGCGCTCATTATGAGCGGCAAGAGGGGACCGGCGGATGCCCAGATGATCCCGATGCAGCTTCGGATGAGAATTACGAGTGTTTGTATGACAAAACGATAGGGGTTCTTATCTTCCACTTACGAGCGACTTTGCTCAAGACCCATCCACAAGCACACCAAACAACTTTTTCATGATACACCAACAGAAGCCCGATAGCCACGTAGTGAACTCACGGGCGATTCTCGTCTGGCACGCCTTCGTTTA
The DNA here is from genome assembly GCA_963745605.1 of uncultured Chloroflexia bacterium. GTDB lineage: Bacteria > Chloroflexota > Dehalococcoidia > Dehalococcoidales > UBA2162 > JBBITI01. Next base: position 4,905 of record CAVUYC010000017.1, on the reverse strand, counting down.
CACGGGCTTGCCCTCCGCGATATAATCGGCATAGTAACTGCAGCTAGGGGTGCCAGAAGGCTGAGAGCCCAGAGGACAAACTCGGGGCAACCCTCGAACCTGATTTGGGTAATCCCAACGTAGGGAAGCGTAACCAAAGCTTACCTGCGGGTAAGCTTTTTTGTTAGGGAAGGGCAATGCGGATCACAGTCAATGGGACCGTTGATGAACTCAACTCAAAGATGACGGTCCAAGATTACGTCGGAGCCAGGAATTTGCGAGACGAGATCATTATCGTGGTGATCAACGGAGAGGTCATTGCCAAAGACGCCTGGGGGGAGAATCTCCTAAAGGCCGGCGACTCCGTGGAGATCATTCGTGTGGTAGGTGGTGGCTAACGTGGAAGACTGCCTGATCATTGCGGGCAAGCTCCTGCGAAGTCGCCTTTTTGTTGGTACAGGGAAGTTCGCCGATTATCGCCAAATCCCCGAGGTAATCAAAGCGTCCGGGGCTCAAGTCGTGACGGTCGCTTTGCGGAGGGTAGACTTCGGCACGCCGGAAGAGAACATGCTTGAGTACCTGCCCAAGGACGTGGTTCTTATGCCTAACACGTCGGGGGCCCGGAATGCAGTTGAGGCCGTTCGTATCGCCCATATCGCTCGTGAAGCGGGTTGTGGCAACTGGGTCAAGATAGAGGTTGTAAACGACCAGAAGTACCTGCTTCCGGACAATTTCGAAACGATCAAAGCGGTCGACGTGCTGGCGAAAGAAGGCTTTGTAGTTCTTCCCTATATGAGCCCGGATTTGGCGGCAGCGAGAAGAATGGTGGACGCAGGGGCCGCCGCGATAATGCCGCTCGGAGCCCCGATCGGGACCAACCGCGGCCTCAGGACTAAGGAACTGGTGCAAATACTGGTCTCTGAGATAGACCTTCCCATAGTGGTCGATGCGGGAATCGGTCGACCGTCCGAGGCAGCTGAGGCTATGGAGCTTGGCGTTGCCGCGGTGCTGGTGAATACCGCGCTCGCTACGGCGGAGAATCCTATCCTTATGGCTGAGGCGTTCGGGAAAGCGGTTGACGCCGGGCGCAAGGCTTATCTTGCCGGGCTGGGAGCGTTGAAACATTTCGCTGAGTCATCGTCGCCTTTGACCGGTTTCTTGCGGGAAGGGGAGAAAGTACCATAGTGTCTTTCTATGACGAAGTCCTTCGGTACGAAGGAACGGACTTTGGGGCCTTCTTCAACACCCTGACGGAATCTAGGATCTCCGCTCTTCTTTCCAAACCCCAACTAGTTGCACGCGATTACCTCGCCCTCCTTTCTCCCACAGCCGATGGTCTGCTCGAAGACATGGCACAAAAGGCACATAGCATGACCATGTACCATTTCGGGCCAACGGTGCTTCTCTTTACTCCCCTCTATCTGGCCAATTATTGCGTGAACCATTGTGTCTACTGCGGATTCAATGCCAACAACAACATCCTCAGACGGAGTCTTACGCTGGATGAGGTGGAGGCAGAGGCGCAGGCGATTGCTGCCACAGGCCTTCAGCATATTCTCATCCTCACCGGGGAATCCCGCCAGGCCAGTCCTGTGTCATACATTGCCGATTGTACAAGACTGCTCAGGAAGTACTTCTCGTCGGTCTCGATAGAAATCTATCCTCTCACCAAGGATGAATACGGCGAGCTGATTTTTGCCGGAGTTGACGGGCTGACCATCTACCAGGAAGTCTACGACCGCGAGACCTATGCAAGAGTGCATCCTAAGGGTCCGAAAAGCGACTACCGGTACAGGGTGGAGGCGCCAGAGAGAGCAGGTGAGGCGGGAATGCGTTCGGTCGGCGTGGGAGCGCTGCTGGGCCTCCACGACTGGCGCAGCGAGATGTTCCTATCAGGGCTGCACGCCGCCGTACTTGCAGAAGCGCTTTCCTGAGATTGAGGTTAGCGTGTCATTCCCCAGGATGAGGCCGGAGGTAGGCGGATTTCACCCTCCATACGAAGTCCCGGATAGGGCGTTGGTCCAGGGGATTGTTGCGTTACGTCTGTTCCTTCCCAGGGCAGGAATTACCATTTCCACTCGGGAAGGCGCCGGGTTGCGAGACAATCTCGTACGTTTGGGGGTGACCAAGATGTCCGGCGGCACGTCAACCGTCATTGGCGGTCACACTGATTCTCAAGATGGCGTCGGGCAGTTCGAAATATCCGACACAGCGCTCAGTGATCGAGATGAGAGCGGCAATCGCTGCTCTTGGCTACAAACCAATTCTTAAGGACTGGCACGATCTCGGCGTGGGGGTCAAATAGGTGCCCGCTCGCTTTAGGAAGCTCCCCGAGACCGATATTTATGCCATCACTGCAACAGGGTTTTCGTTGGGTCGCGGCAATATTGACGTAGTGATGCAGATTCTTGAATCCGGAGTTAAGATCATCCAGTACCGTGAAAAGGATTTCCCGATGCGCCAGAAGTACGACGAATGTGTTGAGATTCGAAGGTCGACTGAGCGATTCGGCGCCTGTTTCATTGTCAACGACGACATTGACCTAGCGCTGGCAGTCCGGGCCGACGGGGTACATGTGGGGCAGGACGACTTGCCCGTAAGGAAGGTTCGAGAGCTAGTCGGCGATGATATGCTGATCGGCCTCTCGACCCATTCGGTGGAGCAGGCTGATGCAGCAGTTGACGAGGGAATCGCCGACTACATTGGCGTAGGTCCCATCTACGGAACAGCGATCAAGAAAGTGCCTATGGCGGCAGTTGGGGTTGGATACCTGGACTATGTAGTCAGCCACCATAGGATCCCCTTCGTGGCCATCGGGGGCATCAAAGAAAACAATGTAGCCGAGGTAGTCAGGCACGGCGCACCGTGCGTTTGTCTCGTCTCCGAGATAGTAGGGGCGCCCGACATCAAGGACAAGATCTCTGCCATCCGCGCTCGTATTAACGAGGCGAAGACACGCTGATATTCGTCGTTGGTCATCCTGTGCGACGTAAGGTGGATCTCATTGGGATTTCCTGTTCGCTCAACGTGAACAACGGCTGGTCTTCGTTTCAAAACAGCGCAGAACGCCCTATTGACTTACTGAGAGCGTGTTTGTATTCTTAAATTCCATAGGGTGTTAGCGGGTCCTGTCGAAACTAGTCCTCACTAGAATCTGCACCTCCCCTCCTGAACCCGGCTTTTCAATGAATCATTCGAAGACTTTCGCAGCAGTCGCGTCGCGCTTCCGTTAGGCGCTACCGCGTCACAGACATCGAGCATCAGCCTTTGAACATTCTCTTTCCTCTCAGCGTTGTCACCTTTCTCGCCGCGTCAATAGTGGCTGCCGCTTTCTCCGTTGTCGGCAAGAGGACGGCGCGCCAGGCTGTCATTTGGGCAATGTTGCTGGCGAGTCTTCTCGCCGTTGTTTTCTCTTTGAATATCGCCTTCAGCGATGGTGTTTTCCATTTGCCGACCTACACGATTGTCGGAAACCTCGCACTCTCTTTTACCATCGACCGCCTGGCCGCCTTCTTCCTTGGGATCATCTCGTTCGTTTCTGCGGCGGCCCTGGTCTATTCGCTGAAGTATGTGGAGCACGAAGGCTCCGACCCCTCAAAGAACTTCCTTGTCTCGATGATGAGCCTTTTCATTGTCTCGATGCTTCTCGTTGTCGCTGCAGACAACGTCTTTACCTTTCTTTTCTTCTGGGAAACGATGTCGCTCAGCTCTTTCTTCCTGGTCATGTTTGACAGGCAAAAGGCGGAGACGAAAAGGTCAGCCACCTTCTATTTCGTCATGACGCAAATGAGCACGACGTTTCTTATGCTGGGACTTCTCGCGTTGTACTCGCCGTCGGGTTCGTTTTCGACGGGCCATCTGGCTGGGATGAATGCGGTTCTCAAAGCAGGAGTCTTCCTGTCGCTATTTGTGGGGTTCGGAATCAAGGCTGGGGTTATGCCCTTTCATAAGTGGCTTCCCTATGCCCATTCCGCAAGTCCATCTAATATCTCCGCCCTGATGTCTGGCGTAATGATCAAAGTGGCTATTTATGGGATGATCCGGTATATCCTCATGGCCCTTTCTCCAGACTTGTGGTGGGGAGTACTCGTCCTGAGTTTCGGCGTGCTCTCGGCATTGCTTGGCGTCATGTACGCGTCTAAGGAGCATGACATCAAGAAGCTGCTCGCTTACCACAGCATCGAGAATATCGGCATCATCCTTATGGGTATGGGACTGTACCTGATATTCACCAATTATGGTCTGAGTTCATTAGCTGATCTTGCCTTGATAGGAGCACTCTTTCATACGCTGAATCATGCCCTCTTCAAGAGCCTGCTTTTCCTGACCACAGGGTCGGTGGTGGCTGAAACCGGAACGCGGAACATCGAAAAGATGGGCGGCCTCTTCAAGGCGATGCCTTACACGGGCACTCTGTTTCTCATTGGCTCGATGTCGATTGCCGCGCTGCCCCCATTCAACGGTTTCGTCAGTGAACTCATGATTTTCCAGGCTTTCTTCCAGTCGTTTCAAATCGACAGTGCGCTGGTTAGAGTCCTGCTGTTCGTGGGCCTTTCACTGTTTGCCCTGACGAGTGCTCTTGCCGCAGCATGTTTCGTCAAAGCCTTCGGCATCATCTTTCTTGCGATGCCTCGCTCGAAGGAAGCGAAAGCAGCCCATGAGGTATCTTGGCCGATGATTGTAGGGCCGGCGATCCTTGCCATCGCATGCCGCGGCGCTTGGCATCTTCTCCTTCCAACTTTTCCACGCCCTAGGTTTCACGTTTCCTATCCCGAACCTGATGTTGATTGGCCTGGGACTGTCTGCAGTCCTGCTGTTGTCTTGGGTGTTGATGAGGGCGACCGGGAACAGACACGAACCAGCGAGACATGGGGCTGCGGTCTAACTGCTCAAGGATTCATCCATGGAGTATACGGCTTCAGGATT
>CAVUYC010000016.1:0-93644 GCA_963745605.1 uncultured Chloroflexia bacterium | reverse complement strand
TCACACTGCCAATCCAGAAGTAGCTTGTTGCAGGCTGCAGTTCAGGTCATGGACCAGACGCTATGAGCGGATCGTGTCTGATAGCTTTGACAGATTGGGCTCAGGACTTAACAGTTGGTATCGTTACTGCAGATAGTCCTTCAGCCGCCGGCTTCGACTGGGATGTCTTAGCTTGCGTAGCGCCTTGGCCTCGATCTGACGAATGCGTTCTCTGGTTACCTTGAATTCCAGCCCCACCTCTTCCAGAGTCCGGTAACGCCCATCCTCCAGGCCAAATCTCAACTCGATCACCCGCTGCTCGCGAGGCGTGAGTTCGGACAGGACACCAGCAATCTCATCTTTGAGCAGTTGACTCGAGGCCGTGTCAACCGGGGTCTTTGAATTGGTGTCTTCGATGAAATCACCCAGATAGACATCCCCGTCCTCACCGACAGGCGACTCAAGGGACAGAGGTAGCCGGGACACCGCCATTATCTCACTGGTCCTTTTAGCAGTCAGACCCAGTTTCTTGCCGATTTCCTCGGGCGTTGGATCTCGCCCAAACTCCTGGACCAGACCACGCTCTGCCTTGAGCACTTGCCTGAGAATGTCCCCCATATGGACCGGAAGACGGATGGTCCTCCCTTGATCGGAAATAGCCCGGGTGATTCCCTGCCGAATCCACCATGTGGCATACGTACTGAACTTGTATCCCCTGTGATGGTCGAACTTCTCGACCGCCCTGATGAGCCCGATGTTCCCTTCCTGCACGAGGTCGAGCAGGGAAACACCGCGTCCAACGTGCTTCTTGGCTATGCTGACCACAAGACGCAAATTGGCTTCGACAAGGTGCTGACTGGCCCGTTCCGACTCGTACTCAATATTGTCCATGAAATCGCCAAGTCTCTTCTCGTATTCGTCAGCGGAATTCACCACACCTGCTTCAGTTGACGAGCTCTGCCGATGGGCCTTCGGCATGCGTCCACCGGTCGCTGTGTGGACATCGTCATAGGTCAAACCGGTTTGCACCGAGAGATTCTTGAGGAGGTTCTCAGTTTCCACTGTTGATTTATCCAGTTTGTCAGCGATGTTCTGGACCATACGCTGATCGAACACACCGGCGATGCTGTCCGCATAGCTGCCGGATGAGGGCATGCCGAGTTCCTCCCGCAGCAAGAGAGCGATAGGCTCCGCTTTCACCATTCCCGCTCGTACCAGAGACGCTATGGCCGCCGCAGAGGGTCGTTTCCCATTGGTCGCGAGATATTCGACCTTGATCTCCCGAAGGTGCTTTGCAAGCTCGATCTTCCTGGCAAGGAGTTTCTCATCACGACCATTAAGCAGGCTCACCCTGCCTATCTGATGAAGATACAACCGCACCGGGTCATCGGCGGGTTCGGTGTCTTCTTCGGGTTGGTCCGGTGATGGCGGTGATTCCGGTGATTCCAGGGTCTCCCGTTCGGACTCATCAGACTGATCGTCCGTTGAAAAGCCGTCTTCACTTTGATCGGTCTTGGACGAGAGCTCTTCGTTGATTTCGATGTTTTCTACGTCAGCCTCGATTTCTGTTCTCACGCTAACCCCCTGTTTCCTGATAAGTCCAAGAAAGGGAGAAGGAGCGTTCCGAAGATGATCAGGAACGCATCGGCGAGGAATGCTCAAAGATAGGCCGCGAAGCAGTCGGAATGGTCTTGGGCGATACTGTATCGCTGGCCAATAGGCGCAACGCGCCCACAGGGTACGCTGCATCCGCGCCCCCGGCCTGGAAGCTGCAATGTGCGGCAGCGTTGCGGAGCCTATATTCGCTTAGTTCAGTGCTAATACCTGGAGGAGCGGTAGGCCGAGTCACCACCGTTGTCACGCTGCGCCTTACGCGTGGCGCGGCACGACACGCAACGTCTAGGCTCGTTGGTAAAGCCCTTATTGGCATAGAACTCTTGCTCACCGGCAGTGAAAATGAATGTAGAACCGCAGTCGGAGCACTTGATGGATTTCTCTTGATAAGTCATTAGATGACCTCCTATCGGTAAATCGAAGGTTGGAGTTCGGGCCATCCAATGCCTAGATGGGGCGGGACCGTTTTAGGTACTCAACAGCCGAAACTGGAACTTCACTAATCTTACCACAGAATGGTCAAGGCATGCGAACTTGGCGACTCAAAGACTTCCGGATCGAGGGGACGAAGCCTGGGTTCCCAATGGCACAGTCGAATACGCCTCAAATGCCCGAGGAAGCCGAGAGTACACACAGATTGCCGAGCCTGCGATCGGGCGCAGAACGACCGGCCAACCTCAAGATCGTTATCGAATCGGCAGAGTGAAATGGAACGTCGAGCCCTTGCCCGTTTCAGATTCCACCCAAATCCTACCCCCATGAGCTTCCACCAGGCGCTTGCGGACCACAAGCCCCAGGCCCACTCCCGGTATCGCTGACCCTGGGGCTGGCGCCTCAAGCCTGGCGAACGGTTCAAACAGCCTCCCGATGTCAGACGGTCCTATACCGATTCCCCGGTCGGACACACTGACGACGATCGGTTCGCCCGAACGTTTCACGGACACGGATACTTCACCGCCCGCAGGAGAATACTTGACTGCGTTATCGACCAGGTTATCCAGCATTCTTTGGACTCTGGTTCGATCTGTCCTAACAAAAGGAACATCGGCCTCGATATCTATCCGTAAAGGGTGAGCGGTGTCCCGAGTTTGATTCGATCTATTCGATGAAGCAATGTGCCTCGCCCATCTCAATCCGACGGTTCGCCGCCTCGACAAGGTGACCTTATCCAGATTCTTTCTGGGTATGTGATGACTCTGTTACCGAATGGCCGGCATCGGTGGCCTCTGGACCATTACCAATGCGATAGCCTTGAGCACACAGTCACGCACAGCGAACCGTGAAAGGTTGTAGGTCTTTCGAAAGGTATCATGCCAGGATTGAGTCGATGGATCTTTACCTCTTAGGCCTCCGACTCCTGCTAGTTCTTGGTTGTCCTTCCCTCCCTCTTATTTTGCTTCGAAGTTCGTTTTGGAGCCGCTTTGTTATTCCCGGAAGCGGTCCTCTCCTTCTCCTTCCAAATTACCTCTGCCTTCAGCCAATGCTCGCAATCGTGCCCGTCGCGGCAGCCCTCTTGCTCCCAGATGCTGTAGGCAATTACTCTGATTTCGTCTTCTCGTTCCATGTTGTTTCTCCTCAGAGCCTTTCTCTCAATCAAGTGGATAATACGATCCGATGGTACGTGCTGGTCTTGGTCTCCGTGTGGCGATCACCTGAGTTGCCGATAGCGCCGGATAAGGTTGTTGGTTGAGCTGTCGTGCTTCAATTCGGTCTCAGCGTTTGTCTCAAGCTCGCGGATGATGCGCGCGGCAAGCGCCTTTCCCAATTCCACCCCCCACTGGTCAAATGAGTCTATCTGCCAGATAGCGCCTTGAGTGAAGACGCTGTGTTCGTATAGCGCGACAAGCTTCCCAAGCGCCGCCGGGGTCAGCTTTTCGATGAGGATCGTGCTGGATGGACGGTTACCCTCGAATGTTCGGTGTGGTACCAGCCAGTCCGGTGTTTTCTCGGTTCGGACCTCCTGCGGCGTTTTGCCAAAGGCCATCGCCTCGGCCTGGGCAAAGACGTTGGCCGTGAGCAAGTCGTGGTGGCGACCAAGAGGGTTAAGCGACTGAGTGAATGCGATGAAGTCGCAGGGGATCAATTTGGTCCCCTGATGGATCAGTTGGTAGAAAGAATGCTGACCGTTGGTGCCCGGCTCCCCCCAGTAGATCGGTCCCGTTTGGTAGTCGGCCTTTGTCCCATCAAGTGTGACATACTTGCCATTACTTTCCATCGTCAGCTGTTGGAGATAGGCGGGGAATCGCTTCAGGTATTGCTCATACGGTAGGACTGCCATGGTCTGCGAATCAAAAAAGTTGTTGTACCAGAGAGCGAGCAGCCCCATGAGTACCGGTAAGTTGCGCTCGAAAGGAGCAGTACGAAAATGTTCATCCATCTGGTGGAAACCGTCGAGCATGGCCCCAAAGTGTTCTGGGCCAATAGCAATCATTGTTGAAAGGCCGATCGCTGAATCCATCGAATAGCGTCCACCGACCCAATCCCAGAACTCGAACATATTCGCGAGGTCGATGCCGAACTTGGCCACCTCTTCGACATTGGTTGATACAGCGACGAAGTGCCTGGCAACGGCGGCCCGGTGGTTCAGAGCCTTGAGAGCCCAGGCACGGGCCGTTTGCGCGTTCGTCATCGTCTCGAGAGTCGTAAACGTCTTTGAGGAGATAATGAACAATGTCTCCTCAGCGTTGAGGTCGCGTGTGGCCTCGACGAAGTCGGTGCCGTCGATATTGGAGACGAAACGAAAGTTCAAATCGCGCTGGCTGTAGTGGCGTAATGCCTCGTACGCCATCCCAGGGCCCAGGTCTGACCCACCGATACCGATATTGATGACGTTGCGAATGGGCTTGCCGGTGTACCCTTTCCACTGCCCGCTACGCACCCGGTTGGAGAAGTCGGCCATCTTATCAAGAACCGCATGCACCTTGGGGACGACGTTTTCACCATCGACAATGATGGATTGCCCTTTAGGCGCGCGCGCAGGGCCACATGAAGGACCGCCCTGTTCTCAGTGGTGTTGATCTTGTCCCCACGAAACATTGCGTCGATGCGGGCTCTCAGTCCAGACTCACCAGCGAGTTGCAGGAGAAGCTTGACTGTCTCGTCAGTGATGCGGTGCTTCGAATAGTCAAGATAAACACCTACGGCCTCAGCTGTCATGCGCTCTCCCCGCCCAGGATCGTCAGCGAAAAGCTTCCTTAGGTGCAAACCGCGCACATTCTTGTAGTGGGTTTCAAGTGCCTGCCAGGCCGCGAGCTTGGTGAGCGGAGTACTGTTTGTCGGCATCTTTACTCTCTTTCCGGTTCTGCTGATCGATGGGTCAGCGGCGGGACAGCGGATTCTATGTCGTTTTCCATCGTTGAATTCATCTTCGAGCACCCTTTGCATGGAGACTGATATGGGTTCCTCCGATCATCTCCGAGTCCTATCGTTGCAGCGCTTTTTCCAAGGTTCCCATCAACTTATCAAAGGAGTCGGAGAATTTTCCGACGCCCTCATCCTCGAGTTGTTGCGTCACTTGGTCGATGCTGATGCCCAGTTCCGCCAATCGCTCCAACGTCTGGAGGGCCTTCACGGTATCTTGTTCGATACGGTCTTGGGGCTTGCCATGGTCGCGGTAAGCATTGATGGTTTCAATGGGGGCCGTGTTGACCGTGTCCCGTCCGATGAGCGATTCGATGTATTTCACATCGCTGTACTCCGGGTTCTTCGTGCTGGTGCTGGCCCAGAGCAGCCGCTGCGTACGTGCTCCTTTGTCGGCCAATGTCCCATACCGATCGCTGCCGAAGATATTCTGATAGACTCGATAGGCTCCTTTAGCGCTGGCGATGGCAACTTCCCCATGCACTGTCTTTGCTAGCTCCGCCTTCTCACCGCCTCGCGCGATGATCTTCTCCAATAGCGGATCTACCAGAGTATCGATGCGACTCACAAAGAAGCTCGCGACAGAGGCTACGCTCTGCAACGGCTTACCTTGAGTCGTCCTGGCTTCAAGCCCCGCCAGGTAGGCTTCGACAACCTGTCGGTAACGGGGAAGCCCAAAGAGCAATGTCACGTTGATATTTATTCCCTCGCTGACGAGTTTCTGGATAACTGGCAGCCCTTCTTGTGTCGCAGGCACCTTAATGAAAACGTTGGGGCGGTTCAGCGCTATCCACAAGCGCCGGGCTTCCACCATAGTACCTTCGGTGTCGTGCGCCAGGTGAGGATTAACCTCCAGACTCACATATCCATCTCTTCCGTCAGTCGCATCGTATACGGTTCGGAACTCGTCAGCGGCGCTCTGAACGTCTCGCCGGGTGAGAGCTTCATAGATTGCATTGACATCTTTTCCCTCGAGCACCATGACCCGAATATCCTCATCGTAATCATGGCTGCCTGCGATTGCTTTCTCAAAGATGGACGGATTCGAAGTCATCCCCCGCAGTCCGTCCTCATTAATGAGGCGGCGCAGTCCGCCGCTGACCATCAGGTCACGCCGGATGTAGTCGAGCCAAATTGACTGGCCGAGCGTTCCCAGATTCTTCAAAGGGTTGTCTTTCATGGTGCTGTCTCCTTGGTTTCCAGCTCCGATATTTTCGTGAGGCGGCGCTTGAATCGTTCCTCCCCCTTGAAACGGGCGCTAAGGAAGGTCTGGACCAGGTCCCAGGCTAAGGCATGCGCAGTGACCCAGCCGCCCAAACACATCAGGTTCATATCGTCATCCTCCACACCCTGATGAGCGGAGAAGGGGTCTGTGATCAAGGCCGCGCGTACCCCGGGGACTTTGTTGGCCGCCACGCACGCCCCTACTCCGCTGCCACAGACGGCCAGACCCCGGGTTACCTCGCCTCTTGCCACCGCCCTCGCCATGGGGACTACAACGTCCGGGTAGTCATCTCCTTCGACCAGCTCGCGGGCCCCGAAGTCCACAACCTTATATCCGGCGGCCTTGAGAGCCGTGTCAAGGTACGCTTTCAACTCGAAGCCACCATGATCTGCGGCAATGCCGACACGCATCATTTCTTTGCCGCCTTTAGCGCATTCTCTTTCTGGGCCCCCTCCCGACTCCATTTCCAGTTGCGAATTTCCGGCATGTCTTGACCGTGCTTGTCGATGTACAGCTTATGCTCGACGAGCTTGTCCTGCATCATCTGCTTCAGATAGGCTCCCCTCCCGCCCAACTGCGGCAGTCGATCAATCACGTCTTGCACCAGGTGGAACCGATCCAGGTCATTCTGCACCCTGATGTCAAAAGCCGTCGTGATCGTGCCCTCTTCCTTGTAACCCCGGACGTGCAGGTTCCGGTTGGTCCGGCGGTAGGTCAGCCTGTGAATCAGCCACGGGTAACCATGGAAGGCGAAGACGATCGGCTTGTCTTTGGTGAAGAGGGCGTCATAGTCCTGTTCACTCAGCCCGTGCGGGTGCTCTTTCGAAGGCTGTAGCTTCATCAGATCGACGACGTTGATTACGCGGATTTTCAGCTCGGGCAAATGTTTGCGAAGGATAGAGACAGCGCCCATAGTCTCAAGTGTAGGCGTGTCTCCACAACAGGACATCACCACGTCCGGTTCGGCACCCTGGTCGTTGCTGGCCCACGGCCAGATCCCGATGCCTTTGGTGCAATGCACTACCGCCTCCTCTATCGTTAGCCACTGGGGCATCGCGTGCTTTCCCGCAACCACCACATTGACGTAATGCCGGCTGCGCAGGCAGTGATCAACTACGGACAGAAGGCAATTGGCATCTGGAGGCAGGTATATCCGTACGATACTTGCCTTCTTGTTGACGACATGGTCCAGAAAACCCGGGTCCTGGTGCGTGAAGCCGTTATGATCCTGCTGCCAGACGTGAGAGGCGAGCAGGTAGTTCAATGACGAGATCCTCCGGCGCCAGGGAAGTTCCGACGTTACCTTTAGCCACTTCGCGTGCTGGTTGAACATGGAGTCGATTATGTGAATAAACGCCTCGTAACAGTTGAATAGTCCATGTCGGCCGGTCAGGAGATAGCCTTCCAGCCAGCCCTCGCTCTGGTGTTCACTGAGCATCGAGTCCAGAACCATTCCGTCCGGTGCCAAGAACTCATCATTCTCTACTCGCCTGGCATTCCACTGGCGGTTGGTGACTTCGAAGACCGCACTCAATAGATTCGAGAGCGTCTCGTCAGGACCGAAGATGCGAAAATTGTGTTGATCTTGGTTCAGCTTGGCCACGTCGCGCAGGAAGCTGCCCAGCACAAGCGTATCCTGGGCTTCAACGGAGCCGGGCGAAGGCACATTTACCGCATGGACCTGAAAGTCTGGCATGCGCAGGTCACGCAGCAGGATGCCGCCATTGGCGTGCGGATTGGCCCCCATCCGTCGTTCACCTTTGGGCGCAAGCTCGGCTAATTCAGGCATGAGACAGCCGCGCTCATCGAAGAGTTCCTCGGCTTTGTAGCTCTTCATCCAACTTTCAAGCTGCTTGAGATGATCAGGATGCTCGGAATCCACTATGATCGGGACTTGGTGGGCGCGGAAGGTGCCCTCGACTTGCAAGCCATCGACCACTTTCGGTCCGGTCCAACCCTTGGGTGACCTGAGGACGATCACGGGCCAGCGAGGTCGAGTAGTGTCGTTCTTGTTCCGCGCATTGCCTTCGATTTGCAGGATGTCCTCGACAGCCTTATCCAAAGTACTTGCCATGAGTTGATGCATCTTTTCGGGATCGTCACCCTCCACGAAATAGGGCGCCCAGCCGCAGCCTCTCAGAAATTGCTCCAATTCCTCATGCTCGACGCGGGCCAGGACGGTCGGATTGCTGATCTTGTAGCCATTGAGGTGCAGGATTGGCAGCACAGCTCCATCGGAGATCGGGTTAAGAAACTTGGTGGACTGCCATGCAGTCGCCAACGGGCCTGTTTCCGCTTCGCCATCGCCCACGATGCAGGCAACAATGAGACCGGGATTATCGAACGCAGCCCCGAAGGCATGGCTGAGTGAATACCCCAGTTCACCACCTTCGTGAATCGATCCCGGCGTCGTCGGAGCGACATGGCTGGAAATTCCACCAGGCCAAGAAAACTGCATGAACAGCTTCTTTATCCCTGCTTCGTCCTGGCTGATGTCCGGATAGATCTCACTATAGGTGCCCTCTAAGTACACATTTCCCACGATTGCCGGACCGCCGTGGCCGGGACCAGCGATGTAGAACATATCCAGGTCATACTTCTTAATAACGCGGTTTAAATGCACGTAAATGAAGTTCTGGCCAGGCGTCGTGCCCCAGTGCCCGACCACCATCGGCTTCACGTGAGATAGAGTCAGTGGCTCCCGGAGTAAGGGATTGTCATAGAGGTAAATCTGGCCGACCGATAGATAATTGGCGGCGCGCCAATAAGCGTTCATCTTTGCAAGCAATTCTGGTGTCAACGGCTCATCAGTTACGTTTACTTTGTCTGTTTTCAAGTTCATGACCCCCTCTCAATTTCCACATGAATGACGTGGATGGGGACTCCGCTGGTCTGCTCAGGAAATGCATCGGTTCATTTCTCAATCCGGCAACAAAGCAGCTCGACCGCTTCAGCCACGCACTCCCCCGCGTTGTAAGGCTAGGCAAGTTACGCACGTAATAAGTCCATTCGTCTCGCTTCAATGGGAAGGCTTCTTGGCAACGGGTTCATCGACCCAGTATCCCTGGCGATTGTAATGGCGATGCAGCTCAGCTTCATATTCCCGGCTAAGTGAGGACAACCCGGTGTATTCCGGTGACTGCTTAACGGGGTCGCGGGAAAGAGCGACGAAGACCTTTGACTCATTCCAACTAACACTCTTGATCCACCGCGGTGAAATCAGGACCCTCTTTCCCGGCCACCAGTTCCTCGTGTCGATTATTAGATAACGAATCGCCCAATTCTCTTCATCGATGATAAAGTCGTCGATGTGGCCAATATCGCCATCCGAGGCCTGGATGTGATAGCCGCTGACTGTCCGACTGCTGCGCAAATGAGGATCCCAGGCTTTTCCACCTTCGGCAGGTCCCGTCGGTTTTTCAAGATCACGAGGAATGTAAGGATAGTATCCCCACATGTACGGGCCAGCCCAATACGCCGGCCAGCGATAATAGCTATGGTAGGCCTCCTCGAATTGTCTTGAGACTGGCTTGTCACTCTCCAGGGGTGGACTGTCCTCGATCTGTTTCTTGGTCAAATTGATGACCACGTTTTGCGCGTAGCTATCCACGGCCGCCAGCGCGTGCGGGGAGATCAACACCTGCCTTTCGTTGAGCCAGTTTCCCGTGTCGACGACGAGATAACGAACCGTCCAATACTGGTCATCGAAGTAGAACTCCTTAATCTTCCCTATTTCTCCATCAAGGCTGTCCAATTTGTAACCCTGTAGTGTTTTAGCTTCATTCAGCATGTTGTCGCTCCTGTCTTGATTGTCGCCATCACCCTTTTGGGGACCGGTGCTCACATTGCTCCCGCTCCGTAGTAGACTGATCTATTTCTTGTCTTCAGTCTTAGTCTTGGCTTGGTCTCCAGACCCATCATCAGCTTTTATTTCATCATTCCGCGTCTCCCGCTCTGTCTTCTCCCATTCCTCAACTGCTTGGACATCTTCGCGGCCGAGCTTCTCGTAGAGTTCATGGACTCGCTTGACGAGCCCAGGCGTCAAGTCGGCAGGTGTCCTGGCCTTGGTTTCATCCTTTGGTTTGACTTTATCGTCAGGCTTCGTCTCTGCGTTAGCTTCCGATTTTGGCTCAGTACGGGTTTCAGGTTCAGTCTTTGGATCGACATCGGCTTCAGGCTGAGGCTCCACTTTGGATTCATTATTCTGAATCTCCTGCTCGGCTTTCTCCCAGTCCTGAATCGATCGCCCGTTTTTATGACCTTGCTCCTCATACAATTCATAAGCTCGCTTGGCGATCTGTGGGTTCAAATCGACTGGTATCTCGTGCTTGGTTTCAGGCTTGCACTCGGCATTGGTTTCGAACCTCGAACCAACCTGGGATTCTGTTTTGATCTCCGCTTTTGCCTTCGTCTCAGATTCGGCCGTGGTCTGAGATTTCTCCGGTGTCGTGGGTTCGGGCTTCTGTTCAGACTTGCTGTCATTATTCCGAATCTCACGCTCGGCCTTCTCCCAGTCCTGAGCTGCTTGACCGTCCCGACGGCCCCTCTGCTCATACAGTCCATACGCACGTGTGGCGATCTGCGGCGTTAAGTCGGCTGGTGTTGTGGTCTTAACTGGATCAAAAATACGATATGCAAGCAATTTCAAGCGGTCATTGACGAGGAACCACACCAGCGCATAACCCCAAACGAACCCAGCCCAACCCCAGCCGAGTGGCGTCATAAACAGCCCGTACACCGCTATCAACGTCGCCACGATTTGCGTTCCAAACACGGCCGCCAACACAATCCGAGCTGGACGTACGGACCAAAACGGACCACGCGTCGCGCGTGAGGAAGATAGTCAGATGTCCGGCCACTGACAGCTTCAGGTACATCAGCGTCTGGATGTGAGCATGATCGAAGTGAAATACGCGCTCGCCAAGATAGAACAGAGCGAAGGCTGAGACCACCCCAATGACGCCCAGTACGGTGGAGATCCCCAGTACTGTGCGCATGTTCCAGGCCTCGGCCTTGTCCTTATAGTGAACGTTGTCATACGCAATGGACAGGATGGCGCCGTCGTTGAGCAGCGCCAGCATGACGATCATGACTGCTGTGACCGGATAGAAATTAAAGATCAGGATCGAGAGAGTCATGAATAGCAGGACGCGCAGCGTCTCGCTAATCCGATAGATCGCGTAGCTGTTCATTCGCTGGAAAATGCGGCGGCTCTCCTTGATGGCATCGATGATCACAGACAGGCCAGGCAGGAGTAACACGATGGATGACGCGGCTCGCGCCGCGTCTGTCGCGTCCGAAACAGCGATGCCGCAGTCTGCTTTCTTCAACGCAGGGGCGTCATTTACCCCATCGCCCGTCATGCCTACCATGTGGCCGCGTTTTTGCAGGACATCCACGATATGGAACTTGTGTTCGGGGAATACCTGAGCGAAACCGTCGGCGTCCTCGATGGACCGGGATACCTCTGCCGTCTCCTGTATTTTCGCGTCGCCCAGGCTGCCGGCGTCGAGGATATTAGAGCCCATACCCAGCCTCTTGGCGGTCTCCTTGGCGATGGCCAGTGCATCGCCCGTAACCATCTTGATCTTTACTCCCATCCCAAGAGCGGTCGCGATGGTTGCCCTGGCATCTTCACGTGGCGGATCAAACAAGGGCAACACGCCAACAAATTGCCATTGCTCATCACCATCGGCCCGCGCCACCCCCAACGAACGAAAGCCGCGCTCCGCAAATTCGTTGACGGCTTTGTCGACGGCGGGCTGCACTTGTGCGGCGTTGGACGACAATGCCAAAATTACTTGCGGCGCGCCCTTGGTCACTTTGAACGTCTTCCCGTCCCTGGCTTTCACGGCTGCCTCAGTCCGTTTATGAACCGGGTCGAAGGGCTGGAAATGAATCACTTCATAACCCTTTAATGAATCCTTACTTTTCAACCCAGCCAGGACCGCCAGATCAATGGTGTCATTGTTGTCTGCCCTCGAGGCCAGAGCGCCGCTAAGGATGACTTGATCGGCGGGGATGTTGTTCACGCTGAAGGGATCGCCCAGCGTCAGCTTGTTCTGGGTCAGAGTGCCGGTCTTGTCCGCGCAGAGAACATCCACGCCCGCCAATTCTTCGATGGCCACCAGTTTGCTCACAATCGCCTGTTTCCGGGCTAGCAGGCGTGCGCCGACCGCCATAGTTACCGACAGTACCGTGGGCATCGCCACAGGAATTGCGGCCACGGTCAGCACCAGGGCGAACTGCAACGTGGTGAGGATCGGGTCACCGCGCAAGATACGCGACGGTAATAATTACGGCCACCAGAGCCACCGCGAGAATAATCAGATATTTGCCGATGTTCAGCACCACGCGCTGAAAATGGCTAACGGTGTGCGCCTCCTGTACCAGCTGCGCCGTCTTGCCGAAGTAGGTGTTCGCACCCGTGGCGTAGACCAGCGCGCCGATCTCACCCTGGCGAATAATCGAACCGGAAAACACCGCCTCGCCAGGTTTGCGTGTGGCTGGCAAAGACTCTCCCGTCAACGTCGACTGATCCACCTCCACCGGATCACCATCCAGCAGACGCGCATCCGCTGGCACAATATCGCCCAGGCGCAATCGGATGACATCGCCTGGCACCAGTTCACGCGCCTCGGGGTTGATCCACTTTCCGTCGCGTTTCACTCGTGCTTTGACCGCCAGCTTAGCCTTGAGGGCGGCGATGGCATTCCCCGCCTGGCGTTCTTCCCAGAAACCGACCACAGAGTTGGCGACAAGCAAAATGAGGATGATGAATAGATCCGGCCAGTGCCGGAGCACGCCGGACAGGATAATCGCAATCTCGATCATCCACGGGATGGGACCCCAGAAATACTTGAGGAATTTCACGATCTGATTGGTCTTCTTTTCTTCGATCTCATTAGGCCCATATTGGGCCAGCCGTTTTTGTGCCTCGGCTTGACTGAGCCCGTCTGGCGACGACCCCAATCTTCTTTCCACTTCCTCCACAGGCAAGGTTTTCAGGTCGTCTTTGGCATCAGGCCTCGAGTCGAGTGCATTCTTCGTGGCGTCTTGGTGTGGTTTCATGGAAGAGCCCCCATGCCAATTCCACCGGAGAGACCATCTCCGAGCGCGCTGCGCACCAGAAGCGCGATCATTCGCTCTTCGTCAGTGTGAATGACCCGGACGGGGACCCGGCTGGTCTCCACGGAAATCACGCCCGACGTTCGTCATGTTTCGCTCCTCCTCAAGTTCAATCCCAAGAAACTGCAACCCATCGCAGATCCGGGCTCGAACTATGGGAGCGTTCTCGCCGATGCCGCCGGCAAAACACCAAGAGTGTCCAGGCCACCAAGTGCCGCAGCGAATGCTCCAATCCATTTCTTCACCTGGTAACAGAACAGCTGAACTGCCTCAGCCGCGCGGACATCGTTGTTCTCGCTCTCAAGCAGGTCCCGCATGTCGGAGCTAGTCTCGGACACTCCGAGCAGACCGGATTCGTGATTTATGAGATCGTTGAACTGTTTAGTCGTCAGGTTTTCAGTTGCCATCATGAACCACGCCACACCGGGATCGAGGTCGCCTGTGCGGGTTCCCATTGGTAAACCAGCGGCGGGTGTGAACCCCATGCTCGTGTCGATGCTCTTCCCATTCGCCACAGCGGCCAAACTAGCGCCATTGCCGAGGTGAGCGAGGATCACACGTCCTCTCGCCGCTTCCGCGCCAGCAACGCGGGCGAGTTCCTCCAGGAGATAGGCATAGGACAGACCATGGAATCCATATCGCTTTACTCCCATTGTGTCGAAGCGGCGAGGTATCGGTAGAAGCTGAGCGACGCGTGGCATGGTACGGTGAAATGCCGTGTCAAAGCAGGCGATCTGGGGCAACTTGGGAAAGCGCTCCAGGAATGCCTCGATTAGTTGAATCTCGCCAGGAAGATGATCCGGGTCATACGACGTAATATTGTTGAGCTCGCTCAGGAGTTCCTGAGTTATCAGAACTGGAGTGGTGTGCGCCATACCGTGGACCACTCGGTGCCCCACAGCGCCTATGGAATCGAACCCAGCCCGCTCTTCAAGCCAGTCGACCAGAACATCTGATGCGGACTTAATATCACAGGCATTTATTGCATGACTTCCGTGTTGATTCTGTGAGGCGTCATCGAAAGTCAGATTGGTGCCGGACAATCCGATGCGGTCAATGCTTCCACGCAAGCTCTGCTTTAGCAGCGCGCCAGAACGGTAGAGTGCGAACTTGATACTTGACGACCCGGCGTTGATTGTTAAGACTCTCGAGTTAGCTCGTTTCACGAACGACTCCTTCGTCGCTTTCTAGCCCTAATGCAGCCAGTTTCGCACAGGTGGACCAGTAATCCGTATGAACAATTCCTTGAATCCCAAGAGCTTCAGCGACCTCGACAAACATCGGAGTGTTTTCGACGTAAACTACCTGCCCAGGGGGCGTCTGGGAGATGTCCAGTGCAAGCCGGAAGATGTCCGCGTCCGGCTTGCATAGGTGAACGAAACAAGAGGAAATATAGAAATCGACGAACTGGTCCAGTCTGAACTTTCGAATCCGAAACGCATTTAGCTCCCGACCTTCGTTGCTGACCACGGCGATCTTCAATCCGTACTTTGCCTTGAGTTGGCAGGCCAGCTTGATCATCTCCAAATACGGCTTCGACTGCGCGAACATGAATTTCCGGAACTGAGAGCGTGTGAAAGTACGCTTCTGGTAAAAAATCACCCGGCTCAAGTATTCTTCCAGTGTGACTTTGCCGGCTTCGTACGTAGAGAAGTTCAGGCGATGGCGCTCATTAGTCTCCTCCAAATCCAGTCCGAACTCCTTTGCGGCCAGTGCTCTGGATTGATACTCCCACCCATTGGTCAACAGTACGCCGCCGATATCCAGGAACAACGTGGTTGCTGGCGCCCCTTTCATCTTCATTCACGTTCCCCCCAATATTCGACCGGTCGCTTCAGATGCTAGCCATTCAGGTTCGCTCAAAGTCCATCTCTGTATTTTCAGCCCAGCCTGAGGCCGGGAAACGCACTACTATCATTGGAAGGCATAAAGGGTTGCCCAGAATTCTGCATCCAGTCAACACGCCTGCATTTGGGACACTTCTTTGGGTTTGCTTTCCTGGGGACCCATTGATGATTGCAGTGCTTGCAGTTGTACTTGGTTTTCTTCATAACCCCTGTCCCTTACGCTTTGCGCTTGTTGTTGATCTCCGAATTCCTAACGTGAATTTCCTCGCATTTGAGTTGGAAAGCAGCCAACTATGGTTCACGCCACAAGATTTGTGCGGCTTCCAGCGGGACTGCGACACCGGCACGGAGCGGCATGATTCTCGCCGTATATTCCATTGCCGGGCGGGTTGCGGGCACTACTGCCCGATAAACAAGTCCGCCATCAGAGCCCGTGATCTGGGAAAGGACTTTCATCTGGTGGCGCTCTGGAGGGCCGCCGTTGACTCCGTCCGCATAAAGCTCCACCAGCACCGTGTGCGAATCTAGTTCATGCAGATAGACCTGAACTTCGAATACGTGCTGCTTACCGTCGGTCTCGATCTTCTGTTCTCCGAAGTGGAGTGCAGCCCATTTTTGCTCTACACTGTGCCGCCAGTCGACCACCTGCCGGCCGCCAGCGCCTTTGTTTGCACCACGCTCCCGATATGCGATGGCAGCTGGTAAGTAATACTGCTCGACATATTCCCGCACCGCGCGGTTGGAGGAGAATTGTGGCGTCAACCGCGCCATGCTTTCACGCATTCGAGCAACCCAGGCAGTTGGAATGCCGTTTTCATCGCATGTATAGAACTCGGGGATAACGTTGTGTTCAAGCAAGTCGTACAGCGACGCGGCTTCGACGGCGTCCCAGGACTGTTCATCAGCGTGCTCTTGACCATCCCCCAATGCCCACCCCACTTCGGGTGTGTAGGCTTCTGCCCACCACCCATCCAATTCAGAGAGATTCAGGCCGCCATTAACAAGCACTTTCATGCCGCTGGTCCCACAAGCCTCCCACGGCCGCCGCGGCGTGTTAAGCCAAACGTCTACCCCCTGTACCATCCGTTCGGTCAGGAGCATGTCATAGTCACTCAGGAAGATCACATGAGGACGTGCTTCGGGACGACGGATGAAATGCATCCACTGCTGTATCAGGGCCTGGCCTGCCTGGTCCGCTGGATGGGCCTTCCCTGCAAGAATTAGTTGCACCGGTCGCTCAGGATTAGTCAGCAGACGCAGCAGTCGTTCCGGATCGTGCAGGAGCAGGTTCGGCCTCTTGTAGGTAGCAAAACGGCGTGCGAAGCCCAGCGTCAATGCGTCAGGATCAAACAGATGCTCTGCGTTGGCAACATCCGCGAGCGATGCGCCCGACGCGTCCAACTGCCGGGACAATTGTTCGCGAGCGTACTCAACAAGGGACTTTCTGGAAACGGAGCGCAACTGCCAGAGACTGGCGTCGGAGACTCTGCGAATGTCCTGTTCAAGGGTTTCGGTTGTCCCGAGCCAGCGATCCTTACCGCTGGCATCTGTCCAAACGCTGTCTGCCGCCGCCGAGTCCCATGTCGGCGTGTGTACTCCGTTGGTCACGTGTCCGACCGGCACTTCGTCCGCCGGCCAGCGCGGGAACAGAGGCCCAAAAAGGCTCCGGCTCACCTTTCCGTGCAGACGGCTCACGCCATTTACAGCCCCACTTCCGTGGATTGCCAGATACGCCATATTGAAATCCTCAGCCGCGTCGTTCGGATTCCGGCGACCCAGGGCCAGGAGATCACGCAGGCTGATGCGGAGCTCTTTCTCGGCATAGTCACCAAGATACTGTGCAATCAGGGACGGAGCAAAACGGTCGAAGCCGGCGGCAACTGCCGTGTGGGTGGTAAAGAGGTTTCCCGCTCGAGTGACCGCCAGAGCGACATCAAAGGATTGAGCGGCCTCCCGCATGAAACTCCGGGCCCGCTCCAATATGGCGAACGCTGCGTGCCCTTCATTGAGGTGGCAGACTTCCGGGCGGATCCCAAGAGCCGATAGCAGCCTCCAGCCGCCGATCCCTAAAACCAGTTCCTGCTGGATGCGCAATTCCGTGCCACCCCCATAGAGCTCGCTGGTGATCCCACGATGAGCAGGAAAGTTTGCCACATCGTTGCTGTCCAGCAGGAAGAGCCTCACTCTTCCGACCTGAACTTGCCAGGCACGCAGCCACACCGAGTAACCGGGTAAGGCAATCTCCAGTTGTAACCATTCGCCGTTCGGGTAACGTAAAGGAGTGATGGGAAGTTGCCCGGGATCGTTGTAAGGGAAGAGCGCCTGTTGAGCCCCGTCCCTGTCGATCACTTGGCGGAAGTATCCTTGTTGGTAAAGAAGACCTATGCCGATCACCGGCACGCCCAGATCGCTGGCAGCCTTGAGCTGATCGCCGGCAACATTGCCGAGTCCTCCCGAATAGATCGGTAGAGCTTCGCTCAACATGAATTCCATACTGAAATAGGCGACGCCGGTCAGAGGAGACTGCGGCTGGCTCTGTTGAAACCACGCCGCCGATTCCTCGGCGCTTCGCTTCTGTCGGACGAGGTCATCGACATTCTTGCGGAAGCCGGTATCGGCTAATGCACTCCTCAGTCGATCCCGCGAAACCGTCTGCAGGACCACAGAAGGATGATGGGTGAGTCCCCAGAGCTTGGGATCAAGTTGCTGCCACACTTCGTCGGCGGCATGATTCCAGGACCATCGCATATTAAGGGCAAGCTCGGCAAGGGAATCGACTCCCTCAATATCGGTAGGGAAAAGGCTGTAGATCGGCTTGCTGACGGGTATCTGTTCACTCATGGTTTCTCCTTGACCTTTGCATCGGAGGGGGATCTCGTCTGCGGCGGAGTGACCAGAGCGTCGTTGACGATCGACTGTGCCTCCTCCAGGATGCGGCGAAGATGATCTGGGCTGCGGAAGCTTTCCGCGTAAATTTTGTAGATTTCCTCGGTTCCCGACGGACGCGCTACGAACCATCCACTGTTGGCTAACACCTTCACGCCGCCGATGGGCTCTCCGTTGCCTGGCGCTCCGGTCAGTACGGTCTGAATCTTTTCTCCGGCGAGATCTGTGAAATGAACGTCATTAGGCGAGAGTGTATCCAGTCTCCTCTTCTGGTCTGGAGTTGCCGGAGCTTCAACTCGGTCGTAGAACGACTCGCCTAATTCATGCGTGATTTCGCTGAAGATTTCGCCGGGATCGCGGTCCATCTTCGCAGTCATCTCCGCAGCAAGCAAAGATGGAACCATGCCATCCTTGTCGGTCGTCCAAACACTGCCATCAAGACGGGCAAACGAAGCACCGGCGCTCTCCTCGCCTCCAAAGCTAAGCGAACCGTCGAGCAGGCCATCAACGAACCACTTGAAACCAACCGGCACCTCGTAGAGTTTGCGGCCGATCTTTGCAGTGACCCGGTCAATAATCTGGCTGCTTACCATAGTCTTACCCACCGCAGAAGCGTTGCTCCATTTCGGCCTGTGTTGGAAGAGGTAGAAGATGGCCACTGCAAGGTAATGGTTGGGCGGCAGCAATCCCGTGCTGCTTGTAACAATCCCGTGCCGGTCGTGATCGGTGTCGCAGGCAAAGGCGACATCGAAATGGCCCTTCAGGTTTATCAAGCTCTGCATCGCATAGGACGAAGAGGGATCCATTCGGATCTGACCGTCCCAGTCGACAGTCATGAACCTGAAGGTCGGATCGACGGTCTTATTGACAACGGTGAGATTCAGCCCGTAGCGTTCGGCAATCGGCTCCCAGTAGTGGGTCCCGGCTCCTCCGAGCGGATCAACGCCCAGACTTATCCTGGAGCTGCGAACTATCTCCATGTCTATCACATTGCCAAGATCATTGACGTAGGTACTGAGATAGTCATGCCGGTGTGTCGTCTCGGCGCGAAGAGCCTTCTCGAAAGGAATTCTCTTCACGCTCCTGAGTTTGCTTCCGAGAAACTCGTTTGCTTTCGCTTCGATCCAACTAGTCACGCCTCGTCCGGCCGGACCACCCTGTGGCGGGTTATACTTGAACCCTCCGTCGTGGGGCGGATTATGCGAGGGAGTTATCACGATGCCATCGGCAAGTCCCGTTTTGCGTCCCTTGTTGTAAGTGAGAATCGCATGTGAAATGGCCGGGGTTGGGGTATATTCGTCTTTCTCTGCGATCATAACGTCCACCCCGTTGGCCGCCATGACCTCTAGCGCGGTAGCAAGAGCCGGAACAGAGAGCGCGTGGGTATCCATGCCCAGAAACAGCGGGCCTTCGATCTGCTGTCGCTTGCGGTACAGGCAAATGGCCTGGCTGATAGCGAGAATATGCGATTCGTTGAAAGCCTTTTCAAACGAGGAACCGCGATGCCCTGAGGTGCCGAAGGAGACCCGCTGCTCAGGGACTGATGGATCAGGTACCTCGGTGTAGTAGGCGGTGACGAGTCTTGGCACGTTGATGAGCATCGATGGCTCAGCAGGCTTCCCTGCAAGAGGGCTAATGTCCATTGCACTGCGCTCCCAACACTCAGTGATGTTCGATCACTAAGGAACCTGACACCGGATCCTGGAGAGCCGGTTAATCTCGGATCGGATAGTACCTTTGCGCAGCTTTACGGGCCAGGAATCAAGCGAGGATTTCACGGGTTGCTTGACGTCTGTCTCGAGCGGAGTCCGTTTCAGGAGCATTAAGCCGACCTGTGCTTGACACCTTTGGTTCCTGCCCTCGTCTTGTCCAAAACAAAGCTCATTTCTTCTGAAACCCCCGTGCAGACTGCAAACTGAACGTAACAACCGGGAGAGGGTGCTGAACGGTTTCCCTTGATGACCAATAACCTGACGAGGACTAGCCGCCAGTTAACTCCGATTATAGTCAGCGTTAGGGTAGACAGGCAGTGTTCTAGAGACCCATGACACTCCTTACCCATAGGCCATCTCCTCTACTCTAACCTAGCCTGCCGCCCAGACTGCGGAGCAACCGCCCACAGAAGCTCCTAAGAACAAGGTCAAGGGAACCAAGAAAGGCGCCACAAGAGCAGCCAAGGTTGAGGCATCCGATGGACAAAAACAGTCACAGCCTCAAAGATCAGAAAGCGCAGAGACAAAGGTCGAAGGATAGAAACACGGAGCAGGCGTGTCGCTCGTGCTGAAGCAGTGGAGTCGAAAGCTTGGCTCCCCGACTAGGATTCGAACCTAGAACCTAGCGGTTAACAGCCGCCCGCTCTACCGTTGAGCTATCGGGGAGTATTGCGTGGCTGGGGATGAAGGATTCGAACCTTCCCAAACGGCTTCAAAGGCCGCTGTCCTACCACTAGACGAATCCCCAAAATTGGGGCCAGACACCAGGGACATGATCCTCAAGGCCCGGCGGTGTCAGTGCAGGCCGTCATCCCAAGCATTTTAGATTATAGCCAGTGCGAAATGCACCGTCAATCAATATGAACTCGATTTCCGCGTCAGCCACAATCATTGCGTCGCGCGAGAAACCGGCGCTAAGCGAGAGCGCCGTCGCTCATGTGGTACGAGGCCGTGCCAATTTTGGTGGCAGACATGTCGTGCGTGACAACAACAATGCCCACACCCTCTTCTTCGACTATCTGTCTCAACAAAGCAAGAATAGAAGCCCCCGTGCTGGTGTCTAACTCGCCAGTAGGCTCATCTGCGAGGATCAGGATCGGCTTATGCGAAATCGCCCTCGCAATGGCAACTCGTTGGCGTTCGCCACCCGACAATTCGTACGGTCTGTGACTCGACCTCCGCTCAAGACCAACCAACTTCAGGCATTCACGCGAGCGCAACTCCCTGTCCCGCCTCTTCCAGCCTGCGATGCGAAGGGGAAGCTCCACGTTTTCATAGGCTGAAAGCAAAGGAAGAAGTCCAAAGGACTGAAAGACAAAACCGACCTTCTTCCTCCTCAGTTGCACCAGCTGCGAATCGTTCAAGGAACGAGTGTCCTGCTCTCCGATAAGCACATGTCCGCTCGTGGGACGGTCCAGGCCGGCCAAAATGTTGAGCAGAGTCGTCTTGCCGGAACCTGAGCGCCCTGTGATTATGAGCAACTGCCCCGGCCAAACCTCGAGACTGACGCCACGGACGGCGTTGATCCTGTCTCCACCTAGGTTGAAAACGCGGGTGATATTCTGAGCCGCCACCAAAGGAGCAGACTTCATGGCTGATCTTCCACCTCTGGCCTTATAACAAGATGGCCGTCTCCGAGTTCAATCTTCACGCGCTCGTTGAGATTCAGTTTCCGCATATAGTCATTAGGTAGCTGCAACCGGCCCACGTGGTCCACCACAACGTATTCGTCAAGCACTTCTGCAGGCTCCGGTGGCGGTCGGAACGTTCGGACTCGAGTGGCCTCCAGGCTTGCCCTGCCGTCACGTATGGTGACTACCCTGTCAACCTTGTGCGTGATGCTCAGATCGTGGGTGACAATGACAATCGTTGTTCCGTATGATTCGTTAATCGCCCGCAAGGAGTCCACTATGGTCGCGGCGGTCTGGCTGTCCAGCTCCCCGGTGGGCTCGTCAGCCAGAAGCAGGGGCGGGTTGTGAGACAGTGCCACTCCTATCGCAACCCTCTGCTGTTCTCCGCCTGAAAGCCGGTCCGGACGATGTTGGGCTCGGTCGGACAGTCCAACTGCCTCGAGCAACTCGTGCGCCCGCTTACGGCGTGTCCCGGAAGACCATCCGAGCAACTGAAGCGGCAATTCCACGTTCTGAATTGCAGTCAAGTACGGGACGAGGTTGCGCCCTCCCTGCTGCCACACGAAACCGACGTCCTCTCTTCTGTAGCGAACGATATCTTGCGCCGAGACGTTCAGCAGGTCTCTTTTACCCACGACCACTTTCCCGGCAGACGGCGTTTCCAGCCCGCCAAGAATGTTCAGCAAGGTAGATTTGCCCGAACCGCTGGCGCCTATTATTGCCATCAGCTCGCCGCGGCGCACTCTCAAGTCCAGGCCGCGCAGCGCCACCACTTCGAGGTCCGCGATCTTGTAGATCTTGAAGAGGTCCTCGCAAAGGATATATACACTGTCTGCGTCTGACTTCATTCGTCCCCCATCCTCAAGGCCCGGTGCAATGCCACCCTCGAAAAGAACAGAACAACCAGAGAGATTGTCACGACGAAGGCTATCGCCAGGATCACGTAGGCAACGCCGATCGTGCGCCAGTCTATCATCATTACAAACGGAGGGATGACAGTCTCTCCCTTCTCGGTTACTTGCAGGAACGGCATCATTATGCGGCTGAGCCGGTTGCCGAGCAGCGTGCCTATGCCCATGCCCAGTCCAATGACCAGGATTTGCTCAAGGCAGACGAGGCTCACTATTTGCCGCCACGAGAAGCCAAGGGTCCTTAGCACCGCGAATTCGAGGTGTCTCCCTCTGGCCGCCAGGTAGGCATAGACAACGAAACCCAGTCCACTGACAAGAACAACCCCGACAAAAGAAATGAGGAGAATGCCACCCCACCCGGCCGCCGCCAGCGGGTCCGATTTCTGGTCAGCTATCATGCTCTGCACGTCATAGAACTTATCGGCGTGGTAGCCGGACCCCTTGAGTTCTTCGACCGCAGCCTGCCGCTGCTGCGGGTTCTTGCTCAGGTCCAACCAGACATCATTGGGATACAGTCTGTTGTTGCTCCCCAACCCAAAGGCCGCCAGGCGATCGTAGTTCATGATGAGAAATGGCTTTTGGTCGGGGTATAACGTGGGGAAGTACTCCACTTCATCTTCGATGCTTATAGGCACAAACTGTCCGGGAATGCGAATCGTGACATAATCGCCAACCTTGACCCCAACCGCCTTGAGAAACGCTTTGCTGGCCACTGCCATCAAAGGTTGCGTGTCGGCGTTCGCGAAGACGCCTCTGAAAGCATTGCGCCCGCCCCACGTATACCGGGCTGCGCCTGACCCTCCGTGTACTATGGTCCTTTCTTTGCTGATGGCGTCCTGAGTGCCAGACTGTGAACCGGGATTGCCTTGAAGTTCGGATATGGCGGACCATTTGGCGATGTCCTCGAACGGATCTATCGTGACCAGCTTGTCCGAGGCAATTTCGTGCCCCTGGAGATCATCCAGATAGAGGCCCTGCAAACTCGGGGACGTGCCGCCCGCAAAAGACAGGAAGATACACCTTAGTCGCATCGGAGACTGGGGCAACTGGCCGACCGAATCGTACAGCGAGCCTTCAAGATACTGCCAGTCGGACAGAAGGGGAGTCCCCAGCGTGATGTCGCGATAGAACCCTCGTCCATCTTGTATGCGAGCCAGCAGAGTCAGCCTTGGATCGGCTGCATACACCGGGTTAGCCCAGATGCCGATGGTGTCGATGCCATCAGGAAGTAGAAGCCCCGAAGTAGTTGGGGTGTCCTTGCTCAGAGTATCCATCAAGCCCGACAATGGAGTCTTCGAAAAATCGTCGCGGTACCAGGCGACACTACCGAACGTAGCCGGATCTACCGCCAGTAAGGTCGCATCGACTTGAGTGAACGTGCCTACTGAAGCGCTGCCCAGGTATGCGAGGCTGATGTTCTCCACGCCTGCCACGGCTGCGTATTGTTCGGCCATTGCGCCCTTGCCCCCGCCGTAGGACTGGGGATTTACCAGTCTGACGTCGCTGCCGGAGGAGTAGCTGACCCTTTCAACATAACTGCGGTTCAGTGTCCCCAGGAAGCTCGCGGAGAACATTCCGACGCTCGCCGCCATCATGAGCAAAAGTATCAGACGGCTATAGTGAATCGGGTTGCGCGCCATGTAACGTAAGGTGAGAACGAGGACTGAGTTGGTTATGTACCGGCTCATGGCGGAGGCAAGCCCCACCAGAAGAGGGAATATCCTGAGAAAGACAATCGCGACCGCCATCATGAACAACAGCGGAGTGATCAGCATCAAAGGATCTACGCCCAGGTCGCCAAGAACTTTCTGGGTCAGCAACGTCCCCCGCTGTCTGATTTCGTAATAGAGACCCGCCCCGACCGCCAGCAAGATGAGGTCGAGATAGAACCTTTGCCAGACCGGCGCCCGTTGAGGCCTGGCGACAGATTGGCGATGGTGCACGATGCCTCGACGCGAAGCCTGTATGGCAGGCACCATATAGGCCATTAAACAAAGGCCGGCTGCGAGGGCAGCGAGCACGAACACTGCGGGGGAGAATCTGATGGGAAGAAGCCCGCCACCCGTCAGGGGAACAAACGCTGCTGTCTTCCCAAGTAGTCCGAAAACGAACGCCCCTAGAAATGGACCGACGAGGCCTCCGAAGGCGCTGATCAACATCCCTTCGGCGAGGAAAATCCCGAATATCTGGAAAGTACTCGCCCCTCGGCTCCTCAGTAAAGCTATCTCCGCCGTCTGTTGCTCGATCACCATGCTCGCCACGGTCGCTATGTAATAGAAAATAATCGCCGCTATTTGAAACACGAGCAGATACAAAGGTACCTGCGTGTAAAGCTGCTTCTGCAGGTACTCCGTAATCGTGGCATCGAGATTCGTGAAAATGCCGGCACTGGAGATCTGCGTTGAAATTGAAGATTCAAGCAAATCGACGGAAGACGCGATGCTCTTCGCTTTCGTCGAGTTAATTCGCGAGGAGTCGACGTAGTAATACCAGTGGTAGCTCACCTTGGTCTGGGGAGACATTTTGCCCAGCAGGTTGAAAATCGTCTCCTCCGGCACAAAGACCGGAACAACAACTCCGCCGTCGGAAGGGACATCGAAGACGTCACTCTTCAGGAACCAGAATTCATCCGCCGGGTCCTTAGCTTCGATAGTGCCCACGATCCGCACATTGATCGTTGCTGGATCTCCACCACGCCCCTCCGCGAACAGGACGATGCGGTCTCCTACTGCCACGTGCATCAGGTCGGCGGTATGGGGGCTTATCATCCCTTCGATTTCGACGTCCGGGCTGACCAGTTGTGACGGTAACAGGGCATCAATGCGACTGGAATCAACTTTCTGGGCAGCGATTTGATCCGGCGACGCCATGTTTCCTGCGTACTTGGGAAGGCGTCCTGCGACGAGGTTAACGTGTTCCTCGAGGTTGGAGTAGCTCTGGAAATAACCCTGCGGTCTCGTCGAATCGGTAGGAATGATCTGACCTGAGACCATCGCGTTGAAACCCTGCGTCAATATAAGGTGCTCTCTCTGATGCACCAGGTTGCCGATGTAGCTGTCGACCTGTCCGTTGATGAACGAGGTATCGGACTGGAAGTCGGCCTGATCGATGAGATTGGTGGGGGTGTAAACATCAAGGTCGAGGAGCGGACGTGGCTGCTGGGCCAGCGCGTGCCTCAGCCCAAGGTCGTTGATAGCGTTAGAGTACAGTGGCGTACTCGACAAAAGGGCCACCGCGACAACAACGCCTAGAAGAATACTCGAAAGGAGGCGCCAATTGGCTTTTGAGCGTCTGAGCACCAGCTGAATTGCGTTAAGTAGAGAATTCATTCTATCTGTACACCGTGGCACCCAGGTCCCACAGAGAATCTATCTGGCTTTGCACCGTGTCTCCGCTCAAAGGATTCCCTTTGAGATCGATTGTGTCGCCCACCGTGATGCCCGTGTTTGCCAGCAATGGGGCCAGGTCGGATATCTTGTTGTTCTGCAAGTTGATTCGAGCAATTTCGCGCAGATATGCGAACGACCGAATGTCGGAAATGTTGTTACCCGGAAGCGAGACCGTCGTCAATTTGGAAAGCTTGCCCAGGACTGTTATGTCAGTGATGTAGTTAGATCCCGCATCCAGCCCCACCAGGCCACCCGCGAAGCCCACCGGTGAGATATCAGTGATGTTGTTGCCCTTTAGCCATACCCACGTCAATCTCGTCATCCTGTCCAGTGGAGATATGTCGGAGATCCGATTGTCTTCCAGCCAGAGCTTGGTAAGGTTGATTAGCGAGTTGATCGGTCCGAGATAGCTGACAGAATTGCGGCTCAGAGAAAGAGAGGTCAGGCCCCTCAGCGTGCTCATGAATGACAGATTCGAGATGTTGTTGTCATCCAGGTTGAGGGTGGTAAGGCTCGTCAGTGACGAGAGGGGAGAGACATCGACGATGCGATTGTTGGGAAGGCTGAGCATGATCAGGTCGGTGCACCGTTCCAGTCCGGATAGGTCGGAGATGTCTCTGCCGCCCGCGTACAAAGAGGTCAAGCCTTTGACGTCGGACGCATAGAGCATTCCCACCGGTTTGCCAATGGCCTCGCGAACAGCCATCTCCAGGTTACGATCGCGGAACACGATTGGCGTTGTATCGACTGTCGCCGTTTCCCACACGACCGTGGCTCCATTCGCCTGCAAAAGGGCAAGCGAAGCGATGGAAGCATTAGTCAGAGGGTTGTCGCGCACATCGATCACGTCGCTCTGGCCGAAACTCGCATTGGTCAGCAAGGGGCTCAAGTCCCGGATCAGGTTCTGGTGCAAATCACATCTCGAGAGATTGACCAGCGTGCCAAGGGGCCCAACATCATCCACCCGGTTCCGGGCCAGAGAAAGATCGCTCAGGGTCGCCAATTTCGAAAGGGCTGACAAATCGCCGATATCATTTGCTGCCAGCGACAATGCCGCAAGCCCGTTAAGAGAAGCCAACGGGTCAAGCGATTGAATGCTGTTCGAATCGGCAACGAGCTTGTTCAACTCTGAGATCCCGGCGATAGGCGTAAGATCGGTCAATGAATTGCCGGAGACCGACAGCGACTTCAACTTCAGCATCGAGCTGAGCGGAGCGATATTCGAGATCCGGTTCTCGTTGGCGGACAGGTTAATAATCTCAGTCAAACCACTCAACGGTCCAAGATCAGAAACGATATTCCTGTCGAACGACAAGTCTGTAAGCGTTGTCAGAGGTGAAACGCTGGCCAGGGTCGTGACGCGGTTTCCGTTGAACGACAGACTCTTGATCTGCCTCAATCCGGACATATTCGGAAGGTTCACTATCCGGTTGTCATCCAGGGCGAGGTAGTTCAGATTGTAGAGTACCCCGAGCAACGAGACATCGGCGATCCGGTTTGCACTCAGGTCGAGACGAGCGAGGTTTGTCGCATACTGAATGCCGTTCAGGTCGGATATTTCCAGCCTTCTGGCGTCCAGCGAACTGAGGGCCGCCAGGTCGGCGACCGTAATATCACCGGTCTGAACCCCTGTCGCCTGACGGAGGGCCGTCAGAAGACCGGTGTCGGGGATTCTGACGGGAGTGAAGTCTTTCGCCTTATCGCTCCAGACAACGTTTACTTCCTTTGCCTTCAACTTTGCCAGCGACTGGACCGAGGCTGAGCTCAACGGATTGCCTGTGAGATCGACGCTGTCGTTGCTTCCGAATCCGCGGCTGATGACGAGCGGGGAAATGTCCACTATTCTGTTGTAACTCAAGTCGGCGTACTTGATATTTATCAGGCTTCCCAGAGTGGTGATATCCTCCAGCTGATTGGCGCTCATTTCCAGCCATTTCAAGCTGGCTAGCGTGCTCATTGAGGAAACGTTGTTGACCTGGTTTCTCGATAGAGTCAGCCGCGTAAGCTTGTTCAAAGAGGCCAGAACGCTGATGTCTCGGATCTGGTTCCCATCGACGTAAAGGCTGCTCAACTGAGGAAGCTGCCCGAGGACCGCGATATTCTTGATTGCGTTGTCCTGGATCGAAAGGGTTCGAAGGCTCTTCAGACTTGCCAGTTTCGCAATGTCCGAGACCCGGTTCCCGTTCATCGACAGAGACGTCAGCGTGACCAGGGGAGCCAGCGGAGCGACATCGGACACGTTGTTATCATCGAAAGAGAGGTTCACCAGGTTGATGCAGCCCTCCATGCCGGAGAGAGAACTTATGTTGTCCGAATCCAGAACCAGAGAGGTAATGCTATCCAGTTCTGAGACGAAGACGATCCCCTCGGGCTTGGCAAGTGCGCTGCGAATCGCTGATTCGAGGTTCGGATCTTTGAAAGCCACAATGGTCGAGGCTGAAGGAGAGATCGACCATTCTATCGACACTCCGTTTCTCTGCAGCTTCGGAATATGAGACGTGGTGGAGGCGGAGTTCAGAGGATTGCTCTTGAGGTTGAGGTACTGGGTCTTGGTCAGGCCCATCCCGAGCAGCGGCTCGGCGTTCTCGACATTGTTGTTGTCCAACTCGATCCTCAGGAGCGCAGGCAGTCGGGACAGGTTGGGTACATTCGCTATCATGTTGTGTCCAATCTTCACATTGGCGAGAAGAGGCATGCCTTCCAGCGGCGTTGCATCGACGATGCGGTTGTTCTGGAGGGACAGTACTGAGAGACTTTCCAGGTTGGCCAGCGGCGAAACATCGCTGACCAGGTTTTGGTCCAGGTTCAAACGGATGAGATCCCCCAGACCGGATATCGGGGACAGCTCCACGATCTTGTTGTCGCTCAGGTCCAGCGTCTCGACCTTCGAAAGGAACTCAATGCCGCTGAGGTCGGTAATTCCTTTCCCGGGCGCCGCAAACGTTTGGAGCTTTGCGCAGTCTGAAGCGTAAATCGTCCCTTCCGGCTTCCCCACCGCCTCCCTCACCGCAGCTTCCAGGTTTGCATCGAAAAACGGCACCGGCACGGTATCCAGCGGTTGCGTGCTCACAAGCACACTGGCCTTCCGCGCCCTCATCTGCGCCACACTCGTCTCGATTGCCGTTCCGGTCAACGGATTATCCCTGAGATCTATCGTATCGCCGGTTCCTATGCCCTTGTTGTTCGCCAGGACAGTCGCATCAGAAATCCGGTTCGCGCTCAGCCCAACGTAACTCAGCTTGCCAGAGCGCCAACGACAGAAATATCCACAATCTGGTTGTTATCGAGCGAAAGCGATGTCAACTGGGCGAGGGAAGAAAGCGGGGCCAGCAAGACTATTTGATTACCTTCCAGCGAAAGCCTGGTCAAGGAGGTGAGCGTCGCCAGCGGCTTGAGATTGCTTATCTGATTGTGCGCCAGTCCAAGTCTGGACAGACCTTTAAGGACTCCAAGGCGCGTCACGTCGACGATATTGTTCTTGTCCAGGGAAAGGTCCGTCAGGTTGAGCAGATCGCCCATTCCACGCAGGTCGCCGATCTTGTTGTTGTACAGATTGAGCGAAGTCAGCCTCGAGAGCGAACCCAGCGGCGAGACGTTCCATATCCTGTTGCCGCTTAGAGAGAGCGAGGTCAGATTCACCAGAGAACCAAGTGGCGTGACGTCCTCGATCTGATTGAGATCCAGCGTCAACGAATCCAGGCGAGACAGCGAAGCCAGAGCCGCCAGATTTTCGATCCCGTTGTCATCCAATCTCAAGCTGGCAAGCTCGTTGAGCCCAGCCAGTGCGGAGACATCGGTAATGTTGTTGCTGCTCAGCGATAACGACCGCAGTTGCCTCAATGCCCCAAACCGGTTGATCGTGTTGATCCTGTTCCTTGAAAGCGAAAGCTGCTGCAATCCGGCAATTGATGAAAGCGACGAGGCATCTCTAATGACGTTTCCGTCAAGAGAAAGGACGGCTAGCGCCTGCAGAGAGGACAACGGAGATACGTCGGCAATCCGGTTACTCGAAAGGCTGAGTCCAGAAAGCCTCGACAGCCTGGACAGAGGTCGCAGGTCCTCGATTCTGTTTCCTGATAGACCCAGCAGAGTTAGGTTCGTCAAACCTGATAGAGGCGAAATGTCGGTGATGTTGTTGCTGTCCAGGCTGAGGCTGGCAATGCTGGTCAGCGACGCCAGAGGTGCGATGTCGACAATCTTATTGCTATTCAGAGCGAGCGTCTCCAGCTTGCCCATCCTGGCCAGCTCGCCGATTGACGTGATCTTGTTCCCCGAGAGGTCCAGGGTGGTAAGCCCGGTGCAATTCTCGAGGCCGGAAAGCGACTTGATGCCGCGTGACGGGGCGCTCAGCGACGTGAGGCGTCCCAGATCGTCAGGGTAAACGTCGCCTGTCGGCTTCTTAACTGCACCCCTGATAGCCAGTTCGAGACTCGGGTCGGAGAAGGAGACCGGCTTGATATCTCTCGGCTGCGTCTTCCATTCTACCGTTACCTGCCGCTTCTGCAGTTGCGGCATGAAGACATCTTGCGACCTTGTGTCCAACGGATTGCCTCTGAGGTCCACGGAGTGGCCCTGCATTATCGACCCGTTCACCACCAGAGGACCGATGTCAGCGATATTGTTGTTCTGCAGGTACAGCCACACCAGGTTCGGCAGCGATGCCAGAGGCGAGATGTCAGTCACGTTATTGCCGGAGAGCCCCAGTTGATTGAGCTCCACCAGGGATCCCAGAGAGGAAATATCAGTTATCGCATTGTTGCCCAGCCCCAGTTCCACCAGCCCCGGCATCTCGGAAAGCATCGAGATGTCGTCAATACTGTTCCCTGCCAGCGAGAGCGCCGATAAGTTGCGCAGAGAAGTTAAAGCAGAGATGTCGACGATGGAGTTGTTGGCCAGATCGAGCCTCGTGAGAGTCTTCAGCGAAGCGATCGGTTTGACGTCGGCGATGAGATTGTTTGACAGAGACAGCCAGGACAACCTTATCGAGCGTCCCGAGAGGAGATGCGTCCCGGATCTGATTGCCTGTGGCCGAAAGGCGAACCAGCCCCGTCAGTTTGCTCAGGGGCGCCAGGGAACCGATGCGGTTCCAGTCGAGATGCAACTCCTCGAGCCCGGACATGCCGGCGAGCTCGGATATGTCGGATATCTTGTTGCCGGTGAGGTCGAGGACTTTGAGATTTGTGCATCTGGAGATCCCGGCGATGTCCTTGATGCCCTTCTCAGAGGCCTGCAGCGTCTTCAGAGACTCCAGGTCGCTGGATGACAAGAGGTCCATCAGGCCGTTTCAGCGCATCACGCACCGCGGTCTCAAGTCCGGGGTCCGCAAATGCGGCATCTGAAACAGCTCCGGGAGTGCTGGAAGTCGTCCGGGAATGATCCCCCTGCGGGAGCAGGTTGCAGCCGGTGAGGGCCACCACAATAGAGAGACAGGAGATCGATAGGATGCGGAGGATGCGGTCCCTGGTGAACAGGCTTAAGGTACGCCGGACGCTCGTGCTCAACACAACTTCTATCAAAACGTCAATTCAGAGTTTCTCGAAAACGTTCGCTAATACTATCACGAAAATAAATTGTTCACCAGAGGTTAAAATAAAGGTGGTTGGGAAGTTGCTTTGGAGGCAGGCTCCAACACAAAACGGGTACTTTTGGGTAAGAATCAGGCTCTGACCGTGGGCTGGCTATTGAAATATTATGTGAATAGTGTCTTAATCTATCCTTAACAACCCGGCGCGTAAAATTTGGGAGCGATCCCAGGGCGCGGCGGAAAGAATCTCAAGACTCTTGTCATATAGACAGACCAAGTCGGAAGGAGGAATATGAAAAGCCCATCAACCTTGATCCTGTCGGTCGTACTGGTGCTGGCGATAGTCGGATTTGCCATCTTCGCCATTATGGCCGGTGGGAAGATATCCAACAATGAAAACTCGATAACCACCCTTGAAAAGAACGTTACCACGCTCCAGACCGCGCTTAACGGGTCCAACGGCGACATTGCCACATTGAAAGGCCAGATCACTGCAGCCAACACCCAGATCACCACCCTCCAGGGTCAGGTGACCTCGGACGCCGCCAAACTGACTACCGCTCAGGCGCAGGTAGCAACCGCCAATAGCCAGATTGCCACCGTACAAGGGCAGATCACCGCCCTGCAGACTCAGAACAGCTCCCAGGACGGACCAGCTTGCGGCGGCTAATGCTTCAGTCACCGCGCTTCAGACCACGGTTACTTCCCTGCAGACCACGGTCACTTCGCTGCAGACCACGGTTAACACACTGCAGTACGGTGGGGGCACGACAGGTGTAACCCTCATAAACTACAGCCCATTGTCGACGGGCCCCATCAAGCTCCATTCAGGTAGCTTCATTCACTTCGGCCACGAGCGGAACGCTCGCGGTCACCGGTTACAGCAGCACCACTTATGGCTACCTTTTTGTGTACAACGCCAATAACCTTACCAGCGGTACTCAGGTCAATCTACCCTACGGGACGACGGCCAACACCGTCGGTGTTCCTATCGCATACGCCGGCACCAACTACCTCTATTTCGTTAGCACTTCCGGCACGACCCAGGGCATAATTACCTCGATCACCCGCTATTAGAACAGAGCACAATTCGCAACACAATAACGCATGACAACAAGAAAAGGGGGGCCCATGGGCCCCCCTTTTTGGTTTGACGGTATCTGTATCCTCTTTGGCTATCTCCAGGCGTCGACGCTGTAGACGGGGGACATGGCTCCCCACCCACCCCTCGGCCCACCCACCATCTCCACGCATACTTCCTCGTCAGAGCCGCTCACGATGATGCAGTTCTGATTGGCCCTGGCGCCGGCGACCGAGATCATGTAGTCTTCGGGCAGCTCCTTCCACGGCTTGCCTGAGATCGGCTCTTTGCCCGTCCATCCGTTGGTGGTCAGGTCCACCCACGAGCGGTTCCGGTAGTCGCTCAGCGGCTCCATTCCCTTTTTCCAGACATATTCGTAAACCTCGTCCTTGGTCTTGAAGCCCAGCTCATAGAGGTGGCGAGCCATTTCGTGGACCATGATGAAAGTCCGGGCGCCTTCTCGGTCGCCTGCCCAGGTACCGGGCAGGACGTACTCAAGGAAGTTGTGAGGCCCGGGCTTGCCTTTGACACCCAGCCTTCGGGCGATGCCGCCATGTCCGCTCTTTTGCAGGGCGCGGTACCCGCCGGGCGAGAACTGGGCACCATTGATTCCCCCTTCCGTCCCCATGACCATGACCACACTGTCGGTCTTCTTGTAGCCGTGTTCTTCATTAAGGCCCTTCCACCCCGGCGGAAGCCCGTCCTCGTATTCGGCAAAGCACATTCCGCCACGGTTTACCGGACTTCCGATGCTGCTCATGCGGTTGACGCCGGGGACGGCGCCGCCGAGGTTAACGGCCATAAGCTGATAGGCACGGCCTATGGTGGAGTTGGCGGGGTTGCCCGGGCCCAGCATGCCGCAGCCTGCGTTCATGCCGATCTCCTTGACGATGGGTCCGCTGGCGCAGATCCACTGGTTGTTGTAGACCGTGGTGCCCGTCGGGCAGCCCGACTCGGCGACGGCCAGCACCACCGGAAGGTACTCCGGCCTGCACCCGGCCATCACCGCGATGGTGGCAATCTTCTCGACGGTCGCTGTTCTCTTCAAAGGCTGGAACTTGACCAGATCACCCTTCTTCACCTCGCCGCCGAAGCCGACGACGCGGTTCGTCTGGTACGTGACCATCTCCTCAGGTCGATGGCTGGTGCCCCTGAGCATCTCCTTGACCCGCTCTTCGGTCGGCAGCACCACGGGAAGACCGTCGGTGTAGACCGAGATCGGCGCATAGAGAGGACGGGGGACATACTGGGTCTTCGAGAAGAATGCTTGCCCCTCATCATGGGTGCCCTCGAAGATCACCCTTGGCTGGGGCGGGTAGTATTCTCCATCCGCCTTTTCTTCAGGAGTCAACGGCCTCAGCAGGCCGTCGATGACGTCTTTGATGATACGGTCGACGTCAGCCGGCCCGGGAAGCGTCCTCGAGGCGTGGACGTAGCGGACGTGCGGCATGCCGTTCACCAGCGCCTCCTGTTTCACCATCGACTCCTGGTCCTCGAAGTCGACCAGCACGGTTGGGATCCCGGACTTCTCCAGGTCGGCCATGTAGGGCAACTGCCCCCACACCGCCCCACTTCACCAGCAGATTCCCTGGATCAGGCCGTCGGCCGTCTTCATCTCCTCGTCCGTCAGCGGGTCCTGGACGAACCAGTAGGTCTTCTTGACCTTCCAGTTGACGTTCGGGTAGTCCATCTTGAGCCGCCTCTCGAAGGGGATGGTGAAATCCGGCTCGCCGGTGATGCTGATCCAGATCTCCTTGCCATCGAGCGAATCGAGACGAGGAGCGAGACCAAAGGTCTTCACCGGCATGTAGGTGCCCACGGGATTCAGGAACTTGTACTTCTTGTCTTCTGCCATTATTTCCTCCGATGTTGTCAGCGATTGGGACCGCAAAACTCGCCACGATTATACAATTAACGAGCGATCATTTGCTCGCCACAATAATGCAGTTCTGGGATGGTGAGCTCATCAGTGGCACCATGCAGTCGTCAGCAAGCTCCTTCCGTCTCTTGCCCGATCTCCCTTTTCCAAAGGGAGACACAGAGGGATTTCCCCCTCCTCGGGACGACATCGCATTCCCTCCCGCGTCTTTGCGAGGAGCCTTTGCAGGCATGCCCCAGAAGGCGACCCTACGTCTTTGCGAGAAGCCTTTGCAGGCACGCCGGAAAAGGCGACGAAGCAATCTCGGTAATGTTCCGACATGCTACCCTAAAGAGCAAATCTCCCCCTTTCATAAAGGGAGACACAGAGGAATTCTTCCCCCAAGTATCCGCTCATCCTGAGCTTGTCGAAGGACTCCCTTTTCTAAAGGGAGACACAGAGGGATTTTTCCGCAACTAGTGTGGAGGAGGGAATGTTGTTGCCCCCTTTGAGTTTTGAATTTTGTGATTTTGGGTTTATTTAGGATTTAGCAACTGTCTTGAAAAGGTATGGATCAGGATATCGCCGCTCGTTCGGGTAACGCCGTGCCAGGTAGTGTGATGCTTAATCATTGCATTTACGATGGTCAGCAGCTTGCGCATGCAGGCGGTGATAGCCGCTTTCTTGGCTTTGCCGGCGGCACAAAGCCTGTCGTAGAAGTTTCTGATAACTGGATTGAATCTTGTGGCTACCAAGGTCGCCATGTAGAGGGCCGCTCTTACATTAGCTCTACCTCCCCAACAGGACCTCTTACCTCGCATCCTGCCGCTGTCACGGTTAAAAGGAGCCACACCCACCAGGGCGGCAATCTGCTTACGATTAAGGCTGCCGAGTTCAGGAAGGGCCCCGACGAGTGTGGAAGAGAGCACCGGTCCGATTCCCGGTACGCTCCGGAGAAGGTTATCCTTCTCTCGCCAGAGCGGACTCTCCTTGATGAAACGTCCGAGCTCAGAGTCCATGTCAGAGAGCTCCTGGGTGAGCCATGCTATGTGGGCCTTTATGTGCTCACGCATGGGTCCCCGGGCGTGATGCATCCGGTTCTTTTCGGCGGTAATCATCTCAACGATCTCTCTTCGCCTGACCAGGATCTCTCTCAGCTCCAGTATCTGTTCATCCGCCAGAGGTCGAGGCTCAGGATGTACCACAGCGGCAAACTCAGCCAGTATGCGGGCGTCTATCGCATCGGTCTTCGCCAGCTTGCCGGTACTTCTGGCGTAGTCTCTAACTTGCCTGGGATTCACGATGGCCGTCGGTACTTCAGCTTCACCCAGTGCGGCTCCAAGCGACATCTCGTAACCCCCTGTCGCTTCCATCACCACAAGGGTAGTACCCAGACTCTTAAGATGCCTGACGGTCTTACTGATCCCAGTCGCAGTGTTGGCAAAGCGTCTCACCACGTGGGCTGGATGAACCGCCACATCCAGATTGTCTTTCGAGACATCGATGCCGACGCAGATCTCTTGTGCTCCCACTTTACCCCCTATCTCCTTGCTCCAAATGGCCCATCCTTACGCGATTCGGGCTTATGCCCAATCAACTGTACGGGCTCTTCTGGATACGGGTGCGGCGACCAAGCTAAATCGCGGCCTCTTAGACCAAGGGTTTGTCGGTCTACCGCACCCACCATCTCGTCACATTATCACTAATCAAAGATATAAGGGTTTAGTGGTTTAGTGTTTCGCTTTTGCCCTCTCCCCTGCCCCGCTGTAATATGGTGACATATGCAGAAGGACCGGGATCGAACGCAGGCTGCCACGATCGTGAAAGGCCGCGTCTCCATCGTTGGCAAGACTGCCCTTGACTGGATGGTGAGCGAGGGCAAGAAGGTCCCCAAACACAACTACACAAATTGCATCCGCTGCTATTGCTGCCAGGAGACCTGCCCGCAAGGGGCCATCGCCATCACCCTTCCCTTCCTCTCCCGGGTCTTCTTCCGCCATTAGACGACGGGCCTTC
This sequence comes from uncultured Chloroflexia bacterium, assembly GCA_963745605.1. GTDB lineage: Bacteria > Chloroflexota > Dehalococcoidia > Dehalococcoidales > UBA2162 > JBBITI01. The sequence goes on along the minus strand of CAVUYC010000016.1, from coordinate 57,483 downwards.
TCCCCTTCCAAAGGGAGATTGAGAGGGATTCGTCACCACTGTCTCCTTACCTCTCCCTCGACGGGAGAGGATTAAGAGCCCGTCCTGAGGTACTCGAAGGATGAGGGTGACCATCAATTTGATTCTCTCTTAAAAATGTGAAATTGCCGCTACCCTTTCCAAGGGAAGACACAGATGGGTTCGTCTCTGTTTGGAACTTGATTATTTCCTCTTTTGTTTGGTCATTGTTTCTTGGCTATTGGTTATTGTTTGTATCTTGGTTCTTGGTCATTGTTTCTTGGTCATTGCCCATTCTTAAGATCACCCCCCCAAATACCTTGCCACCACGTCTTCCGGCTTTCCGTCGACCGCGACTTTGCCCTCTCTAAGAAGAATGGCCCTCGAGCAAAGGCTCTTGATCGAATCCATTGCGTGGCTGACATAAACGACGGTACGGCCCTGGCCGGCGACCTCGTGCATCTTGCCCAGGCACTTCTTCTGAAACTCGACGTCGCCCACGGCGAGAACCTCGTCGATAATCAGAATCTCCGGCTCCATGTGCGCGGCCACGGCGAAGGCCAGGCGGACGTACATCCCGCTGGAGTAGTGCTTTACCGGTGTATCAAGGAACTTCTTGACCCCGGAAAAATCGACGATCTCGTCGAAACGGCGAATGACATCGGTCCGCTTCATCCCCAGCACCGCCCCGTTGAGGAAGATGTTCTCCCGTCCGGTAAGCTCAGGGTGAAAACCGGTCCCGACCTCGAGGAGGCAGCCGACGTTGCCGTACATTTCCACGGTGCCTTCGGTGGGTGAGGTGATGCGCGAGAGTACCTTGAGTATGGTGCTCTTGCCGGCGCCGTTGCTGCCGATGATGCCCACGACCTCGCCGCGTTTGACGTCGAACGATACGTCCTTCAGCGCCCAGATGTACTCCGAGACGTTGGACGCCTGGCCGACCTTGCCCTCGGGGCGGGAGCGTCGGCCGAAAGGGGCAAGAACAGCGTTCATCATGGTGTCGCGCATGGTCTTATAGCCCACCGTTTCACCAATCCGGTAGCGTTTGCCCAGGCCTTGAACTCGAATTGCCAGGTCACTCATGATACGGAATCCTAAGCCCCTTTTGTCCCCCTTTGAAAAAGGGGGAGGCTACCTCTTCCCTTTCCAGGGGAAGACTGAGATGGATTTATCACCTTGGCAAAGCCCCTCAATCTCCCTTTGAAAAAGGGGGAACCATCCTTCTTCCCTTTTCAAGGGAAGACACAGATGGATTCGTCCGCTCTGCCAATCTCTCCAGTATGCTCTCGACTACGCCCTCAATATTATGGAGTACGTCGATATTTGTGAATCTCAAGACACCTATTCCAAGCGACTTGAGATACTCTTCTCATAACCTGTCCGAGCGTATAGCATCGTCTGTATAATGCTGACCTCCATCGACCTCAATAACCAATCGGATTGTGTGGCAGTAGAAGTCCGCAATGTAGTTGCCAATGACCTTCTGTCTGTAGAATCGGTGGCCTTCAAGTTGCTTCAACTTGATTCTCGACCAGAGCCGACGCTCGGCATCAGTCATGCTACGTCTCAGTTCCCTGGAACGCTCCTTAAGCGTGTCCGAAGCCACCATCACGTCAGACCTCAAGAAGCCCCCTTAGTCCCCCTTTTGAAAACGGGGAACCATCCTTCTTCCCTTTTTAAGGGAAGACACAGATGGATTCGTGTTTCGATATTCGAATTTCGTGCTCATCCTTAAACCACATCGGCAAACGCTCTCTCCCTGTGGCGGAAGTATAGAATCCCCGTGAAAAGCACAACGAAGATGATGGCCGCCGATGCGGTCATAAGTGGAATGCCCGGCCGCTGAGTCTGCAGAATGGCCCAGCGGAAACCTTCAATGATTCCTGCCATCGGATTCAATAGCCCGTAGGCCATCTGATAGCGGGCCGGGACGAAGGAGGTGGGGTAGATGACCGGCGAGGCAAAGAAGAGGAGCTGGACGAGAAAGGGAACGATGTAGTTGACGTCCCGGTACTCCACATTGATGGCGGCGAACCAGAGACCAATCCCCAGAGCAAACATTAGGAGGAGACCCAACAGGGGTATAACACCGAGCATCACCCACTGCGGATGATACTTGAAAACGAACATTAGAATGATCAACACAATGAACGTAAAGAGGAAATCGATCAGAGGCGACAGTATGCTGGCCAGCGGCGAAATGAGCCTCGGGAAATAGACCTTCTGGATGAGGGCGGCATCGCCGATCAGGCTGCCGGCGGCCCTGGTCACGCCGCTGGCAAACAGGTTCCAGGGGACCAGGGCAGTGAAGATGAAGAGGGCGTAGGGGACGCCCTGGGAGGGCATGGCCGCTAGGACGCCGAAGAAGAGGGTGAATATGAGCGTCATCAAAGCCGGCTGCAGGATCACCCAGGCGAAACCGATGATGGTCTGTTTGTAGCGGACCTTGATGTCACGCCAGGTCATGAAATAGAGCAGCTCGCGGTAGGCCCACAACTCGCGCCAGTCGGGCAAGAGGCCGTTAGACTGGGGACCGATGAGGGTGGTAGGAACGTCCTTCGCGCTTTCAACAGCCAAGATCTAGACTCCCAACCCGCGGCAGCGGGAGAACCGAAACTCTAAGCTCAAAATCCGAAACAATCAAACCAAAACAACCAACATCCAAGAGACAACTTCCGTAGTGAGACCATGGGGAGCCCCCTCACGTCTTTGCGAGGAGCGCCAGAAGATATGCCGAAAAGGCGCAGAGTTGGCAATCTCTGCCGACACACGCTGCCAATCAGGGAATCAGATCACTTCGCCTCGCCCATGGCGGACTTCCCGCAAACACGAAATAAGCCCACTGATCTCACTCTGGATTCGCCGAGCCATTCTAGCATGGGCTCGAAGCTGTGACAAAGAATCAGCCCCGGTTGACAGGGCCGGGGGAGTGGTGGTAGATTGCCGCCGGGCTGCTACCTCGTGGAGACCGAGAGTGTGACTCGCGTCTTTGCGAGGAGTCAAGGAGTCCGAGGGCCCACGGGAGCACAGCCTGTCCTGAGCGAAGCGTGAGGATGGCAATCTCGGGAGGGGATGATTCCGCTTAGCAGACTTTCCTTCCCCCATGAGGCGCGAAGTTGGGTGATGATGAATGCAGAACTAGCGCCCATAACTCTCCCTTTACCAAAGGGAGACATAGAGGGATCGGTTCCTCTTCCCTTTCCAAGGGAAGATTGAGATGGATTAGTCGCATAGTTCCGTTCCTTCTCCCTCGACGGGAGAGGATCGAGAGCCTGTCCTCAAATACTCGAAGGATGAGGGTGATCATCAATTCGTATCCAATCACCTACGCCTCTCCCGCAAGGGGAGAAGAATGATTTTGGGGAGCGAAGACCCGTCACTCTCCCTTTCTTAAAGGGAGACACAGAGGGATTTCCTCAAACCGACCGGAGGTAACAAATGTCCAAGGTGATGTCCATGCAAGAGGCCGTCTCCAGATTCGTCAAGAGTGGAGACACCCTTTTTCTCTCAGGGGCGCAACACGGGCCGCCGTCCGCGGCAATGGCCGAGATCGTGCGCCAGAAAATCGACCGCCTCACAGTGATCACCGCCCTGGTGGGGTTCAACTACCTCCTTGGGGAGGGGCTGGTCGCCAAGATGATCACGGGCTACTCCATGCTCGATGAGAAGCGGATGTATGCTTTGCAGAGGGCTAGGGCGATGGGGAAATTCCCGGAGGTCGAAGAGTCATCCCATTTCGGCATCGCCACCATGCTCATCGGCGGCTACATGGGGGTCCCCTTCATGCCGATCAAGAGTCTCCTCGGCTCCGATATGTGCAAATACAACGACACCATCCGCTCGATCCAGGACCCGTTCGGCTCAGGGCCTGTCGGGGTGGTAAAGTCGGTTTTCCCGGACATCGGCATCCTCCACTGCCAGAGATGCGACGCTGAGGGCAATGCCCAGAAATGGGGGACCCTGGGCATCGACCACGAGGGCATCAATGCCAGCAAAAGGATAATCGTGACCACGGAGAAGGTCGTCGACTCCGATGTGATTCGCCGGGACAACAACCGGACCATGATCCCCGCCTTCAGGGTGAATGCGGTGGTGGAGCAGCCATTCGGCGCATACCCCAGTCATCTGGCCGGCATGTACGACGATGCGCCCGGGCAGATGATGTTTGGGGGACAGGAGGCCTACGAACAGTACCTCAAGGACGCCATCTACGGGGTGAAGGACTGGAACGAGTACCTCGATAAGATCAAGGCGAAAGAGGGGCCGGACTACTTTGAAAAGCTCAAGACGATAAAGAACCTTAAGTTCAGCGACCCGGTGCCGAGCGGACACAACCAGTAAGCGGTTATACGAATTCGACATGTCGAAGCGCCAAACAAGCACAATCTAACAACCCCAAATTCCAGAATCGAAAGCCAGGACGACGAATTTCGACCAGCATACTGGCGAGGCGACCTGGAAAGCGATACGACCTTGAGGAACCGTCTGGAATTTCGACAAGGGGTGATCCCACTGTGCAATTCCCTCCCCAAGAACACGGTGAATTTCGAGTTGGTCAGCCAACTCGTTCGTTCTGCGGTCTCGGTCGGCTGACCCAGAAGCCTAACGACGGTCTCAGCAGAAGGACTTTGTGCATCGAATTCGGATTTGCAGGAAAGAAGCCACAGAAAGTACGGATTGGTGAGATTATGGCCCCCACGACTCGCAGCTCCGCAGGACAGTTGAGCGCCCTGGCCCAGGAATCGACAGAGTTGATGAACATATTCGGAGCGATCCTGAAGAAGAGCACTTGAGAATGAGCCCCGTATTGGGACTTTTAGCGCTTAGTGCTTGTTTCGAATTTCGGATATAGTGCTTCGAATTTGACAAACAGCCACACCCTGAAGCGGAGGATTGAATATGACATTAGACAACAAGGCCGGATACACACCTGAAGAGCAGATGGTCGTGTCTGCAGCCAGGCACATAGGGGACAATGAAGTGGTATACGTCGGGGTGGGGCTGCCTATGGGAGCCGCCTTGCTGGCGAAGTACACCCACGCCCCCAACTGCACGATCATCATTGAGAACGGCATTGTGAGGGCGAATATGTTCCCCCTCCCCAGGGCCACCGACACACTGGGGTCGCAGGCATTCGCCGATCAGCTGTCCGGCCTCGCGTATGTCATGTGTCTTGGACAGGCCGGACACATCGGCACCGGCTTCCTGGGGGCGGGGCAGGTGGACCGCTTCGGCAACGCCAATGACACCGTGGTGGGGGACTACCGGCACCCGATTCACCGGTGGCCGGGGAGCGGGGGTGGGAACGACATCATGAGCTTTTGCGGCCGGACCATCATCATCCTTGAGCAGGACAAGAGAAGGTTCCTGGAGAAGGTGGACTTCAACACATGCCCGGGATATTTCGACGGAAAACCGGGACGTAGAGAAGAATACGGCTTGAAAGCGAACACAGGACCATCAGACGTGATTTCGAACCTGGGTGAGTACACCTTCGAAAACAGGGAAATGATATTGAAGTCGGTGCACGCCGGTGTGGGGGTGACCCTGGAAAAAGTGAGGGCGGAGACGGGGTGGGACCTCAAGGTTTCTAAGGACCTGAAGGAGACCACACCACCCACCGCCGAAGAGCTGAAGATCTACCGCGAAAAGATCCTTCCCGTGCGTCAGCAGGCGGCCGCGATGAGGTCGACTCAGGCGACTGGCGGTCAACCCCAGCGGTAGGTTGGTTTCTGGCGCAGGACTTCGAGACTGCAATTGAGGCACAGACCGTTGTGGCAGCTTATCGTGCCGCCGCATTGAGGGCAACGCCACTTTGAGTCCTCGTTTTCGAGGAACTTCCCGATGCCGTCTTTCTTGATATGTTCGAGGTTCTCGATCATGCTCATGTGGTAAGAGGTGCGATAGCGCTTATCAAGGCTCTTCAGCCGGCGGCAGGGAAACTCCTCGCATTCATAGCAGAACCTCACCAGTCCGTCTCCAAGCAGCCTGCAACTCTTTTTCATGAAGGCACAATTCTTGCCACGCGGCAGGCATCCCGCACAGTACGACTTCTTGAAACCCTTGCCTTTGAGGTCGTTGACCATGGCCAGGTAACTGACGCACACACCGCAGTTCATTCCACAGGGGGCGATAAGCTCTTCCTTCATATCAAGCCATAGGATAATAGCACTGTGTCGATTTATCAAGGATGCCTCGATCCCATACATCGCACATGAACCAGCGACAAACAAGCTATTGCCAGTGTTGGGAACATGTGTTCTAATGATCTGCCATGATTGATTCGACCCGTCCAACTCGTCCGACCCGTCCCACTCGTCATACTTCCCTGCCCTATTCTGGTAGGTTGTTTCCCGAAAACAACCTCTGCCTGGACCGGACCTGCCCACACTCGGTTGTTTCAACTTTTTCACTATTATCCGCGTCGTCTGGCAGTCCGTATTCCCTCCCCTTCACTCCCGCCCGACCCTTGCTGGAGAAAAGAAAAAGGGTACAGTTTCACTGTCCGGAAAAGGAGGGATATTGCCAGATTGGAGGCCACCCTGGACCATTATTGCGACGTCCGGATCCCCGTCAGAATGCCAGCCCTTTGGGCGCCGAACGAATCCCCAATTCGCCTCGATTCGTTTGCGCGTTTCTTGTAGGGGCGGGCTCCCACGCCCGCCCAGGAGACGAAATCGCGTCCTCGCTGCTCCTGGGTCCACGCACGTAGTGAGTAGCCATGTTTCCAATGCGCACCCGAGAGTTCATCGAGTGTATAAAGACCAAAGTTGGGGGAGGCTGAATGGGAGGTGCTTTCAGCTTCTCCTTTTGCCCCTTTCAAAGGGGTAAAGGAGACGGGAGAGGAATGGGGTTGACCCTTCGGGCGGCAGCCCGATTCGGCCCGAGTCGTGACTCGGACTTTGGCCCCGCACAAAGGATTGTTGGTGCTTCGATCCACTGGTATCCATCGGCACCAAGATCATCTCAAGCTCGTTCTAGCTGGAAAACCCACACAAATTGTGCACCGCCACTTGAGCGCCCCTATTTCCTTCGAGCCTCGGTGACGGCGGCACGTGCTAGACTAGGTTGATGATGCGCGGCGGATTTTCCCACATGGGTGCAGGCAATCCCGATGAGAAACCCAAAATCACGCGGGGATTGTTAAGACGGGTTTGGAAATACGCTCGTCCGTACCGGTGGTGGATTGTTGTCATGTTGGCCACCACCCTGGCCACAACCGGGCTAGGCCTCCTGACTCCTCTCATCCTGCGCGATCTGATAGACCGGACGCTCCCGGAGCGGGACTTGCACCGACTGCTGTTGCTGCTTGTCGCCCTCGTGACCATACCGCTCCTGACCGGCGGATTGAACTTGTTTCTCCGGCGCATCAACGCTCGCGTTGGAGAGGGTGTCACTTGCGACTTGCGAGTAGCCCTGTTTTCCCACCTGCAGCGCATGTCTCTCGGGTTCTTCACGCACACCAGGAGCGGCGAACTGATGAGCCGTCTCAACAATGACGTCGTCGGCGCTCAGAGCGCTATCAGCAACACGTTCGTCAACATCGTCACCAGCCTGATTCAGGCTGTGGTCGTGATGAGTGTCATGCTCGCCTTGGAGTGGCGGCTCGCCCTCATTAGCGTAGCCATACTCCCGCTCTTCTTCCTGGCCGCCCGTAAGCTGGGACAGAACCTGCGCGACATTGTCCGCCGCCAGCTCGACCTCAACGCCAGAATGAACGCAGTGGCACAGGAACTGCTCAACATTAGCGGCGCGCTGCTAGTCAAACTGTTCGGACATACGGCCGATGAAGACAAGCGATTCAGGCAGCGAGCCGAAGAAGTGCGGGATGCAGGTGTGAGGAGGGCTGTAACCGGATCGATCTTCTTCGCCAGCATAAGTCTGCTGAGTTCGATAGGCGTTGCACTTGTCTATGGCGTCGGTGGCTTCTTCGTGATCCAGGGGACCCTCACCATCGGCACGATCGTCGCGCTGGGAGTCTACCTGGGAAGTCTATACGGCTCGCTGCAGACGCTTACCAATGCTCCGGTCGACTTCGCCACGTCAATGGTGAGTTTCGAGCGTGTGTTTGAAGTCCTCGACGTGCCCAACGAAATCGTGGAGAAGGAGAACGCCCATATACTGCGGGAGGTACATGGTCTTCTGGAATTTGCAGATGTAGGCTTTCGCTACACCACTCAGCAGAGGGGACTCCTGCATGAAGTGCGGCGCTTCGGCCAGATTCAGGACGTTCGGGCAGTTCTCTCGGGTGATGCACCTGAAAGGCCTGGCGCAGAAAGCGGCCGTGATGATGAGAAGACTGCGGGCGGGATTGCCAGATTCATGACGAAGTGCTGGAGCACATCTCGTTCCGGGCCGAACCGGGCCACATTGTGGCGCTGGTCGGGCCGAGCGGAGCTGGCAAGACGACGCTAACCTACCTGATTCCCCGCCTTTACGACCCGACCTCCGGGCGTATATTGATCGACGGACACGACCTGCAGGATGTGACGCTATCCTCGCTAAGCCAGCAGATAGGCATGGTCACGCAGGAGACATACCTTTTCCACGACACCGTTCGAGTCAACCTTCTGTACGGCAGACCTGACGCGACGCAGTCAGAGGCTGAAGCAGCTGCACGGGCTGCCAATATTCACGACTTCGTCAAGGAGCTGCCCTCAGGATATGACACGATCGTTGGTGAGCGTGGCTACCGGCTGAGTGGGGGTGAAAAGCAACGTCTGGCCCTCGCCCGTGTCATATTGAAGAACCCGCGTATTCTCGTGCTGGACGAGGCCACGAGTTCGCTTGACAGCCAGTCGGAGTCCCTGATTCAGGAAGCCCTCAAGCACGTTATGGTTGGTAGGACGAGCATCGTTATCGCCCACCGCCTGAGCACCATCCTGGCAGCAGATCTGATATTGGTGCTTGACCATGGCCGTATTGTGGAACGTGGAACTCACACCGACCTGCTTTCCCGGGGCGGGCTGTATACAAGACTGTACGAGACCCAGTTCCGCAAGGCAAATAGCGCGGCAGCCCCGGCCGAGTTCGCTGACGAGTAGTTTCCGCCCGAGTTTCGACCCACCCGTGTTCGGACAAAGTGCCACGGAAGACAGCATATGAGCACGTGGAAGTCCCACCAACTCAATTCGAGCAGCCGAATAGCGGTACCATGCTGTTGATTACAGCTTGGAATTAGGATCGTGTTTCTACCCACAAATCCTATCCCTCCGCAAGCTGGCTCCGAGAGATTATCGATTCGAGTGAAGGCCACTTCACAAAACTGACAATCGCGCGCCTGATTGCTGCGAAGCGAAGCCATCAAAGCCTCGGAGTCGATGCTTCCAAAGCAGGAAGCCTTCCTCGGGTCCTGCCTGACTTGACAACCAACATCTAGGATGTAGAATTAGGTATCAGAAATACATTTTCTGGCAGGATATGTAGTAAAATGGCGAGAAAGCACAACGCCACTCTCAAGGTAATGGAAGGCGGCAGAATCACAATACCTTCTGAGATCAGAGAGCTTGAGAACATAAGAGTAGGCAGCTTCGTGAAGGTCACTATCGAGAAGATTGAGACTGGAGAGTGGGATGACGATTCGTTCAAAGAAGACGTGCCGAAATCAAGTAGTTCCAACTAGGAGGTAGCCAGATGCTCGCAATTGGTAACAGGGTTGAAATCATGGGGCGACCGGGCGACAGGAGCTTGGGAAAGTACGGTGACATTGTCCATGTGGACACTGGAATCAGGGCAGTCACACAGCCAGTTTCAGCGATTCTTCCCCAACGACCCACTCAGCACCTCTATAGTGTGAAACTGAACAGCGGTGAAATTGTGCATCGTCTCACCGAACGACAACTGCGACTTCTATAGGAATTCCAGGGGAAGAGACAAACTTGGCGGTATTATCGGAGGCAAATCATGGCTAACCCCAGCGATATTCAATACAGGATGAAATGCACAGTCTGCAGTGGAGTGTTCCTCGTAGACAAAGTCTCTTCCAGAATACCGAGCCACCCACAAAAGGGATATGTCGAAGGGTCGGACAGGCCCATTGTTCCTTGTGCGGGTTCCAGCAAGGGAGGAATAGTTGCCGGAACGGTGATGAGATCTTAAGGCGACGCTCGGGACAGGTAATAATTCCTTCACAGGTTGAAGACGTTGAAAAGCACACTCTACGCACACCACGGGAAGAACGCGTACCACCATATCGATATTGAAATTGACACCGGCGGCAACCTCGTTATCTCGGGGGTCGGAATGCCGGAAGACCCACGTCGATTGTCGTTTGATTCCTTGTCTGAGTTCGCGATATTGGTTTCCCGCCACCATAAAGAGCTGGTTCTTGAAGCGCTCGAGGCAGAGTCTCACAAAGCACAGCTGTCTGACTCGGCTGTCCTGGAGAACCTGGACAGAGGAATTCTCTGGCGTCTGGGACGCCTTTACGGTGGAAGGCTTTCTGGGTATCTGGAATTCTGCAAGTTATTGGCATCTAGTGGGATTCCGTTCAAACACTTAAATTACAATTCTTAGATAGGAAAAGCTGCTAAGAAGTAGGAGGTTACGTCCGCTCCGAGTGTTAATCAATGACGATACCACAAAGCCTCGTTTCGCCATCGTAGTCGCCAGTTCGCCATAGCGGCTTGAATGGTCCTTCAACCCGTGTAGGATGACCAGAACCGCACGCGACGGTACGCCTGTGGACTTCCAGGACTGCGAAAAGAGTCGGACCTTGTTGACCCCCGCAAAGGTGCTCTCCGAATGATCAATTCCCGAGATGGCTGCTGACATCATCGGCCTCCTTTGGGGACACGATCGACACGGCCCTCTTTGGTCGCCTGAGCGGAGTTGGCAATGAGTGGCGTCGCGTAGTGGTCAAGGAAAAACGGACCCTCCAACAGGTTTAACCCCTGGTCTATTATATTCATTTGGGCACCTGTCGCGGTCCCGGCGCTCTCCGGCTCGTGCTATAATGGCCCAAAACTCGAACACTCAGGACAAGATGCAAGTCGGTCTCTGCAACATCAGACTTCGCCTCGCCGAAAACGAGTCCCTCAAAGGCAAGCGCCAGGTCGTCAAATCGATCATCGCCCGCGTGCAGAACAAGTTCAGCGTCAGCATCGCTGAGGTCGATGACAACGATGCCTGGAAGGCGATCACGCTGGGGGTTGCCTGCGTCAGCAACGACAGCCGGCACGCTAACGAGGTCCTATCGCACGTCGTCGACTTCATCAATGACAGCCATCCCGAAGCTGAAATGCTCGACTACAAGATAGAACTGTTCACGGCGTTCGGCGATGGTGCCGAAGACTGAAGGGCCGGCCTCGAGTCAGCATTCGTAAGCGTCCCGTTCGATAAGGACCGCCGTTTGGAAGCCTCAGAATTCCTCGACTACCTTCTCGCTTTACCTGACTACAAAGGCCAGGCGGTCCACCTTGAGCGGATACCCGCAAGGGCCCCCTCCTTCGGAGAGCTCGAGGCGCCGCTGGACAAAGCCCTGGTGGAGTGCCTCAGAGGCCGCGGGATCAAGTCACTCTACTCGCACCAGGCTGCGGCCGTGAATCTGGCCAGGCAGGGACACAACGTCATGGTGTCAACGCCGAGTGCAAGCGGCAAGACCCTCTGCTACAACGTAGCCGTACTCCAGCAGTTCCTCGAAGCCTCCTCGTCCGACGGCCGTGCCATGTATCTCTTCCCGACCAAAGCCCTGGCCCAGGACCAGGTACGCGCATTGGGCGAACTGGCGTGCCCGGGCATTCTCGATGCTAACGAGTTTGCCACCTTCGACGGCGATACCCCGGCCATGGACCGCGCCGAGATCAGGAAGAAGGCCCGGATAATACTGACAAATCCCGATATGTTGCATGTGGGCATACTGCCGAACCATCAAATGTGGGCCCGCTTTCTGCGCCACCTGAAATACGTAATCATCGACGAGGCTCACACATACCGGGGAGTCTTCGGCTCTCACGTGGCGAACGTGATACGCCGCCTGAGACGGATGTGCGATGTTTATGGCGCAAGGCCGCAGTTCATTCTTTGTTCTGCGACTATCGCCAACCCCGGAGACCACGCCGAACGGCTGACAGGCCTGCCGTTCGAACTGGTGGACAACGACGGCTCGCCGCACGGCGGGAAAGACTTCGTTTTCTGGAATCCTCCGTTCGTCGGTGAATCCAGGTCTACTCGCGGCAGCGCCAACAGCGAAGCCATCGATTTGTTCACCGAACTGGTCAAGAACGGGATAAGGACCTTGACCTTCGCACGCACTCGCCGCTTGACAGAGGTGATCTACACCTATTCACGCGACAAGCTCAAGAAGGTAAGCCCGGAGATGGCAACGCGCGTCAAAGCGTACCGGGCTGGGTACCTCCCCGAAGTCAGACGGAAGATCGAGCGAGAGCTGTTCAGCGGGCAACTCATCGGCGTGGTGGCAACCGTGGCGCTTGAACTCGGAGTGGACATCGGCGACCTGGATGCGACGGTCCTGACCGGCTACCCCGGCAGCATCGCGAGCACCTGGCAGCAGGCGGGGAGGAGCGGGAGGAGACGAAAGAAGGCCCTCAGTTTTCTCATCGGCCTTAACAACCCCCTTGATCAGTATTTCATGCGGTATCCAGAGAGCTTCTTCGGAAAAAGTTTCGAGAACGCCCTGGTAAACCCGGAAAACCCGTATATTCTGAGGGCTCATCTGCTATGTGCCTCATGGGAAAGACCGCTGATACCATCGGACCAGAGGTACTTCGGCGACAGCTTTGCCCAGGAGCGGTCGGAGCTGGAACAGCAAGGGGTCATCCGCGAGAGGCAGGGGAGGTGGTATCTGGCGCCGAGCATAGCCTACCCGGCTCAAGCCATCTCCATACGCTCGGCATCAGGCGAGAACTACAAGCTCATCGATTCGGACAGCGGATCTCTCATCGAGACCGTGGAATCGAGTGTCGCTTTCTTCCAGATTCATGCTGGTGCAGTCTACCTGCATCAGGGCCAGCCCTACCTTGTCAAAGAGTTGGACCTTGCCGGTCACACTGCCTACGCTCACCCGACGAGCGTCAACTACTACACGCAGACGAAAGAACTCACCGACCTGAGGATTCTCAAGACCTACGCCAGAAGTTCAGCAGAGGAACCAGGGTCTCTCTAAGCGAGGTCCAGGTGACCACCACCGTGACCGGATTCAGGAAGAAGGCGCAGTACACCGAGGATCCACTGGGAGAAGAGCCGCTGACCCTGCCACCCCAGCAATTTCCGACGGTCGCGCTTTGGTTCGACCTGCCTGCGGCAGCCATCGAAAAGGTGGACAAAGAACAGCTGGACTTTGCCGGAGGACTTCACGCCACCGAGCATGCGGCGATAGGGATCCTGCCGTTATTCGCGCTCTGTGACCGCAACGACATCGGTGGCGTTTCGACTCCGCTGCACGCGGACACCGGGCAGCCGGAGATCTTTATCTACGACGGGCACCCTGGTGGGGTGGGCATTGCCGAGAGAGGATACGAAATCATCGAGACGCTGTGGGACGCCACTCTGAAGAACATCAAAGAATGCCCTTGTCAGGACGGCTGTCCGAGTTGCATCCAATCCCCCAAATGCGGCAACAACAACCAGCCGCTCGATAAAGAAGCAGCGAAGATTCTTCTGGAAGGGCTGCTGGGATTCTCGACGAGATAGGCATTCCTGAAGAGTAAAACAAGCGGGGCTCGAATTGTGGCCTGGCGCTGGGTCTGGGCTCAGGCCGTCCTCTGTCTCAGCGCTTCGTAGAGGACAACAGCGGCGGCAACCGAAGCGTTAAGCGAGGGAATCCTCCCTCGCATAGGGATCGAGGCCAGGAAATCGCATTTCTTCTTCACCAGAGACGAAAGGCCCTGACCCTCCGCCCCGACTACTATAGCGGTAGGCGGTTTGTAGTCGATGCTCAGATAACTCTCGGTTGCGGTGCTATCTACGCCGACGACCCAGATGCCGTTCTTCTTCAGGGCATCAAGCGATTGAGCGATGTTGACCACCTCGACGACGGGGATGTACTCGGCGGCCCCCGCGGCTGCTTTGATCGCCGCCGGGGTAAGCCCGACGGCTCTGCGCGAGCGGGTCACCACCCCATGAACGCCCGTCGCATCGGCGGTACGAAGGATCGCCCCCAGGTTATGGGGGTCCTCGATGCCATCGAGGACGACATAGAGCGCTGGTTCATGTCTCTTCGTTGTCTCGTCAGCGAGGTCGAAGATATCGAGCGCAGGTCTTGATTCAGCGAAAGCAAGAACTCCCTGATGGACGCCGTTGGAGGACCTTTCATCGAGAACACGCCTCGGCACTCTTTCCAACGAAATTCCCTGCGACTGAGCAAGCCGGGCTATCTCCTCCAGCCTGGGCTCATCCCTTGCACCTTCATCGAGCAGCAGCCTGCGAATAGCACGGCCAGCCCGAAGGGCTTCGAGGACTGGATTGCGGCCAAAGACCAGATCTTCCACTTGCTTCCTAATTGCTCCGGTCAAAGTCGACGATGTTAAGCCGCAGCCTGGCGGAGCCATTCCAGTGGTCGACCTCAACGTTGTACACGATGTCGACGGTCTGGGGTAATGCTGCATCCTGGTTACCAAGGCCAAAACCCACCGCATTCCAGACGACGCCGCCCTGCTTCAGCTTCAAGGTCAGATGATCACCCTTGCCCATGGTCCTGTGCTCGACAACCTGGACGCGGCGACTGAGGAACGTTGGGGAAGGATTGCCCTCCCCGAACGGCTCCAGTTTTTGGATAGTCGGAAAGACGTCTCCACCAAGGTCGAAGAGCTTGACTTCAGCGTCCACGTCCACCCGGGGTCGCAAATCAGCGCCTGCCAGCTCTTCTTCGGCCAGCTTGCACAAGAAATCGCGCAGCTTCGGCAGATCTCCAGTGGGCAACGTAAACCCGGCTGCTTGAGCATGTCCCCCGAAGTTCACGAGACCGCCGACCTCGGCCTGAAAGCGGGTCATCGCATTGATTATGTTAAATTCAGGAATGCTGCGACAGCTTCCGCTGGAAAGCTTCTCACCAGTTCTGGCGACTACTGCTGGACGATAGGTCTCTTCGCACAACCTTCCAGCGACGAGCCCGCAAATGCCGATAGGAAAATCATCATCACCAATCACCACGGCGGGTACTCCAGCCTCGAGCTTGCCTCTGGCCGTTTGCATCGCTTTTGCCGTCAGGTCCTGCCGTTCGGAATTCTTCTTGTGAAGCCATTGCGCCAGCTCGCGTGCTTCTTCACTTGATTGAGTCATCAGAAGGCGGTAGCTGGACATGGCATGCTCGAGGCGGCCGGCAGCGTTAAGACGGGGCGCTAGGGCCCACGAGATACTCCCGGTATCGATGGTCTTGTCTTCATATCCACAAGTCACAGCAAGCTCTCTGACACCAACCCGTGCCGAGCCATTGAGCCTCGCCAGGCCTTCTTTGACTAGAAAGCGGTTCTCACCGAGAACAGGCACCACGTCCGCGACGGTGCCCAGAGCGACAAGGTCAAGAACCTGGTCCAGTCCATCCTTCCTGCCCAGAGAGGAAAACAAGGCCTGCATAACCTTCAGTGCAACCCCCGCTCCCGAAAGATCGGAAAAGGGATAAGCCGAAGACGGCAGCTTGGGATCAACGACCGCCACGGCATCAGGGATATCCGCGAGCGGCACGTGGTGGTCAGTCACTATGATGTCGAGGCCGAACCGCTTCGACCTCTTAACCGCTTCCAAGGCCGTTACGCCGCAGTCAACGGAGACGACCAGGCTGACTCCTTGTTTGCGGAGACTCTCCAGCGCTCCCAACTTAAGTCCGTACCCCTCGGTCATCCGGTGCGGAATATAGGGAATAGCGTCGACACCGAGAAGAGCAAGCCCCTGGACCATCAGGGCGGTAGATGTCACGCCGTCTGTATCGAAATCGCCAAACACAGCGATCTTCTCACCGCTGAGCATGGCGCGATAGAGGCGAGCTACGGCTCGGTCCATCGAGGGGAGCAGAAAAGGATCGCCGGACAGACGGGAATCCGCTTCAAGGAAGTCGTCAACCTGGGACGGATGTGTTATGCCTCGATGAAAGAGAATGCGCGACAGTACGGGCGAAAACCCGGCTGAGATAAAAACGGCGAGGTTGGGTGGCGATGGCAGGACATTCCAGCGACTTCGGCTCAAGCGCCCTTCCTCAGGGCGGCCAGCTCTAGAACCACGGTAGATTCGCAGCGGTCACCGAGGATGCCCCGAGTGCCCTGCATGTTCGTTCCCCACTAGGAAGCGATAAACCGGCCAAATATCAGAACCGAATTATGGCCGCCAAACCCGAATGAATTGGAGAGCGCCATGCCGACGTTCGCCTTTCTGGCAACGTTAGGGACGTAGTCCAAATCGCATTCTGGATCAGGGTTCTCCAGATTAATCGTCGGTGGGATGATTCCGGTGAGGATAGTGTCAATGCAGATCGCAGCTTCTATCGCTCCAGCTCCTCCAATTAGATGGCCGAGCATAGACTTGGTTGAACTGATCGGTATCTTATAGGCCTGCTCGCCAAAGACCGCCTTAATGGCTTTGGTTTCCATCTTGTCGTTGAGCTGGGTCGACGTACCGTGAGCATTAATGTAATCGATGTCCTTCGGCGTGAGGGCCGCTTTCCGCAAAGCCGCCTGCATAGCCCTTGCCGCTCCCTCGCCGTTCTCCTCGGGCTGGGTCATATGGAAGGCATCAGCAGTCGCTCCGTAGGAGATAACCTCGGCAAGTATCTTCGCGCCCCGCAGCTGTGCATGATCGAGAGACTCAAGAACGAGGATGCATGCACCCTCTCCAATGACGAACCCATCACGTTTTGCGTCGAAAGGCCTTGATGCCCGCTCAGGTTCGTCATTGCGTTCGGATATTGCTTTCAGTGCGTTAAAAGCAGTGATGCCGATGGGATTGATGATAGCCTCAGCACCACCAGCCAGCGCAGCGTCCGCATCTCCTCTACGGATCAGTTCCGTGGCAACGCCAATGGCATCGGCGCTGCTCGAACAGGCTGACGTCGTGCAAAGATTCAGGCCTTTGATCCCCAGGTTAATGGAAATCTGTGCTGCGGCCATATCGGAGATCATCATGGGGGCGAGGAATGGGCTGACCCTGTCAGGGCCTTGTTCTACCAATACCTTCGTCTCTTCGTAAAGGGTAGTCAATCCCCCGATGCCGCTCCCGACGACCACGGCGATATCGCACTCGTTGGTAGCATCAACGACCAGGTGAGCATCTTCAATAGCCTGTTTGGCAGCTGCCACTCCCAACTGTGCAAACCGGTCCATACGCCGGGCTTCCTTTCGCCCCATGTAATTCGTGGGGTCGAACCCTTTCGCTTCGCCCGCAAACTTCGTCGTCAAAAGCGTTGGATCGTAGAGAGTGATCCGGGCTATTCCCGATTTGCCAGCTATGAGACCCTCCCATGTGGCAGCCATAGTAAGACCCAAAGGAGTAACGGCACCCATGCCGGTGACAACAACTCTCTTGGAATGCTGATCGATCAATCTTCCTCCTGCACTTCCACCCAGGAAAAGGAGATGTTTGCCCGAAGACAATTTCAAAAAGTATAATTGATTTGCTGAGCGTGAGTCAATCTCAGACGACTCGGCGCCGACCAGCATTGGACTCTTTAGCCACCCACAATTGCTGCACGTGAAAATCGTCCTCGACACCCTTGGCTGCAAACTCAACCAGGCCGAGACTGAATCGATGGCCATCGATTTTGTTCATCTGGGGTGGGAGGTCATCTCTGACTTAAGACTGGCTGATGCATACCTGCTCAACACTTGCTCGGTGACTGCGGAATCCGACTCTAAGGCCAGGCACCTGATTGGAAATGCTCACAGGCGAAACCCTCGGATACACATAGTCGTCACAGGGTGTTACGCACAACGAGATCAAGCCCGTATCAACATGCTGACAGGCGTCGAACTTGTGATCCCCAACGGAGGGAAAACGAGCTTAGCCGCAACACTGACTCGCAATCTCATGTCAAATGCGGTACGAACGACGAAACAGCATGCAAATCCCGGAAGGACCAGGTCGTTTATCAAAATACAGGACGGGTGCAACGGCGCGTGTGCCTACTGCATAGTCCCCAAGGTCCGAAACCATCCCAGGAGCGTACCCGCGAACGATGTGATTGCTTCAGTCCAGGAACGTGTGGCACACGGCTTCAAGGAGATTGTCGTTACAGGGACCGAAATCGGGGCGTATAGCGACGGCGATACTAACCTCGAAGCCCTGTTGGACATCGTCTTGCGGGAAACGGACGCTTGCCGAGTACGGATATCCTCGCTGCAACCACAGGAAATCACACCCTCTCTACTCTCCTTATGGAAAAACACGAGACTGTGTCCCCACTTTCATGTGGCACTGCAGAGCGGAAGCGATCGAGTGCTCCGGGCGATGAGGCGACGATACTCCGTCGAATCCTACGCCAAAGCACTGGCCCGAATCAGAGCCGAAATCCAGGGGGTCGCCGTAACCACGGACGTCATCGTCGGATTCCCTGGAGAGACGGAAGAGGACTTCGCTGAGACGATGAGCGTCTGCAGAGAGCTTGGATTCGCCCGAATCCATGTCTTTCCCTTCTCGGCAAGGCCCGAGACCGAGGCTGCATCTCTCCCGAACCACGTCAACGAGAGGATAAAGGGGCAACGCAAGAAGGCGATGCTGGACCTGGCCCAGCAGAGCGTCGAAGGATTTCGAGCATCGCTGCGAGGCGTGACCCGACCCGTTCTCTGGGAGAATAGAGACTCTAACGGAGCATGGACCGGGCTCACCGACAACTACATCTCAGTCAGGCTTGTTTCCAGCACAAACCTTCACAATCAAGTCACTCCCTTTGTAGTTGAGTAGTCCCGCAGTCCGTCGACCGTCCAAATCTATGCGCTCGAGGGTCGGGTGCCCCACAGATAGGGCGAACCACCCGTGTTTCGGAAACAGAAAAGGGGCACGTTTATGTGCCCCTTTTGACCTTGCGACGAAGCCTGTCAGGACTTGTCAGACTTCTTGCGGGGAGCCTTTGGAAGCTCAAGAGTGTGGCCCATCTTTTCTTTCTTCGTCTGGAGATAGAACAAGTTGCTGGGATTTGGCTCGCACTCGATTGCGACAGTCTCCACAACCTTTAGACCGTACGATTCCAGCCCAATCCGCTTCTTCGGGTTATTCGTGAGTAAGCGTATATCACGAAGCCCCAGGTCAGCCATGATCTGAGCGCCGATGCCGTAATCGCGCTGATCGGCTGGAAAACCCAGCGCAATATTGGCCTCCACGGTATCCAATCCCTTGTCCTGCAAAGCATAGGCGCGAATCTTGTTGTGGAAGCCGATTCCGCGACCTTCCTGCCTCATATAGATCACGACCCCGCGACCTTCCTTGGCGATCATCTCCATCGCTTTATCCAGCTGTTCACCGCAGTCGCATCTCATGCTTCGGAAAACGTCGCCAGTCAGGCACTCACTGTGAGCACGCACGAGCACCGGAGCCTGATTAGTAAGGTCACCCATTACCAGGGCGAGGTGTTCATCAGTGTCAACGTCACTCTTATAGGCGATTGCCTTGAACTCGCCGAACTTCGTCGGCAGCTTGGCTTCGGCCACTCGATGCACAAGCTTCTCGTGGCGACGCCGATATGCTATCAGATCCGCCACGCTCACAATCTTGAGACCGAACCTTCTGGCGACTTCCTCCAATTGCGGCATCCTGGCCATGGTGCCATCTTCATTCATGATCTCGCAAAGAACGCCCGCCGGAGACAGCCCTGCCAGTCGGGAGAGGTCGACGGATGCTTCGGTTTGTCCCGCCCTGACTAGAACCCCGCCCTCCTTCGCCCTCAGTGGAAACATATGACCCGGCATCAGCAAATCATCCGGCCGGGTGTTGGGATCGACGAGCACTTGAACCGTCTTCGCCCTGTCGGCAGCCGAAATGCCCGTAGTTGTGCCGACCCTGGCTTCAACAGAGACCGAAAACGCGGTGGTGAACTTTGAGGTGTTGTTCGACACCATTGGTGGAATTTTGAGTTCGTCGAGGCGCTGCCCAGTCAAAGGGACGCAGATGAGGCCGCGCCCGTACCTGGCCATGAAGTTGATGGCATCGGGAGTAACCTTTTCGGCGGCCATCACAAGGTCGCCCTCATTTTCGCGGTCTTCGTCATCGACAACGATGACGAATTTCCCCGCCTTTATGTCTTCAATTGCCTCTGGAATTGTGGCTAATGGCATTGCATCTCCGCATTGGCTTCAGTTGACGCCGAACCCTTGTTCTCTGAGAAAATCGAGGGTGATACCCGGGCTCTTGGTTGTGGTAAAACGGGCAACATACTTGGCGATTATGTCCACCTCAAGGTTGACCAAATCGCCGATGCTCTTATGATCTAGTGTTGTGTGCTGACGGCTGTGCTCGACCACGGAAACCTGAAACGATGTCTCATCTCTGGCGGCGACCGTGAGACTGATCCCATCCACAGTGATGAAACCTTTTTCGACGATGTAATACAGAACTTCAGCAGGGGCCTCAAAACGCATGAGCATGGCTTCGCCTTCAGTCGCAAGCGAGGCTACCTTGCCAGTGGCATCAACATGGCCCTGCACAAGGTGTCCTCCCACCCACCCATTGAGTGCGAGGGGACGCTCCAGATTGACGGGGTCTCCGGACCTCAGCCTCCCCAGATTGGAGCGTCGCAAAGTCTCCGGCATCACATCCGCCGTGAAGGAATGGGAATCCAGAGTCGTTATGGTAAGACAGACTCCGTTTACCGCCATGCTTGCCCCTAAATCCATGCCGTTCAGCACCCTGTCCGCGGCTATCACGAGCTTCCTCGGCTGGGCGAGTCTTACCGTTCCTACTTCTTCAATAATACCTGTAAACATCTGATGACAATGGAGTATGGCCGGGCAATGATCTATCGACGTCCGTGAACGTAACCGCTCACCATTAAGTCGTCGCCCAACCTCTCAACATCAAGTCGTTCGAGTCTGGGAGCATCCGCAACCTTATCCGCGCCTTTGCCGCTGACCGATAGTATGGCGTGCTCACCCCCAATTATCATGGGAGCAAGAAAAGCGACCACTTTGTCTACCAGGCCTCCGTCAAAGAGAGAGCCTAGAAGGAGGCCTCCCCCTTCAACCATAACGCTGGTGATTTCCCTCTTGCCCAAAGACTCAAGGAGCTCAGCGACGTCAATTCTGCCGGCAGCAGTGGGAAACTCAAGCAGCTCGGCGCCGGCTCCGACGAGCTTGTTCTTCACATCGGTGCTGACCGACCTTCCGATAGCGATCAGCACCTTGCCTGGCTCGCCGAAAATGCGCGAATCAGGTGGTGTTCTGCCAAGCCCATCCACGATCACACGAATCTGTCGATTCTTCACTGCCCCGCCTATCCCGGCGTAACGGCAGGTGAGCAGGGGATTATCGACTATGATCGTGTTGGCCCCAGCCATAATCGCGTCGCTTGTGTAACGCAAGTAATGCACATACTTCCGGGCTTCAGGACCCGTGATCCATTTCGAGTCGCCTGACTTTGTGGCGATCTTCCCGTCGAGGCTGGCGGCAAACTTGGCGGTCAAGAACGGAATCCCAGTCTTGATGTACTTGATATACGCTTCGTTGATGGTACGCGCTTCCTCTTCGTGATCACCAACACTGGTCTTGATGCCTTCCCTTTGAAGCTCCTCCTCCCCCCTTCCGGATACCTTAGGGTTGGGGTCAATCATCGCCATATGGACTTCGGCGATCCCGGCGGCGACTATAGCATCAGCGCATGGAGGAGTGCGCCCAAAATGACAACAGGGCTCCAGAGTGACATACATTGTCGCTCCGCGGGCTTTATCTCCAGCCTGGTGAAGGGCGACAATCTCGGCGTGGGCAGCACCCGGAGGTTGCGTATAACCCTGGCCAACGATCTCACCGTCTTTGACGATCAGAGCGCCGACGGCAGGGTTTGGACTGACTTGTCCCAAGGCGAGTCTAGCAAGCGCTAGAGCCTGCCTCATATAGTCTTCCATCAACGCCATTCTAGCATCGGGCAAATGGGTAAAACAAACGAAACCCTAGCCGTCACCCTCAGCTCGTCATCTCGAGTGCCAAACAAGTAACTATCTGTAGGAGCGGGCCGTTGGCCGCCCTGCCCTTGCCTGACGCCGGCCCTGGCGCTCCCACAACGGACAGGCCCTTGAGTTCGAATCCCGTTAGGCGGAAGAAAGTGTCCAAAATGTGCCAGAAATGTGCTAGCCATGGGCTGGGCCTTGGTCATCAATCATTCTTCGTATTGAAAGACTTCTTCAAGGGGCACCCTAAATGCCTTCGCCACTCTGAAAGCTAGTTCTATCGAGGGAATGTACTTGTTCTGCTCCAATGCGATGATGGTCTGACGGGTACAGCCAACTTTTTCGGCCAGTTCCTGCTGAGTCATTTCATGATGGTCGAATCGCAGTCTTCTAATCCTGTTGTTGATCCTACCCATTGCGGTTCATGCTCCAGTAGCCGACTAAAATGCCGATACACTGGGCGATTGCACTAACACAGAGGATAGTGAAGAACATCACATAAAGGAAAACGGTAGGTACTCCCTGGCCGCGGAACCCTTCACTCAACCCGATAGTCCAGGCTACCAGAGTAAAGATGACGGCCAGCCATTGTATTCGCGGCGAACGGTCGTAAATTAGTTTATCGCGTTCATCCACCAGGTTAGGTTTGCGGAGTATCGGATAAAACAGGACCAAATACACGATGAGCCCGCCAACCCAGATACCGTCCATAATCAGCCGGAAAGCCTGGTCTGTATCGAAGGCGGTGGCGCCTCCCTTGAGAATGAAGACCATGACAATCGCGATAGCCCAGGCGATGCCGAAGATAAGCCCGTATAAAGCTCTTTTTTGAAGTGGTGCCATAGTACTACCTCCTCATGCCAGCCTGAGTATCCTATGTAAGACATATAGTATTCTATGATATACTAATTGTCAAGTGTGTAATACATTGAAGTCAAAGTAGATTTCGAGAATGAACCTTGGAATCAAAGCACAGTCTACAGATTGGCATGTGAAGTCTTACCCGTAGTGGACCAGGCAAAGGCTATTGGAAAGACTCTTCCTGGAGGAGTTCTAGGTATCGTCCCCTTTGGTGGAGCCGTGGTGACTTTTCGACATCCAAAAGTGGATGCTTTCCGGGTCGTGCCATAGCCCCCAACGCATCCGGTCGCAGAGGGACTCAGGACGTCAGCTTGAATGCTCCTCGCCCTCCTCTCAAACAAAGATGTCCTTGACTGCGGCATCATCGTGGAGCCGTGGCTTATGTACCTGTGACGCAGTGACGACCACGCCCAGTCGCTCCCACCGTGGTTCTTTGCCAACCGCCCAGATCGAAGGCGTCTTTGGCTGGTTTCTCGCCGAATGAGTTTGGCTTGACGTCCTGTCGGACCATTCATACACTGTTTCCGAAGAAGTGCAGCACGGCAAGAGAGGGGTGAGGACTTGAGCAATCGCGAAAGCAACCTCGGAACAGACAGCGAATTTTTGATCGATCATGTGGCGGTCAGCGTCTCGAATCTCGCTACGAGCATCAAATTCTATGAAGGCAACTTCGGCTTCATTTGTGAACGAGTCGTCGAGCTGCCAGGCCAGCGGGGAAAAGTGGCACTCTTGAATCTGGCGGGCTTTGCGATCGAGATGTTTGAACTCGCGAATGTATCGCCACTCCCGGACTATCGAAAGACCCCGGAGACTGACCTCAGCACCGTGGGAGTGAAGCACTTTGCGCTGAAGGTGAAAGATATCGCGAAAGCAGCGAATCTGCTGCAAAGGAATGGCGTCGATTTCATTAGTGAGCCAGCGGTGGGGGTAAGGGGAGTCAGACGTTTCTTCGTGAAGGACCCTGACGGCACCGGAATAGAGATCACAGAGAGTTCGCCAATTCAGAGATCAGCTAATGGCTGAAGCGAGCACATCACCACATCGACGGATTCAGGGAATCCGCTGCCTCCGACGTCCCCTTGCTCCGGCTAGGGAGTCTCACTTCGTCTGAATGCCGCTCCCTCAGAAGCTGAAGAAACCTGGCTTGCGTATCGAGCCAGGTACCCGGTCGTTACGGTGGGTTTGAAATCAGCAAGCTCATTGAGTCGACGAGAAATCTCCGATTGGCTCAGGTTGACCTGAAGCCTTCCCCCTGGAATATCAATGCTGATTGTGTCCCCTTCCCTCAAGGCAGCAATCGGCCCTCTTGATGCGGCCTCAGGGGAAACATGGCCTATGGCCGCCCCACGAGTCACACCTGAGAAACGGCCGTCTGTTACTAACGCAACTTCTTTGTCGAGTCCCATCCCGACAAGTATCGAGGTCGGACCAAGCATCTCTCTCATTCCCGGCCCCCCCTTCGGTCCTTCGTAGCGGATGACAACGACATCGCCGGGCTTGATGCTTCCCGCAATAATGGCGCTCGTCGCCGTCTGTTCAGAATCGAACACTCTCGCGGGGCCTTCGTGCACCATCATCTCGGGGGCTACTGCCCCCTTCTTGACGACGGCTCCGTCCGGCGCAAGGTTGCCGAAAAGGATCGCCAGACCGCCAGTCGCTGAGTAAGCGCTTTTCGGACTGCGGATTACGTCCTCATCGGCCACCACGGCTTTGCCGATGCTCTCTTCCACGGTTGTACCCATGACAGTTCTCGGCTTCAGCCTGAGATAATCCTTCAGTTGCTTCATTAGGGCTTGAATCCCACCGGCCCTATCCAGGTCTTCGATGTGGTAGGACCCGGCAGGGCTCAGTTTGCACAATTGAGGCGTGGTTTGGCTGATCTGGTTTATTGTCGAAAGGGGGAATGGAATGCCTGCCTCGTTGGCAATTGCAGGCAAATGCAGCACGGTGTTCGTGCTCCCGCCCAGAGCCATATCAACTACGAAAGCGTTGAAAACAGAGTCGGACGTCAATATATCACGCACGGCTACCTGATCCCTGATCAATTCCACTGCCCTGTATCCCGCTTGCCTGGCAAGCCTGCGCCTCTTTGCCGCCACGGCGGGTACGGTGCCGTTTCCAGGTAACCCCAGACCCAGCACTTCCGTGAGGCAGTTCATTGTATTTGCCGTGAACAGGCCTGCACAGCTGCCACAGCCTGGTTGGGCGCATTCTTCAAGTTCAAGAAGCTCGTCTTCAGTCATGGTGCCGGCGGCAACACGGCCGACGCCCTCAAGGACTTGCGTCGCGTCCACAACTGCCCCTGACGAGCGTAACCTTCCGGCCAGCATCGGCCCTCCACTGACAAAGATTGCAGGCAGGTTGACTCTCACTGCCGCCATCAGCATCCCCGGAACAACCTTATCGCAGTTAGGCATGAACACAAGGCCGTCAAAAGCGTGAGCGTTGGCCATGATCTCCACCGAGTCTGCGATCAGCTCTCGACTGGGTAGACTGAATCTCATTCCGTCGTGGGTCATGGCCAGGCCATCGCAGACAGCGATAGTGTTGAACTCGAAGGGGACCCCACCCGCCTCCCTGATGCCTGCTTTGACGTCCTCAACCAGGCGGCGTAGATGCATGTGGCCGGGAACAATCTCGGTGAAACTGTTGGCGATCCCCACAAACGGCTTGTCGAAATCGGATGAATCACACCCGAGCGCGTGCAGTAGTGCCCGGTGCGGTGCACGTTCAAGGCCCCGTTTGATAAGGTCACTCTTCATTCGCAAATCCTTCCAGAATCATCTGAGCCTTCCTGCGAGACATCTCTATGCCATTCAAAGCACCGCACGTGCTTGTGATGTCTGATCGACTCACTCTGTGAACCTTTTCACTATCCAGGCACGTTCTACCAGCGACCGGATGGCGCGCACGCTGCGGACTACACTGGGATAGGCGATCACTCCGTAATCGAAAAAACGGCTGATATGACCATTGGTAAAAGGACCAAACTGAGAAACTACAACTATAGGCTTTTCGCTCTCCTGCAGAATCCCTGCCATTTTGCGAATGAGGCCGTCACTCATGCCCATCGGAGCGAAAAAGGCAACCACCAGTACAATATCGACTCCGCTGTCTTTTATCAGGTCTGAGAGGACAGCAGCAGTAATGTCGTCGGTGGCCGCTGTGGTAAGGTCAACAGGATTGTGAACGGAGGCGAAACCGGGCAACGTCTTACTTATTGCATTCTCGGTTTCCGGGGAGAGCTTTGCCATTACCAGATGCGTGCCATTTCCAGTCTCGATTTCATCGGTTGCCATCACCCCATAGCCACCAGCTGGAGACATCACAGCCACTCTATTGCCCTTGGGGAGCCGACTTGCTGCCATGATTCGAGCAGCGTCGCATAGTTGTTCCTCGTCGAAGGCTCGCTGGATTCCAAACTGCCTGAACAATCCGTCCAGGATGAGATCTTTACCGGCTAACCTGCCGGTGTGAGAAGAGACAGCGGCGGCGGCTGTTGCGGTGCGTCCGGATTTCAGCAGCACTACCGGCTTCTTCAAGGACACTCGATTGGCTGCTTTGAGAAAGGCACGGCCATCTGAAAAAGACTCTGTGTACAGAGCCAGACAATTAGTGTTCGGTTCATCCGCAAAATAGTTGAGAAAATCGACTTCGTCGAGGTCTATCTTGTTTCCGAGCCCAACGAAGGCCCGAAGACCGAAACCAATATTGCTCTCTATTCCGAGTGACTCAATGCCAACAGATCCACTTTGGGAGATGAACGCAACGCTGCCGCCCAGTCCCAGCGCCCGGTTGCCGTGTTCTACAAAGACAGTGTCCAATCGCTCCTGGGGAGCGAATATGCCCAGTGTGTTTGGCCCCAGGATTCGAGTATTATACCGCTCGACGATCGTGTGCAAGCGCTTCTCAAGATCTTGCCCCTCTGCGCCTGCCTCGCTGAATCCGCCGGCCAGAGCTATCACAAAAGGGATTCCCTTCCTTCCGCAGGCCTCTGCGGCTTGTACGGCGTTGAGCGCATTGGTGGTAATGACGGCCAGGTCTACTTCATCGGGCAAGTCTGCAATGCTTCGAACAACAGCACAGCCAAGAATATTCGTTTCGTCGGGGTGAACCGGGTAAATATTCCTTCCTGAAGCCAAAGAGTTCTTCAGGATCACGCGGCCGATGTTGTTCACCTTAGAGGAAGCGCCAATGATCGCAATTGAGCGGGGGTTGAAAAGGCGTTCAAGATTCGACATGGTCTTCATCAGCCTTTCTCAGGTTGTTTGCTGCCGGTACAGCCTTCCATACTGCGTGTCTTCTCTATTTGTAAACGAATCGCAGAACGAAATCTCAGTCCGAAACATGGCCTGGATATCAAACATCGTTATCAACGCGACGGCATCAGCGGTCACCGCAAATTAGGGAAGGGCCTGAGGTTCACTAGATGAGCAATTATTCAAACAAACTTGTGACCAGCCGTCAAGTCACACAATGGACAATCGTTACCGTTTTCGAGCTGGGATAGGCAACTCCATCCCCAACTCGAGATGTTGGTGCCCGTCTCCCACTGTTCGGATTTGGGACTCCTTTGCCGCGAAGCCTAAACTGAGATAAAGCTGCTTGCCCGCCAATTGGTCGGTGTTCACATCCAGCTTGCCTCTGACTATGCCGCTTCCTGCCAAGTTCTCCAACAGCCGACCAGCGGCATCCTACCTATACCCTGAGCACGTGCCTCTGCTTCCACAAACATTCCGCTATATGTTCGCAGTCTTGCTGTGCTTGTCTTCTTCTCGTTGGAAGGCGCCGACCATTCCGACAAGCCTGGCGACTGGAGGCCCCTGTTGGAAAAGAACAAACTATGCCCAAGCTCGAAGGCTGACATGACTTTGGGTGCGTGTTCATCGTTCCCACAACGGCCAGTCCCTTGAGTTCGAATCCCCTTAGGCTGGAGCTGGGGTATCAACATACTATATCCCCGAAGTCAATAGCTCCAGCGGACTCTTCTATATTCGTGTCGGCACATCGGTGGGCAGACCCCAGCCTTTTTCACCTGGCTCCCAAATTAGCGGTTAGATACGGGCTTATCTCCCTGAGGGAGTCCCATCATACCTCATACGGGTTTGGCCAGGAGGGCAGGGGCACCATGTTGTGTACACGGGTTTGCTCAATTGAGCTCCCAAATAGGCAGTCGGCGTCTCCCTGCCCACCTGATGTATCGTTAATGCCTCCTAATTCTAGGCTGCGGACCATGCCGGTCGTGAAGCCTGATAATAAGTCTGATTCTTGACCAGGGCGAATGCCAAACGTAAGAGCCTGTTCAGTGCAGCTCCGACGATCTCCCTCCCACCGAGAGGATTGGCATGGACCGGCCGCTCTCGCCTCTTCTTCGCCCAAGCACGGAAATCCGCGTTGAATCGCAGCATCGGAATAACCGACATCCAGGCACAGTATCTGAGCACCGGCCGTCCCTTGCTTACTCATTGGTGTATGGGTCGCTCTTTTCCCTCCCGACTCTGACTCGGTGGGATTACTGCCGGCCATCTTGATCATTTGCTTGGCGCTCCGGTATGATCTGAAGCAGCCGAGTTCTGCGAGTAAGCCGGCCACGGCAATGTAATTGAGTCCCCTTATCGAGAGCAAGTATTTGCCTTCCTCTGTTTCATCTACCAGATTGGCCAGGGTTCGTTCTATGATCGAGATATGCCGTTTGATAAGCTCGAGCTTTTTGACACAAGAAAGAGATCTCAGAAGCAACCGATCGGGCACCAGCCGACGATGCCGATCGAATCCTTGGCCACCTGGTGGAGTGCCTTCAGTTTTCTCCGCATCAGACGCCGGCGGCCGTGTTCGGCTTCAATGGTCGCCATGAATTCATCCTCTGTCATCCCGGCAATTACGCCTGGGACAGGACACGTGGAGAGTACACTCAGAGCGGTCACTCCACACGGGTCTTTGAAGACGTGGGTGAACTCCGGGAAAAGCCAGTCCAGCAGCGCCTTTATCAGATTGGTTATTCTGGTCCTTTCCTTGACCAGACGGCGATAGGCATTGTGAGCGGTACGTAGCTCCGCATAGACGCCCTGCGGGAGTGTACTTTCAACGAACTCCCCGGTGCACAAGAGCTGTGCCGCCACCTCGCTGTCGCGATAGTCATTCTTCCTGTGATTGAGGTCCTTTCCCTCCCGCCTCCGCTTCAACGTGTACTGGTTGATAAAACGGAATGGAATGCCTTGCTCGTCCAGGAAGTAGGCCACATTTCGCCAGTAATGGCCACCCGTCTCGATGGCGAACATGACGCCCCGGCAACCGCACTTCACCATCTCTGTCCTGACCCGCACAGACATTGCTCCAGACCTTCTCTGGTATTGTCGAACTTGAATCTGTCGCGGATGGTGAAATCCTGCGTTATGGCCACCGCGGCATGCTTCTTCTTGTGAGGGTCGATCCCTATAATCAAGATATCCCTCGGGCACTTGCTTTATCTTCCGGGCTGCGGTATTCTTCACTCCGGTGGCTCCTCCTACTTTAGATTCTGTGCTTCCCACGGCACTGCGCTATTGTAGCTGGAGCCATCTTAATATCTGTTATTCCATATACTAATAGGTAGAACTCACGAGCTTACTTTCAGCCTCGAACTGTATAGACCATGACCAGCAGCGCTTTGTTAGGTTTTGTTAGTATCTGCCACAGTTATGACAATCTTCCCTTTGGCGAGTCCTTCCTCAAGATGCCGGAAAGCTTCGGGAACATCACTTAGCGGGTAACACCTATCAATAACGGGCTTTACTTTGCCGGCTTCAAAAAGCTCTTTTAAGAAATTCAAATCTTCTTTTCTATTTGGTTTCCAAGCCCCTACGACCGATCTTCTTTTTACCAGTCATCATTTTCCCAAGAAGTATGTTTAGAAACACTCGAGTCATTGAACCTCCGACCATGACCACAATTCCCTCGCGAGTCAAAGCACGCCTGTAATCGAAAATCCAACGCCGTACCACAATGTCCAGAATCAGGTCATAATGCTGTCCATTCTTGGTAAAATCTTCCTGATTGTAATCAATGACATGGTCGGCACCGATCAAACGCAGCATTTCCAGTTTCTCCCTACTGTCCACGCCAGTCACTTCGGCCCCAAAGTGCTTTGCGATCTGAACCGCAAACGTACCCACACCACCACCTGCACCATTAATCTAAAACCTTCTGTCCTGGCTGAATCGGTCTCTTAGCAAGAAGATTCTGCAAGGCGACGACTCCTGCTGTAGGTATGGCCGCTGCTTCCTCGAACGTCATACTGGGCGGTTTCAACCTTAATGCGTCTTCAGGAACACATACATACTCAGCAAAAGCGCCGGAACCAAGCGGAAAAGATAAGTCCCCCCATATCTCATCACCAGGCTGAAACTGCTTTACCTTTCGTACCAACCTCTCTGATTTGCCCTGCTATATCAGTTCCGAGTATCTTGTGCATTGGTCTCAAAGGCGCTGCGATTCGGTTCACAAATACACCTTTCAAGATTTCTAGGTCAGCCGCGTTTAGGGATGACGCATAAACTTTGACAAGTACTTCATTGTCCTTGGGAGTGGGTGTTTCCACCTCTTTGAGCTGAAGAACCTCCGGCGGCCCGTATTTTGTGCATACAATCGCTTTCATTTTGCCTCCTTGAGTAACACAATACCCTCGTTCAGGAATGGATTGGCGAAGGTATTGTGTTTGTTAGATTCTGTAATGAGGGCTGACCTTCAGGGTTGCGCCATCTCCAGGCGTACCAGATGATGAACAAAGTACAGGCAATTTCTATAGATGCAAAAAATATGTAAAAAGGAAGTGGTGTTCGCCAAACAATGTCCAGCCAACAACCGCAGTATGTATTATACCGGCGATAATGTTTGCCCAGCGATTTGCTCCGTACTTCAATACGCGGGACAGGAGAACCATAGCAATCGCAGTCTCCATTAATATTGCGAATCCGAACACAGCCCCTTGAGTCATTGTCATTGTTCCCGATTGTGCCTCAGGATCAAAAAATGATGTAAAAATATCCGCATAAATATAGTTCAACGTTGCAAATATCCATAGTGTTGATAGGATTACTTTCTTGTCTTTCATTACGGCGGTCATTTTGCTAGTGTTCATTTTTCCTCCTCCTTTATTAACGATATCGATCAGTTTCATTGAATTGGACTTGAATAAGATTGTGGTCGCCACCCTGTTACCAAGGGCTGAATCGGGCTAGAAATGTGATCAAGGGCAAACCTCCTTTCCAAGTAGCCTATGTCCAGTTGCTATTTGATCTCTGGCTGATCCGCCTGGATTGTCTCGAGAGGACTGACCGAGACCAATGGGATGCCCAAATCACGCACTTTCTTCAGCAAGCCATGCAACGCGGCCTGATCGACCACCGGGCCGGTTAGAAGCGTATCGCCGTTGTCTTCCAGCGTGATGGTCAGGCCCCCAAACCAGTCTGTCCATTGAGAGCCCAGATGGCCCTTGAGCCTGATCTGATAGACGACGGGTTGACTTGGATCAGTTCTTGGTTCGAGTTCGTTTGACATCGCCTTGTACCTCTCGTGGCCGGTCATGACAGTCCGTGCCACTTGCTTAATGTACAAGTAGCATATCTGCAATACGGTATTAACGTATAGAAACTAAAGTGCTGTTTGGGGGTATTGTTTTGGGGTTGCTGAGAGGGTCGAAGCCCTAAGGCTTTGCCTCTATCAACCGCTTGCGTGCAGGTCTTGATACCGGGTTTGCGGGCAAACCGACGTTTCTGCTACAACAGACCAAGCTCGCGGGCGCGAGCTACAGCTTCGGTGCGTCTTTGAATCTGCAGTTTGCCAAAGATTTTGTGATTGTGCCCCTTAACCGTATTCAAGGCCAGAAAAAGCCGCTCGCTAATCTGGCGGTTCGAGAGTCCCTGGGCGACCAACCGCAGCACTTCCAACTCGCGCTCGCTCAATAGCTCACCCATTTCTGTTTTTGGATTCTTGATTGTTGATTGCTTGTTAACGGGTGGCGCAAAAGCTGCCAAGAGCTTGTCCGCATAACCGCTCAAAGGATGGTCTCGATTGCGCAAAAGTCGTTCAATCAACAATCGCATCGGTTCGCCTTCATCCACAAAGATGCGAACGTAGTCTTCCGGCTCGGCCATGGATAGGGCACGTTTGAGCGCGGCGAGAGCCTGGTGGCGATTGCCCTGCGCCTCGTGGGCCAGCGCCTGCACCAGCAGGATGTCGAGCGCGCTGCCCCAGCGCTTTTGCGCTTCGGCGGCCTGCAACAGGCGTGCGAGCAGGGCGTTGACCAGCGGGTTGGCGATTTCCAGCCGGGCCAGGGTGAGGTGCTCGAACTCATGCAAGTAGCTGACTTCATCTGCCAGCGAAAGCCCGCGTTCTGCCGCCCACGCCCGGGCTTTATCGGGCCGCCCCTGTTTGAGATGGATGCGCGCTTTCAGGGCCGCAATGGGGCGCAGGACAGGCACGAGGGTTCGGACATAGACCAATTTGGCCTCGTCGAGTTGCGCCAGGGCGGTTTCCAGATCGCCTGCGGCCTCTTTCAGTTGGGCCTGCGCCACATGCCAGCGGTACAGCCAATCCACCAGGGTGGTTTGCAGACCCAATTCAGCGGCTCGTTTCAAGTGATGAGTGGCAAGGGTGTCATCTCCCCGCTGACGGTGGATCATGGACAGGCCGAGATGATGGTGGGCAGTGATGTGTTCGGCCTCCGGGCCGTGTTGGGCGGCCAGATGTAAGGAGTCCTGATAAACCCGCTCGGCCTCGCTCAGGCGCCCCACGCCCACCAGCAGGTCGGCTAGAGCAAAGGCGCTGGCAACCACGAAGACGTGACTGCCCAGTTGGCTCATGCTCGCCATCCAATTACCAATCCCCCGGATGGCCGACTCGAGGTTGCCGCTGGCCCAGTTGGTGACCGCCAGTATACTGGCGGCCTGGGCGCGGCGGACGAAGTCATCTTCGGGGATGATTTGGAGCGCCAGTTCGGCGTATTTCACCGTTTCGGCGAGATTGCCCTGCACCTGAGCGTTGTAGGCGCGGGCCAAGGCGATCATCGGAGGCAACGGCTTAAGCTGCGCTTCGTTCGCTACGTCCGAACCAGCCAGGCATCGTTCAGCGTCACGCAGGCGCAACTCGCTAGCCTCCGGTTCGCCCGCATCTGTGAATGCCCGACCAAACAGGGTGCAAAGCACCGGGCGGACGCGAATGACCTCTTCTGGCAGCTTCTTCACCCAACCCAGCCAGGCGGCCATCTGGAAACTCTCATTCATCCCCTGCCAGGCTGCTTCAGCCAACCCCGCCGCCCGGACAAAATCCCCGGCTGCGATGGCGTGGTGAAACGCCGCGCCCAGGTCGCCGTTCTCTTCATGCCACTGGCTGGCGCGGAGGTGGAATTCGGCGAATTCTTTGGGTTTTCCCAGGCGCTGCCGCAGCAATTCGGCAAAGAGATGGTGATAGCGGTACCAACGCCGCTCGTCATCCAGGGGGACGATGAACAGGTCAAGAGAT
This sequence comes from uncultured Chloroflexia bacterium, assembly GCA_963745605.1. GTDB lineage: Bacteria > Chloroflexota > Dehalococcoidia > Dehalococcoidales > UBA2162 > JBBITI01. Next base: position 24,095 of record CAVUYC010000016.1, on the reverse strand, counting down.
GGTGGTAGCGGTACCAACGTCGTTCGTTGTCCAAGGGGACGATGAACAGGTTGGCACTCTCGAGATACTCCAGAGTCTCCCGCCCAGAAACGGAGGAGACAACCCAAAACAGCGTCACACAGCGGCCCGCACAGACGGTCAAGGATAGAAGTACGCAGCAGGAAGGTCTGGACGCTTACGGATTGCTGTTGCAGGACTTCTTCAATGAGATAATCCAGCACGAAATGGTGGCTGCCGGTGAAAGATCTGATGAAGCTGGTGGTGTCTTGATGTCCCTGCATTGATATTGTGGCTAATTGAAGTCCCGGCAATCCAGCCTTCGGTGCGGGTCTCCAATGCGGCGACGTCTTCTGCTGAGAGGTTGAGGCCCATCACCCGGTTGAGAAACTCGGCGGCTTCAGCGGGCGTAAACCGCAAATCGGCGGCGCGCAGTTCAGTCAACTGGCCACGGACACGTAAGCGGGCCAACGGTAAAGGAGGATCCTCGCGAGTGGCGATGACCAGGTGCAGCTGGGGCGGTAGATGCTCGACTATAAAGGTGAGAGCATTGTCAACCGGTTTGGAGTCAATCACGTGGTAGTCGTCCAGGACAAGGACGAAATTGTCCGGGATGGTGCTGATTTCATTGAGCAAGGTTGTCAACAGCAATTCGATGGGTGGCGCCTGAGATTGGGTCGCCTGGAGAATAGCCAACACCCCTTCTCCAATCTTCGGCGCAACCGTCTGTAAAGCCGCGACGAGATACGTCAGAAAACGGGCGGGGTCGTTGTCCCCTTCGTCCAGCGACAGCCAGGCAACGGGTCGCTCGCAACCGGCGACCCATTCACTGACCAGTGTGGTCTTTCCAAAGCCGGCTGGTGCGGATACCAGCGTGAGGCGGCAAGTCAGGATCGCCTGCAGCCGTTCCATGAGCCGAGGTCGCTGCACCAGCCCGGCCTGGCCGGCGGAACGAAGAGCTTGGTCGCCAGAAGTGTTGTTGCCTGTTCAGCCAACGGGTCGCTCCACGTTGTGAATTCACCGAAACCGAGGCCATTGTAACACGAAACAGCATGCCTTCTTCAGAAACAGAGTTGGAGCGACGCCATGTTCTAAATCGGCGCTTCAGTGTCCCCGGGGGACAGGTTCTTCTACCTCTTTGAGCTGAAGAACCTCCTGGCCTGCAGCGGAGTTTCGAAGGCTCGGTCAGGTGTTTCCGGAGGGCGGTGAAACGCCAAGAGACCTACAAAAGATGCTGCAAAGAAATGCTAGAGCTTTGCTTTACTTTTGCGAGTGGCCCACCATCGTGAACTCAAACTCATGGCGCATCCTCGTCAGAGTCCGCGGCCAATCCTGACCTGAAATGGCCGGCGCATTGGCTCCGCCGACAAGGTTCCCATAGCGGGAACGACTATGCTAGCGTCCTTAAGAACGCTAAAATGGTCTTCAACATCTGCGGCAACAGGTACCGGCTCGTGGTTCAATCAACCATCGGGCGCACAAAATCCGCCGAATATCATTTTGACGCCGTGCAGCGCCGGCAAGCTGCCCGGCCCAATTAAGGAGGCGCCCCACCATGAATTACCTGCTAATCTTCATCCTCGGCCTGGCTTGCGGGGGGGCCGTCGTGTTCCTGCTGAACCGGCTCAGCAGGAAGGATGTCGAAAAGACCTTTGCCGCCCTCTCGTTCGATGCCCTCTCCAGGAATTCCCAGGAATTCCTCAGACTCGCAAATGAGACCCTGTCAAAACAGTCTCAGTCGGGTGCCGGGGAGCTCGAGGGCAAGCGACAACTCATCGACAAGACTGTCGAAGACATGAAAGTGAACCTCAAGAACGTGGAGCAACTGATCACCGACTTCGAGAAGGACCGGACCAGGAAGTACGAGGCGCTCTCCAACCAGTTGAAAACCACCGCCGAAGCAACCAGCAAGCTCCAGGACACCACGGGCCACCTGCAGACCACGCTGGCGAGCACCAGCGCCCAGGGGACGCTGGGGCGAAAGGATGGCCGAAGACGTCCTCCGGCTCGCCGGGTTCGCCGAGAACTTGAACTACGTCAAGCAGACGGCCCTGGAGACTACCACCTCAAGGCCTGATTCAGTTTAACTCCCGCAGCACCTCAAGGTCAACATGGACGTTAAGTTCCCGCTCGACAACTACATGAAGTACCAGGCTGAGGAGTCCGAGGGTCTGAGAGATGGCTACAAGGCCCAGTTCCTGAGGGACGTGCGACAGCGAATCAAAGAGGTGACGACGCGCGAGTACATCTGTCCCGAAGACCGGACGGTGGACTACGTACCTGGTCTTCATTCCCAATGAGCAGGTGTATTGCTTTATAAACGACAACGACCGCAACCTGATCGAATGGCACGCGCTGAAGACGAAGGTGATCCTCTGCTCGCCGGTGACATTGTATGCCATCCTCGCCATAATCCGGCAGGCGGTTGACAACTTCAGCCTCGAGAATACGGCTTCGGAGTGGTGGGGACTATGGGTTCCTTCGGCAAGCAGTGGTTGGCGTTCAGGACACAAATGGACAAAATGGGCAGCCGCATCGATGACGCCCAGAAGGAATACCAGAGACTGGTCGCCGTCCGGTCCAACCAGCTGGACCGGGTGCTGACGCGGATTGCAACCTGAGGAAACACAAAGGCATCACGGTGGCTCCGCCGGATGACGTCCTGCCGCCTGTCGAAGACCCGGAAAAGACCGAAGGGAGCGCCGGCCCGGAGTCGGGGAGAGTCCGCGGCTACCGCGAACAAGCGGGCGGGAACGAGCAAGAAGAACGAGGCAACGACAGGTAAGAAGTGAAACGTAAGATTCACCGGCTGGAGATAACGCCGTATTGGACCAACCGGCAGACGGCGTCCAAAGTCACGCGCCCTCTCCATTCACAAACCGAAGCGGCGCCCGGAGCTTTCCAGGCTATGGGCCAACCGCCGTCTTCCTGCTGCAGACTCCTGAGATGTTCGAGGTGGCCCTCGATCTGGGCATGAGTGAAGATCCTCCGGAACACCGAGTCCGGTCGAGGCGCGAAATGCAACGGTGTCAGCCCGTACCTGTCTACCGGTGAATACGGGATGAAATAGTAGCGCAATTATGGCGCGGAACAGGAATCCAAAGCAAGGGATACACGGATACTACAACGCTACTTGACACGGAAAGAGTTGTTGTCATGCGTCGCGTCCGCCCGCGGAATGATACCCGGAACTCCTTGAGGTTGGGATACCCCTGGATTATCCTCGATTTGAAAGGTTCCTTGCAGGACGCTACAATCCACGTCATGGTCCACGTCCGGATAAGGCTACCATCGCACATTGCCAAGATGCTTGGCGTGGAGACTACCGGCTGGCTTGAGCCCTGGATAGGGAGATCGAAGAAGGGACTACCGTAAGCGAACTACTGTCAATTCTCGTCCTCACCCGCCCGGGCTTTCGCGAGTCGGTCTTCAATCCGGATGTGGGTCTGGTCAACGAGCAAACGAACGTCGTGCTCAACGACGAGTTGTTGACGTTCGCTGAGATATCGGATACCAAGCTGGTAAATGACGATACGGTGGCTCTTCAGCCGATATATTCCGGTGGGTGAAGTATCAGGCAATAGAGTGTCATTTTCATCTTGATCGGAAATGAACCAGGAGGAGTTGGGTCATGGCAAAGGACAGGGTTGCGGTTTATCCAGGTAAGTTCCTCAGGGTCGACTTGACGGCCGGCAGAACCACCGAACAGGTCTTCGACCAGAAGACCATGAGGGAATATGTGGGGGGCACGGGCGTCGGGGCCAGGATTCTCTACGACGAGGTCAAACCCGGTGTGGCGTGGGACGATCCGGACAACAGAATCATTTTTGCCACCGGCCCGCTGGCGGGGACCAGAGTCGCCGGCTCGGGTACTTTCTCGGTGGTGACCAAGGGATGCCTCACCAACGGCGGGACGGCCACTCAGGCAAACGGCTATCTCGGAGCCTTCCTGAGATTCAACGGATTGGTGGGTGTAGTGGTGCAGGGAGCTTCCGATCACTGGGTCTATCTCTATATTCAGGACGGCAAGGCCGAACTCAGGGATGCCCGGCATTTGCTCGGGAAGGACACCTGGGAGACTGAGGACGCCATCAAGAAAGAACTCGGCTTCGCCGAGAGGCAGATGAGTGTCTTCGGCATCGGTCCCGCCGGCGAGAACCTGGTGAAGTTCGCCGGTGTCGTCGGGGATAAGGGCCACGCCGCCGCCCACAATGGGACCGGCGCCGTGATGGGTTCCAAGAAACTCAAGGCCATCGCAGTTGCCCGGGGCAATTCCAGCGTCGAAGTACACGATAAGGAGGCTCTCGCCTCACTGGCGGCACAGATGAGCGAGTCTCTTCTGAGCACCCCGCAGGGGAAGTCCGCCTTCGACTGGGGGACCAGTATGGCCTTTCCCGGCATGCTTGCCAACGGCAGCCTGCCGATAAAGAACATGAACACCAGCCTTTTCCCAGATTACGAGCAGTTCCTGGGTGAGAACTACCGCGTGAGCCCCGCCTTTGAGATCAGGCCAAGTCCTTGCTGGGCATGTCCGTCACATCATCTCCACATGATGAAGGTGGTGGAAGGACCCTATGCCGGCTACGAAGGCGAGGAACCCGAATACGAGTGCTGGTCCGAGCTTGGGCCGCTCATCATGAACCGTGATGTTGTGGGCGCTTTCGTGCTGAGCAACGATGTGGATAGACTTGGGTTCGACCTCAACGAGGCCGGCTGGCTCATCGCTTTCGTGATCGAATGCTACGAAAGGGGAATCCTCACCAGGATAGACACTGACGGTCTGGAGATGACCTGGGGAAACGTCGAAGCGAGACGCCATGCTTCATAAGATCGCCAGTCGGAAAGGCTTCGGCAACGTGCTCGCCGAGGGAATCAAGAGGGCAGCTCAGAAAATTGGCGGAGAAGCGCTCAAACACGCCGTCTACATCCAGAAGGGTCACGCCCCGCGCGGCCACGATCACAGGGCCCGTTGGACCGAGATATTGGACTATGCCACTTCCAGCCAGGGCACCATTGAAACTGGCCCGGTTACCGGGGTACCCGCCGAATTCAGATTGCCGGGATTCACGGATCCTTTTTCCCCCGACCTGGTCCCGCTCATGGTGGCGAAATTCAAGCCTAAGCGCCAGTTCACGGATTGCCTGGGAGTCTGTAACATGAGAGTAAGCCAGGACTTCGCGCTGCTCTTGAAGGTTGTTAACGCGGCTACGGGCTGGGACTTTGCTGCGGACGAAGCCATCGCCGTTGCCAACCGGGCCGTGAATTTGTTAAGAGCGTTCAATATCAGGCACGGGGTTGGCCTTGATGTAGAAATCCCATCCTTATGGTACGGCTCGGTGCCCGCAGACGGGCCGGCCAAAGGGAGGGATATCATGGCACACTGGGATTACATGCTCGATGCTTACTACAAACATTCGGGATGGGACAGGCAGTCCGGCAGACCCCTGCCGGAGACGCTTCACAACCTGGGACTTGTTAACGAGGGTGATGACCTCTGGAAATAGCTCGGAGACAACGATTCTCCTGACCGTTACATGGCGGTCTATTGCGCAATGAAAATCCGGCATTACAGACGGGACGTGGGCAACGGTATCGTCGTCGGGACGAGTCCGCTCCGATCCGACGATGATCGTCATGGAAATCTGGACAGGAAGAGCTGGGTCGCAAGCGAAACCATGGCCGAAGTAACGGGATACGGCCGCTATACGGGCTGGATTTCGATCGATGGGGCCGAGGCCGCACGGTTGCTCAAGGAGATCTGGAACAACCTGTGAAGGTCGGGATGGAGGGTCGCCACCATGGCCGGTAGAACAGACACGAAGTTGTTTCCAGGGTGGTGGGGTTATCTGGTGGCCGTTGCCTCAGTAGCCATCGCCACCGGACTGAAGGATCTGGCGCAGCCGACAGTTATCCCCGCCAATGTGCCGATCCTTTACTTCCTGGCCATCGTCCCCACGGCCATTTTCTTTGGTTTCGGTCCTTCTGTTGTTGTGGCCGTTCTCAGTGTCTTAGCCTTCGACTACTATTTCGTTCCGCCGCTTCACCAGTCACTCGACGTGAGCCATCCATTCGAAGCCCCTATTCTGGTCATATTTCTCTTTACCGGTCTGACAATCAGCTATCTGGCTTCGAATCTCCGGCGGAAGAACTCGGAAGCGACCCGAGAGATCACCGCCCGGAGAGAAAGCGAGGCAGAGCTTTCGAGGTACCGCGGCCAGCTTGAGGACCTGGTGAGGCAACGAACCATCGAACTCGAAAAGAGTAACCTGGCCCTGAAGGAAGACATTGCGGCGCGCACGAAGGTCGAGGATGAGCTTCGAACGGTCAACGATATGCTGCTTCAGAGCGAGGAGAGGTTCAAGAGGTCCGAGAATATCGCACGCCTCGGCACCTGGGAACTCGATTTAATCAACAACCGCCTTACCTGGTCAGACGAGATTTTCCGGATTTTCGGGCTCGAGCCACAGGGTTTCGGAGCAACATACGAAGCCTTCCTTGAAGCGGTCCATCCCGACGATCGGGCGGCGGTTGACGCCGCCTATACCGGTTCGATTCGTGAAGGACTGGACGGCTACGAGATCGACCACCGGATTGTGCAGAAATCCACCGGAGAAATCCTGTACGTCCACGAGAAATGCGAGCACCTCAGGGACAAGACCGGCGCCATCGTCCGGTCTGTCGGCACGGTTCACGACGTCACCGAACGCAAACAGGCGGACCAGATCAAGGACGAGTTCATCGGGCTGGTGTCACACGAGTTGAAGACCCCGCTTACGGTGATCATCGGGGCGCTGGCGGTCGCCATGTCCGAGGGAATAGCGCCGGAGGACAAGAAGTCGCTTCTGAACGATGCTGCCTGGGGCGCGGACAACATGGCCGACATAGTGGATAACCTGCTTGAGCTATCCAGATGGCAGTCACGACGCCTTACTCTGAGGGCGGAACCGATCGACATCGCACAGGTCATAGCCGAAAGGATCGTTCAATCGTCGAAGAAATCCGACAACCACCGGCTGGTGGCAGATATTTCTGAAGACCTGCCCGCGGTCAAAGCCGACCGGACCAGAATCGAACGCATACTGGAGAACCTCATCGATAATGCCATCAAGTATTCCCCGGATGGCGGCGAAGTGAGGGTTTCGGCCCGACTGCACCAGGACATGATGGTGCTTGGCGTCAGCGACCAGGGAATAGGTATCGATGCGGCAGACCAGGTGAATCTTTTCCAGGCCTTCCACCGGTTGGAGACCGGCCCGTGGACCTCAATACAGGGAGTCGGACTGGGACTGGTTGTCTGCCGCCGGCTGGTAGAAGCACACGGCGGACGCATATGGGTTGAATCAGAGCGCGGCAAAGGTTCAACTTTCTGCTTCACACTCCCAATAGAGAGGGGCGCCGGGTCGGGCAGCTAGTCGGCTCGCACGCTCGCAGGATCCGACACCATGACCCCATGGTGGGGAGGGGGGTCGGTTCACTCTTACCGTTTACTTCTTTGTTGAAATGTCTGGCAGTCAGCGTGCTTTTCGTCAACGGCCACATCCACTTTCGGGGCCTGACACTCCAATTTGTTGTTGAACTTGCAGCTTGAGGTCAGGCAAGCTCCTATCCCGCCTGTGACTTCCGGAAATCCGCCCCGGCTGCTGGCATGAACATAGGTATTGCATTCAGCATGCGGGCCAATGGTTATGCCCAGAGTATGGCAGGACTCGTCCTTATTGTAGGCACAAGTGGACATGTTGCATTTCGAGATTCCAGTCATTTTCATACTTGACCTCCCAACGCCCGATGCTTAACGGCCCTTGACCACATCTTACCGCGGCAAACATTACAGAGTTGTACAGGCGGTGGGAATAGTCACAAAATCATGACTTTCTACACGTTCCTATCCCCTTTTCAATTCTACGACCAGGTTATGGGACTCTCCCTTACCGACTATTCTCGGCAGCATGCTGGCCAGCCTGCATCCAGATAGCCTGCCCTTTCTTTAAGTCAACATCCATGTTTTTACCATCGGGCGTCGTGATCTTGAGTTTCCCGTCAGCTAGCACATAGATAACATGGTTCGGGTGGGAGTGCATAACTGCTTTGGCGCCCGGACTAAAACGTACATCCAGGACACGGACATACTCGTTCTCCATGAATAAGCGTATACACATTAGCTGCCACCTGTAAAGGGTCTGACAGCTTTTCCTTATTTCCATATTCATCTTCACTCCCTGATCTTTTTTACTTTTGATAACGCTTGATCATTTTCATCGTCTCGCGCATAAAAGCAGGCAAATCAGCCGGCCAACGCGACGTCACCAGGTTGCCGTCTACAACCACTTCTTTGTCCACGTAATGACCGCCGGCAGCCTTTATCTCCTCGGGCACGCCATCATACCAGTAGCCGGTTAAATGTCTGCCTTTGATCACATCAGCGGAAACCAGGGTATAAGGCCCGTGACAGATAGCCGCCACAGGTTTGTTTGCTTTGGCAAAAAACGCTTTAGCGATGTTTTGGGCGTTCTTATTCTTCCGAACGGTGGTTGGAGCACCATCGGGTATTCCCCCCGGCAAGACCAGCAAATCATAATCGTCCGGGTTAACTTCGGCAAATGTTAGGTCGACGTTTTCAAAAAAATAGCCGTTCTCTCCCGGTGAGTTTTTGTTTTCTAGGAGCGGCCACATCAACCTGAATCCCTTCCTCGAGGAGCCGGAAATAAGGGAAGAAAAGCTCCATGTCTTCAAAATGGTTCGCAGTGAGAATAATTGCCCGGAATTTCGGGGCCCGGCAACGAACTTTTCCTTTTCTATTTGCATCTTTCGCCTCCTCAGTCACGGTGCTTTCCGGCACTTACCCGCGAATACTATACCTGATCTCGGCAGCCAGTCAAGCGGTTCTTTTGGTGAGTTCTCGTTGACCACCCAGTGGCTCTGACAACATCACCGACTGCTCGTCTCTCAGCACTTCCAGGGCCACTCTGGTTTTGAATAATGGGCAGCATACAACGGCTCGGACCGACAGGATGGGCACCGTGGATGAGAAGCCGGAAGTCCATCCTAAGGGTTAACGGGTCTGGGACCAAGAAAGGCGTGGGCCTTCTTCAGCCAATCAATGATTTCGATCTTCTGCGGGCAGGCTTCCATGCAAGTCTCGCATTCGATACACTGGTCGGCACGCTCCTCGGCCTTCATGCCTTGAGGTCCTTGTCCCTGGTAGGTAGCCCGCCCCCGCCGGGCCTCGCCGTAGACCATCGCCTCATTGTACATCTCGAAAATCCTTGGGATCGCCACCCCGTTGGGACACGGCTGGCAATAGTTGCAGCCAGTGCAAGGAATCGGGCTCGATCCCTTGTAAGCCTCGCGCACACGGTCAATTAGCGCCAGGTCGTCGGAGGACAGCATTCCTGCTGCCGATCTCCCGGCGATCGCCACGTTTTCCAGCACCTGCTCCATAGTGCTCATGCCGCTGAGGGCGACAGATACCTCCGGTTGGTTCCATACCCACGACAGCGCCCATTCGGCCTGGGTGCGTGTTTTGAGGGCATCACCCCACGCCTCGGCTACCTTTTCCGGGGGTTTTCGGCTGAGTCTACCGCCTCTAATCGGCTCCATGACGACAACTGCCAGGCCCTTGCTCGCCGGCATACTCGACGCCTCGACGCCCTGCCTGATTGTCCACATCGACGTAGTTGTACTGGATCTGCGACAAAGTCCAGTTGTCGTAGGAATCTATGATGCTCTTGAAGGTGTCATAGCTATCGTGGAAGGAAAAACCGAGATGGTCAAAGCTGCCCCTGGGCCATCTTCTTCTCCGCCCAGGGTATTATGCCCAGGTCGCGCACTTTGGGCCAGCTCTGCGCCCGCAACCCGTGCAAGAGATAGAAGTCGAGTTTGTCCACCTGAAGGCGCTCCATCTGCTCGTTGAAGATACGGTCGAAGTCTTCTGCCTTCTCTACCATTTGCGGGGGCAGTTTGGTTGCCAGTCTTATCTTCTGCCGATAGCCGTCTTTCAAGGCCATGCCGACCACGCGTTCGCTCTGTCCATTATGATAGGGATAGCCCGTGTCCAGGTAGTTGACGCCTTGGTCGATGGCACTGCGAATCATTCTGATCGCCTCGGGCTTATCGACGTTGGCCTGGTCATTACCGATGACCGGTAGTCGCATGGCCCCGAAACCGAGTGCCGAGACTCGCCAGTCAAGCTTTCCGAATTTGCGATATTGCATGCCGATTCTCCTTTCCAAGAGCCACGCGAGCAAGGGAGGGCTCATATTGGCAGGAGCCATTTTACATTAGTCGGGTGACCCCTTACCACTTGGCGTCGACTTCCGGCACTTGAGACAGTTGCCCTGCAGGGCCGCTTACGAAATTCGATACATGGCCCGTCCGTGGGTCCGTAGCGGGGCAAAAACGGCAGGTGTATACTTAAACGCTTGTAGTCGACGTTAGCGCCGTCTAAGGAATTGACTTGGAAACTGTCTCGGTATCCTGGCGAAAGAACCTTTATCTTATGGTTGCCACCGAGTTTGTGGTGATCATGGCTTTCAGCTTCGTTAACCCGTTCCTGTCGCTCTTTATTCAGAGGTTGGGCGGCTTTGACACCCAGAAGACCGCTCTCTGGGCAGGGTTGGCGCTCGGCGGCGGGGGCATTGCCATGTTCTTGAGCGCGCCGGTCTGGGGCAGCATCGCTGACCGCTGGGGCCGGAAGCCGATGGTGCTCCGGTCCATGTTCGGCGCCGCGGTAATCCTGGTGCTCATGGGTATCGTCTCCAACGTGTACCTGTTCATCGTGCTCCGGGCCTGCCAGGGGCTTCTGGCCGGTACCGTGGCGGCCGCCTCGGCGCTGGTGGCGGCCGGTACCCCCCACGACAAGATAACCTACGCCATGGGGCTGATTATGCTCGCCGTCTTCAGCGGCAGCAGCTTCGGCCCGTTCCTGGGGGGCTTCCTGGCAGACCGGGTTGGATATGAGGCAACCTTCTTCATCACCAGTGCCCTGCTGTTCAGCGGCGGCCTGGTGGTGTTGTTTCTGGTCAAGGAGAACTTCCGGCGTCCCGCACCGGGAAACAGAACTTCGTTGGCCGACACTCTGCGCCTGGCCCGGTCCAAAGAGATGCTGCCGCTGCTGCTGGCGATCTGCGCCTTGAATATCGGGCCACCGATGATCTCCCCAATGATCCCGCTCTTGATCAAACAGCTGGACCCGGCGATTGCGGCGGCCACCGCTTCGGGCGTGGCTTTTGGCCTGATGGGTATGGTCGCCGGCCTGTCCAGCATCGCCGCCGCCCGCGTCGGCAAGCGCGTTTCGCTGAAGAAGGTGATGGTCTTTTCCTGCATCGGCACCGGCCTGTTGTACCTGCCGCCGATGCTGGCAACTACGGTGACCCAACTGCTTATCTTCGTGGCGCTGATGGGGTTGCTTCAGCGGTGGACTGATGATGTCGGCAAATTCGCTGGTCAGCCTGTCCGTGTCGCAGACTCAGCAGGGTGTCGCCTACGGGCTGTCAACCAGCGCCCAGGCGCCTGGGGGGTGGACTGGGGCCGCTGATAGGTGGCGGTTTGGCGTCCCTGTGGGGCTTCAAACCCATCTTCGGCATGGTCGGCGGAATCTTCATCCTGGTGGCGGTGCTCATTTCGAAGCTGCTGGTGTCACGCTCGCCGGTGGAGATTCCGATGGAGTCGTTGAGCTGAGAGCCGTTGGCGCCGTCACTTTTTTAAGGGACAGACCGCAACCTGCCCAGTTGTGGTCGCCTCTTTTTGCGGCGTGAATCTGCCAATTTCTGATCAGGTCACAGGGGAACCCGGGTCTTCGGGACCCCCCGCTGCGGCCGTCGTAACGTGGGGTTTGCGGTCCCGGAGAAGGGTCTCACCTTTCACCAGCCACGAAACACCGAAGGCAACGACCGCCAGTGACTCCAGCCAGAAAGTGGGGTGGAGCTGCTTCAAGGACGCACTCGCCGGCAGAGTGGCCCCGGCGAGCATGGCCACGATGCTGGCAGCAATGGTATAGCCGCAGATCCGGTAAATCAGGTTTCTGGCCTTCTTGCGGCGGGAAAGCGGTCTTCCCGGGACGGTACTGGTGACCAGCAGCCGGGAAAGGCGGCCGAAACCTTTACGGCGTCTCATATCCTGGGGATGGGTCTTGGTGAACAGCAGGATCGACATCAGCGCCAGGGTCACAAAGAAGGCGGCGGCCGATACCAGATGGACCTTGCCAATGATCTTGTCGGCGGCTGTCGCGCCGCTCGCCGGGGTCGTGGGAAACAACGCCACCCCCAGCGCAAATATCCCCGCCAGGACTCCGGAAACGGTGTCCCACCGATCCCAGCCCTTGCACGATACCAGGAAGACGGCGATGGCGCACAGGCTCCCCACGAAGACATCCCCGCGCCGCCGTATAGTAATAAGCGCTGATCGAGCCCTGGATGCCGGGACCTTCGAAAATGATTTTGACCAACACCAGGACCAACGGCAGCGAGATGCCGATGATCTCGATCGCCCTGCGGAGACCGACGAACGAGACGGCGAGCGAACGTTCACGATTGGTCTGCTGATTCATTTTCGTAGGACGCAGTATAGCTCCCTACCAGCGCCAGCACAATAGTCAATCTGTTCCGCCTCACTGCTTCTCAACCCCTTGAAGTGACGCGCGGGGCTGCTCGACGAACGCAGACGGGCTCTTACCGGGGAGGCACGATGTCTGCGAGAAGTCATCATGCGGGACCGGCAAAATGACACAAAAACGCAACTTCAGCGGCCTCGATTTCATAACTATGTGATGGGTCCGGGTGTACCATCAATGGAGGTCAACTGAAAGGTAGTCCACTGGTTCGATCCCGGGAAAGGAGGCCGGGCATGTAAGACGATAACCGACAATCCGATGAATCGTGGACCCAGGGCAAAATAAAAGGAGGATACTTTGGCAACTTACATCAATCTTGTCAGCTGGACAGACCAGGGAATAAAGGGTATCAAGGACGCCCCGCAGCGGATAGATGCCTTCAGAAAGACAGTCGAGGCTGCCGGTGGGAAATTGACCGGTTTCTACCTGACGATGGGCCGGTACGACATCGTGACCATTGTCGATGCTCCGAACGATGAGGCGATCGCAAATATCGCACTGAGCACGGGAAGCAAGGGGAACGTGCGCACCGAGACCTTGAAAGCATTTAGTGACGATCAATTCCGTACCATCGTGACCAAGTTGCAGTAGGCCTGGCGCCAAACAACTAGTGTTGTGCATCTCAAATAGCGTTATCTTCTGATTCCGCTCACCCTCCGAAGGTGGTTGTCCGCCCTCCCGCAGGTGGTCGTCTTCCTTACTCCGGAGACCATACGGAAACCAAGGCTTGCTTGCCCAATCCGCTTCCTTCGACCCTACGCTGCGCTCTGGGCAGGCAGGCTCACCACCTTCGGGCGGCGCCGGTGGTGATGCCGGATTCAAGGAGAGTAACTAATCGTCAGATGCACTGCACTGGAGGGGGAGGCGATCTGGAGCGAAAAGTGGAGGTGCCATGATCATGGCTGTGCCGCTTGATGCAATTCGGGCGATTCATCATGCGTTCCTCAAGGACATGGCCGCGATTGATGAGGCGGCTCGCATGGCTGCTCGCGGGCGAGGTAACCTGGACCCGGTGTTGAAGCGTCACGTCTTCTTCAACGAAGTCCTTGTCTGGCACGCTAAGGGAGAGGAGGAGTTCGTATTCACGGCGCTCGAAGACGTTGCTCCGCTGGTGGCCGAAGCCTACGAACGAGACCATCGCGGCCTGGACTCCCTGACTGAGTCTCTGAGCAACGCCGTAAAAGCCTCGGACACCCTGGCGATTGCCCGGGCTGCGGCCGCGTTTGACTTCTTTTTGAGCCATCATCTGGACAGTGAAGAGGGACACCTGTACCGGATATTCAATGAAAGGGTATCCCTGCCGGACCAGGGGGCGATTGTCGGCAAAATGGCGCAAAAAATACCGCAGGAGCGTTTTCCGGAGACGGTGGCCTGGCTGTATCCGCTCATCGGGGATGATGATCGGGAGAACATGACCAGGATCTGGCAGCAGGCCTTGCCGAAGCCGGCCTTTGCAGTGGCAACCAGGCTCATACAGGCCGCCATCGGGACCGAGTGGGGAGAACTGACGCGCCGGATCCCCGAGCTAAAGTAGCCGGTACGCCCCAATTCAGCCGGGACGAGAGCGCCGTCAGTTACCCCCCGGTTTCACAGCAGCCTGGACGGCATTATTTGTTCTTGGCAAAATAGCCGGCGTTCACCTCGGCTTTGTGGGCCGCGAAGGCGCCCAGGACTTCGCCCTTTTCCTTGGCCGGTACATTGAAATGATCGAGGGTGCGGGAGAGGACGCCGGCGACGGCGTCAAATTCCTCGGGCGAGATGTGAAGGTTCTGGTGCGCATTCTCGAGCCCCATCACGGTCTTGCCGGGTTTGGTGCCGGTGTAGGTGAAGGGTCCGCCGGCGGCGGCGCAGACCCACAGCGTGCGCATGAACTTGAGCCCCGGCAGCCGGCCTAACTGCCTGGTGTGCCATTCCCGGAGGTCGGGGTTCTTGGATGTTGCCCCGGCGACCGGGTCTTTGATGATCTCGTCACTGAAGTAGTTGACCACCGCGGCGATGGCGAATACGCCGCCGAGACGCTCATACAATGATTTGTCTGCCATTAGCTGTTTCCTCCTTATTCTTTGGGGGACCTCCCCCAGCGACTCCTCTGGTTGGTCAACTCCGGCCAGCCAGTGTTGACCGCAGGATACCCGCAGTCTCCCTATGAGCGCTACTTCTTTCCGAAGCGGTCCCAGAACACGGTCTCTTCCAGAGTGGCCATCTGGCGCGGTGCGGGTTGGCCCAGCGGATAACCGAGCCCAAGCACGATCGGCGCTTTAAAGTTCATGGGGATCCCGGTCAGGGCGCGTACCGAACTCTGCCGGCGCTCGTCCTCCTCGAGGTTGTCCGACTGATAAATGGCGCTCCAACCGACACCGACTCCCTTGGACAACGCCGCCAAATAGATCGAGTAGGCCGCCAGGCAGCAATCTTCGAGCCAGTATTTCGATATGGCCGGGTCACCGGCGATGGCGATCGCGGCCTTGGCAGAGCCAAGCCATTTTGAGTACGGCTGAACGGCGCTGAGCTTCTCTATCGTTTCGCGGTCTGTGGTCACCACAAACCGCCAGTTGTTCCGGTTGGCGCCGGAAGGAGTGTATCGGGTTGCGTCCAGAATCTCCATGAGCACCTCCTTAGTCAAGGGCTCAATGCCGTAGGCCTTGATGCTGCGCCGGCTGTGTAATGCCTCGATTAGTTCCATGTCAACATCTCCCTCAGCCAAATTTGACAGAAGTGCTTACGGGTCAGGAAACTCGGACAGTTAAGTGATCCTTTCCTCAGGCTTGTCCCCTAGTAACCGCCCCCTCCCCCGGCCGGCGTGGCGTTGGCGCTGGCGAGGTCGTTGGCGCTGGCGTTGGCGAAGTCGTGGGAGAGGTCGTGGGCGGGGGCGCGGGTGGGAAATTGGCCGGATCGATCACGAACCAGATCCCGTTGAGTCCCTGACCCAGAGTGTCGCCTGATTTCAGGTCTTTGGCGTAGTAGTAGAGCGGCCATCCCTTGAAAGTCGCCTGCCTGGTGCCGTCGTCCCGGGTGAGGGACCCGAAGTCGGCGGCGTTGGCCGCTGAAGGTACGATGAAATTCGGCGGGTTGAAGACCGGCCACGTCTGGAGAATGGCCGCGGTGGCGGTGCTCTTGCCGACCGAATCCTTGGTGAAGTAATAAAGGGCCATGCCCCGGGCGTCGACCAGGTAGTTGCCCACGTCGGTCCGGGTCGCCACCATCACCGAATAGAAAGGTACCTTAATGACGAACCAGACGCCGCCAACGGCTTCGCCCAGGGTATCCCCGGCAGCTTTATCCTTGGCGTAATAGTAGAGCGGCCAGCCTTTGTAGGTGGTCTGCTTCGATCCGTCGTCCCGGGTGATGGTGGCGAAGTCGGCCGCGTTCAGATTCGAGGGGGCACTGATGGTCGGGGCATTGAAGGCGGGCCAGGCGGCCAGGACGGCGCCGGCGGCGGTGCTCTTGCCAATCGTATCCTTGGTGAAGTAGTACAGGGTCATACCGTTGGCGTCGACGAGGTAGTCGCCGATACCGGGCTTGGAAGCCGTCTTGACGGTAGAGGCCGCCGGGGCCGGTGTCGTGGTGGCGGGGGGCGTCGTCCCGGGCAGTGTCTTAATGGGAGTGGAGGAAGTGGCCGCCGGGGCGCACGTGCCCAGCAGCAGTGAGGCTGACAGAATCGTTATGGCAGAAATGGACCAGAGTCTCTTCATTAGTGGTTCTCCTTGATGATGTTCCCCTGTCGCAGTGCCCGGGAGGGATGGGGGGTTCGGGCCATAAAGCCGGGCGCTGTCAATGCAATACGCCACTCCATTAATGGTAGACCCCAGGGAGTGACATAGTCATAACAATCCGGCCGCCGGTGTTACGAAAATCTGTAATTTCTCGGAACCACCCTTCGGCGGTAGTATAATCAGGGTGGTCGAAAATGGAGCCCGGGACGTCGGAGTGAACCGAGATGAGAACAAGTTTCAGTCAGGGTCTGAGCGGCGCCAAGACCAAAGAAAAGGTCCGCAAGTTTTATGACCTTGGTTCGCCGCTGTATGTTGAAGTCTACGGCCGGCATATCCATGATGGCTACTACGTCACCGGCAGCGAGACTAAGCAGGAAGCGCAGGAGAATCTGACCAGGCTGCTGGCGGCCAAGGCCAGGATCAAGAAGGAGCGCGCGTACTTGACGTGG
This sequence comes from uncultured Chloroflexia bacterium, assembly GCA_963745605.1. GTDB lineage: Bacteria > Chloroflexota > Dehalococcoidia > Dehalococcoidales > UBA2162 > JBBITI01. The sequence goes on along the minus strand of CAVUYC010000016.1, from coordinate 7,329 downwards.
GATGCGGGGTGGGGGGCAGTTCGATCTGGCTGGCCGATAATGTGGGCGCCACCACGGTGGGCATCACCATCAGCCCGGTGCAGGTCGAGATTGCGCGGAAACAGGCCCATGAGCGGGGCGTGAACTCTTCGTTCCGGCTTATGGATGCCGAAAACTTGGACCTGGACCTGGAGGACAAGTTCGATGTCATCTGGGTGCTGGCGGCGATGACTCACTTCCGCGACCAGCCGGAATTCGTCAAACAGGCCACCAGGCTTCTAAACAAGGGCGGCAAATTCGTCATTTTTGACTGGATGCTCGACGAGCACGTCACGGACGCGGCGGCGGACCCATACATTAAACCGGTCTCGGAGAGAATGCTGCTGTCCAGTCTGTACCCGCTGAACAGCTATCTGGGATGGTTTGTGGACGACGGCTACCGGGTCATCTATGCCGAAGACGTCACCGACCACACCATCCAGACCTGGGATGATGCGTTGTCGGTCATCCGCGAGCCGGCGGTCCTGAAGCTCGCCTCCAGGATCAGCAAAGAGGAGATTGGTGAGATACTCAAGTTCTTCAGAAGCATCAGTGCCATGAAGCGGGCCATGCAGAAGGGCCGGTTGAAGGCCGGCATCGTCGTGGCCGAGCGACTCTGACTACACACCTTCAGGCTTCCGGCCCCAGATCAGCATCCAACCGAGACCTCTTTCAATCCTCAGGTGCTCCCACGGGAGCTCGCCCAGTAATGTCCCGACCTCGGAAGGGGTGTAGGCTGCCCAGAATGAGCCAACCGCGCCATTGGCGCGGCGGATGGCCCTGGGCGCCAGCAGTGCCTGTCCGGCCTTGAGCGCAAAGTAAAAGAGACCGGGGGCGTCCCTTCGCAAGTCGAAGACCAGAAATCGACCGCCGGGCCGCAGTATGCGGTGGATTTCGGCGAAAGCCTGCGCTGGATCCGGCCAGTGATGGAGGGATAGCGAGCTAGTCACAAAGTCTACCGAATTGCCGGACACCGGCAAATGGTGGACGTCTCCCACCAGGAACTCCAGGTGTTGATGCGCACCGGAGGCCCAGTGGCGCTTCGCAATATCGACCGTCAATTCGCTGACGTCCAGTCCGGCTAGGTTGAGGCTGGGAAACCACCCGGCGATCCGGGCCGCCAGGTAGCCGGGCCCGCAGCCCAGGTCCATCAGCCAGCCTTCCGGCCTGGCCCGCCCCAGTGCCTTCAACACTATGTGCCGCTCCATGGAGAAGATGGGCCAGCGGCTGACCCGGTCGTAGGCCCTTATTGCCGCTTCGTCGGCGGCTCGCTCGCGGTCCGGCGCACGCGGGACCTTCATCGGACGGCTCCCCAATATGACCGCGCCCGTTAACGTGCCCGTTAACAGGATAATGATGAAGGCTCCTACGACGATCAACACCAGTATGGCCGTCCTTACGGAGCGCTCAAAGAGCCCCCGTGCCTGTTACCCGCCCAGGAATTGCCCGAGGGCCAGTAGTACCGGATAGGTAACGGCGGTAAACACGAAGATTCCCGCCCACTTCCGGAAATTTCGCTTTGACAGGACCAGGAAGGAGATCAGCAGCGGCCAGGTTACGAACGAGATGGCGGATAGGGGTTCGAGCATCCCGATGGCGATCAGGAAGACCTGGTACAGGTACATGAAGAGGAGCCACGACGAAACATACCATTCCAGGGAGACCCCGTATTCCCACACTTTGTAGGATACGCTCCTGACGCCCTTCTTCAGGTTGGCTTCGGCATCGGGCCACTCATCTACGGCCAGGCCCACGAACGAAATGAGTATCAATGACGGGACGCTCACCACCAGGCCGGTGAGCCACGGCGGTGAACTGGTGGTGGCGAACATGCCGGACAGGACCGCCAGCGGGCCGCTCGCTGTACCCAGGACCACCTCATGTGTCCAGTTGAACTTGGACCGCGAATAGGCGAAGGTCACGGCCATGCCCAGGAAGCCGACCACCAGTATCGGCCAGCCCACGTTGAGGGCAAGGTAGACCAACGGTATCAGCGCCAGGGCGTACCAGGTGATGGCGTTGAAGGCGACCGCCGCGGCGCTGACGATGCCGGCCGCGATGACGCTTTGTCCTCCGGCATAGTCCTTTTCGGCGCTGCGCGCTCCCGGTTCTCCTTTGTCGAGACCGGTCCAGGCATAGTCCAGAAAGCTGTTGAAGGAGTGCCCGCCGGCCATGACCAGGAGCGCCCCCGACCACCCCCAACCATGAATTGGCCGTCATCCCGCCGGCCAACAGGCCCCCGAGTACCGCCGAAGCGCCGAACAGGGGGGCGGCAAACCAACGGGGCAGCGTCAACAGGTGTGCCTTGGCCTTCCGCTTCATGATAATCCTCCGCACTAGAGAATGCCGGTCATCGCCATGAGTCCCAGGAGCGTTGCCATACTCGCCAGGGGGATCGCCCAGTTGTCATCGCCCCATTTTAACACTCCGTACTTCGCCGAACCGTCCGTTCGGTGAACGACGGCCACCGCGAGGCGGCGATGCCTATCCAGAAAGGCCGGATGAAGACCCCGGCGATGGCCAGGCAGACGGCGAGCATCGCCGCCGAACCCCACACCCCCTTCACCGCCCGGTGGTAGACGAGGGAACGGACCAGGCCCGTGACGCCGTCTCCCCAGGCCATGAAGAGCAGGCTGGCCACCGCAACGGCCGGCTTATCGAGCCACAGCCAGGCGACGAGAAACACGGGGATGGCCACCAGGGGGAACCACACTTCGGCCATAGCCTTATCCGCCCGCCCGGTACCCCCCACCCCCCGCAGTATCTCCGGTCTAACCAGGCGGGCAATGAGCAGCAGCACGCCAAAGCCGGCGGCCACGGCGATTGGCCAGCCGGGTGAGGCGAAGAACAAAGATGCCAGAAAGGCAAGGCCGCCGGCGCCGTGGCCGATCTTCCGCGATACGTAGTTGGGGACCCCGCGGTCGAAGGCGATGTTCGACATCCATATCCCCAGCAATACGACCGCGGCGACCAGAATCACCATGGGGATCGCCGCAACACCGTCCAGGGAAAGGAGTCCCGTCATCTTCGCCTAAGAGAATTGCACCCGTGGTCCGGCTACCGGAATTGTGTCGTATCATAAGCCGGAATTGGGTCCAAAGCAAGCCTGCCACCAAGACCTCATCATGAGACTGCCGAAAAAGTGCCATCGGTGTCCGAAAAATGGGGATTCAGAAAAATCGGCGTGGCAGCGACCCGGTAATTCGCCTTACGGGAGGATCTTGCTCAATTGGCTTTCGATGGCCTCTTTGTTCGGGAAAGCGCCAATGAATTTCTGTCGAATTATGCCGTTCCGGTCGATGAAGAAAGTGGTCGGTATGGCGGTGATGCCATAAGCGGTGGTCACCTTCCGGTCGGTGTCAAGCAAAACCGGCAGGGACAGGTTGTTGTCGGCCAGGTACTTTCCGGCCACGGTCCCGCTTTCGCCGACGTCAATCGCGTACAAGACCAGCCCCTTGGCCGATTGGCTATCGTATATTTGTTGCAGGTAAGGCATTTCGATCTTGCAGGGACCGCACCAGGTGGCCCAGAAATTGATAAGCACCGGACTACCGCGCAGGGCTTCCAGCGATATGTTCTCCCCGGCTAGATTCTGCAGCTGGAAGTTCGGCGCCCGGTTGCCGATCTGGACACCCACGGGGATTGTCGTAGAGGGGGATGGCGGCCTGGTGGTAGTGGGCGACGGCGGACTCGTGGTCGTCGGTGTGACCTGGACCGTAGTCGGTGGCGGACTGGACGTGGGGGGGGTCGTTAGTCCCGGTTACCGGAGGTCCCGTCCCGGTAGCCGGCGCCGCCGGGGACCCGCAACTGACAGCCAGTAATGCGACAAGCAGCATTGGGGCCATGAATCTAATCATCCTACTCATCTGAGCACCTGGTTCCATGTTAACCTAGAACCGGCCTTGAAACCAAAACAGCTTGTCGAGAAGTATCAGGGCGCCGACCCCCACCAGCAACAGGGCGCTAACCAGGTAGACCCAGGTGGAGTAGCGCTGCATGGCTCTAACCACCGGGGTGATGAAACTGAAGGCAGCCCCCAGCACCAGGAAAGGTACCCCCATCCCTGCCGAGTATACCGCCAGGAGGAAGGCCCCGTGCCAGGCCGTCTGCGAAGTGCCGGCGAGCAGGAGAATCCCACCGAGTACCCAGCTGGTACAAGGTATCCAGGCCACCGGGAAGACTGCCCCGATAAGGAAAGAACGCAGGTAGCTGGTGGCCGACGACGAAGATGGCCGGAGGCGTCGTTCAAAGTTCAGCCACGGTACCTTCAACGATAGCAGCATGACCAGCCCAAACACGATCAACAGGATGCCGGCCACGCGGCGAACGACGGACAGGTGGCCGGCCAGGACTCCGCCCAGCAACCCCGCCCCGGCCCCCCACAAGGTGAAAACCACCGAGAAACCGATCACAAAGCTCAATGAATGCAGGAAGGTGGCCAGGCGCCTCCGGCTACCCCCCGGCGTAAGGACCTCCGGGCCGGTCAGGCTGGCCACGTACACGGGCACCAGGGGCAGAATACAGGGCGACAGAAAGGACAGCAGGCCGTAGCCGAAAGCCACCAGAACGGTTATCTCGTTTACGTCCATCCTCTTACAACGGGGACTCCCCTCCGGCTGATTTGAGGGGAGTCCCGATGGCCAACTTCACGTTTCCTTGACCGTCCGTCAAGGCGGACCTGGTTCATCCGCTCCAGGAACGAAGCGTCAAGGAGCCCGGATCCGGAATTACGGTGCCGGTCGGTTAACTTCGATGTACACCGCCTGGCCCTGATCATTGAAGTAATAGATTATGGTACAACCCAGGTCTTCTCCCGGCAACTGAGCATCCAGCGCCTGGATCTCGGCCAGACTGCAGACCTGACCGCTTAAGATAAGACCGGTTTGCGGGTCAACGTCAAAGGTGCGCTGCCCTTTATCGGTCTGTATGGTCACCGTCGACTTGGCCACGTCTACGTTACTGATGGAGCCCTCGACTGAGCTCACGCCCGGGGGATTGGAGATGTCAACATAGATCGCGTTGCCCAGCTTGTCGGTGGTCGAGACGATGGTACAGGCTGCGGGATCGCCTCCCAGAGATATTACCTGGTCGATAAAGGCAAGGTCGCAGACAACCCCTCCAATGGCAATCCCGGTCTTGGGGTCCACCTGGTAGATCTTATCGCCCCCGGCCGTCTGTACGGTTATCGTGGACTTGGCTACGTCAACATCTTTGACGGTGCCCTCGACCGCCGTAAGGCCCTGGGGGAAGGCGACATCGACATAGATGGCATTGCCTTGCTGGTCTTTGCTGGAGATGATGGTACACGACAGCGGTTCGCCCAAAGATGTAACCTGGTCGATGAAGGACAGGTCACAGACCGTCCCTCCGATGACGATCCCGGTCTGAGGATCAACGTCATAGACCTTGTCGCCCGAGGCCGTCTTGACGGTTATGGTGGACTTGGCCAGGTCAACGTCTTTGATGGTGGCAGCTACCGAAGTCAGGCCTTCCGGATAGGCGACATCGACATAGATCGCATTGCCTTGCTGGTCTTTGCTGGAAAGGATGGTGCAAGTTGGCGACTCGCCTGCGGCAAGCAGGGCGTCCAATAGGGCCAGGTCACAGACCTGGCCTCCGATGGCAAGCCCGGTCTGAGGATCGATGTCATAGACCTTATCGCCCGCGGCTGTCTTGACGGTGATGGTGGACCCGACTAAGTCGACATCCTTGATGGTGCCGGTGGTGGAAGTGAGGTCCGGCGGCTTGACCACATCGACATAGACCGCCTTGCCCGTGGCGTCGAGATTGTAGATCAATGTGCACGGCAGGTCGAGGCCGATTCCCGCCAGGGAATCGATCAGCGCCAGGTCACAACTTACGCCGTCGATGATAATGCCGGTTTTGGCATCCACCTGGTATACTTTTTCGCCATCGGGAGTCTTGATCGTGATCGTGGACTTCTCGATGTTGACATCGGTGATCGTCCCTTCAACCGAAGCTGGTTTGGGCTTCGGCTGGACGTAGAAGGAGATGACGGTGCCCTGCTCGTCCTGGTCGTTGACTATGGTGCAGGTCAGAGGTTGACCCGATGCCTCCTGCGCCGCCAGTTCCGCCAGCGTGCACGACTTACCGTCGTAAGTGATCAGCGTTTGCGGACCGAGCTTGAAGACCTGTGGCCCTTCTTCGGTGGTCACGGTCACTGTGTTCTCCTGCGGGTTGACATCGGTGACGGTGCCCTCGGTGACGGTCACCTTCGGCGGGGCCGCTTTCTGGGCGCACCCGCACCGTCAGCATGCCCATCGTGAGCAGGATCGCTGCGATTGCCAGTAGTCGCTTTCTCATTCAATAACCTCCTGTGCTTTTCAATGGTCGCGGCTCCCCCGGCAGCGAACAGACCGGAACGCCGGCGCACCCTTCGCTAATACTTCAGTATCACATGCGGCACGTGACAAAGTCATAAAGTCCGGGACGGGATTGATTAAAGATTCGTGACATTTGCCCGACTAGCCGGCCACCAACTTGGTGAGGATGTCTTCCAATACGGACTTACTGGGGAAGCTCCCCACCCTTATCTCCCGGATAATTCCTTCTTTGTCGATCAGGAAATTCGTGGGCGTGGACTTGATGTTATAGCTCTTGGTGACGTCCTGGTTCGTATCCAGGAGCACCGCGAAGGAGTACTTGTTATCCTCCATGAACTTGGCCACCGCGGCTGGGGTTTCGGTGGGCCTGGAGCCGATGATATCAATCGTCAGCACCGCAACACCCCGGTCCCGCCATTCGTCGTGTATTTGCTGTAAGAGCGACCGCTCCGCCTGGCAGAACGGTCACCAGGTTGCCCAGAAGTTGAGCAGAACGGCTTTGCCTTTCAAGTCAACCAGGGACACTGGCTTTCCATCGAGACCGGTCAGCCGGAAGCCCGGTGCCGGGCTGCCCGCCTGCGGGCCTTGAGCGGCAGCCGGGGTAGTCGGTGGCGTTTGCGTAACCGGGGGACCGGTTGGCGACGCCGCGATCGTTGGCGTTGGTTGGACCGGGGAAGCCCCGATCAGGCCGCGCAACGCGGTCAGCGCGGCATCGTAGTCGGGATGCTGCGAGACTTCTTTGACGTATTGGACGTACCGCACGGTATCATCTTTGTCGACGACGAAAATGGCCCGGGTAAGCAAGTTAAGCTCTTTGATGAGCACCCCGTAAGCCCTCCCGAAGCTGCCTTCCCGATAGTCGGAGAGCACCTGCATGAGAGTGACGTTCTTGGCGCCGCAGTATCGCGCTGCGCGAAGGGCAGGTCCATACTTATGGTGTAGAAGGCGATCTGCTGAAAATTCCCTG
>CAVUYC010000015.1:0-92512 GCA_963745605.1 uncultured Chloroflexia bacterium | reverse complement strand
GTCCGGTTCTCAAGTTTACTGATCTTGAAGCTCAGGCAGGAGATGCCGAGACCGTGTGGGAACTGCTGCCACCGGATGGTGTCACGCTGCGCGAACTTGCCTTTGGTGGGTTTACACCTTCCGCGGCTAGGCAGCTAGGCACCGAGGGAGTATGCTGAAACGGCACCGGGCATCGAGGCGACTCACGGCAATGCCTAGGCTGAGATATCTTCGCTCAAGAGGAAAAAAGAAGGTGGCAGAACAGTGAAGATGATTTATCGACGGTTGCCGTGTTTTTTCTCGGCATATATGGCTTGTCTCGCGTTGTTCGCTTGCAGTGGCCCTAGTCCGACCCCTCTGGCTTCTCAATCACCCCCCGCCACGACTACAACGAACGCAGCGACTAGCACGATTGCCAGAACTCCCACGACAGCACCCCAGGCAGCAGACTCGGAGATGAAGTACGACACAGGCACTGCCACAGACTTTTATGGCCTCTACGGAATGTTTGCCGGAGAGTTGGTCAAGTTCTCCGTGCCTTCGATGACCATTAGCAGCGTGAAGATCTATGGAAGGACGACAGGGGAGACAGCGGGCAAAACGTTCACCGTAGAATCGTAGACCCGGCTTATAGTGTGCTCTTCGTCAAGTCCTTTCCCTATTCCATGTTCCAATCAACCCCAGGCTGGGTTTCCGTTCCGGTCGACGGAGTGTCGGTCAACGGTGAGTTCTATGTTGCCTGCTCTGCTAACGCCCAGAGCCCTCCAACGTACATGCTGGAGCTGGGTTTTGACTCGTCCGTGACAAATGAACATTCAGAGGTGATCGGCCCGAGTTGGAGAATCGCCGACTGGATCGACAAGCTTAATCTGGGTATTCGTGGCTCATCTCATCCCAGGCAACTTGGATGATTCGTTCAAACCAGTATCTCTCAGAGGAACTCCGGCTTTGACTATCCAGAAACGAGAAGCCTCCTTTTTGGTGGGTAAGGCGAGAAGCCATGAAGCGGATATGGCGATAGTGTTGGGCGATATGAATGGTTCGTCCCTCTCGGACCTGAGTCAGGCTGGGTGGAATCTCCTGGATGGGAACGTGCTAGACCAGATTTGGGGCTCGCCCAGAATAGGGACCACTTTTAGCCACATTGAGGTACCTAACACAATCACCCAAAAAATCTCTGACCACCTCCCCGTGGTGGTTGAGATCACATTGGCGCAATAGACTGAAGGGGCGAGTCGAATGCACGGCAGCAACACGCCGGGATTGCCCATCAGTTGACACCTTCCAGGCCGCCGAAGCAGGGAACCAACATGAACCAGGCGAAGCGTCCCTGGGGACGTCGAAGTACCAACAGCTGACCTCTACCGATGACACTCGGCGCAGTTCAAAGACTGGCCTGTCATTCATGTCATCTGCCCTGGGGGGTCTCGCTTTGGAACCTTGCCCCAGCCTAGCGGATCGTCTCATTGCGCACAATCAGCTTCTGGGTAACGAAACGATAAATTTTGTTGGATCGTGGGACAAAACTGAACGACGCACCAACTCACGTCCCCGCATCAAATCTCTGACCTCGCGATGAGCAGAGGTCAATCCAGTCAGCCTGCTCCCTTCCGAGCTAACATGCAGGGGGCAAATCGAGATGATCGGCGCAGCGCAGTTGGAAAGACCGGGTCGCTGCTCCAGCCGCTATGGCCCAGAGGAACCAGCTTCCATAGAACACGCAAGGGATCCAGGACGCGATACCGATCATACCAATGCCAGCACCAGTCATCAGGTTGCTGATGATGGACCAGCACGCCGCCGGACCGATCATGGCGACGACGGCGGTGGCCGACCAACCGGCAATCAACAACAACCTGCGAGGCAGCCACTCGATCAAGCATTTGAAGGCTAACGGATTGACAGTGAGGCTCGTGCCTCAGGGAGCGAAGCATCGCTATCTATATTTCCTGGATCCAAGCTGGCGCGGAAGGCTGAGGGTTCCGGCACTGCCCTATCCACGGAAGGAGGCTTAGCGTGGAAGTCGTTGAGATTGAGCTTGACCGGCTCAGAGAAGCGTCCTGGAATGCCAACGGCATGGACGCGGCCATGCTGGACCGCCTCAAGGAAAGCATATCGAGGTACGGATTCCTGGAGAACCTGGTCGTTCGCCCAATATGTCCAGATGCCTTTGAGGTCCTCTCAGGGCAATCAGCGCCTGAGGGCACTGAGGGAGTGCGGTTATTTGGTAGCGCCCTGCGTTGTCACAAGAGTCGATGATGCACATGCCAGGCTGCTTGCTGATGCCCTCAATCACATAAAGGGAGAGGATGACCTGGGACTGAGAGCTGAACTGATAAGAAAGGTATTGGCGACCGTTCCTGAAGAGGACGTGATTGCCCTGCTTCCGGAGACGTCGAAATCGCTTCAGTCTCTGTCTACAATCGGAACCGTAGACTTGGCCGGACATATCAAGGAGTGGCGGCAGAAACGAGTCTCGCGGCTATCCCACCTCGGCTTCCAGCTCTCTGCTGAACAACTTCCGGTTGTTAATGAAGCCATTGCCCAGCTTCTACATCGGGCTACTCGATCCGTAGGTGACGGTCCAAACGTGCGGGGCACAGCCCTGTACCTGATGTGCAAGGACTATCTAGAAAGAAGGGAGCAGAAACGATGACCAGTGAAATGCCGGATGCCCTGTTTGCGGCAGTCCGCTGTCGGTCCGGTTGGCGAAGGGACGCAAGTCAGGAAAGGCTTCCGTTATGCTCATCTGCCCTGTGGACGGGCGGCACTTCAGGGGTTTCATCGCCGACCGATCCTATGTGCAAGAAGTGATTGAGCATATCGAGAAGCAAAATAGGGCCGAGCATCAAGAGCACGAAGGGGCCTCCAGTATATAGGGACGTGGATGTTTGACTCTATCCAGGAACTGAGACTCAAGTGAGTGACGAGAGTCATAGGCCGCCTGAAGAGGACCGTCGTGGCTCTAATGAGGCGATGCCTTCAACTGGTGCCGATCTCCCCTTGACGCGTATACGTGGCGCGTATACACTGGCCGCCACAAATGAGCCTGAAACGAGCGAGATCGATCGAATGACAATGAAGCACTTCGTCGAGACCATGGCTGAAGTTGCTCTCTCTGTCGCTTCAAGAAGGGCCACCCGTAAGCAAGAGTCTGCATGAGAGCCGTCGCTTACATCCGAGTGTCCGACCCCAGTCAGATTGAGGGACATAGCCTCGATGCCCAGGAAAGACTCTTCCGCGAATTGTGCAAGAGCCGGGGGTGGGAAGCACTCAGAATCTATCGGGAAGAAGGGAAGTCAGCGCACGTTGATGCCATTGCCCGCAGACCTGTGTTTCGACAGCTTCTCGACGACGCCGCCAAAGGCGAGTTTGATGTAGTAGTCATCCATACCTTAGACAGGTGGGCCAGAAACCAGAGGGTACTGCTTGAATCGCTGGCGATACTGGGCAAGCATGGCGTGGGCCTCGTCAGCATCACTGAGAACATCGACTATTCCACCCCTCAGGGAAAGCTATTCACGCAGATGTTAGGTTCCTTTGCCGAGTATTTCAGTTCGTCTCTGGCCACCCATATCGAGAAAGGACAGGGAGAGAGGGCCAACATGGGCAGGCACGCAGGGGGCGTTCCCTTTGGATACGAGTCTTGCTGGACTGATGGAGGACAAGGATGAACGGTGAAAGGTACTGCAAATGCGGCAAGGAGCATCCGGGCGGAGTCCACATTCACTCGACGGAAGGGGCCGCAGTCATAGAGTTGTTCAACCGCTATTCCACCGGAACAACGACCCTGTCGCAACTGGCTGCCTGGCTCAACGATAACGGATTTCGCACCCGTGACAATCATAAGATGCTCGATGCCAACGGTAATCTCGTCTCCGGCCCCAAGCTCTTTACGGTAGCCTCAGTTCGTGGTATTTTACATAACGTATTTTACTGCGGGCAGATAACGTACCGGGGAAAGGTGATGCCAGGGGCTCACGAAGCTCTGATCAGTCGGGAGCTGTTTGACAGGGTCCAACTGTTGCTGAAGAAGAACAGCGGCCGTTCCGAGACCCTTCAAAGCAGGCCAGCACGTGAGTACTTGCTGAAAGGGATAATACGATGCGCCCATTGCGGAATGCCCATGTGGGCACAGACCTACAAGAATGGGAGGCGATATTACCGGGAACATCACGAGTCAAGAAGCATCGAGGCTTGTCCCGCCCACGGCGGTTCCATCTCCTGTGAGGTCGCCGACGATCAGGTCGGTAAGCTCGTCGAAGCAATCGAACTCGGACCAAGGTGGCTGGAAGAAGTCCTGGCCATCATCAGCCTGAAAGACGAGGTCGACAGAGTTAAGAAAGCGAGGATTGCCACTCAGGAGAAGCTTCGGAGGATGGGAAAGGCTTACGTCGATGGGCTCTTTCCGGATGAGGAATACCACCGCCAGAAACGACTTCTGGAATTGGAGCTGGAATCTCTAGTCGTACCTGCGGCTAATGCCGCCGAAGAAGCTGGCAAACTGATCCTGAACCTGAAGTCACTGTGGAGCGAGGCGAATCTAGATGAGCGGCGCAAGCTACTGATCTCCATGGTGGATGCTGTCTATTTCGACTGCAAGACATCGAAGGCTCTTATTGCCGTAAGGCCGAAGCCGCCTTTCAAACCCATCTTTCAGGTGGCGGCTTCGAAAGAAGGAACCGGATATCCATATCATAAACGAGCCCTATCTAGGCTCGTCTGTGTTTCTGGTGGAGGCGGGGGGGAGTCGAACCCCCCGTCCAAGAAAAGCGGCCCAGGACTTACTACAAGCTTAGTCAACCATTTGTTCTTGCCTGCCCATCCTCTGTTGACGGAGTACGTACAGGCAAGCCGAAAAGTCTTTCGCCAGCCTCATCGGCGTCGGGACAGCGGCACCCCGGCTTTTTTGCACCCAATCCCAGCCCGTCGGGGTGGGGCCAGGTTGGATGTGCTACCTAGTTTTGTTAGGCAGCAACTAGAACTGCATCATCGGCAGTTATGTTTTGCCACCTGTTTTGCGAGGGTGATGGCACCTCGGCCTGCAGTCCTGCAGTCTACTTTCCCTGTCGAAACCACGCGCCCCCTCGTTGAGAGAAGAACGAGTCTCGAAGAGAGATAACCCTATTGCTTACCGCGGCGGGTCTTGAGCGCCCGCTCCATCTCCCGCTCGTTTTCTCGTTTGGTTAAGACTTCACGCTTGTCATACAGCTTCTTGCCTCTGGCAAGGGAGATCTCAAGCTTTGCGCGACTGTCCTTAAGGTAGATCTTCGTCGGAACTAGCGTAAGCCCTTTTTCGGCGACCTTACTGGCCAGAATAGCAATCTCCTTGCGATGCAGCAGGAGTTGCCTGGGCCGGGTTGGCTCGTGGCTCATGTAACTCCCCGCGTCGTAGCGGGCAATGTGGGCGTTGAGCAGCCAAAGCCCGTTCTTCTCGGGACGAACGTAAGCTTCGGCAAGAGTCACCTTGCCTTCGCGCACTGACTTTATCTCAGTGCCGGTCAAAGCGATACCTGCTTCAACGCTCTCAAGCATCGAGTAATTATGATAGGCCTTGCGATTCTGAGCAATCACCTTTATGGGCATACACAATGATTTTAGCATAGTGAGCGTGGGCGTATAGACCAGGCACTATTGGGGCGGGCGATGACGTGTTCTGTAACTGAACTAAGATGTATGATAGTGGCTCAGATATGGAAACCACATACAGAAGCGTTGACGCGGAAAGGCCTGTAATTGCTGTGACAATCGGCGACCCTGCCGGAATCGGTCCGGAAGTGGTCGCGAAATCGTTGCTGTCCAAAGAGGTTTTCGACATCTGTAGGCCCATGGCGGTTGGTGCTGGTCCGGTTTTGCATCGTGCGATGGCCATCGTAAAGGAAAAGGCGGAGATCAGGGCGGTCGCAGGTCCCGAATCGTGCCTGGGGCAATTCGGGGTGATCGAGATGCTCGACCTTGGCAATATAGACACATCCCAGGTCGAATTTGGAAGGGTATCCGCCGTCTGCGGAAAGGCGGCAATGGAGTATATCGCTGAGGCGGCCCGACTCGCGAGCTCGAAACAGGTCGCCGCGATAGTTACTGCCCCGATCAACAAAGAGGCGACGGCACTGGCGGGTTATCAGGATGTTGGACACCTGGAGTATCTGGCCAGGATAACCGGGACTAAACAGTACGCGACGATGCTGGCTTCAGGTAGTCTGCGAACGGTCCATCTCACGACTCATCATTCCCTGCTTGAAGCGTGCCATCTGGTGACGCGTGAGCGGATCGTGGCCAAGTTGAGGCTGACCTATCTTTGTTTCAAGACCTGGGGCTACCCGAGACCAGCCATCGGGGTCGCGGCGCTGAACCCTCATGGTGGAGAAGCGGGGATGATGGGGATGGAGGAAATTGACGAGATAATACCGGCGGTTCGACAGGCCACGCAGGAAGGTATCGATGCCCGCGGTCCTTTTCCGGCAGACTCCATCTTCAACCGTGCTCTAAACGGTGAATTTGACGCAGTGCTGGCCATGTACCACGACCAGGGCCACATTCCGGTGAAAGTACACGGTCTTGAAGAAAGTGTCAGCGTCGCCCTGGGGCTTCCATTTATCAGGACTTCTGTTGACCACGGGACAGCCTTCGATATAGCTGGCAAAGGCATCGCCGACGCCAGAAGTATGGTGGAGGCAATCAAGGTTGCAGTGTCGCTGTCGCAGAGAGGGAGACTGACCAGATGAACGCACTGCCAGTCGGAAATGAGGGTTCCGCGGTTTCAAACAGAAAGGCACTTCGACAGAAACGCACCGTCCTTTACCTCGTGACCGTGATGGTGCTGCTGGTGATTGCCGACGGGCTGATCAGCCAGCACATAGCAGCAAATGGACTGGGCACGGAAGGCAATCCACTATTGAGGACTATCATCGGAGGCCCCAGTTTCTTGAGTATTAAGGCTGGCGGATCTGCTCTGGCAGCTCTCTTGCTCTGGGACCTTTACCGAAGGCTCCCGAAAGCCGCTCTGATCGCGAGTACAGTTGCCGTCTTGTTCTACACCACAGTGGTCTATTGGAACCTTGGCGTCTTTGTGGTCGGCAGCCCCTAGACGGCCCGGTTCGCAATAACCTGCATGAGGATTCACTTTTCTCTATTCATTTGAGGCTTTGAAATAAGGCGTAGTATACTGTGCGCGATTTGCAGCCAAGTATTCAGGAGGGATGAATGAAAGCAGCCGTATTCCAGGGTGTCGAGGGCGTCACTGTCAAGGATGTTCCATATCCAAAGCTCCAGACTGATGGGGTTATTGTCAAGGTGAAGTCGGCTGGGATTTGTGGCTCCGATGTGCACGGATATCAGCGTGGCCGCAGTGAACCGGTAGTCATGGGCCATGAATTCTCGGGTGATGTCGTGGAAATTGGCAAGGATGTCACCAATGTGAAAATTGGGGACAGAGTGGTGGCGATGAGCGGGCGCGGCTGCGGGGAATGCTATTGGTGCAAAAGGGGTGAATTCATAAAATGCGCCAAGCTACAGATGATGGGCCTTGCACCGGGATTACCGGGAGGCTTCGCAGAATACGCTTTCATCCCTGCGTTTAAGGTCGGACAGTATGCAGCCAAAATGCCGGCCTGGCTTAGCTATGAGGAAGGGGCGACGGCCGAGCCGATATCAGTGGCGCTTCATGGCGTGCAACAGGCGCGGCCGCGCAAGACGGACACCGCGGTTGTCATCGGGCTTGGCATTATCGGACTTGCAGTAGTCCAGATTCTTAAGTCAAGAGGCGTGAAACAGATCGTGGCTGCAGGGCATCGGGAGCAGCGGCTCAAGCTGGCAAAGGAGGGTGGGGCGGACGTCGTCGTAGATGCAGCGAAAGCCGACGTGGTCCCTGTCGTGACTGAGATAACGAATGGCAAGGGAGCCGACGTAGTCTTCGAAGTCGCCGGATTCGAATCGACGTTCCAGCAAGCCCTTAGTATGGTCCATAGAGCCGGGAAGGTCGATCTGATTGGCCTATATGGGAAGCCGTTCGCGTGGAGTCCGTCGTCGCTCGTGGGGAGAGACGTGGAACTCCTCGGATGCGGCCTTCGCTGGGATCTGCCAGGAGCAATGGAACTCCTGGAGTCTCGGAAGGTCAACGCCAAGCCCCTTGTTACGCACACTTTCCCTCTATCCAAGGTGAAAGAGGCCTTTGAGACGCAAATCAAAGCGCCTGGCGCAATAAAAGTAGTTGTCAATCCATAGATTGTTTTCGGACTAGTTGCCGATTTGCGGGTTCCCAGGGAAGGGAACCCGCATTTGTGTCATCTTTTCGCGGGAGCGGTAGCGTTGTTTAGCACAGTGTCCTTCGCTTCGGGCGCGGAGTTTCAGATGGGCCTTCTGATGCTGGTTGCGCTGGCCGGATATCTGATTGCTCATCGAATCAATCAGTCGGCAGTTGTCGGGATCATTCTGGCCGGAATCGTCGTTGGCCCGAGTGTGTTTGGCATCATCGGGTACACCGATTTTGTGTCCACTCTGGCCAACCTGGGCGCGGTAGTCTTGCTCTTCACCGTTGGCCTCGAGTTCAGCGTTAAGGAGATAGCCAAACTGCGCTATCTGGTAATCGCAGCATTCGGGGTTGCTGTTCCTGCCCTTGCTGGCTTTTTGCTCGCCCGTGGATTCGGTTTCGATTTTCGGGCTTCAGTATTCGTTGGGACGGCCCTTACCGCGACAAGCATAGCGATAACGGCGAATGTGCTCAAAGAGATGGGCAAGCTCCAAACCTCAGCGGCCAAGGCGATAATTGGAGCGGCTGTGATAGACGACATACTGGCATTGCTTGCGCTTTCGATGTCAGAAGGCATTGTTTCGGGAGGGATATCGCCGCCATCGTTGCTTGTGACTGCCTTAAAGGCGATTGGTTTCATTGGGCTGGGCATTCTGGTGGGGAAGCTGGTTCTCGAAAGGTTGACCATCGTCATAGGACAGAGCAAGCTGGCGGCCAAATACCCTGAGACTTTGTTCCTGTTTGCCATAATGGTGGCTTTCCTCTACGCCGTGACTGCAGAGCTTGTGGGCCTCTCCGGAATAGTGGGCTCATTTCTCGCTGGCGCATCGTTCGCTGGCGTAAGGTTTGACAACGGAAACCACGTTCGAGAGGGCGCCGAACATCTTCAGATGATTTTTGCCTCGGTATTCTTCGTTTCTCTCGGCGTTATCATGGACCTGCATCAAATGACACTTGGTCTCGTGTGGTTCGTCATCGCACTCACCGCCGTGGCGGTCGCTGCAAAGCTGGTGGGTTGTGGCGTTCCCGCTTATCTCCTGCGGATGGGCCGCAGAAACGCCGTTGTTGTGGGGATCGGGATGGCTCCGAGGGGTGAAGTCGCCATGATCGTAGCTCTGATCGGCTTGGGGCAGAATCTCATTAGCCAGAACGTTTATGCAGCGGTGATCCTGATGAGCATTCTAACAACTGTGCTCCCGCCGCTGTTTCTCAAGCGTTGGGCGGCGACTGATGACAGCGAAGCGACTGCGGAACCACAACGACAATGAGGCTTTGGGGCTAAGGGTACATACCTCGTAAGCGTCTTCAACGTTCTCGAGGTCCGAGGTCGAAGGCTGCAAACGCGGAGGAGTGCTAGTACCAAATTTCATCTCGAAAATCCTATATCGCGAGAAATATCATATTTGACAAATATTGGGTCCTCGGGTAAGATTTTGAAGCTGTGAGACCAGCCGGGGGTACCGATGATTGAGAGCAAGTACTGGAATCCGGTGCTAGAGACTCTTCCTCGGGACAGACTTGAGTCCTTTCAGTTGCGCAAGTTCCAGCGGATCCTGACCTGGGCCTATGACCACTCCCCTTTTTACCATCGTCTCTATAGCGCTGCAGGTCTTGAGCCAGGCGACATCAAGACTCGCGAAGACGTCCGCAAGGTCCCCAAGACCGACAAATCGATGCTTAGATCGATCCAGGGCACGGAACCATTCCCGTACGGCGATATCCTGGCAACTCCTCTGGATGAGGTGACGGAATTCCGGCAGACGAGCGGGACCACCGGCCAGCCGGTGTACCATCCGGAAACGTGGCAGGACTGGGAGTGGTCCGCTGAGTCCTGGGCGTACGCGCTGTACGCACAAGGGTACCGAGCACACGACAGGGTGTTCTTGCCCTTCGGATACAGCATCTTCATTGCTTTCTGGGCGGCTCATTACGCTGCGGAAAAGATAGGATGCGAGGTCGTACCCGGTGGTGTACTGGATACCGAGGCGAGAATCCTCAAAATGCAGGAACTCAAAGCCACGGCGTTCCTGGCGACTCCGACGTATATCCTGGGAATGGCCGATACGGCGAGGAAGAGACTGGGCCTTGATCCGGCCAAAGATTTTAGCGTCAAGAAAATAACTTCAGCAGGCGAACCTGGGGCTTGCATTCCAGCGACAAGGAAGAGGATGGAGGAAGCCTGGGGTGCCAAGGTCTATGACCAGGTGGGCGCCACTGAGATAGGACATTGGGGTTTCGAGTGCCAGGAACAGAGCGGCGAACATATTCTTGAAGCCTTTCACCTGGTGGAAATCGAAGATAGCGACGGGGCGCCAATTGCCGAACCCGGGAAAAGCGGGAACATGGTTGTCACCACGTTTGATAGACTGGCTCACCCCTGCATTCGTTTTGATTCCAAGGACGTGGTGCAGTTCAGCCACACTCAACGTTGCGATTGCGGGAGGACATTCAGGTTGCTGGAGGGTGGGGTAGTCGGGCGCGCAGACGACATAACGAAAGTCAAGGGAGTACTGCTCGCTCCAACAGCTATAGAAGACGTCGTGAGGAGCATTCCAGAGCTCGGTCACGAGTACCAGGTCGTCGTTACCAAGAAAGGTGACGTTGACGAAATCGAATTGAAGATTGAACTGCTCCCTGAGCATAAGACGGAACGCAAAGCGATTGAAGAGCGGCTTGTCAACCAACTGCGTCTCAAGACCAATTTGAGGTACGACCTTGAGTTTCATGAATATGGGGATTTGCCCCGGACAGCCTTGAAGTCGAAACGCTTTATCGACATGAGAAAGCAGGCTCACTGATTTGAAGGAGTAATGTCCTGGAAGTTGAAAGAGTGTACGTATTTACTGCTGAGGAGGTCTAGTTGATGTCTCAGAGTGCTCTATCGGGTTTGAAGGTCCTTGAGTTCAGCGAATTTGTCTCGGGGCCGTACTGCGGTCGGCTGTTGGCCGGGCTTGGTGCCGATGTGATAAAGATCGAGAAGCCGAGGCTGGGTGACAAAGCGAGAAGTTGGGGACCTTTCCCGGGTGATGTTCCGAACGCCGAAAAGAGTGGCTTGTATCTTTTCCTGAACATGAACAAGAAAAGCGTAACACTTGACGTCGAGTCAGCCTCGGGCCAAGAGATATTCAAGCGGCTGGTGAAGTGGGCGAATGTTCTGATAGAAGACCACCAACCGAAAGAAATGAAGCGAATGGGTTTTGACTATGCGAGTCTAAACAAGATCAATCCATCGCTTATCATGACCTCGATCACTGCCTTTGGGCAGACAGGTCCGTTCAAGGACTACAAGTCGTGCGATCTGATCAATACTCATATGAGCGGCATGGCCTTCGGCAATCCTGCGGAGGGCGTCGATGACCCGGAGACTCAGCCTCCGCTAAAGCAGCCGGCCCACACAGGCGACTTCATGATCGGCCTCACTGCCGGGGTGGCGACTATGGAGGCGATGCTGGGTCAGAAGAGGGGTGGTCCTGGTCAGCACGTCGATATCTCGAGGCAGGAAGCCCTTGCATCGGTAGGACGACAGGAGCTTGCTTTCTACGTCGGAGGCAAGATCATTCCTACGAGGCAGAAGGGGAGAAAGCAACGCGGCGGAATTTTGTATCCATCCAAGGACGGCTACGTGTGCATATGGGCAGGCCCATTCATGAACAAGCTGGTCCAGATGATCGGTAACCCGGACTGGGCGAGCAGCGAGCTGTTCCAGGACCCGGACGAGCGAATGAAGCACATGGAAGAGTTCAATGCCTTGGTGGGTGCATGGACATCTGACCACACTTCAGCCGAGATAGAGAAGGCCGGCATAGATTTCGGAGTTCCCTGCTCACCAGTGAGAACTCCCCTCGATGTGGTGAATGATGAGCAGCTTGCCTTCCGGAAGTTCTTTGTTGAGGTCGACCATCCTGTTGCGGGAAGACTGAAGTACCCTGGGGCTCCTTACAAGTTGTCTGCCAGTCCTTGGAGCGCCAGGTCGGCCGCACCGTTGCTGGGACAGCATAACGAGAATGTCTATGGGAACGCCTTAGGCTACAGCAAAGAGGATTTGCTGAAGTTGGAACAGTCTGGAGTTATTTGAGGGATGGGCACCTTGGAGCGATCGATGAAGGAGTCGGAAATGTCGAAGCTACCACTTGAAGGAATAAGAGTACTTGACTTCGGCCAAATGTGGGCAGGACCACATGTGACCGAGTGGCTTTCCGTAGCCGGCGCAGAAGTGATCAAAATCGAAACTAGTCAGAGGATCGATTTCATGAGGAACGTGGGTATTTCCAGCGCCGTGCCCATGAAAGAGCGCACCGCAAACCACGGGAGCGCCTTTGCCTCTCTTAACTACGGCAAAAAAAGTCTCACCTTGAACATGAACACACAGGAGGCCAGGGAGATCTTCAAGAAGCTGGTGAAGATCAGCGATGTGGTCTCGGAGAACTTCGGTGGGGCTATCCTGGACAGGTGGGGAGTTGGCTACAACGATCTGAAGAAGATAAAGCCAGACATCATTCTGTACCAGGGGTCAGGATATGGGAGAACGGGACCCTTTGTGGAGCGTCCCGCCTACGCCGAGATAGTTGAGGCATTCGACGGTTCGAGCTACATGAATGGCTATCCTGGGGGAGAACCGAACACCGTTGGTGTGGCGCCTTGGATGGATGCCGGGCAAGCGATGCACGGGTCGTTCGCAATCCTGAGCGCACTTTACCACAGGGAGCAGACAGGAGAAGGGCAGCAGATCGACGCGGCCATGATTGAAGGGAGCGCCAATTTCCTCGGCGAGGCAATCATGGACGCATTCATGAATGAACGTGTTGGCGAGAGGATGGGGAACCGGGATAGCGTAATGGCACCACACGGTGCCTACCGGTGCAAGGGCGGCTACAGCTGGGTCGCCATCGCGGTGTCGAACGACGGTGAATGGAAGGCGATGTGCACGGCAATGGGGAACCCGGCATGGGCCAAATCGCCCGAATTTGCCACCCAACTCGCCCGATGGAAGAATCAGGATGAGCTGGATCGGAAGATCACAGAATGGACCAAGGAAAAGGACATGTACGAGGTGGCCGACGTCCTGCAGAAAGCTGGTGTTATGGCCGGACCTTCTCTCGGGCCAAAAGAGGTGACGGAAGACCCGCAAATCAAGTATCGCGGATTCATGGTTGAGAATGATCACCCGGTAATTGGTCATTTGAGCTACGCCGGGCTGGCTTTCAACCTTAGCAATGCTCCCAAAGGGAACTACGGTCCTTCGCCTCTTTTGGGGGAACACAACGAATACGTTCTTCAGAAGCTTCTTGGTTATGCCAAGGAGGAAATTGACGCTTTGGTCAAGGCTGGAGTTCTTAAATAGAGCTGTTTTGGGTTAGCACTTCAGGCCCTGGCATCCATGAGGCCAGGGCCTTTTTTGTTGCTGTTCTGCCGAGGTGGTGGTCCTACCATCAGCTTTTTTCCATGAGATGTAGAGTAGTAGAATGTGTGCGAACCCGTTAAGGAGATGGCTGTGAAGATTCTTGGTCTCTCTTGTAGCCCCAGGAAGCAGGGCAACACGGTCACGCTGTTGAGTCAAGTTCTCGAGGGTGCTAAGGGGGCGGGCGCTGAGGTTGAACTATACAGCGTTCACGGAAAGAACATCGGACCATGCACCGCTTGCGGAGGGTGTTCGAAGACGGGCGAGTGCACGATCAACGACGACATGCAAGAGGTCTACGTCAAATTGCTGAACTCAGATGGCATTGTCTTTGGGACACCCATCTATTTCTACGGGATGACCGCGCAGGCAAAGGCCATCATCGACAGGAGCTTCGCCTTGAACAGACCAGAGAAGAGCCTGGCCAACAAAGTTGGAGGCGTTGTGGTAACAGGGGGGAGCATGGGCCTTGTGGACGCTCTTAAGGACATGTACTTCTATATGGTGACCAGGCAAATAGTGCCTGCGAACTACGTGGCGGCTTACCCCAAGGCTGATATGAAGCAAATGGAGAAATGCATGAAGGCGGCCTCAGACCTGGGTCGTCAGATGGTGATCTTGGCCTCTCAGAAGTTCAGGTACCCGCCTGAGATCGGGCGCGCCGGTTTCGCCTATGGGACGCACACTCTATAGGGTTCGGGCGCCGGAAGGGAATTCCGGACGAATGAGCACATCAGGTCCAGCAAAGGCATCGACTTGCAGAGCGGATCGACGAGGTTGGTTCGGAGTGGGAATTCATGACTGAGACAGGTCGTTTCGTCACTGGCAATGATCGGCAGTTTGTTTGGGGAACCCGCACCTACGTTATGGGTATCCTTAACGTCTCGCCTGAGTCGTTTTCTGGAGACGGGTTGGCTGACGTCGAAGCGGCCTCTATTCAGGCCAGGCGGATGGTAGAGGATGGAGCGGACATTCTGGATGTGGGAGGAGAGTCCACAAAGCCGGGGTTCAGGCCGATTTCGGTCGAAGAAGAACTGAGAAGGACGATCCCGGTCATAGAAAAGATAGCCCCGTTGGTGTCCGTTCCCATCAGCATAGATACGACTAAGTACGAGGTCGCGCTTCAGGCGCTAAGGGCGGGGGCGTCAATTTTGAATGATCAGTGGGGGCTGAGGCGTGACAGGCGTCTGGGGGAACTCGCTGCTAAGTGGAAGGTGCCTATTGTCCTGATGAGCAATCAGCGTGACAAGGGAAGCTATGATCCCGCGGCTCAGCGCGACGGCAGCACTTACGACGATGTTATGACGGAGGTTATCGGATCTCAGAGACTAAGCCTGGAAATCGCAGCCAAAGTTGGTATATCTCAGGATAATACCATTCTTGATCCAGGAATCGGATTTGGGAAAACCTGGCAACAGGACACGGAAATCATACGCAGGCTTCGCGAGCTCAAGACGCTTGGACGTCCGGTGCTAATCGGCCCATCCCGAAAGTCGATGATCAAAATGGTCCTAAGTCTCCCGGCGGCGGACCGTGTCGAGGGAACAGCAGCTGTGGTGGCCATAGGAATCGCCAACGGCGCGGATATTGTGCGGGTGCACGACATCAAGCAAATTGCCAGGGTATGCAAGATGGCGGACGCTATTGTTCGCGGAGTTCGCGCTTGACCAGGTCGCGGTAGCTGTCCATCAATTGCCGTGTGACTACGCCTGGTTTGCCGTCTCCTATGGGCGTTCCGTCGACTACAGTCAGAGGCATCACTTCGATTAGTGAATTCGTGAGAAAGGCCTCTTCCGCCTCGAAGATGGCGTGTGGCAGAATGTTGATCTGTCTCAAGATCAAGGCCTCGCTCTTTGCCACTTCAAACACGGCGGCGCGTGTTACGCCCGGGAGGATGCCGGCCTTGAGGCGGGGAGTGGCTATGATTCCCTCGTTTACAAAGAACACGTTGCTTCCCGATGCTTCGGTAAGGTGGCCCCGGTCATTGATGAACAGCGCCTCGTCGGCTCCAATGTGCCGCGCTTCCTGTCTCGCCAGCATGTTCTCCAGCGAATTAGCGGATTTCATCAACGTGACTGGGGACCGGCTGTTGCGTCTGATGGAGGAGACAACTGCATTGTAGCCCTGTTCATATCTGGTTTGGGGAAACGGGTGATACTCTCCTGCCAGTATTAACACGGTAGGAGTGGCACACGACCTGATATCCGGAGTCATCGTGCCTTTCCCTAAGGTTACCGTGATCCGAACCCTTGTTTGAGGATAGCAGTTGGCCCTGACCGTTCTTAGCGCAGCCTCCCTGAGAGTCCGGACGTCCAACGCGATACCCAGTGTGCGAGCGGAGTCATTCAACCTCATAAGATGGTCGTCTAGCCTGAATAGCTTCCCTTCGTAGCCACGCAAGGTCTCATAGAGGCCATAGCCGAATAGGAAGCCGTAGTCAAGCACGGAAATCCGCGCCTCATCGACAGGCACCAGTTCGCCGTTTAGATAAGCATATTCTGTCACGCTAGCCGATCCTTTTCGCTTGCCTGACGGCGAGGAAATTGCGAAGAAGGTTGTGCCCTTCAGGTGTCATAATCGACTCCGGGTGAAACTGGACACCCTCGACGGAGAACTCTTTGTGTCGTAGTCCCATGATAGTGCAGTCGGCGGTACGCGCCGTGATCTGAAGACAGGCAGGCAGTCCATCCTCCTGGACCACCAGGGAGTGGTAGCGCCCTGCTTCAATAGGGTTTGGTAGTCCCTCATAGACACCGCGGCCGTCGTGGAAGACCGTTGATCGCTTCCCGTGAACTGGAGTGTTGGCATGGGTGACGATGGCACCGAACGCGTAGGCAATACACTGGTGTCCGAGACAAACGCCAAGGATGGGGATTTGTCCGGCGAGGGCACGAACCACTCCGTTGGAGATGCCTGCTTCCCGTGGTGTACAGGGACCGGGCGAGATCACGATATGCGTTGGTGCTATAGCTCCTATCTCCTCGACAGTAACCTCGTCATTCCGGAACACGGCTGGACTTTCACCCAACTCACCGATGTATTGAGCAAGATTGTAGGCGAAAGAGTCGTAGTTATCTACCACAACTACCATAGGCTTCCTTCCTGCGGTGTTTGATCGAGAGCACGGAACATCGCACTTGCCTTGTCCAGGGTTTCCTGATATTCCTCGAGTGGATCAGAGTCGAAGACGACCGCTCCGCCAGCCTGAAAATACGTTCTGTTCTCTGTGGCCAGGATCGTGCGAATGACGATGTTCAAATCAAGGTTCCCGTCGAATCCAAGATATCCCACGCTCCCTGTGTACAAACTTCTCCGCGTCGGTTCCAACTCCTCAATGATCTGCATCGCCCTGACCTTGGGGGCTCCGGTTATCGATCCTCCCGGAAACGTGGCGCGGAGGAGATCGAAGGAATCCTTGCCAGGTTCAAGCATTCCCTGGACAGTGGAAGTGAGGTGAAATACCGTAGGGTACGTCTCCAGAATCGCCAACTCGGTGACCTGAACCGATCCATATTGGCATACCCTGCCGAGGTCATTGCGTTCGAGGTCCACAATCATCATATTCTCGGCATTGTCCTTGATACTTGAGGTAAGTTCCGAGGCGAGAAACCGATCCTCTTGAGCGTCTTTGCCCCTGCGTCGAGTTCCCTTGATTGGTCGTGTCTCAACGAGGGGACCTGTCTTTCGGAGGAATCTCTCAGGGGAAGCGCCGATGACCTTCACCTCATCGAAACCCAGGTAACTGGCGAATGGAGCCGGGTTTATCCCGCGTAGCCTGCAGTACAGTTGGAGCGGGTCGACCAGCGGGTCGGCCTCGAATCGTTGTGAGAGATTGACCTCAAAGATGTCGCCGTCAATAATATAGCGCCTGGCCCGCTCTACGGCTTTCAAGTACTCTTCGCGGGTGAAGTTGGATCGCACCCCAGAAATGATGTTGGCTCGCTCGCCAGCTTTGCAGTCATCTCCCTTGGTATGATCGTGCAGGAGGCGCTTCAGTTCCTCGATGCGACTTTTCGCCCTGCGGAGCCTTGAGGCCCCATTCTGTTCTGGAAATCCAGTCGATGCTATCCACACCGAGTGATCCGCATGATCAAACGCAAGCACGAGATCGTACAAACCAAAGCAGAGATCAGGAAGTTGAAGGTCGTTTTGAGCGCGAGTTTCGATGTGCTCGATTTGCCGTCCCAGATCGTAGCTCAGAAAACCTACCGCGCCCCCGACGAACGGGACTGGGTAAGGACCGGGGCCGATCTCGTACGCAGAGAGGGTATCCCGCAAATCCCCGAACGGATCGCCTTTGAGTATTCCAGTCGCGCTGCCGGGCTCCCGTCCCGGCTTGATCGAGTCAAAGGTAGAGGTTTGAGACGCGATGTCAGAGTCCTGGCCACTCTTGACAACCAGAAAGGGATCCGCCCCCATGAAAGAGAATCTCCCGAGCTTCGCATGGTCCATACCGCTATCCAGGAAGAAGCTGAAGGGACGCCTGGCGAATTGTCGGAACACTTCCATGGGGTCGTGCCACTGGGCTATGCGTTCTATGAGAGGGGCACGTTTTGCAGACATATGGGCAATTGTACGTAAGCGTTGCGGTCAAGAGCAACTAGTGGGGCGCGATAAATGTATCTCTTAGTCGCTCATGCCTTGAATCGGTTCATGGTAGAATCCAAGCGTGTTATCAAAGAGTGTGAAGATCACCATCCATGTCAAGCCTAACGCGTCGAAGACCGAGGTAGTTGGCGTAAAGAATGGCGTCCTGGAGATTCGAGTGGCGGCGCCTCCCGTGGACGGAAAGGCGAATGAAAAGCTGGTTGAGTTTTTAAGCGAGCGATTGCGCCTTCGCAAGAGCAACGTCGTTGTTGAACACGGCATGACGGCGCGCACCAAAATCGTATCCGTTACCGGGATAGGCGACGAAGCTCTGAAAGCACTGCTCTACGAGTCTTCGACTTAGAGTTGGCCTGCGTGATCCCCGGGCTGGCTGACCCAGACCACCTGCGATGGCCTCGCCTGATCTTTCCAACCTTCCCCCACTCGGGCGGGACTACTTAGCGCTCTCTTCGATTGTTACGCTGATCATGTGAACATCTTCAGTTGGTGTCGATGTCTCAGGATCTCCTGCGTAACGCTTACCGACCTGCACGTTCTCAATTTTGCCGACGACGTCCATTCCGGATATGACCCGGCCGAATTGAGTATAGTTGGGATAGGAGTCGAGGTTCTTGGCTTGAGGTCCGCTGCAGATGAAGAACTGGCTGCCGTTCGTATTAGGACCGGCATTGGCCATGGCCACTATGCCCGGATCATAGGAGAACTTTGTCGGCAACTCGTCGACGAATTTGTAGCCAGGCCCGCCAGCACCGGTTCCCTGTGGATCCCCGGTTTGGATCATGAATCCCTTTATGACTCTGTGGAACTTCACTCCGTCGTAGAAGCCCTGCCTGGCAAGGAAGATGAAGTTGTTAGCCGTCTTTGGCGAGTCCTTGGCAAAAAGCTGGATGACGATATCGCCTTTGTTTGTTTTGATGGTGGCCTTGTAATCCTTGGCGGTATCAATCGTCATCGCGGGCGGGGTATTCCACTTCATTGTTCCTCCTGTGGGGGCGGTCGCAGCCGCCGGCGGTTGCGTAGTCTGATTTGCTAACGGCGAGCTAGCAGGTGTCTTGCTTGCGGTACCGGCACAAGCCGTTACCAGCATCATCGTGGCTGCCAGGCAGGCGAATATAGCGCTAACACGAACAGTCTTCATAACAACTCCTTTTCCAGTCTAACACGACCAGATTTGCATCAGCAATTGTGGTTCGTGCCAGCGTCGTACTCGTGTTAGAATGTGCTGGCAATTAGACTGGAGGGTTGGAGCAAATATGGCAAATGGCTACGCTGGAAGAATGCTCTTTGTGGATCTTTCTACAGGCTCTCTCTTAGAAGAACCCCTCGAAGACAAGATGTGCCGCGAATTCATCGGCGGTTACGGTCTGGCAGCCAGGGTGATTTACAGCCGGCAGAAGCCTGGGGTTGATCCCCTGGGTCCGGACAATTTCCTCGGGTTTGTGACAGGCCCTTTGACCGGCACTGCAGTGCCCACCGCGGCACGGTATACGGTAGTTGGCAAGTCGCCACTCACGGGTGGTTGGGGCGACGCCAATTCGGGCGGCGACTTCGGCCCACACCTCAAGTTCTCCGGATTCGACGCGGTGTTCGTCCGCGGTATCTCGCCGAAACCTGTCTACCTTCTGCTCGATGAAGGCAAGGCGCAGATCAGGGACGCATCGGCTCTCTGGGGAAAGGACGCCTACGAGTCCGAGGACTTGTTGAATGCGGAGTATGGCAGGCAGG
Organism: uncultured Chloroflexia bacterium; assembly: GCA_963745605.1. Lineage (GTDB taxonomy): Bacteria > Chloroflexota > Dehalococcoidia > Dehalococcoidales > UBA2162 > JBBITI01. The sequence continues at coordinate 72,554 of CAVUYC010000015.1, read as the reverse complement.
CCAGGGTGGCATGCATCGGACAGGCCGGGGAGAAGGTTTCGTTGATCGCGTGTGTGATGACTGACCACGGTTCCGCCGCCGGACGTTCCGGCCTGGGAGCGGTCATGGGCGCCAAGAAGCTGAAAGCTGTGGTGGCCCGCGGCGCTCCGTCAGTGCCGGTTGCGGACAGAGACCTGCTGGAACGGTTGCGCATGGACCAGATCAAGGGTTGGCAGGTCCCGCGGCCTCCATGGAATCAGTCTGTCATCGAGAGGCAGCACAAGTACGGAACCAGCACCATCACTTACAACTCCGCTCAAAGCGGCGACACCCCGGTGAAGAACTGGGGGGGCGTTGGCATCGTAGATTTCCCCGACAAGTCGATGCTTCACGAAGACGTAGTAGCGAAGAGCGTTGCCAAACTATCCGGATGCTGGCACTGTCCTATCGCTTGTAAAGGTATCCTCAAGGAAGGCTCGGCAGACTATAGATACGCGTCTGGAAGCCGCCGGCCAGAGTACGAAACGGCAGCGAGCTTTGGGCTTTGCTGCGGGAACACCAACGTGGAAGCCATCAACATGGCCAATGACATCTGCAACAGAGCAGGGCTCGACACGATCTCTGCCGGGACGGCGATTGCCTTTGCGATCGAGTGTTTCGAAAACGGGATATTGACGAGCAGCGATACGGGTGGCATCGACTTGAAATGGGGCAACCACCAGGGGATGATCGCGCTGACGGATAAACTGGCCCGCAGAGAAGGGCTGGGCGACATTCTGGCGGACGGTGTGAAGGTCGCTGCAGAGAAAGTAGGCAAGGGTGCGGAGAAATTTGCCGTCCATGTTGGAGGCCAGGAGGTCGGTATGCACGATCCCAAGCTGGTATCGCCACGCGGTGGTTTCAACATCGCGAGTTATCAAATGGATGCGACTCCGGGGCGTCATACGGCTGGTTTCGGGCCTTCAAGCTTCGGGAAACACATCACAAACTCGTGTGGAGTCTGTTTTACAGGCTTCGGTTTCGGGGGTGCACCTGACACGCCGCAACGGCTCGCAGATTATATGCGGGCGGCTACCGGCATGGATGTCACTCCTGACGAGATGTTAAGAGCCGGCGAGCGTATCGCGAATATGCGGCACGCCTTCAATTTACGGGAAGGCATTAATCAGTTGCGGTGGTACGTCCACCCCCGGATAGTTGGCAACCCACCTCTGAAGATGGGACCGCTGGCAGGAGTGAGCATCGATGCTCCCTCATACATCTACTGGAATCTGGGGGCTCTGGACTGGGACCGCGTCACGACTAAACCCTCCAAGGCCAAACTTCTGACTCTTGGTCTCAATGATGTGGCAGCCGATCTTTGGCCGGACCAGCAGCAGGCGCCGGTTCGATAATCTGTTATTTGTGGAGAGGGGCACCCGTTTCGGGTGCCCCTGAATAGTCAACAATTATGATTCTGACCGTGGAAATGTTTGGGCTCTCACCTTTTGCTCAGACGAACTCGACGCAGGTTGAGGTGCCGGAGCAGGCCACCGTACAACAAGTAGTGGCTGCGCTCGCCGAAAAAATGCCTGCGTTGGTTGGTCACGTGATTCAGCCGGATGGCAAGAATCTGATTGAAAACTACGGATTCTACATCAACAGTCTCTTCATTTCTGATGACCACGACCTTCGCCTCAAGCCAGGAGACAGGGTTGTTCTCATTCTTCTAGCGACCGGGGGTTAGGATCCGACCACAACCAGAGGCGGGACGCTGGTCTAGACACCCAGTCTCGAATTTCCTTTAAGGCGCCAGCTTCTTAGAACAGTCTTCGTTTCGTCCTCGTTTGGCCTTGATTTGCCCTTCATTCAACTCGCCAATTAGCGGAACTTGCAGGTACCAGGCAGTCCGGACTGTTTTGTAGGTTGATGGTACGGCCTTCAGGGTTACTTCTTGGTGATGTAACGTCGTTTAGCGTTGCTTAGAATGAGGAATGGTATGGTTCAGTGGCTATAATCTGACCAATCGGGAATAGGACAAGATGCAGCAAGCCGATTCGAAATCTCCAAGCGTTCTTCTTTACGATAAGAACGGCCCTGACAGGTGGCTGGTGGGAGCCTTCTTCCGCTCCCTTGAGAAGGATGCTGTCGTAGAGGAAGCGACGGAATTCTCGGAGTTGAAAAAGGGCGTTGAAGCGGGCAACGTTGGCCTCGTTGTGGTGAGCGACGATCAATCGGATGAGTGCCGTTTCTGGCTGAAGCATCTGGTGGAGAGTCAGTCAGCCCCCGTAGTGGTGCTGGTTGATCAAACTCAGAATGAGTTGGCGGAGATTCTTGGCAATGGCGCGGTGGCGACAGTCTCAAAGAATTCCATGTCTCGGGACGATTTGTTCCAGGCAGTTGAGAGCGCGATGGGGAAGTGGCGGGCCATCCAGCGGGGAGAGACTCACAAGGAGGCGCTGGACCGATTTGCCAATCGCGATCCGTTGACCGGTCTGCTGAACCGGCGGTCTGCTATGGCGAGGCTAGACGAGAGCATCGGCAGAGCCAGACGGTACGGAGAGTATCTCAGCGTACTCCTTCTTGATGTGGATTCGATGGGCGCCCTCAACTCCGACCACGGACGTGGCTTTGGCGACGGTATGCTGGTAAGGATTGCCACCACTCTCGAAAGAAGAACAAGAGATGTTGACATAAGGGGACGCTATGGTGGAGACGAATTCATCGTCGTGTTCCCCCACACTGACTTGCATTCGGCACGGATAGCTGCCGAGCAGCGTGCGCGGTCAGGTAGAGGGCCTGGGCGCAGCACATGGGTCCACCGAGGAAGTGCCAATCTCGGTAAGCGGTGGACTCGCTGCATATGGAACAGGGGACGATGTTGGTACACTGACTTACAGAGCTGAATTCAACCTGTGTAAGGCAAAGGAAGGCGGACGCAATCGGATCTGCTGACGCGCCAGTGAAGGGTGCAATTAAAGGTCCGACTCCTCCTTCAACACACGTCTGATTTCCCTGATAAGGTCTCTTGGATTGAACGGTTTCGCGACGAGGCCGTTTGCCCCTTGCTCAAGAGCCATTTCCGCGGCCTCTTGATGCGCGGTGATTATGACTACGGGCAAGAGCGAAAAAGTCCTCAGCTCCCTGAGCACGTCGAAGCCAGTCATCGGTTCCATATAGAGATCGAGGATCAAGATGTCGGGCGTCCCTGATCGGGCCAACTGCAAAGCATCGACGGCGTTCGAGGTGGCTATCACATCGAAACCGGCTGTCTGTAGACTTATCTTTACGAAACGCAGGATTCCTGGCTCATCGTCCACCACTAAGGCGAGACTTTTCACTTCCAACTTGGGACCTCATCAAGCAGTGTCGGCTGACTGCATTATAGCCGCGAGAGGTCGAGGTGGAGAGAATCCTTCAGATTGGGGTTTGGGTGAAGGTTCGCCACAAATCACTGATTCGTTTTAGGCGCCCTTCAGCGACGGGATCCAACCTTTGCCTCGCTCGCTATTTCTGTATTAGACTCGTAATGTTTCTGAAGAAGGAGACATTATGGACTTTGTCCTGGGCGAGGAACAACTCGCTCTTCAAATGATGGTAAGGAAGTTTCGCGAGCGCAGAAATTGATCCGACGGCTCGCCAGATCGATGGAGATGGAAGACTGCCGGATGGCCTGATCGGAAAGATGGCAGATGTGGGTTTGCTGGGAATAGCCGCCCCGAGGGCCTACGGTGGCAACCAGGCCGGGAAGTTGAATGCAGCGCTTGCGTGCGAGCAGGTAGCCTACTCGGGAACGGGCGCCTGGTGGCTCATCGGGTTCTCAAATAGCGTTACCGACTGCATTTCCCATTTCGGATCTGAGGAACAAAAACGTCAGTTCATTCCACCACTCTGTGATGGGAGTGCGTATCCAAGTGTCCAGTTCACTGAGGAGGAGACGGGCTCAGACGCCTCGGCACTTGCGGCTACAGCGGTTCTACAAGGGGACCACTACGTGCTCAACGGTCTCAAGCGTTTTAGCAGTTTCGGAGCACGCGATGGCATTGCTGTGGTCTATGCCAAGGATGAACGGGGCGACTGCACGGCTTTCATCTCGAAGAAGAACGTGAAGGGGTATTCGGTCTCAAAAATGTGGGACTTGATGGGTGGCGGTGGAATGGAAGCAGCTGATGTCCTCTTTCACGAGGTCAAGATTCCATTGAACGGGCTTCTTGGCACCAAGGGGAAGGGTTTTGACGTCCTCCTTTATTGGATTGCGATTGAAAAGATAGAGCAATGTGCTGCCTGTGTCGGAATTGGCCAGGCGGCGTTGGACGAAGCTATAAGGTACGCCAAAACGCGAAAATCCAGAGGCAAGCCGATCGCTTCACTGCAGGGCATAAAGTGGATGTTGGCCGACATCTACTCGCGACTTCAGGCAAGTCGGATGATGACCTACCGTGCGGCCTCTCTTGCCGATGCTCAATCCGCCGATTGGATCACTGAGGCGGCGACTGCCAAGCTGTTCGTCGTCCCTACCATAATTCAGATCACGGAAATGGCGCGACAATTGCATGGGGCATACGGGTACACCAGGGAGCTCAAGATCGAGATGCTGTCGCGAGCCGTCGCGGGAGCCGCGGGGATCGCCACATCCCTGGAGATAAACCGATCGCTTGTTGGTGCTGCCTTGACGAAATAGCTCTCCGTTTAGAATATCGTCTCTTTGCCGGTACGCATTCAGTGTGCCAGTTCGAGGCTCAATTCCATTTCGCCGTTGTGATGATCTTTGATGGCGAAACTCAACTTGCGACCAAGGTTCAGCATCCGAGTGTTGTCCGACAATGCCGTTGCGTAGATGCGTCTGACTCCTTTGTCGTGAGCAAAGCCGATTAGTTTGTCGCTGAGTTTCAGGCCGAGCCCGACTCCCTGGAAGTCGTCAGCGACGACTACGGCGAATTCGCCCTGAAACAGGTCTGGGCCCAGGATCAGGCGAGCCGCCCCGACGAAACGTCGCTTTCCGTTCTCCTCGTACTCCGCAACGAAAGCCATTTCCCTCTCATAGTCGATGTTGCAGAATCTGGTCAGCATTTCGTGCGTAATGTCCTTTATGGGCTGAAAGAAACGGTATCTTTGAGCATCCTTGGACAGCCCTGCGATCAACTGGCGTTCAAGGGACTCATCCTCAGGACGTATGGGTCGTATGATCATCGCCCGATCGTCCTCGGTGCGCCATTGTTCCACATACCTGGTTGGATAGGGGGACACAATTAAGTGCTCTTTGCTCTCGATGTCCGGCCTGACAGTGGGGTCAAGCACGACACGTGCATCGAGGGCGATCACGGAGTCACGCGTAACGACGAGCGGGTTGATGTCCAGTTCCTTGATCTCGGGAAAATCGATGATCATTTCGGACACCCTGATGAGCACCTCGTCGATCTTGAGAAGGTCCGCCGGAGGGTGGTTCCGGAAACCCTTGGCAAGCATGCTATAGACCTTAGCCTTTTGGATGATTCTTCTGGCAAGTACCTGGTTCAAAGGGGGCAAGCCTACCGAAACGTCTCGGAAGAATTCCGCGCTTGTGCCGCCAAGGCCGAACAAGATTACCGGTCCCAGTGTGGGGTCCTTCTTGGCCCCAACGATGAGTTCGTAGTCCGCACCCAATACCATCGGCTGAAGCGTAACGCCGTCAATGGTGGCAGAGGGAACGGCCTTCTTGACCCTTCCTACCATCTCGGTAAAAGCCTTGTTTACAGCGTCTTGAGTCCGCAGGTTGAGCATCACTCCGCCGACGTCGGACTTATGCGATATCTCCTTGGAAGCGATCTTCATAGCCACCGGGAGTCCCATGTCGGAGGCCAGGCTTGCGGCCTCTGCAGCGCTCCTGGCCAGCAAAGGGACCGTGGCCCGGATTCGGTAGGCGGTGATTAGCTTCTTCGAGTCTTCCTCAGTAAGAACGAGCCTGTTCTCGCGGATGGCGTTGTAAACCATCATTTTGAGGTAGTTCTTTGGCGCTGCCGTGTCAACGGGCCAGTCCTCGGGGGTCTCGTAGAGCATCTGCAGGTTATGGGCGTACTTGTACATGTACTGGTAGGTCTTGATCGCGTCTTCGGGGAATTCGTAGGCCGGCAGTCGGTTGTCCAGGAGGAGTTGCCTGGCTTGTGCGGCCTCATCTCCTCCCATAAGGACGCTGACGAGAGGCTTGGACGTCGTTGGGGCTATCTTGACGAGCTCCCTGGCCAATGACATCGGCGAAGTGGTGGAGGTGGGGACGTAAATGACCGTGATGCCGCCGATGTTGGGGTCGCGAAAGGTCTTCTCCAAAGTAACAGCAAATCGTTGTGGCGTGGCGTCACCGATGATATCGATCGGGTTGCCTTTGCTCCAGGTAGGAGGAAGCACCTTGTTAAGTTCTGCTATCGTCTCCTGGCTGATTGTGGCTAATATCCCTTCTCGCCTTAGGATTGCATCGGTGGCGAGAACTCCCGGACCTCCCGCGTTGGTAACTATGGCTATCCTGGGGTCCTTGGGCAGAGAGGCGGTGTTGAGTATGGTGGCGCAGTCAAAAAGCTCGGCGATTTCTTTGACTCTGACCACCCCTGCCCTATCGAAGACGGCGTCGTAGTAGGAGTCCTCGCCGACCATTGAGCCAGTGTGTGACATTGCTGCCTTGTTGCTTTCGGCGAACTCGCCCGGCTTCAGGATGATGATGGGTTTATTTCGTGCGAAGCCTCTCGCTGCGCTCACGAATTTGCGGGCGTTGGATAGAGTCGCCCCGATAGACTCCATGTATATGATGATGCTCTTGGTCTCGGGATCGTTGCCGAAGTAATCAATGAGATCGCCGAAGTCCACGTCGGCCATAGAGCCAAGAGACGCGAACGCGCTGAAACCGATGTCCTTGCTTATGGCCCAGTCCAAAACCGCTGTTCCCAATGCGCCGCTCTGGGAAAGGAACGTAATATTGCCTGGCTTAGGTATCTTCCCGTAGAAGGTCGAGTTGAGGCGGGAACTTGGCCTTATGACGCCAAGACAGTTCGGGCCCAATATTCTGATGCCGTGCTGCCGGGCAGTCTCAAGGACCAATTCCTCCCTCTTTCTGCCCTCATCCCCCACTTCCTTGAAGCCGGCCGAGATAATCACGGTGGCCTTGACGCCGGCCTTTGCACAGTCGAGCATGGCGTCCGGCACGGCCTCAGCCCTCAAAACGATCACGGCCAGTTCGACTGGCTCAGGCATGTCGGACAGTTTGGGGTACAAGGGCAAATCGTAGACTCTTTCTTTATTGCCGACGGCGTATACCTTGCGCTGCTCTTTGCCCTCGAGGGCGTGGTCAAGAATGATTCGGGGGACTGATCCTTCCCTGTCACTCGATCCGAGGATTGCGATGCTTTTAGGGGAAAAGAACGAGGCTATCTGGTCCATAGTGCGAAGCCTCCAAAGACAAAGATTGCCCGTCTGATGATTTCAGTGTAACGGTTGAGTCTCGCGCAGGCATCGAATGGAATACCGCAATAGGGTAGGTACATTCCTCTTGAGCGGTTGTGCTCCTTTGGGTATCGATGCACGACGTGGAACGAATGTGTGTGAGCGGACGAGGCTAGCTGCAGGACTCGTTTGAGGTCGGGGGCGGTTTGATCCGGCTCGTTTGTGTTGGAGCAGGGGTCACCTGATTGTTGGGCGGCGGACGGGACGAGTTCGACCGGCAGGCCAAGGGCTAGGAGCCTAGCGCCTTACCGCGGAGAAGGGAGTACAGCCCGGGGATACTTCCTACCCGGCCTTTGATTGAGGAATACCGCGTCTGGCCGCGGACCAAAGAGCAACCGGCTTGCCAGAGTCTGCCGTCAAGACGGGCGATGTCCAGCATTCTTCCAGGCAGCCTGAAGATGATCCGGCTGAGAAATCTCGCGGCCTCGATGTCGGGCACAATGTCCCTTTCCACGGCTTTCTGGTAGGCAGAGAGATCATTATGACCGTGCGCGATCGCATCTTTGACGGCCTCTGAAGCCATGTGAGCGCTCAGGACGGCGTTCCCTATCCCTTCACCGGTGAGGGGGTCTGCGAGGCCGGCCGCATCCCCGACGATGGCTATTCTACCTGCGGTGACCGTTGGCCTCTGTGTGTACATCGGTATGAATCCCGCCGACCAGTCGGTGATCCGGTAGTTCTTCAGGTCCAGAGAATTCAGGAATCGCCAGTACTTCTGCTTGAGGCCGGCGGCCGTCCCAACCAGGCACCCGATGCCCAGCGAGAAATGGTCTTTCTTGGGGAACAGCCACGCGTATCCCTTTGCAGTCCATCCGAGGTCTACGAGGATGGTGGATTCCCAATCTCTGGCCTCCTGGGGGTCGACAGCGACCTCGGTCTCGATGCCAGCGAAGCCAGATTGGTGGCGCACACCGATCGAGCGTGCCACGACCCCTCTTGCCCCGTCCGCCCCGATGATGAACCTGCCACGGTACGTTCCCCCGGTGGTATTCACGTCTACCGAATCGGCGTGCGGGGTCAGAGCACTTGCCCCTGTACCTTGAAGAACGTATGCGCCAGCCTTTTCGGCCCGGAGAAGCATATGATGGTCAAGCCGTTGCCTGGACACAGTCGTAATCACCGTCCCGTCCGCGCGTCCTAGAAACGTACTGCGACCTGACTTGAAAGTGGCGTTGGAAATCGTCTTCTCACCGGCCTCCTGAAGAACATCGCCGAGGAACTTTGATGCCTTGACTGTGACACCGCCGCCGCAGCATTTCTGCCTGGGAAACACTGCTTTGTCCACCAGGAGAACGGTCAAGCCGCTGAAAGCCAATTCGTATGCCGACGATGAACCCGCAGGCCCGGCTCCTACAACTATTGCGTCATAGATCGACTGCAATTTGACCTCGAGAGCATTCTAAAAGGGGCAGAGCGCCCATGGACCGTCCGTGGCAGGAGTCAACGAACCGCGATTCAGGAACGTCGCTGAGCCACAACATAAAGTACGCCTGTGTTCATGTGGAAGCCGTCCTCCTGTTTGAGGGCAGCTAGTCTGGCCTGATAGTCCTGTTTGAAGCGCTCCCTGTTTGCCTCATCAAGACTCAGGACTGCGTTCCTGGAGCCAAGCGTCATGATGAAACCCCACCAGTCTTCGAATGTCTCATAGCAGATGTCGTTGTCTTCCACTTGGGATTTGATTGGAGTGAACCCTGCTTTTGTCACGGTCTCGTTCAACTCTTCGAGGGTCGAGCCCAACTGCTGCGGCATCCTGCGTGCCACACCGTATTCAGTTGACAGCTGGGCGAAAACTCGCCAGCCCGGATCGAACGGTGGGGGTGACTTGGAGAAGTATGTTATGCCGAGATAACCGCCGGTTCTGCACGCTCTGTACATTTCCTCGAGTGCCCGATTCATTTCAGGAAACATGAAAAGGGCGAACGCGCACGTGACGGCGTCGAAAGACCCGTCTGGAAAGTCCAGTGCCTCGGCATCCATCCTCAAAAGTTCGATGTTGGCCAGGCCGCTGGCCTCGGCCTCTCGTCTGGCGCGGCTCAAGATGGTTTCGGAAATGTCAATGCCAACGACGTTGCCGTTCGGAGATGCCATTCGAGCGGATGGAATAAGTACAGCTCCCGTTCCGGTGGCGACGTCGAGGACTCGCATTCCTGCAGCAAGAGGCATGCTGCTAGCCAAACGATTGCCGAACCTCTGGAAAATGCTCGGCCCGGAACGGTCGTAGAGGTAAGCGGAGCCGTTGAAGACTTCCTCGATTTGGCGTTTTGTAAGGGTTACTGGTAACGGCATGGTCTGTATCCCTGATTATATTAGTGTCTTCGCTCGCGCTCAAGCCGAATCGTGTCTGCAAAGCGAGTGGCGGCCGGTTCCGTGTACTTGATTAATGGCAAGGCGTTGCTTAGTATGTTGCCGAAACCTGTCTGAATGTCGCGCTATTTTTGCGGGAGGTTGCATGAAGTTAGAAGGCAAGATCGCTCTGGTTACAGGGGGAGGAGCAGGAATTGGAAGGGGGATTGCTCTGTGCCTGGCGAGCGAGGGCGCTCATGTGGGTGTACTGGATCTGAACATCGCTCATGCTGAGGAGACTGCTCTGCTTGTGCACCAGACAGGCACCAAGGCGTTAGCGATGTCGGCGAACGCTACCGACAGTTCACTGGCCGCGCAGTCGCTGGACAAGATGATAAGTGCATTCGGTAAGGTGGATATTCTGGTAAATAACGTGGGTGGGGAGTCGCGGTACTACTACGAAAACCCGAAGGCCGACTACTCGGAAGAGAAGGAATGGGACGACACCGTCCAATTGAATCTCAAGGCAACAATGGTGATGAGCCGGGCTATCGCGCCGGTTCTGATTCGGCAGCATTCCGGCAAGATTGTAAACGTAGCATCCATTGCAGGCAGGCCGGGCGCAGGCGGTGGATCAAGGGGTGGTGCGGATCTAAAGGCGAGGCTGTTCTCGCCGATGATGAGCTACGGAGTTGCCAAGGCGGGAGTGATTCATTTCACGCGCATGCTTGCTCTTCAGTTGGCGGAACACAACGTCAACGTAAATTGCGTGTGCCCCGGAGTGCTATATACCCCGTTGTACGAGCGAAGCTTTCCGAGACGGCTTGAAGCGACTCCGGAGGCAGCCGGGCTTTCGGCCCGTGAATACTTTGACAAGTACGTAGTGTCTCGCGTTCCGCTTGGGAGGGAGCAGACTCCTGAAGACATCGGGCGGACAGTAGCATTCTTAGCATCTGACGACGCAAAGAACATCACCGGTCAGAGCATCAACGTGGACGGTGGAATGGTTGCCTGACGAGCCCTGCTGGGTCGATTTTCGTCTGAGCGCTCTGTGTGAGCGATAAGGGGAGACTATGGAAACGTACCAGGGTGTTGATGCATTCATAGAGGTACTCAATGCCAACGGCGTAGAACATATCTTCTTCAATCCCGGTGGTGACATCTGCCCTTTGCAGGTTGCCTTGTTGAAGTACAGGGTTTCGGGAAAGCCCTCTCCGCAATTGCGGATGTGCCTGCATGAGTCTGTTGCGATGAGCGCCGCCCACGGGCACTACATGGTCTCAGGAAAGCCACAGGTGGTGATGGTGCACAGCGAGTTGGGGACTCAGCAGGTGGGTGGCGCAGTTCACAACGCTCAATGGGGTCGTATTCCCGTGGTGTTGATGGCGGGCCTGGCTGCCGGACCTCAGCGGGTTAACTGGAGGGGTGAACAGTATGACCAGGGGACCATGGTGCGCAATTGCGTGAAGTGGGACCACACTATCGGGCCTGATGAAGATCTGCACGAGGCGTTTCAGCGCGGGTTCGACATCGCGATGACCGAACCGAGAGGCCCGGTCTATTTGTCTTACGCTAGGGACGCGTTTGTACGGAACATAATGCCTCGCAGACCTGAAGATTACCGGTCGTCGCCTGCATCCTTGCCTAATCCAGATGGTGCCGCACTGGAGAAGATAGCCAACACGATGATATCCGCAAGGAATCCATTAATTGTCCCCGGATCCACCGGTAGATACCCGGAGACAATTAGATCTCTGGTGGATCTGGCTGAAATGCTGGGAGCTTCGGTAATGCCGGGCCTGACGAGAATGAATTTCCCTACCACTCATCCGCTGTGCGCAGGTATGGAGGAGATGGGAGGGGGAGCCAAGGCTAATATTGCATTGACCGAGGCAGATGTCGTCTTGGCCGTAGATTATGACCTTCCCTACGTCCCCGCAGAGGGCATGCCAAAGCCTGATGCCACTCTACTTCACATAGACGTCGATCCCCTGACTCAGGGGCGTTCTTTGTGGGGAAGGGGTGCCGCCGTATTCCTGAAGGCCGATTCCAGAGAAGTCCTTCCTGCCCTGGTACGAATTATCAGGGAGAAGGTCAACGCCCAGAACCGAGACGAGTTTAGGGCACGAGGGGAGAGGCTGAGATCAGAATATCAAAGGCGCCGGGAGGATCGTAAGGCTGTCGCGATCGATAGAGCTTCGGCGAAACCGATTCATCCCGACTGGGTAGCATATTGCCTCAACCGGGTCCTCGACGAGGATGCGATATTGGTTAACCATCTCATTTCTCAATCATCTTCGATCGCGGCGCAAATTGACCGGTCCAATCCGTTCACATTGCTGGCCTGCGCCGGCGGTTCCATCAATTGGGCTCTCGGGGCTGCATTGGGAGCCAAGGTGGGGGCTCCAGAAAAGACGGTGGTTAGTGTGCTGACCGACGGTGGTTTCGTCTGGGGTTGTCCTGTAGCCACATTGTGGTCCGCGACTTCGCTCGGGGCTCCTTTCCTGTCAGTCGTCTTCAATAACCAGTCCTACGGTGCGATCAGATCCATCGTTGAGAGAATGTCCGAAAGCCGCCTTTCGGACGAGCAAGGATATTTTTGTGGGGTCGACATTTCTCCTCCTCCAGACTACGCACTTGTCTCGCGGACATGCGGCGGATTTGGGAAACGTGTGGAGGATCCTGACGAAGTACTTTCCTCGCTGAAAGAGGGACTCCGAGCAGTGGGCGCAGGTAAAGTGGCGGTGGTGGATGTGAGGTTAGCCAAGGGATGACGCTGACAAAGGCCGCCTCAGTCATAGTTGAACACGCGGGTAAAGTCCTTTTCGTTCGTTCGACGAGAACGCAACGGCTCTGGGCCTATCCGGGAGGAAGACTGGAGCCGGGCGAGACTGAACGCGACGCAGCGAAGAGAGAAACGAAGGAGGAAGTTGGCTTCGAGATTACGATCGTGGATGACCTCGGCAAGTACATCATCCCATACCCAACTGGAGGCTTCGAGATTGAATGCTTCGCCGGCGTTGCGGCGAGTTCAACCCTGACACTGGACGGAAATGAGATTCTCGAAGCGAGGTGGCTGAGCATTGAAGATGGTCGCCTGCTTGACTTGACGAGCACGGCCCGAGAGGCGCTGGAGGTCTTTGCAGCGAGGAAGGCTCAAACGCGAGACTCTCTTTGAAAAACCACCGGTGCAGTTGCTGCTAAGGCCGTTCGGTTGGGAGAGGCAAAACAATTCCTGATGTTTCGCCTGGCGGCGCTTTCGAAACGCCCGGCACCAAAGGCTACTTGGGTATCTCGATGATGTGCTCGCAGAAAGCGTGCCCGGCCGGTATTGAGCTCCCGATTCGATAGGAGAGCTCAGGGTTCAGTGATTCCACGACGGTCCTTTCCATTGCGGTATGTGCCTGGCACATGGCCGGCAACTGGAAGTTGAGCGGGCAGCGAGAAACCCTGATGACGACCCTGCTATTGCCCTCTCGAATCGTTTCAATGAAGCCTGGCTCTCCGTGGCCCATGGTGTCGAATATCCGGATGAGATAGCTGGCCACAGACTCCAGTTCGTTGTTCTTCAGGTGTTTCGCGGCTCTGTCAGCTACGGCCTTACCATACTCGCGTCCCATCTCTTCAATGAGGGTGAGGCCTTCATCGCCAAAACGCCTGTAAATAAAGTCATAGTTGCTGCGGAGCCTGGCGTACAGCCCGGCCACGGCACTTCGGTAAATCTGCTGGAGAGAACGATCGTCGCTTGGAGCCAATCTGCCTTCCTTGAATCGGGAAGAGGCCGCAGCAGGGCCGCGGCCTCTTTATTCACTAGGCTACCGGCTGCAGCACTTTGTTCGCAGCCGGGGACGAGATCTCGGCGCAGTCGCTCATCAAGTTCCGAGCGATCGTCATTCTCTGCATCTCGTCGGTTCCTTCATATATACCACAGATGCGCGCATCGCGGAAGTACCGCTCAACGGGGTAGTCCTTGACATAACCACAACCGCCGTGTATCTGAATGGCACGGTCGCAAACGAAGAGCGAGACCTCTGGGGCCAGCAGTTTAGCCATGCAGGACTCCTGCATAAAGGGTTGTCCGGACGCCTCTAGAAACGCGGCTCGATAAACCATCAGCCGGACGGAATCAATACGGGTGATCATGTCAGCAAGCATCCACTGAATCGCCTGGTGCGATCCTATTGGCTTGCCGAACTGCCTTCTATCCTTTGCGTAGGATAGGGCCTTGTCGAAGGCTCCCTGGGCGATACCGAGTGCCTGCGCTGCGACGCTGATTCTGCTTGAGTCTATGGCGGACATGGCGATCTTGAAGCCTTGTCCTTCGGCTCCCAAGCGGTTCTCCTCGGGCACGAAGCAGTCTTCAAGAACAAGTTCTGCTGTCGATGATCCTCGAATGCCGAGCTTGTGTTCCAGCTTTCCTACAGAAAAGCCCGGGGTGCCCTTGTCGACGAGGAAAGCGGTGACGCCTCGGTGCCTGAGCGACTTGTCGATCGTGGCGAAGATAACGGCGACGTCTGCTTCCTTTCCGTTAGTGATAAAGATCTTGTTACCATTGAGAACGTAGCCGCCATCTCTACGGGTGGCGGTGGTTGTTAGCGAGGTCGCGTCGCTTCCGGCGCTCGCCTCAGTAAGGCCGAAGCAGGCGATCTTCTCGCCTTGTGCAATGGGGACCGTATAGCGGATACGCTGTTCCTCGTTGCCGAATTTGTAGATCGGCTTCCCTGCCAGACCGGCAGAAACCAGGTAAACAATCGCCGTTGAACCGCAGGCTCTGGCCAGTTCCTCGACAACAATGGCGAATTCGATAGGACCAGCCCCCGCTCCCCCGTATTTCTCCGGGTAAGGTATTCCGAGGAGCCCAAGCTCGCCGAGCTTCTTGAAGCTGGCCGCCGGGAACATGCATAGCTCATCGACTTCGGCGGCCAATGGCTCGACCTCATTGACCACGAAATCACGTACCATGGTCCTGAGCATCTTTTGTTCTTCGGTGAAAGAGAAGTCCATCTTGTTCCTCCTGTGCTATGAAAAGAGTCCTGCAACGCTACGAACAGGCGAAGGTTCCTCAATGAGAGCTAGCCTCATCGTGTGTGAACCTGCCTGGGTGTCTTCCACGCGGAATCCGGCCTTCTTAAAGACGTGCAGCATTGCACCGTTTTCGGTGGCGACTTCAGCTGTGAACGCTACCAGTCTTTGACGTTTGGCGAGGTCTGCGAGGTAAAGCAGAAGGGATGTGCCTATCCCCTGGTTCTGGTAGTTGTCCTTGACGGCAAAGGCGACCTCGGCCGAATTGTCTGACGGATCAACGTACCACCAGCCTATCCCGACAACTTCCTCTCGCGGACCGTGCTGCTGTACGGCGAGGATTTCGGTCTCTTTGGAATAGTCGATGACGGTGAATTGCTTCAGCCGCTCGTGCGGCATATCCCTGCGGTTCGAGGAGAAGCGAAGCGATATACTCCTGTCTGAGAGCCCGTAGAAGAATTCTTTGAGTAGAGGCTCGTCACTGAGCTTTACGGAGCGGAATGAGACGGGCACACCCTTTTCGGTGGTCAGTGATGTCTCGAGATCAGCCGGATAGTCCCCACCGTCACCGATGCTGACCATCTGGTCTTCGTGAACAAGGAAGTACTTCTTTGCCTCTTCGACCAGCCACTGCCTGAATTTCGGATGTGCCACCGACACCAGCGCCATGGCACGATCGCGGATGCTTTTCCCGTGCAAATAGGCGATCCCATACTCGGTTACCACGTAATGGACGTCGCCTCGATTAAGAGTCACTCCGCTACCCGCGGGAAGCAGTGGGACGATCCTCGAGACCTCCTCGTTCTTCGCTGTGGACAGCATGGCGAGGATGGTCTTGCCTTCCGGTGCTAGAACGGCGCCTCTCATGAAATCAGATTGTCCGCCGATGCCACTGTAAAAGACGGTCCCAATGGACTCCGCAGTCGCCTGACCGGTCAGGTCTATAGCTAGAGCGCTGTTTATGGCGGTCATCTTGCGGTGAGATGCTATGACCAATGGGTTGTTGGTATAGTCTATGGCTTTGAGTTCTATCGCGCTGTTGTCGTTTATGAAGTCGTAGGTACTCTGGCTGCCCATACAGAATGAGGCGATAGTCTTTCCGCGATTCAAAGTCTTCTCGGAGTTGTCGATGACGCCACGCTGCATGAGGTCGACCAGGCCGTCGGAAAGGAGTTCGGTGTGAACCCCGAGGTGACGCTTGCCTCTCAGGTGAGGGAGAATCGAGTTAGGCAGCCTTCCGTATCCCACCTGGATAACGTCCCCGTCCTGGACGAGTTTCGCAACGTTTTGCCCGACCTTATCCACAGCGTCGCCGTGAACGAGGTTGCTGTACTCCAGTATGGGTTCGTCATGGCAAACGATGTGGTTCACCTTGCTGACATGGATGAAGCCGTCGCCGTGCACTCGAGGCATGTTCGAGTTGCATTGCGCAATAACTATCTTCGCCGCTTCGATGGCAGCCTTCGAAATATCCACGCTCACGCCGAGGCTCAGGTACCCGTGGGCGTCTGGAGGTGACGTTTGAATGAGAGCAATATCGATAGGGGTTTGCCCTTGAGAAATGAGCCTGGGAACCTCGGACAGGAAGACTGGCGTATAGTCTGCCATCCCACGGTTGATTCCGCTTCTCAGGTTGCCGCCGATGAAAAAGGCGTTGCAGCGGAAATTATCCTTGAACCGTGTATCCGTGTACGGAGCCACTCCGAGTCCGACGACATGAATTAGCTCAGCGTCGAAGATGGCTTTGGGGTGCGACTCCACGTAGGTCACAAGGGATTGGACGAGGAACTGAGGTTCCCCGCATCCCGTCCCCACGAATATTCGAGCGCCTGGACGGACGCAGGAGAATACCGAGCTGATATCGGCGAATTTCTCCGGATACAGCTCCGCGCTTTCTTCAGGTTATCTTCGACTCTATCTTCGGTCATGGATGTAAGTACCTGGGCCTTCCTCTTCTAGTTCTGGTGAGGATTCCTAGCGAGCTCGAGCGAGGTCAATCTCGCGTTTCTTCAGCACGCTCTTCTGAATCTTCCCGGTCGCAGTTCGAGGTATCTCAGCGAATTCAACTTCGCGTGGTGTCTTGAAGCCGGCCATTCTGGCCTTGCACCACTGTATGATCTCCTGTTCGCTCACTGCCGCCCCGTCTTTGGTCTTGACAACTGCCTTAACTATTTCGCCCCATTTCTGGTCCGGCTTGCCCACGACAGCGACGTCCTGGACCGCAGGATGTTCACGAATGACTGCCTCTACTTCGACGCTCGGCACCTTTTCCCCGCCGGTAACCACGATGTCCTTGATACGGTCTACGATGCGAATGTAGCCGTCTGTGTCCACAACCGCCGAGTCGCCGCTGTGGAACCATCCTCCGGCAAATGCCTCGGCTGTCTTGGTTTCCTCTCGGTAATACCCCTGCATCACGTTGTTACCGCGCATGACAATTTCCCCCGGAGTGTTGCCATCCGCAGGCACGTCTCGCATGCCTTCATCAACTACACGTACCTTCGTGCATGTTACGTAGGGAACGCCTTGTCGGAGTCGTAACCTGATCTTCTCCTCTTCCGTTGCTCCAGACCACGCATCGCGATTCCACTCGCAGACGGTGTGAGGTCCGTATACTTCGGTGAGACCATACACCTGGTGAAGATCAAGCCCCAGTTCCCATCCGTCATGGAAGTTTCTTGCTGAAGGAGGAGCGCCCGCGATGAAACCACGCACGGTATGAGGGAATTTCAGGTTGTTCTGTTTCATGTATTCGCTGATCATCGAGCACGACGTTGGCGCGCCGCACATATGCGTCACGTCCTCTTTCGCCATCAGAGCGTAGATTTGTTCTGCTCGAACCGCGTCGAGGCAAACGTGCTTAGCCCCAACTGCTGTAACCGCCCAGACAAAACACCACCCCTGTGAATGGAACATTGGGAGAATCCACAGGTAAGAGGATTCAGGCGTCATCTGCGCCTCAATCACTTCGCCAAGGGCGTTGAGGTAGGACCCGCGGTGTGTGTGAACGCAGCCCTTGGGCATGCCCGTCGTTCCAGACGTGTAGCAGATGCTGAGGACGTCTTCCTCGTCTTCGACCGGCACCTCAAGGCTCGTGGGTGGGGCATCCGCCAGGAATTTCTCGTATGCGACTCCGACTCTCGCACCATCGGTGAGGTCGAAGCTGTCAATCTCTATGATGAGCTCGACATTCTTCATACCGGAGAGAACGCTATTAAGCAAGTCGGCGTAGATATGCTCGGCAATGATTGCCTTGCAACCCGAGTGATTGATGATATACTCGACTTCCTTGGCCAGAAGGCGGTAGTTCAGCGGGACGCTGATCGCCCCGGCCATTGCGATTCCGTAAAAGGATTCGAGATTGGCATTGTTGTTGCGCGACAAGTATGGCGACCCGGTCGCCTCTGCCAATTCCTTTTGCTTGGAGACCGTTGGCAAGGCGGTACACGCGGGACGCGAATTGCCTCCAGGTGAATTCCCTTTCCCTATAGACGATGGCTTTCTTGTCAGGGAATACGAGTTCGCAGCGCTTCATGAAATCGAGCGGTGTCAGGGGATTGTGCCAGACATCACGATGGTTGTTGGTCGCGCTCATTTGCACGTCCATGGTAGTCATTCACCTCAAACTCAGTTCTATAAATTCACAATAAGGCGTTCGCCGCGCGAGCACATCCGTCATAACACCACCGGCGCCGTGCGTAGCTCACGGGTTCCTTCAAGTGTGGGTGCATGCGGCGCGTATGTTGACGCATCGTGTCAACACGCATCTCACTTAAGTGAAATTACCACCGCAGGAGCATTAGCGCTGCGGTTGATTGGGCTTGCTTCGCGCCAATATAATTGGAGTGGTCATCCAGATTCGCATCCGGTTTTGCGGAATCCCGAGGGACCGCGGATGCTATTGGTGGCCGGAGGACGCAATGGACGAAAACAAACCCAACGACATTCAGGTGCTTCTCGCGGAAGATCACGTCATCACACGCCAGGGAATTCGCCGGGTTCTCGAAGAGGAGCCAGGTATTCGCGTAGTGGGCGAAGCAGGTGACGGAGAAGAAGCAGTTCGCCTCGCCAGCGAGACTCGCCCAGACGTCATTGTGATGGACATCGCTATGCCCAGACTGAACGGCATAGAGGCAACCAAGCGCATCAAAGCGCTACGTCCAACGACGGCGATCCTAATCCTCAGCGCCTACGATGACGACGAGTACGTGTTTGGACTTCTGGAGGCCGGCGCAGCAGGGTACCTTCTGAAGACGGTGAGCGGTGACGAATTGGCTCACGCCGTCAAAGCGGTTTTCAACGGCGAGCCTGTACTAGATCCGGTAGTGGCAAAGAAAGTTATTAACCGGCTGACCTCCCATTCCAGAAGCAAGGATTCAGGCGGCGACGCTGTGCTCAGTGGGCGGGAAATGGAGGTGCTGAAGCTTGCCGCCCGAGGTCTTGGAAACAAAGATATTGGCAATACGCTGCACCTGAGCAGGCGGACGGTGGAGGGGACACTGCGTGCAGTCTTTAACAAATTGGGAGTCGCTTCGCGGGTTGAGGCGATATTGTACGGACTCCGCAAGGGCTGGGTGAAGCTTGAGGAGCTGCCCTGATGACATCGACTGCGTCGCGAAGACGGACCACCCGGGACAAATTCGAATCTGAAACCCTGGCGAGGATCATTGATGCTTGCTCGATCCCGTCCTTCGTAATTGACCGTCTACACAAGGTAACGCACTGGAATCCGGCCATGGCGGCGTTGACGGGCGTACGAACCGAAGAAGTCGTCGGAACTGATGGGCAATGGAGGGCTTTCTACCGGAAGAAGCGCCCGGTCATGGCAGACATGATCGTTGACGGGGCGGCCGCTGAAGACATGCAGCGCCTCTACGGTCCCAGGTGTCGAAAGTCCGCACTTATCGAGGGAGCCTATGAGGCGGAGAGCTTTTTCAGGGAGTTAGCGGACAAGGGACGGTGGTTGCGCTTCACGGCGAGCCCCATAAAGGATAAGGATGGCAAGCTCATCGGTGTCATCGAAACGATGGAGGATGTCACCCCGCGAAAGACAGCTGAGGAGAATTTTAGATACTATCTTCTGGCGACGACCCGTGCCCAGGAAGAAGAGCGGAAGAGGATTGCCCGGGAGCTTCACGACGATACGGTTCAGCTGATGGCCTCGCTTTCCAGGGAGGTCGACGGTTTTACCAGGACTAACCGTGATCTGGATCCTCATGTTGGTGCGTTCCTTAGGGATATTCAGTCAAAGCTCAACGCTGGAGCGCAGAGCGTGCACAGATTCAGTCAGGCCTTGAGGTCATCCGTGTTGGATGACTTCGGACTGATTCCTGCCATCAGGTCCTTGGTCAAAGCTACGATGGACTTTCAGGCTGGAGGGGCGGAACTTGAAATCGTCGGAGAGTCTCGAAGGCTGAGTCCCGAGGTTGAGACGGCGCTTTTCCGTGTCATTCAGGAGGGACTGAACAACGTGCGAAAATACGCGCAGCCCTGCGAAACGAGAGTTGTGCTCGAGTTCGAGCCGAGCAGCGTTACTCTGACAATAACGGACAACGGCAAAGGCTTCGACCTGGGCGACGGCATTTACGGCCTTCCTCGTTCTGGCAAGTTGGGGCTCGCCGGAATCCATGAGAGGGTTCGTTTGTTGGGTGGACACTTCACAATAAGTTCAACGCCTGGAAAGGGCACGACTCTGAAGGTTTCTGTGCCGCAGGATGACGTTTCTCAGCTCTCCAACTCCCGACAGGCCGGCCAGGGAGAGCAACTCTAACTGCGTTCGTCCAAACCTGTAGGAAGCGTGCCTTCTTGTTCGCCGAACGCTCTGCAAATGTCGGGGCATACGGGGCTAACGCGGCGCATCCCGACTTGATTCTTGTCAACACGGTCGTCAAATCCAGCTCGATCAAATGAACGTTGACATCAGAGAGTCTTGTGTCTATTCTCGTCTTGTCTTCGGATCCATGCTTTGAGTTGAGGGCAAAAGCTTGATCGAAACCATAAGAGAGCCAGAAAGAGACACGAGAGTCTGTTGCGAAGCCGATGTTCTGGTTGTTGGCGGGGGGCCCGCTGGAGTGGCCGCCGCCGTCACCGCGGCGCGCTGTGGGGCGAGGACAGCCCTAGTTGAGAGATACGGCCATCTGGGGGGAATGGCAACTGGCGGACTTGTTATACTGATCCCCTTCCTGACGGATGGCACAAAACGACAAGTCTTGGCGGGGACGCTCCAGGAGATGGTTGAGCGGCTCGATAGGAGGGGCGGAGCACTTTTTCCCAAACGAGAGGAGTGGGGATCCAGCGACCGCGAGCTTTTGAATCATTGGAGGAGACGCGGAACAGGCTCCTATGTCCCTGGTGAACGTGTTAGATACAGCGTGACCGTCGACCCTGAGCTTCTAAAATGCGCCCTGAACGACATGATTGTGGAATCCGGAGTTAAACTCTATCTTCATTCGTGGGCCTCGTGCGCCGTGGCAGACGGGCGGAGTGTCAAGGGAGTTGTCTTCGAGAGCAAGTCAGGAAGGCAAGCCATACTCGCCAGAGTCACTATCGACTGCACTGGAGACGGGGATATTTTCGCGTCCGCGGGTGCGGAGTTCGACGCGACCATCGATCGCAGCCTGAGGACAGCGAATCTTGCTCTCGTCTTCCGGCTTGGCAATGTAAGCGCTAACAGGTACGTAGACTTTCGCGACGGACAGGTTCAGAAGCACGATGAGATGATGAGGGAGTTGGTGTCCATGGGCGGGTTCGAGACTTATTGGAGGACCACGCGCGAGGACGTATTTTGGTGCAACAACAGGCTAAAGAACTTGGACTGTCTCAACGTCGAAGATCTCACTTCGGCAGAAGTGAGTGCCCGACGCTCAATGCTGGTATCTCTGGATTTCTTACGGAAGAATGTTCCGGGATTTGAGGACTGCTACATTGTGGACACCGCCCCGCAAATAGGTACGCGGGGAAGTCGCAGGCTGTTGGGCGAGCACGTGCTGACATGGGAAGAAGTGAATTCGGGAGTCATCCACGAAGATGCCATTCTAGTCAGCTCGCATCTGGGCCAAACAGTCTCCAAAGAGCATCCGCTGGCTTCGATACCTTACCGGGCGCTCCTGCCCCGGACGGTTGATAACCTTATCGTTGCTGGAAGGTGCTTCTCCGCAGATGCGAGGGCGAGCAACGACTACAACTGGATTCAGCAGTGCGTCCCGATGGGTCAGGCGGCAGGCGCTGCTGCGGCAATCGCGGTCAAGCGCGTCCTTCAACCGAGAAAGATCGACACCGTCGAACTACAGCGCTTGCTTGTGCGACAGGGGGCTTTCTTGCCACGGGTGGGGACCGGAGTATTGGACTAGAGGTCCGGACAGGAATTATGGCAGCCAACGGGATTCCAAAGGCAGTGATCTGCGGCGACGCGTGTGTGAACGTTGTGCTTCAAATAGCCGAGCCTCTTAAGCGAGGGGGGAACTTTGACTTGGAAAGGAGAGTGTGCAGACCAGGAGGCAACGCTCTTGTGACGGCCTTGGCGCTATGCCGGTGGAAGATGGAAGTCTCTTTCCTTGGCGTGATAGGAGTTGACGCAGAGGGAAATGGCCTAATCGAATGGATGAGCAAGGTGGGGGTGAGAACCGATTGCGTGGTGAGACGAGGAAAGACCAGGATCTCCTATGCGTTGGTCGACCCTGGTGAACGCACGATACTGGACCAAAGACAGCCATCAGGTGAACTCAACGCATCCGACTGGGACTCCACGCCAACAATGCGCTTCAGAATTGCCGAGGCGAACGCTGTCATGGCTGATCGCTATTGCTCCGGAATTCACCGTGGCATCGTTGAAACGATTGCGGGAACCAGTGTGCCGAACCGGCCGGCTTTGTTCTACAGAACGGGAAGCCGTCCGTCTCCAGGCGCAATGATCGAGAGCTATTTCCTGCCGAGGGCCGACTTTTGCTTGACGAAGGCCAATTTTCTTTCGAGTTTTGGATTGGGGCAGGACATTCAAGCAGCGTGCCAGCGGCTTTCGTCTGGGTTTGGCACGCAATCCGTGGTTGCAACCATGGGAGCGGGTGGAGCGGCCTACTATGACAAGGCGAGTGGCGCCGGCGTCATACCTACACGAGAACTGGCGCATCCCGCCACTACACTGGGTGGGGGAGACTGGTTCCGGGCGGGATTCCTCTTTGGCCATGTGAGAGGGGCAGCCATCGATGAGTGCGTGAGGTTGGGCAATGCGTCGGCCATCATTCATTGCTCAAAGCGGGAAAGCGAGAATCTCACGGACCTGTTCTTCTCGGCTGATGAGCTTGAGGAAGAAGTGAGAATGACCCCACAGCCTCGTTAGGAACTTCGAGCAGGATTGCCGAAACCCCGGGTGGAAATCACGCGGTACACGGTCACCCTGGGTTCTTCCAGGAACAGCGCTTTTGCCTCTTCGTGAATCTGTCTCCGAATCGCTGAAGGCTCCCATGCCTTCCAGTCATCAAGGGTCTCCCAAGTCTGAACCATCGCGAATATCGAGCGGTCCGACTGGCTCAACAGGTTCTCTGAACTCACGTAGCCGGGAAACGTCATAGCATGCTGCCTGAGTTTGAACATTGTCGATTCGACGTCGGAGCCGGATTTCACTTTGTAGCCGATTATCACCTTGATCATCTAGACTTCTCCATCGAATGGGATCAGCGTTCGCTCGAGGGGCCGAAATGGAGCCCGCGCGTTCTGTCAGTCCTTTAGTAGTATTCCCGAATGTCTCTGCTTTGGCAATGGTACTAACGGCGAATGAACATGGAATTCGGCTGGCGCACGTGCCTGGTCGAACGAAGAGCCAGGTTCGGAGATGGGCGACTGGAGTCGGTCGAACAATCCCCGAGGTCTGAAGTGCCTAACCCGTAGTCTCTTCCTTGAGGAAAATGATCTGATCTTTTCTGGCAGCGACGAAAGGGCGTTCTCCGTAGAAGTGGCCCTCTGTGTACATCGTAACGTCTGTCAAAGGAAGGAAGTCGGTGCGCTCGTCGAGAGTCTCCCTGATGCTTCCGTCGGGTCTGCTGTGCATCGTCCCGTCGAGGATATAGGCTGGAGTCTGGACGCTGACATGTATAAGCGATTTCTTCGCAAACGGATACACCCTGGCAATCCTGCCGCCCGAGGCCGCGAGCGAGGTTAGCTTCGCCTATAGCAGCCAGTCCGATGGCAGCCTTTCGCACAAAGCGAGCGTTCCTCTGGTCGGTCGGGAGCTCCGGCGAGTTCATGAACTCAATGTAGTCGCTTGAGACGTCAGCGTTACTCTGGCCGTGACCGTTTAGAAGGTCTAGCAGTCGTAGTTCGCTAGAAATGTAGATGAACCCGCTGAGAACCCCCGAGGGCACATAAAACTCGACCGGAACCCATGCACGATCTTCCATTGCGCATATTGTAGCAGGAAAATTCGCATGTTACACACAGCACTTGGCGCTTGCATGGACGTTGGAGCTACCCTACAATAGCGTCGGTTTGAAGGCCAATTCTGTATAGTATTAACACTTGGCGCGCTTTGTACCTGAGCACAGTGATTCTGGTTCCGGATTGAGCTATCTTCGAATGACGCCGTGGGCTAAAAGGAGCAGAACGTGACTAAAGTAATGTCCATGTATGATGCGGTCTCCAGGTATGTCAAGAGCGGTAATCTCGTTTTTATCGGTGGAATGCAACACGGAGAGCCGTTTGCAGCAGTGGTTGAGATACTTAGGCAGAAGATAGATCACCTGTCTACGGTGGGGTGCCTTTTCACTTCGCTGAGCCTCATGATTGGCGAGGGGCGTGTGGACAGAGTCTACACGGGGTATTATGGCCAGGAATGGACACGGGCGTACTGGCTTATGCGCGCAAAGTCGCTCGAGAAGTATCCTGAGTTTATTGAGTATTCGCATTTCGGGATCGCTCAGGCGCTCATGGCGGGGCATATGGGGGTGTCCTTCCTGCCGATTCGCAGCCAATCCGGTTCGGACATGCTTAAGTTCAATCCGAACATCACAGTGATAGATGATCCGTTCACTCCCGGAGGCAGGATTGGCGCGGTGAAGGCTATCGTCCCTGACGTTGGGATTCTGCACGTACAAAGATGCGACGCGGAAGGGAATGCTCAGAGGTATGGGAGCCTTGGAGTTGACGCGGAGGGCATCAATGCCAGCAGGACCGTCATTATTACGACCGAGGAGATAGTGAGTTCCGACGTGACGCGACGGGATCCCAACCGAACGATTATCCCGGGATACAGGGTCAGCGCTGTCGTAGAGCAGCCTATGGGGGCTCATCCGCTTCATCTCGCCGGCTGTTACTCTGGCGATTGGCCTGGCATGCTGGCGGAGCTAGGTTCCGAGGACGGATACGACAACTTCATGAATTCGTTCGTTTACGGTACTAAAGACTGGAACGAATTCCTCGAGTTGAGGAGGGCGGTCAAGGGGAACGACTACTTTGATCGCTTGCGGGTTGAGAAGATTCCTTCCGAGCCTGTATTCAGCGGGTACAAGGAGATGGCGA
This sequence comes from uncultured Chloroflexia bacterium, assembly GCA_963745605.1. GTDB lineage: Bacteria > Chloroflexota > Dehalococcoidia > Dehalococcoidales > UBA2162 > JBBITI01. The sequence goes on along the minus strand of CAVUYC010000015.1, from coordinate 47,315 downwards.
AATGACGCAGAAGAATGCTCTCTCATACGATGCCAACGATCAGATGATTGTATCCGCGGCTCACCTTATCCGCGACAACGAGGCTGCGTACGTTGGGGTTGGTCTGCCGATGGTGGCGGCGCTTCTCGCCAAGCGCACGCATGCGCCCAACTGCACCTTCGTCATCGAAAACGGCATTGTCAGAAGCGAGGAGTTTGAACTGCCGGCTGGGACTGACACACTCGGGACGCAGTTCCATGCGGACAAGCTGGCAGGTCTCAGCTACATAAGCTACCTTGGCCAGGCTGGCTTTATCAACCTGGGCTTTATCGGAGCCGGGCAAATAGATCGATATGGAAACGTCAATGACACTGCTATCGGAGACTATCACAATCCGGTACACCGTTTCCCCGGGAGCGGTGGAGCTAACGACGTGGTCAGCTTTTGTCAGCGTACCTGCATCATGCTGAATCAGAGCAATAGACGGTTTCCAGAGCGAGTGGACTTCAATACCTGTCCAGGATATCTTGACGGCAGGCCAGGGCAGAGGGAGTCCCTTGGGATGATGCGAGGTACCGGTCCGGTCGCTGTGGTCAGCGATTTGGGATGCTATGAGTTCGAGAGCGGCGAGATGGTCCTGGTGAGCGTACACGCTGGGTGCGGAATAACTTTGGACAAGGTGAAAGCGGAGACTGGATGGACCCTCAAGGTGTCGCCCAACCTTAAGGACACCACGCCTCCTACCGCAGATGAACTGAGAATCCTCAGGGCGACCACCGCTCCATTGATCGCCAGACGGCGCAAGACCGATATGGAGACGAAATAGGGTACAGTCGAGCGATATTTGAAGCAAAGGGGGCGGGTCGTCAGAGACCCGCCCCCTTTGCTTTGTTCGCTGGTTCCAGGACTCCCTGGGGTACCGGTTTTCACAAGGTTAGTCTATGACGCCATCCTTGACCAGTTGATCGAACTCGGAGTCCGGAAGGCCGACGACCTGTCTTGAGGACGTATTCGTTGTGCTCTCCCATCTTGGGAGCCGGCCTTCATTTGGTATTGGTATTTGGACATGAAGAAGTGCGGGCCGAACTGCGATCTGTACTTGCCAATGCCAGGGTACTCCGCTCGGCAAAGGTACCGCGACTCTTCAAATGAGGATCATGCTCGAGGAGGTCCTCGCCGGTCTCAACCAGTGCCGGCAGGAACACCTGCAGCCTGCATCAAGTTCATCACCTCTTCGCCGGCCCGAGTAGCTGGTCCATTCGTTGACAAGCTCGTCCAGTTCCTCCTCATTGCTTCTTGCGCATGAGAAGTGTCCGGAACCTCGGGTCATCTGCAAGGTCCGCATTCCCCATTACCGTGCAAAAGCTCTTCCACTCTTGGTCGGTGAAGACCGAAATGGCACACCAGCGGTCTTGGCCGAGGCAACGGTAGGCATTATGAGGTGCCGCGGAATCACACTTGTTCCCGATTCTGCCCGCAACACGCCTGTTCGCCTCGTAATCGAGTACGAGCGGCGACATGAAGTGAATGCCCGACTCGTATTGAGACATATCGATATATTGTCCCTTGCCAGTTCGCCGTCGATACTCCAGGGCTGCCATGATGGCAATGATGTTGTACCTTGGTGCAATGAAATCGGTGTAAGCGTCTAGCCAGCCCGGCTTTCTGTCCGGGTAGCCAAGGATGTTGGCGAACCCGGATAGCGCCGTGAGTTTGTGCCCTGACCCAGGATGCGTTGAGTATGGTCCTGTCTGGCCTTGCATCGAAGTACTCAGCATGATGATGTCCGGCTTGAGTTGCTTGACGACATCATAGCCGAGGCCCATGCGGGCAATGGCTGTGCCGGCGAAATTCTCCACCATGATGTGCGACTTGGCAACGATGCGTTTCGCCAGATCAAGCCCTCGTGGGTCCCTGGTGTTGAGAGTGACGCTTAGCTTGCTCGTGCAATTCTGATCGGTACTGCTTGAGCGGGGCGGCCCGCGCCTCCAGCCCGGCCTTCGTTTGCTCTCTATTATTATCACTTCGGCTCCGAGGTCAGAGAGGTGCTTTGTGGTGATAGGACCGGTCATGTGCCAGGTGAAATCGGCTACCCTGATTCCCTCAAGTAGTTTCTTCTGCATGGATTCCTCCGGTTTAGTGTCAGTGAACTCCGTTTGTGCCTAAATCACCCCTGCTTGTCTAAGGGCCACCGTCTCTTCCGTGGTCATGCCCAGCTCCCCTTCGTATACTTCCTTGTTGTGTTCCCCGATGAGCGGAGCCCGACGGGTAATCTTGATCGGAGACTCGGAGAACACCGCGAAAGCTCCCGGATAGGAGAAGCTCTCGCCAAGCTCGGGGTGTTCAAGCTTCACCCAGAACTTTCGCGCCTTCGAGTTGCCTGTTCTCGAGCATATCGTCCGCTGTCGCGACGGGATACATCATGACTTTGTACTTAACGGCACCCTCGAGAAGTTCGGCCTTCGTATGCTTCATGAAGAAGCGCGCCGTCGGCTCCTCAATCTTGTCCATTTCCTCTTGAGATATCTTTGGGAAATCGGGCATGTCCCAGTTGAAATTGTCCAAAAACTCGTTGCTAGACCCTTCAGCCTGCATCCACTTGATCAGGGGAAGACTAGGAGCGAGTACGGAGTTACCCCCGTGCGACCATGATACCCAACCGTCTTTGCATGGCCATAGCAGCGTGGTCTGGTGGGCCGCACCCATCCGGAATTTCGCGTCGCGCTTGGCCAATGCGTGTCTGAGGTCCCAGTTCGCCGTGTGGTGTTCCAGACATTGCACTACGGATTCCTGGATGGACACATCTATCTGCTGTCCTTGGCCAGTTTCCCAGCGATGGTATAAGGCAGTCAGCGCACCTTGGGCACCGTCGGAACCTGCATGAAGATATGCTTGAGAATGATGGCTGAATCGCGTTGGCGGCCGGTCGGCATCCCCGTAGGGAGCCATCTCTCCGCCCATTGCCCACGCCACGATATCCGAAGTCTTCCAGTCCTTATAAGGTCCGCTCTGCCCGAATGGCGTGATGGAAATGACAATCACGCCAGGGTTGATCTTCTCGAGGTCCTGATACCCGAGACCGATCCCGCCAAGGTAACCGGGAGGAAAGGATTCGACCACAAAATCGGCTTTCTTGACCAGCCGCATAAAGATCTCGCGCCCGTCTACCGTCTCCAGATTGAGAGTGATTCCTCTCTTGCTCGTATTCAGAGCGAACCAGAAGAGGCTCTTCTCAGGGTGAGGCTCGTCGTGATAGAAGGGGCCGACGCCTCTGGAGCGGTCTCCGCCTGGCCTCTCGATCTTAATTACGTCCGCGCCAATGTCGCCCAGTATCTTTCCGCAAAGAAGTCCTTTTTCGTCGGTGAGGTCCAGGACTCGATAGGGACTAAGCATGTCCTACCCCCTTTAGGAGTTGCTGTAACGCAGGTACTAGATGAGGGGCGGCCCGTTCGGGCCGCCCCAATGGTCTCTTGGACTCTCTTCTGAAGCTCTGACCTAGCGCCAGACGTCGATGCTCCAGGCTGCGTCAGGACCGCCCGTCCTGCCGCCGCCGATCATGGTTGACTCTTCGCCGTTGCCGGTGACGATCACACAGTTGTCGAATGGATCATTCATGGCTGGGACCATGTAGTCATCAGAAAGTTCTTTCCAATGCTTGCCTGAAGTCTTCTCGATACCGAGCCACGCGTTGGTGCGCATATCCGGCCACGAGTGCATCCGGTACTCGCCGAGTGGCATGAAGCTCTTCTTGTAAAGGAACTCGTAGATCTCGTCCTTAGACTTGAAGCCCCAATCGCGAAGCTGCTGTGCCATCTCTGGGAACATGAACACCGTAATTCCGCCTTCCGCCCTGGCCCAAAGTCCCGGGGTGATGTACTCAAGCCAATTGTGGGGGCCAGGTTTGCCCTTGACCCCCAAGGACCGGGCGATGCCGCCGTGGCCGCTTTTCTGGAAAGCTCGATAGCCGCCAGGGGAGAACTGTACCCTCGCACCGCCGCCCGAGGCTGCTTGTACCAGAAGGCTCTGATTCTTCTCGAAACCGCATTCCTCGTTCAGTCCTTCCCATCCTTCGGGTAGAGCGTCCATGTTCTCAGCGAACACGTTGTGAAGCGGGCTGCCCCAGATGCCGCAGTTGGTGCGTCCGGGTATATTCTCACCCAGATTCTTGAACATCAATTGAGAGGCGCGCCCTAGAGAACGGTTGGTGACGCTACCCTGGCCCATGATGCCGATGTCCACGTTCATATCGATCTCTTTGTAATAAGGGCCACTGATGATATACCCGTCCCTGCCTCGGCCGTCACCGCAGCCGCCGCCCGACTCAGCCATGGCAAGCAGGACAGGCATGTGCTCTGGTTTGCAGCCGGCCATGACCGCGATAGCAGCAAGCTTCTCTACGGTGGCTGTGCGTTTCATCGGCAGGTAATGTACCGGATCACCCTTTTTGCCGGAGTTGCCGATCTGGATGGACCGGTCCCCAAGTCTGTGGTCCCTCTGGAACCGGATTATCTCATCCGCTTTGTGGCTGGTGCCCTTCAGCATCGCAGCCACCCGTTCTTCAGTGGGAACTCTGACGGGAAGACCATCGCCATACTTGGCGAGAGAAGCCTTGATCTCGGGTATGAACTCGGTCTGATTATAGAATTCCTCAGCCTCTTCTAGAGTCCCTTCAAAGAGGATTCTGTCGTTGGAGACTTCCCACCGGCCCTTCTTCTTCTCTTCAGCAGTCAGCGGGCGCATGAGGGCGTCGATCAGCTCGGGCACCATTCTGTCAACGTCGGGGACCCCCGGCGTGGTGCGAGAGGCATGCACACAGCGGATTCCTGGAACGCCGTTTACTTTGCAGGCTTGCCTCCAGCATCCGTCCTGGTCGCCGTAGATTATGAAGACGCTGGGAATGCCGGCTTTTTCGTAGCTCGATAGGGTAGGCAACTGCTCCCATATCGCGCCGTGTCACCACACAACGCCGCGGATAAGCGCGTCGGCTGTCTTCATCTCCTCCGGGGAGAGAGCGATGCTTCCAGCGATCGTCATATGAGGAGCAGCCCTCGTCACGTGCCAGTTGACATTAGGAAAGGCTCGCTGCAACGCCTGGGGCAGTGGGATCGTGATGTCCTGTTCGCCGCCCGCGCCGATGCTGACGTAAATATTCTTCCCGTCCAACTTGTCAAGGCGTGGCGCTAGCGGATTCAGGTCCACTGGTTCCTGTGTGCCCACGGGATTGAGACATCTGTACTTTTCGGCCATGTGTTCTCCTTAGTCTATTCTGCGCCTTGGAGCGCTTCGACGAGTCGATTCTGTATCTACGTTACGTGTTTCCTGCGTCTTCCTTCGGATCTCCCCAAGTTCAGTAACCCATGCTGCTCTTCAAGTCTTGGTCGACCCAGAGGAACGCCGGGAATATGGGATCGTCGTAGCCCACATTGAGCTCGCCCGAATAATTCTTGATCCATGGCCACCACAGCGTTCGATATCCGGGTGTGACGGCGGGAATAACATATGCTTGTTCAACGACGTACTTGGTTAACTCTCGGTACATCCTCATCGCCTGGCGTTGGTCCGTCAGCATCGCCGCCCTGATGGGCACAAGCTTCTCGTTGATGAACGGGTCGTCTACCATGCTGCGGTTGTTGTGGGAAACGCCCGAGATCGGCTGGCCGTTGTAGAAAATAGCTATCGGGGCGGTGTCGCCTGTTATCATCTGCGTGTGCTGCTTGTTGTTCTGGATGTTTGTCTTGACCGCGGTTTCTTTGACATCGAGCGCCATCTCGATGCCTATCCTCGACAGGTAGTCGGCGTAGATCGAAATAAGGTCCACCTCATCTTGGATGAGAATGATGTTGGTCTTGAATCCGCTGGGATATCCAGCTTCCTTAAGGAGTTGTTTGGCCTTTTCGGGATTGTAGCTGTACAGTTCCTTGGCTGCTGCAGAGTAGTCGTTGTAGTCCAGATAGAGTTCTTGGTACTCCTTGATCTTGGAGTGAGGCCAGGTATAGATCTGCCCTTCCCCGCCCCTGTATCCTTTGAGTATGGAGTTGAAGTCGATCGCCATGTTCATGGCCTTGCGGACCTTGATGTCGTTGAACGGTTTAGTATCTATCCTCATCGCCAGGGGAGGGTTGCCCCTGCCTTGAAACGAATCAGAGTACTGTACCTTCATCTGTGGGGTGGTCTTGCTGAGCGACTGGTAGTCTTCAAGGAGGACACTGCTCATTTCGTCGATCTTCCCCGTGCGAAGACCGGCCAAGCGTGTAGAGGTATCGGCTATGCTGAACACTTTGACACGGTCAACATATGGCAACTGGTTGCCTTTGCCTGGACCCACAGGGTCTTTGACGTACCAGTTGCGATTCCTGTTGAGAGTTGTGACACTGTTGGATACGAAGTCCGACAAGATGAACGGTCCCGTGCCAACCGAAGTCTTCCAGTCGTCCATGTTACCGTACTTGTTTACAACTTCTGGCGGTACGATCATGACTGTGTCGTTGTAACGGGTCACAGCCATCATAAGCGCTGCAAGCGGGACCTTGACCGTTACCTCCCACGGTGCCGTCTTGGTGAACTCGGCAGTCCTCAGTTCTTGGTTGTTGCGGAAGACATAGCCTTGTGCATAGGTTGTTGACCATTTGAACGAGAAGAGGACATCGTCGGCCGTCAGCTCGCGGCCGTTCACTAAGCGGCTGGCCTCGTTGTTGGGATCCAACGCCCAATGGATGCCTTGGCGCACTTTGTATACGACGAAGCCCACGTTGTTTGCCGCATCAGTGGTCCACTTGACGCTCTCCGCGACATATCCGGTCTTGAGGTCAAAAAGGTCGTTGTCGGCATATCCCCAGTCTGTTTCTCCGGTGCCGAAGCCGCCGGCAGTTCCTTTCGCCCAGTCGCCTTGAAATGTCTGCTCGTGGGTCAGGTTGATCGTTTGGCTAACCACCGTCCGTATCGGATCCCAGTAGACCGGGTCGGCAGCAGCGGCGATGTTGATTGTGCCGCCGTATTTCGGCTTTTCAGCTGTGGTGGTTGTCGTAGAAACCGGCTTGGTAGTAGTCGTCGTCTGTGACGATGTTGTGGAGGTGGGGACGGGATTAGCGGTTGTCGTTTGCGTGGGCTGGGAGCATGACGCCAGGACCAGAATGCCAGAAACAAGCGAAGACAGAAGAATGCACGCCAAATTTCTTTTCAAAGTCTTTCCTCCAAAACGTTGCTGTTCCCTTGCTAACGATGGATGGTCAGCTTTCTGCCTGGGTATACTGGCAAATTTAGCGAATTCTAAGTGCTATAGTCTCCTCCTTTGTTGTTCTCATCGAGGCAAAAATAGTGCCCCAATTACCGTCCGGGATCGTGCTGGTGATACTATCATCGGGCTCAGTATCGTGTCAACAAACGTCCGGGATCCTCTGGAAGCAGCCGGATTGGAGTCGACGTGAAAAGGGTGGATCATGCATGACCAGGATGAGCATCTACAATCGTTTTGTCCCTCTGGTAACGCCTCCCACAGAGCTTGAGGACAACGCATATGTCTTTGCTTTTGCGGAAGGCAAGATTCTACTGAAGACTGCTGGGCAAACTGCGAGCACGCCCTCCGTGGAGGACCTGCGCAATTGGAACATCGTGGCGGTGAGAACCCAATATCTTGGGATCCTCGAGGGGAAGAACTGCTATTCAGCTGACTTGCCCCCCGGTGCCATTGCCCCAGCAGGAACGTCATTGGTGGACCTTCGATCGAGCTACGGCCTCGTCGATGAGGACATTTATCTCCTGGCCGGGAGGGCTCTTCAGATCGTGACCTGGGACCAGACAAACCAGTTCTGTGGAAGGTGCGGACATCCTACTGAGACGATGCATGGTGAACGAGGGAAGAAATGCCCTGCTTGTGGTCTCATCAGCTACCCGCGGCTTTCCCCGGCGGTGATCGCCGCGATCGTCAGAGAAGACAAGATTCTGCTCGCGCGGAGGGCTGGGGTGAGGGGGAGAATGTTCAGTATCCTGGCGGGCTTCGTCGAACCCGGCGAGACGCTGGAGGAATGCCTCAAGAGGGAAGTCTACGAAGAGGTTGGGATTCGCGTGCAGAATCTCAAGTACTTCGCAAGTCAGCCCTGGCCTTTTCCCAACTCGTTGATGTTGGGATTCACCGCTGAGTACGAGAGCGGAGAGATCAAGGTTGATGGATTGGAAGTAGGCGAGGCTGGCTGGTTCGATTCGGCACACCTTCCTGAGATTCCTCCCAAAATGACGATAGCGCGGGAACTGATTGACTGGTTTGTTCTCGGCAGCACGCTCTGAGTTGCTTTGGAGCGACGCGGTTCAATGGCGTCTACACCGCGGCTAGAGTGTCCCGAAGCCGTGTCGTACATCAATCAATGTTTGAAGCGTACGGCGCTTGCTGCTGGCCTTCCTCGATTCAACATTCCCCGAGTGGGCGAGTTTTGTGGCCTGATGAAGCGGAACAAAGGGGTGGTAATCACGAGTTCCCAACGACAGGCGCGTTAGTCCGGCTTTGACGTCGCGCTCGAGCGGACGGTCTTGGGCGGCCACCTCGTATCCAGACGCGGCGGCATCGTGTAGAGATAGAAGGTACGGTGCTCCAGTCTCTTAATCGCATCAGGCTCCCAATCGTGAATGGGAAACGATTCCATGACCACCCGCGCCCCAGGTTTGAGTTCTCGCTCGAACTTTGGTCTCAGGGCGTCCGAGGCGGTTGAGAAGAGGTAGGTGACTACCAATGTAGCTTCGCTCAAATCTATGTCCATGAGATCCGCATGAACGAACTGGACTCGAGCATGCAAACCGAGTTTGTCCGCTGTCTTTTTTGCTTCCTCGACGTGCACAGGATTTAGTTCAACTCCAATCGCTTTTCCTGCTCCCAGTCGGGCTGCTGCAAAGACGACCCTTCCGTCCCCGGAGCCGAGGTCATAAACTACGTCGGTTTGCGAGATTGGAGCCAGATCGAAAAAGGCCGATACTTCTTCGGCAGCAGTGGGTATGAGCGAGACAAAGTATCCCATTCGGCGTCCCTCCCGGATTGGACTTTGTTCCAGTCGACGGTTGATGCAATTCTACGGGCACAAATTAATGGCGACCAGTCCCTGACTTGACCAACAACTGTTCCTTTCAAGCGCAGACGACTAAACCATATGCCTCAGGATGGCGAATTTCACTAGTTCAGTCTGAGAATGGACCCCGAGCTTCTTCATGATATTGGCGCGATGCCCTGAGACTGTCTTGGGGGCAATCTGTAAGCGCTGCGCGATCTCTGCGGTCCTGGTCCCGGCGCCTACAAGTTTGACGATTTCGCGTTCGCGCCTTGTAAGCCTGTCCGGCCCCGATGTTCCCTGTCCCTGTGTGGAGTCATCAAAGTACTCGTGCATTGTAGTGGCGTCTATGGAAATGTGTACTACAAAATCGCCCCGGGAGACGCTGTTTATCGCTGAAACAAGATCAGAGTAGCTTGACTTCTTGGAGAGAAAACCGTTTACCCCAGCCCTGAATCCGCTGAGAATATCCAATTCGCTCTCTTGTTCGGTTAGAACCAGGATCTTCGATGATCCGGCGTTCGAGCGAAGTTCCTTGACGCATTCGAGACCTGAAGTCGGAGGAAGGGCAGCGTCGAGGAGTATGACGTCAGGCGAAAGGTCCTCGGCGGTCTTTATGAGTTCCTTCCCATTTGAAGCCGTTCCGGCGATGTCGAACCCCGCATTCTCCTTGAGCAATGCAGCTATTCCCTCGCAGTAGAGGGCCTGGCCATCTGCGACCACAACTGTTGTGTTGCCCATAGGTTCGCTCCCTTCAACCCTGAGACTTGATTAGCATGAGGCAATATCCTTACATTGCATCCCATACAATTCAGTAATTGATGACTGATTCTAGATCGTTGAGATAGCTTGGACAACACTCACAAGGCCTATCTTTCCTGAGGAAAAGTCCTATATGGCGGGTTGGTTGACCCGGGTACTATGCCTTAGGGTATAGTACCTAAATTCGAGTTGAGTGATCGAAGGGGGGTAAGAGAGTTGGGCGATGCCCCCAGGGGGCACAGCCCAACTCCACCTAGGCCGCATCTATCTCCAGGCGTCGATGCTGTAAGCGGCGCCGTGGCCGCCGCTAAACCGCTCGCTGGCGGTCTCTTCGCCATCGCATACAAGAATGAGGTTCTCCCAGGGGCTCTCGCCTCCGGCGGGAACTCTGTAATCATCGGGAAGCTCTCTCCATCTCTTGCCGGAAGTCTTCTCGATTGATGTCCAGCCGTTTGTGAACCAGTCGGGCCTTCCCCGCATGCGGTATTGAGACATGGGCTCGAAGCTCTTCTTCCAGATGTAATCGTAGATGGCATCCTTAGTCTTGAAGCCATAGTTGTACATATCCATGGCCATCGAAGGAACCAGGATAAGCGTTATGCCGCCTTCGTAGTCGCCCCAAATCTTGTCGGTAATGTATTCGATGTAGTTGTGGGGGCCCGGTTTTCCCTTAACGTCGAGAAAACGAGCTATTGCGCCGTGGCCGCTCTTCTGAAGGGATCGGTAGACTCCAGGCATATGTTCCTGGCCGATGCCCCAGTTGCCGGGCCGGCACGTCATCAGCACGCTCTCGTCTTTTCGGAATCCCAATTCCTCGTTGAGTCCTTTCCATCCCGGGGGCAGACCTTCGGCGTACTCGGCGATAATGAACCCTCCGTTCGTTAAGGGATCTCCGTAGGTCATGATGGTGGACACGCGCTCCTTATATCCACCTAGGTTCCTCCACATAAGGCTGCCAACGCGGCCAATGGTCTTGTTGGAAGGATTGCCCGGACTGAACCTGCCATAGCTGACATTCATTCCGATTTCTTTGTAGATAGGCCCTGAGACGACATACGATCCACCATTGCCACGGCCGTCCCCTGTTCCTCCGCCTGATTCAGCGATCGCCAGGACTAGCGGTAGATATTCTGGCTTGCACCCGGCCATTACTGCATTGACGGCGACCTGCTCGACGGTCGCAATGCGGCCCATGGGCATGAAGCGAACCTCTTCACCCTTTCTTCTCGTCGAGCCCGGGTTTACCTCGCCGATGCCTCTGAGATAAACGTCACGCTGAAGCTTTATGATCTCGTCTGCTTTATGGCGGGTCCCTTTGAGCATCTTCTCGACGCGTTCCTCGGTAGGGATGACAACCGGCAGACCATCAGTGTATACCGCGAACGGAGCGTCCAGGATTCCGGGAATTCTTTCCGTCTGATTATAGAATTCCTCAGCGTCCTCCAAGGAGCCTTCAAAAAGGATGCGCGGTGTACTGGGGGCGTAGACTCCGCTCTTCTTTTCCTCGTCGGTGAGTGGGCGAACCAGCGCGTCCAGGACTGAGGGTAGTATACGATCCACATCCGGCACGCCGTGCATGGTGCGAGACGCTTCCACATAGCGCATTGCTGGCACGCCGTAGATCAGTGCGTCGTGCCGGACTTTGTTGGTCTCTTCGGCAAGGTCGATTAGTACAGTGGGAATACCTGCGGCCTCGAGATCGGTCAAATAAGGCAACTGCCTGTTTACCGCGCCGTGTCACCAGCAGACGCCGAGGATGGCGGCATCCGTGGTCTTCATTTCTTCCTCTGAGAGCTTGAGCGGGGCGATGCCGTAAGTCTTCTTTACTGTCCAGTCAACGTTGGGATAGTCACCCTTGAGTCGTTTTTCTAGTGGGATCGTGATATCAGGCTCACCGCAAATGCTGAGGTGGATTCTCTTCCCGTCGAGTTTGTCGAGTCGCGGCGCCAGGGGCAAGAGGTCTATTGGCTCCTGAGTGCCGACCGGATTCAAACACTTGTATTTCTGTGCCATCTACCTCGATCCTCCAATCCTGCTAAAGTGCCCCAAGTGTAGCCCTCGTAGAAAGGGGGTGTCAATCGATTTTGAGATTGGTCAACTGCCAGCGTGTTGGCAAACGGCTGGCTATAGATTGGGCACAGACAAGGGCAGCGACGCCTGAGAATTGCGGCTGCCAGTGGAATAGGCCTCAGCGGCTATTGGTGAACGCCGTAAATGTTGCCGTCCTGGTCGGCGAAGACTCCCCACCAACCGTAAGGTTGCTTCTTGGGAGGGTCGACTATCTTGACTCCGTTGGCCCCAAGCTTGGAAAAGGTGCCTTCGATGTTATCTGTCTCGAAAACCATCCCGGTGTTCTTCCCTATCCTGGAAATTGCTTCTTCGTACGATTCCGCGCCAGGCATTTCCCTGGATGCTTTGTAGAGCAGTATCCGGGCCTGGGGCTGCGGGTGGCGCCACCTCGAGCCAGCATTGTCCGGGACCCATCGGCTGGTCGCGACGTTTCTCGAAGCCAGGTTTCGTCGTGTAGAAGGACAAAGCTTTTTCCTGATCTGTCACCTGAACCGTTATTGTGCATACTCCTTTGAGCATGTGTTACCCCTCCCTCTCCATTCCTAAATTGGTTCCCAATGGGCCATCAGCGCTCAGTGCGCTTGCCCGGCAGAGAGGACTTCCCCGAAACAGTTTTTGGCGAGGGTCTGTCTCTCGGTGTTCCCAAAGCAGGGTGCCATGCCTCTGTCCTCTGTCTGATGCTGAGTTCCGCATAACCTTTGAGATCCTGTCTGAACCTGCTGGCGTATGCTCAGGAGACCGGTTCGAAACGTTTGCGAAATACGTCCGGAACAGGAGCGACTCTTTGAGCACGGTAATCGAAGAAGAGCATGCCGTTCTTTGCCCGGATCATTTCTTCGCCTGTCGCAGCATCGGTGATCCTGTACACTATGTCGCAGCCCTTCCGGCTCATTTCGGTAACTGCCAACTCCACCTTTAGAGTCTGTCCGTAGAACCCTTGCTTCCGGTAGATTACGCCGGCGTCAACCGTGATCATCCCAATGCCGTCAATCTTCTCGTCGTCATAGCCCATGCTCTTCATGAAGCGCACACGCGCTTCTTCTACAATGCCCAGGACTGCGTCGTGAGCGAGATGCCTGCCGCGGTTGATGTCGCCAATTCGGATAGGGATCTCGGTCGAGTAGATGTATTTCTCGGGGGAAGCGATTTCAATTCTAGCCATGAGCTCTCCTTTTGCCTAGAAAGAATCGTAAGGGTAGCAACCTGCTCAGTCAAGGTGAATGCGGAAGAGGTACAAGCGAATCCGTAACGCAAATTGCTGGACTCGTCGCGCCGGGGTATAATTCCGTACACAGAGTTCGATCCACGCCATGGGTATTTCCATATAAGGGGTTGAGGTTGGCGCCGTCGTTCCTTTCAAAATCGAGGTACCTTAACGGCCTTCAGTGTCTGAAATATCTCTGGCTTCAGGTCAACACGCCCGATGCTATCCCGAGGCCGAATGCTCAGACTCAGCATCTATTCGACCAAGGACACATGGTTCAAGGCCTTGCCGAAAGACTGTTCCCCGGGGGAGTTCGAGTACCCGAGTCTAGCTTCAGACATTCAATCGATCTTACCGCGAAGTTCCTCAAACAAGGACAGCCATTCTTCGAGGCCGGGATTCTTGCCGACACAGTGTATTCCCACGTTGACGTGCTAAGACCCGCGACCGACGGGAGATGGGATATCATCGAGGTCAAGAGTTCGACCAGAGTTAAGGATGAGAACGTTCAGGACGTTTCGTTTCAGAAGTATTGTTGTCAGAAACGCGGCATGTTGATTAACAAGTGCTACGTTTTGCATATCAATAACAAGTACGTCAAGCGTGGGGAGATAGACCCCGCTGGATTGCTCACTGCGGAAGACGTCAGCGACAGGGTGACGGAAGCCGAGGCGGGAATCGAAACCCACGTTCGCACCATGGTGGAAGCCATGGCGTCGACAATACCACCTGAGAGCAGTGTCGGTCTTCATTGCACGGATCCGTATGAGTGCCCCGTCGCTGCATGCTGGGAAACGCTGCCGGAGAACACGGTTCTCGACCTTTACCGTGGCAAAGCCAAAGGGTTTGACCTTCTGAACCAGGGGATTCGATTCCTCAAGGATATTCCTGATTCTCTGAAGCTGACCGACGCTCAGAAGGTTCAAAAGTGGTGCGACCAGAATGCCTGCCACCATGCCGACAAGGTCGCAATAGGCTCCTTCTTGGGTTCCCTTCGCTATCCTGTTCATTACCTTGATTTTGAAACGTTCAACAGCGCTGTTCCCTTGGTCGACGGCATCAGGCCGTACCAGCAAGTGCCGTTCCAATTTTCGTTGCACGTTGTCGACAGGCCTGGTTCTATGGCCTGGAAGTTTGGTTTCCTTTCTGACAATGCGGAAGACCCAAGACCGGGGTTTATTGCCGAGTTGCACAGGCTGATTGGCAACAGGGGCAGCGTGGTGGTTTACAATCAGAGCTTTGAAGAGGGCATTATGAAGGAGCTCGGAGAGGCCTTCCCTGAACACAAGGGATGGGCCGACTCTGTCTGCACCAGAATGGTTGACCTTCTCGACCCGTTCCGCGAGTTCAGTTATTATCATCCCCGGCAGAGAGGAAGCGCATCGATCAAGCAGGTTATGCCCACGTTGACAGGACAGGGTTACGATGACCTTGACATAAGCGTTGGGGATGAGGCGAGCCTGGCATATCTGGATATGACCTACGGGGAAATGCCCGATAGCAGGAAAGCGAAAACCCGCCGGGATCTCGAGACCTATTGTGGACGCGATACTGAAGGAATGATCTGGATAGTGGACGCGCTCAGGGGTCTCGCCAATTAGCAGGAGCAAGTCTTTAGGAATCCGTCCGGCGATTTGCCGAATGAGTCTGTCAACAGTGGGGTTTGAGAGCACGCTATGGCCAAGACAATAGCTGTCGCCCAACACAAGGGCGGAACCGGAAAGACCACCACCTCAATCAATCTTGCGGCAAGTCTGTGTGACTTGGGAAAGAAGGTTCTCGTGGTTGATCTTGACCCGCAAGCCTCCCTCACCCTCAGTATGGGTATTAACCCTACCGAACTGAAGAAATCGACCCATCACCTGCTGGTCGATCCAAGTGTGCAAGTGAATGATGTCGTTATGACTCGTGAAAGGATCAACTTTCATATCTTGCCCGCCAGCGTAGACCTTGCGATGGCTGAGTCTGAGCTTGTCGGCAAGATCGGCCGGGAAAAGGCGCTGCTGAAGAAGTTGGCCCCGGCTAAGGCAGACTACGATTTTGTTTTGATCGATTGTCCGCCCACGCTGGGACTACTCGTGATGAATGCTCTTGCTGCCGCCGATGGCGTCCTGATTCCAGTGCAGTGCGAGCCCTTGACTTTATACGGGGTGAGTCATCTCTTGCAGGTCATCGGTGTGATCCGCGATGAGGTCAATCCTGGTCTCAAAATCGAGGGAGTCCTAAGAACGATGTATGATCGGAGGACCAGGCTGAGCCAGGAGGTGTCTGAAAGTATGGAGGTGACGTTCGGCGACACTCTTCTGAAAACCATCATTTTTCGCCATACGAAACTTGCCGAGGGACCGGTTCACGAACTACCTGTGATCTTATATGCGTCCAAGTCAGCCGGCGCTCAGGAATACCGGGATCTCGCAAAGGAGCTTTTGGAACGTGAAGCCCAAAAGACCTGAAAAGAGGGTGGCGGGAATGGCCGTCCTGACGGACATCCGTGGCCTTTTGTCGTCTCCCCGAAAGCCCTCTGAGAACATGGATGGCGAGGAGAGGAAGGCTGACGCGATCGTGTCCCCAGATGAACGGACAACGGCACTTGAGACCAAGGTGCTGAAGCAGCAGGAAGTGATTGCGCAACTCCAGAAAGAAAGGGATGGTCTCCTCGCTCGGGTGGCGGCCCTCGAGGCCCGGCCTGTTTCGCTCGCAGAGACGAGGAGTCTCGGCATCTCGCGAGAAACGTCTGACATCGAAGCTCGAAAGGATGAACTGGAGAAGGGATTGACTCAACTCGAGGCCCTGCTGCAGATGAAAGTGAAGGAACTCGCCAGGCGGATTGCCAGGGTTTACGAAGAAGCAGGAGACTACGGAGCCACCCGTGACTTCAGAAGGACATCTGATCAGCTCGAATCTTCGGAAAACTTTGGTGAGTTCCTCAGGGCGTTAGCGAGAGACTAGATGCATTGGGTGGTCTAGTTGGCGCTTAAGCCCTCGAGCCTGAGCTGCTCCACAAGAATCCAATAAAGCGCATCGGGGAAGTCAGCCAGGCCGTTTGTGAGAATACGGTTAGGCAGTCCGGCATAAGGTCCTTCTTTGGTCCCCCAGATGAGATGCACCGCCCCAATCGATCGTCGTGCCAGGACCTGGACTGCTTCGGCAGGTCCGTATTCAACGTTGTGTTCTCCGTCGGTAAGATGGATTATCAAGCCCCCGGGTTTTAGCGTCTGGCCAACTCCCACGAGTGCGATTCCGCTTGGAGTGTTGCCGCCGGGCGCGCTGGTGTGGGTGATTTTTCCCTCGTCGAGCTTTATCAGCTTAATTTCGGAACTGTGCTCAGCGTATGCCCAGACTTTGCATTTCACTACAAGAGCAAGCGAAGTCGCTGCCGTGATTACCTCTGCCGCCTGCTTTCCACTCATGGACCCGCTCATGTCAACAAGAATTGCGCAATCGGGGAAGCCGTCGGGGAAACGGTATTTCAGCTTGAACATTTTGAGATCGGTCTGTGACCGGTGCAGCTTGCGCATGTCGAGCTTGCCGTAGTTCTCCCCGTGCATGACCCGGCCCTGGAGCCGTTTCCTGATGAGGAGCACACGCTCAAGGCTACGGACCTGGTCAGCGTCCGGCTTAACAGAGATTGTCTTGGTCTCCTGTTTCCTCGTCACGACGAACTGGATACTTCGAGGGCTGTATCCGGCCTCCTCGAAGTCCTTGTAGACCTGCTTGGTGATATCCTCAGTGTCAGAGGTCATTGCCTCTTCGATGGCTTCCGCCAGCTTCGGGTCGATGGGTGCGGGAACCGAGTTCAAGAGTGGCAAGTTCTCGTCCTTGCTCTTTTTGTCGGTGTTGTGATTGTCAGTAGGTCCAGGCATGGTACGGCCTTTGTCGCTCTGCTCTTCGCCAGGGCTGGATTCTTGGGGTGTGCCCCCCTCACCCCTCGACTCATCCTCTTCGAGATCTGGAGGATGAAGTACCACATCTTTGATCGATTGCCAAACGGAGACGTAGAGTTCAGCCCTGCGCCTGGTTCCGCTTAGCCGGTCCATCGGCTGCTTAAGCTCCTCAGACAGAGTCTGGAGGTCATCAAAGGCAGGCTTTAACTCGATAGGCACGTCGGAGCGAATGCGCTCGTTGTGTGCCAGAGAGTACTCGATCCAAATCTCGAGCAGGCTGTTGAGTAGAGGCGGTCTCCGGCCGGCGAACACCTTGTCCATGGCGGCTTCGTAATAGTCTCTCAAGTTTAGGTTGGAGGAAAGCCGGTGATCGATCATGACGTCTTCGGCGATGTTAACGAATGCCCTGAAAAGCTCGCGCTCGTGTTCGAGAACTCGATAGTAGCAGCTAGACCACACGCCAGTGGTGTTTATGGTGTAGTGATCTACTTCATGGAGGGTGCGTCCTACGAGAACGTCAAGGTTCTCAGGAGGGATGGGAGCTTTGGTGAAGAGGTCGCCTGCCTCAATTCGAACGTCATCGTTCTCAGGGTCGATCTGTACGACGTTCTTGTTGGTATTGAACTTGACTTTGCGCGTTGCAGGCAGGCCCACCGCACCCGCGACTTTTCGCAAGGCCCTCAAGATATGGGCGCCTTCGACCGATTTAATAGTGCTCGAGTTGACTCGCCAGTTTGAACTCCTGGCGGCTCTGGCTGGGGTCATAGAAGGACGTACTCCCCTCCCCCTGCCCTGGTTCGTGCTGTGCCTATGAGACCTCCGAAATCCAGACGAAGCAATATTGATTCCAGCTTGTCCTTGTCGATGCCGATGCAATTGATGATTGCCATCTGCATGGGAAGACCAGCCTGCATCAACTCTGCGATCATCAGCATTCGTCTTGTCGAGACATGCACAGGCTCCTGCCCGTCATATCTCAACGAATTAACGAGTTCCACAAGCTGGTTGAGGATCGGACCAGTGAGCCCGGTGCGCATTTCGATCAGTTTGGTCTCCTCAGGAGGGGGCAGATAGCCGAGCTCGACAAAGTGGAAGCGGTCTCTCAATGCCTCGTCCAGGGGGTCGATCCCGGTGTACTCGAAACCAATGTTCAGCGTGCCGACGAAGACGATTCCCTTGGCCACTTTCACCTCACCTATCTTGTCGTGGACGATCATCCTGCTGTCGTCGAGAAGAGGAAAGAGTTCTCCCAATGCCTTCGGCGATTCAGGACGATTCAACTCCTCCAGGTGGATGAGAGAGTTTGGGGTCCGTATGGCTTTCACGAAGTTGGATTCAATGAATTGCGTCTGGTTGTCGATGAACTCGTCATGTCCCATAAGCTGGCCGGATTCCTGAAGGAGGTTGATGGGAATAGGGACGTAGTCCATTTGATAGGTGGCGGCCAATTGTCGTGCCAACTCCGATTTGCCTAGTCCGTGCTTGCCTTTGATCAGCACGTTGATGGGATGCCTTTCTTTGCCAGACATTATGCTTTGGATCAGGGCCTTGTTCTCGGCGGTGATAAAGAAGGGGGTCTTCTCGGGAATCATGTCTCCTCCAATAGCAGGCGCAACCGTTCAAGCTGAAGCGCAGTGCGGCACCCCGTAATCTGCAATCATTAGGAAAGTCGAACGAACTCAAATACGAGTTTAGTGACTGCAAAGTTTAATGTCAACGAAAGTATCGTGCCATGGGGTTCGCAGATTCCAGGATCGCCGGTGGCCCGACGCTCGTGGCATGCGGGGCAGAATCATTGGGACTCGGCGGCTGTGCTCTGAGGCAAGGCATCGATGATTTGTTTCATACGTCGGGCATTCACCACCGACTTGTCCTCGTAGCAGTTGTTAAACAGCACGTGCAATTGACTTACTCGTCGTGTCAGATCCCGGATCCGTGGTATCCACTCCTGCAATTCCGCTTCCCCGTAGAGGTAATTGAACCGATCGACGGTCCTGATGCCTTTGCTCTCCCAGGTTTGGGTGTTCCTCCCGTGGAACCTGACCACTCCCAGGTCCGAGGTCGCCTCGGCCAGGGGTGGAAGGCTCGAATTGAACCCCTGGGGCTCGTCAACACAAACCAACGGTAGGTTGTTGTCTCCGAGGAATCTGAGGGTCCGGTCCCTGTTCCTGTCGTTCATCCATGAATTGTGGCGAAATTCGACAGCAATCCGATATTGTGGGAGTCTCGCCTGGCACGAAAGTATGTATTCTCGTTGCTCGTCTCCCGGGTAGAACCACGACGGGAACTGGAATAGGACGACTCCCAATTTTGCCGCGCTATCCAGTGGCAAAATCGCTCTCTCGAACCTCAACCACAGCTCGTCAATCAATCGGTCCGGAAGGTCCTTGAGATACAGGTTCGACTTCGTCTGAGCCTGTGCCGGGAGAGCCATCTTGATGTCGGTAGGCAGGACCACGCGAGGGGTTGGGTGCTGAGTAAACAGGCGGAATGCCTTAACGTCGAAGACGAATTGCTGGGGCGTTCGTCGTACCCACAAACCGGCGGTCTGCTCCATCGGGATGCCGTAATAGGAGCTGTCTACTTCCACTATGGGGAACTGGGATGAGTAGAACTGCAGTCGTGCCTCGGCGGTCTTGGCCGACGAAGGATAAAACCGGCCTGATTCGATTAGAGTAGGGTCGGTCCACGAACACGTCCCAACCAAAATCGTTGCCATTCGGTATGGGATTTTAACACGAATTTGGTCAACCTTGTGGGCGCGAGGCCCCGATGTTTGTTCATCGTCCATTCCGGCGTTCGTTCTGAGTTGCCGTCGACGTGAAAATAGATTCGGATTGACTTTTGCTTTAGGCGCTCATTATAATGTCGATATGCAACCATTAGGAGTGGCAACTGTTTCTCCGTCTGCGTCCGATTGTGCAGAACAACTCCTCGAAGTGACGCCGTTAGTGTGGCGCAGAATCAGGGCTGAGATGCGCCGGCGAACAATGCGCGATGTTTCTGTGCCCCAATTTAACGCTCTGAACTTCATCAGCCACCATCCGCAGGCGTCCTTAAACGTGGTGGCCGAGCATCTCGGGCTTACTGCTCCTACGACCTCAAAATTGATTCAAAAGCTGGTGTCGGACGGAGTAGTAGACCGAACTGCTGCAGTTGACCGGAGGAGGATCTGCCTCTCGCTGACTTCGTCCGGCAAAGCCGCTCTGTCTCTGGCCCGTTCCGAGACGCGAGAGCAACTGGCTGAAAGGTTGAAGGCTCTGTCGATAGACGAGCTCGCCGCTGTCTCCGTGGCTCTGCGCGCCCTGGGAAAAGCATTCTCGCGAGGCGGTAATAATGTCAACGTACCTTAGGCTCTACCGGTTTGTCTTCAAGTATACGAAGAGGCTCACGCTGGCTTGGTTTTGCGTGTTCGGCGCTGGAGCGTTCTTGCTCATCAGCCCTCCGCTACTGAAATGGGCAATCGACTACGGGATCAATCAGCAGCATTCGAATAGGTTCTTTGTTCTGACGATCGCCGCACTGTCTATCTTTGCTGCGGCGGCGTTCCGCTCCGTTTCCCAGTACGGACGGCAGTATCTGGGCCAGTGGCTCGGTCAGAGGGTAGCCTACGATCTGCGAAACTCAATCTACAACCGTCTCCAGCGGCTATCCTTTGCCTACCACGACAGCCATCAGACTGGCCAGCTAATGTCGCGGGCCACTCAGGATGTCGAAGCCGTGCAGATGTTCGTCCAGATGGGTGTCCTTCAGGCCGCGTATTTCCTGATGGTCATGGTAGGTGCATCCATCCTGATGTTCGTAAGCGACTGGCGGCTCGGCCTGGTGACGCTTCCCTTTCTCGTCATAGTCGCCGTCAGTTCAGGGTACTTCAGCGCGATCCTTCGACGAATTTGGACTCGAGTTCAGAACGGGCTTGCCCGACTCACCACAGTCCTTCAGGAGAATCTCTCCGGGGCAAGAGTGGTCAAGTCATTTGGCCGCGAGGACCTTGAGCAGGAGAAGTTCGACAAAGAGGCGTTGGCTCTATTCAAGGATTCGTACGCTTCTACCAGCCTTCAGTCGTTTTCGGTTCCGGCGCTGGCGGGCATATGGATGATCGGGATGGCCGTCACAATATGGGTGGGCGGCAGCGAAATTGTCGCCGGACGGTTGACTGCCGGCGGGCTGGCGCAATTTGCCCTGTTTCTCACTCTGCTGCAGCAGCCTGTACGCGGTCTCGGAATGGTCGTAAACCAGGTGGCACGCGCCTACTCAGCCGGGATACGTATTTTCGAGATCCTCGACGCCGAATCGGCGGTCAAGGAGGCTGCGGGGGCGCCAGTGCTGTCCGGCGTCCAGGGGCACGTAACTTTTGAGCACGTATCGTTCGCCTACAACAAGACGAGCCCGGTTCTCAAGGACGTCAATATTGACGCCAAACCGGGGCAGATAGTTGCTCTCCTCGGGCCGCCCGGAAGCGGGAAGACGACGGTTGTGAACCTCCTTCCCAGGTTCTATGACGTGACTGAAGGCTCTATCAAGATCGACGATAGAGATATCCGGTCTGTGTCTTTGGCCTCGCTGCGCCGCTGCATGACGATCGTGCAGCAGGACATCTTCCTGTTCACAGGGACCATCAAGGACAACATCTGCTACGGGGTACCCAACGCGACTCAGGAGATGATCGAGAGGGCGGCGAAGGCTGCCAGAGTACATGACTTCGTCGTCGACATGCCTAACGGCTACGACACCTATGTTGGGGAACGCGGATTTACTCTCTCAGGTGGCCAGAAACAACGCGTCGCAATGGCGAGGACACTTCTTCTCGATCCTCCCATTCTCATTCTGGATGATTCGACGTCCAGCGTGGATACAGAGACCGAGTTCCTGATCCAGCAGGCGCTCCAGGAAGTGATGAAGGGCAGGACGACCTTCGTTATTGCGCAGCGGCTGCGCACAATCAAGATGGCTGACGAGATTCTGGTGTTGAACAGGGGAGTTGTCGTTGAACGCGGAAAACATGACTATCTTCTCGGCCAAGACGGCTTTTATCGTCGGATTTATGATTTAGAACTCCGCGATCAGGAAGAAGCCTTGAAGAAGTCTGTGCCTGTTTCGGCCAAACCTCTTCCTTTCGCTGCCGCGGACTAGTTTGTTTGTGACCTTGTAGTAAGGGGGAATCGTTTATGGTTTTCGGAGGTTGGGGTGGCGGCGGAGGCGGCCCGGGCGGTGGTGGAGGTGGGGGCGGGTTTGGGCCTGGAGGTGCTCTTCGTCGTGCCACCGATGGATGGTCGGATGAAAGCTTGGGAAAGGCGTACGATCACAAGGTAGTTGTCAGGTTGGCTAAGTACGCCAGGCCGTATAAGCGGCGTGTGGTCATAGCGATAATCGGAACGATCATTTTTTCTGTCGCCTCATACACTCAGCCGTTTGTGATTGGAAACGCGATTACCCTTGCCACCAAGGGACAGATGCACGATCTGACCGTGGCGGGAATTGAGCTCGTTGGCCTGGCGCTGCTGTCATGGCTTTCCTACTACGGCTATATGAACACGACTGCCTGGATGGGCCATAACATCCTCCTCACATTGCGTAAGCAGATGTTCGCGCATCTTCAAAAGCTGTCGTTGGCTTTTTACGACCGCAACGAGGTTGGCAGGGTCATGTCTCGCGTTCAAAACGACGTAACCTCTTTGCAGGAACTGCTGACGTCGGGTTTTTTCACTGTTCTGGCCGACTTTCTCGGACTGTCGGTTATTCTGTTCTGGATGTTCAAGCTTGACTGGCGCCTGGCGCTGATGACCATGGGTGTCCTTCCTCTGCTCATCCTCGTCCTATGGTGGTGGCAGGAGCGCGCAAAGAAGGCCTTCATCCAGGTGCGTCAGGCCATTTCTATCGTAAACACGAACCTTCAGGAAAACATCTCCGGGGTGAGGGTCATTCAGAGCCTGAATCGCGAGGACGAGAATCTGAAGCGTTTCGACAAGGTGAATGAAAACAACCTCAATGCTAATGTGGAGGCCGCTCGTCTCACCGCTCTCGTGAACCCTGCTGTGGAAATTTCTGTTGCCATCGCCACCTCAGTGGTCATCGTCGTTGGCGGTATTCAGGTTCTGAACAGCGCGATTGAGATCGGCGTCGTCGTCGCTTTTGCGCTATACGTTCAGCGTTTCTTCGATCCGGTGCGTGAACTGGTGATGCAATATGCCCAGCTTCAACGCTCGATGGCTGGCGGACAGACGCGCCTTCGAGGTCCTCGACACCAAGATCGAGGTCGCCGATAAGCCTGATGCGAAGCCTTTGCCGCCCATACGTGGCGATGTGGTGTTTGATCACGTCGACTTCAGCTACGTCGAGGGCGTCCCTGTGCTCCAGGATATCAATCTGCATGTGACGCCAGGGCAGACGATCGCGCTGGTGGGCCAGACTGGCAGCGGGAAGACGACCATAACTGCGTTGATCTCGCGCCTCTATGACGTGACCTCCGGTAGCATCAGGATTGACGGCTACGATGTTCGGGATATCCTGCATAACTCGCTGGCGCGGCAGATGGGTGTGGTCCTTCAGGATCCCTTCCTTTTCTCTGGTACGGTGAAAGACAACATCCGCTACGGTCGTCCAGATGCGAAAGACGAGGACGTCGAGGGAGCTGCGCGGGCCGTGGGCGCCCATGATTTCATAATGCAGCTTGAGAACGGTTACGATACAGTGCTGGAGGAGCGCGGCCAGAACATCTCGCTGGGCCAGCGGCAGCTACTTAGTTTCGCTCGAGCAATCGCGGCCAACCCCAAGATCATCGTTTTGGACGAAGCCACCGCTCGGGTGGACAGCACAACTGAGGCCACTATCCAACAGGCGCTTAAGTCGCTCTTGAAGGGACGGACTTCGTTCGTAATCGCACATAGGCTTTCTACGATACGCGGAGCAGACAGGATTGTAGCCATGCAGCACGGTCGTATCGTCGAGGAGGGCACTCACTCGGAGTTGCTAGCCCTCGGCGGTCTGTACGCCAGGTTGTATAAGATGACGTATGAGTCCGAGCAAAAAGAGGGTGGGGACGGGCATGCTACTGGCGAACTGCGACTAGCGGAAGGGTCCGCGAGCTGATCTAGTTCAGCCAATGAGGAAAGGGCGAGGCCTACGGGTCTCGCCCTTTTTCGTTTTCGCGGCTGGACACTGCAGACCCAATGCATTAACATCGTGGCCGAGAGCGCACATTCGGACGTGTGAAAGCCCAAAGGAGGGGGAAAATGGCGATCCCAGGGAAGACCAAGGAGTATCGGGGCAACCTCAAAGCTCTAAAGGATCAGATCGAGACGAAGCACGGCAAGACTGCCGAATCCCTCTGTGACGAACGGGAGAAGCGTGTTTCGGACGCGATCGCGCTGCGGCTGCCGGACAGGGTGCCTGTCACTATCCAGACGGGTGTCTTCGCCGCGCGTTACGCCGGGCTGCCCTTGTCCTCCATGTACTATGACCATGCGGCATACCGTGAGGCTTGCCTCAAGACCACCTTGGATTTCGAGCCGGATACGGGAGCCAGCATGGTGCTGGTTAGCTCCGGTCTCGTCAACGAGCTATTGGGAGTGAGGCATCAGCGATGGCCGGGAGGTAATCTCCCCGCGGACACACCGTACCAGTTCGTTGAAGGCGAATACATGATGGCTGAGGAATACGACGCCTTTCTGGATGACCCGTCCGATTTCATCTTTCGAGTGTATTTGCCAAGGATATACGGGACGCTAGCTCCAGTGAGCAAGCTGCCTCCTTTCAGGAACATGATTGGGGGTATGGGGTTCACCGGTTTACTGAATCTCTTGGTTGCTCCCGAGTTTAAGGAGCTTGGTAAGAAGCTGGCGAAGGCGGGCAGAGAACAGGACAGGGTGCGGCGTGAGGGCATTGAGTTTTCGAAAGTGATGAATTACCTGGGGTTTCCGTCGCAATACGGAAGTACCCTCGGGGCTGGCGGAGTCGGCTCGGCTCCGTTCGATACAATATCGGACAACCTCAGGGGGATGCGGGGAACGATGCTTGACATGTATCGATGTCCCGAAAAGCTGCTGGCTGCTTGTGACCGGATCCTTCAGTGGCGGCTTTCTCAGGCGGTGCCGGCGAGGCCGGACTCAAGGGGGAATCTAACCCGGGCAGGGATGCCACTTCATCGTGGTTCTCAGGGGTTCATGTCGAAGACGCAATTCGAGAAGTTTTACTGGCCTACACTCAAGAAAGCGATTATCGCCAACGTGGACCTCGGTTACGTGTCCGCACCTTTTTGGGAGGGCATCTGGGACGATAGGCTTGAGTACCTGCTGGAATTACCCAGGGGAAGAGTGCTCTTCCACTGCGAGCTGACCGACATCTACCGGGCCAAAGAGGTCTTGGGAGACCATATGTGCATTCAGGGCGGTGTGCCACCGACGATTCTTCAGACCGGTTCGCCTCAGGACGTGGAAGAACTCTGCAAAAAGCTCATCAAGAAGGTGGGCAAGAACGGTGGGTTCATTCTTGGTCCGGGAAGCGCGATCGACTATGCCCGGCCGGAAAACCTGAAGGCGATGGTTGATTCAGTCAAGAAATACGGCTGGTATTAGAGCGCGTTCATTGGGTGTCAAAATGGGGGCGCATTGCGCCTCCCATTTTCTTGTCTCCACGCAGCGAAGGCTACCTTTGCAGCAGGTACGGAACGAGGATCACTGCGACATTAGGGTGCTTTTTGAATGCCTTGGTCAGTTGGTCCGCCGTTCGGTTATGCAGAAACCTGCCCGTCCATCCTTGAGTGATGAACTCCGGGAGGACGATGGAAATGAATGCCTTGGGGTCTTGATCGTGCAAGGCATTAACGTAGGCTAGTAACGGAGGCATGATGCCCCTCAACGGAGTTTCGACCACGACCAACTTCAGGTCTGGGGAATAAGTCTTCATCCTCTCCTGAACCTTAAGGGCGTGTTCTGCCTCTGTGGAAATGTGGAGCACGATGATTCGGTTGGACAGCGTTCGGGCGAACGCCATTGCGCGAAGAGAGGCATTGTTGACGTCGTCGATAGGTACGACGACAAACTGTTCGATCCTGGCCGGAGATGGCTGATCGGTTTTGATCCTGAGTTGCGCGCCTACATGGTCGTAGTGCCGGCGCACCGATAGGAAGAATGGAACCAACGCGGGAATCAGGACGACGACGATCCACGCGCCGAAGGCAAACTTGGTGACGACCACGATGATCAATACGCTCGTCGTGAGTATTGCGCCCACAGCGTTGACAGCGAGACTGCTTTTCCACCCTTCGCCGCGCGTCCTTAACCAATGGACTACCATGCCGGTGTTTGACATGCTGAAGGCGAGGAATACGCCGACCGCGTAGAGGTGAATGAGGGCGTCGACATTTCCTCTGAAAACGACGAGGAGGAATCCCGATAGGCCTCCGAGAAATAGTATTCCTGTGGAAAACGCGAGCCGGTCACCCCGGTGACCGAAGCTGTGAGGCATGAAGTTGTCCGCGGCAAGAACCCATGAAAGCCTTGGGAAACCACTGAAGGCGGTATTCGCTGCTATCACAAGAATGCCCATCGTGGCCACTTGAAAGACGTAGTAGAAGGCGTTTCGCCCGAAGACGGACAGAGCTACCTGTGACACAATCGATTGATCTCCAGGAACCAATCTCATGTGCGTGGCCAGGTAGGATACGCCAACGAAAAACACTCCCAATAAGGTAGCCATGATAGTAATGGTTGTGGCAGAGTTCCTGGATTCGGGGGGCTTGAACACCGGAACGCCGTTGGAAATGGCCTCTGTTCCGCTCATGGCCACAGCTCCGGCCGAAAAGGCTCTCAGCAAAAGCCACAGACTTAGCGGTTGAGCCATGGGGACAAGGGGAGGAGGGTCAGCGGGCAAAAGTGTTCCAGTAAGAGACTTGACCAAGCCGATGACCAACATGATCCCGAAACTGACAATAAAGAGGTAAGTCGGAACAGAGAATATCGAACCAGATTCGGAGATCCCTCGCAAGTTCCCGAGTACTATGATTCCGATGAATATGAGCCCGAGGACGACATTTAGATTGAGAAAGGGGGGCAACGCGGCCTGAACGGACGAGATGAATCCTGAGTGCCCTGAGGCTACGAGGGCTGAGGTGATCGCAAAAGACCCTGCTGCAATGGACACGGCCACTGTCATTACGTAGTCGATCAGAAGGGCGCTGGCCGCCACCAGACTGGCGATGCGGCCGAGGTTGGCCCGGCTTACGTTGTAGGCGCCCCCACCCTGGGGGTAAGCGTAGACAATCTGGCGGTAAGAGAATGCAACGATGGAGAGCAATACGGCAATGCCCAATGCCATGTAGAAGCTGAAATGAAGAGCTCCGCTGCCTGCAACCACGAGCACTACTAGAGATGCCTCGCTGGCGTAGGCGCACGAAGAGATGGCGTCCGAGCCGAATATCGCAAGCGCTTTGGACTTGGACAGACGCTCGTGAATCTCGTCGCGCGAGAATAAGGGCCTGCCTATGAAAGTCGCTTTGAGGCTTTGCCAACCTCTCGCGAGTCCGCTTCCAGGCTCATAAGACTCGGGCGTGGCAACAAGACGCCCTCTTGTTCCTCTGAAGAGGCGACGGGAGGGCCGTTGGGTGCGCACATACGCGTCACCGGGACGGGAGCCAGTCTTCTTCTGGCTGACCACGAGATCAGGGTTTATCTTGTCTTCAGCGGGCTTGGTCTGACGGCCGCTTTCGGCCGGCATGCCTTCCTGTTCCCTTATCCCGTGCTTGTCTTCGTCGTTAGTTTCACGCACGTTGACTACTATACCACACACTTTTTGGCAGAAGCACTCGGGTGTGATTGCGCCTGGCGTCGCGTCTGATTCATACCAGTTTCCATGACTGTCTCCCTCTGCCGCGGGCCGCGGTGGGTTCTATACTTATATGAACGGAGATGCTGAGATGTAACGTCTTCCATGTTATTCTTTAGCCAGGAACGTTAGGAGGTAGATTGTGCAGCTAGAACCCGAGCTTACCGTCAAAGGAATGAAACTAACGCCCCGTTTGGATGAGATGATTTCGCGAGGAATTGGACGTCTGGAACAGGTATGCGATCACATAATCAGTGCACACATCGCGCTGGAGCAGGAGCAGGGAAGGCACCAAACCGGAAATCCCTATCGTATGAGGATAGCAGTCAGAATGGCAGGCCGGCCCGAGATCGTCGTTGAGCGACACTCTAAGGCTTTCAAACGCGGCCCTGGGGGAGACTCTGCAACGCAAATTGAGGAAACGCCCGAAGGCGACGTTGAGGAGGTGACGCCGAGGACCCCACGGCGCGTGGCTGAGCCTCGCTCATCGTTCCGTGAGGAACCGATAGTCACGCTAATCAGACGTAGCTTTGACTCAGCTCAGAGAGAGCTCGAAAAGGCGGTTGACAAGCAGAGATACGAGGTCAAGACTTCAGCAACGGCAAGCAGGAACGGTCTTGTCGAGAGGCTTGACCGGGAGCACGGGTATGGGTTCTTGCGAAGCGCGACCGGTGAAGACGTGTATTTTCACAAGAACAGCGTCCTGCATGGACGGTGGGAGGACTTGACGCTCGGTTCCGGGGTGAGTTACTCCAGCGAGTTGGGCGAGAAGGGAATGCAGGCAACCTCAGTCGAGTTGATTCAGAAGCTCGGAGCTTCCGAGAAGCACGGTGTATTGCAGGATTTGCCAGAAGCGGTGATTTCTGCAAAACCTAAGAAATCAGCCAGGAGTAAGGCAAAGAGCAAGTGACCTACCTGGGTTCGGCGCCAGCTTGTCGAGCTGCTTCAGCGAGGACTTCGTAGCGCTGGCATCCCTCGACGGCTGCAGTTCCGAACACGAAGGTAGGGATGCCGCCCGTGCCGACCGCCTTGTACTCTGACCTTATATCTAAGACTCGTTTGATGTAGGTCGGGTCACTAGCAGCATCGAGTGCACCTTGACCGCTGAGGCCCGACCGGGCGGCTATTTCCGAGAGTACTGCGCCATCCTCGATGTCGCGGCTGTCCTTCCAGTGGGCGTCCATCATCAGGGAACGGAAGACATCCAGTTGGCCGTGTTCCACCGCGTACTCCGCAACCGCGAGTGCCTTTCTCGTATTCGGCATGCGCTTCGAAAATTTCATGCCGGTCACGCCGAAACTCTCGGCAAACCTTTCAAGGTATTGAGTCATTCCGGGAGTTCCCCCACCAGGGTGTATCTTGCTAAGATCGATCCCCCCCATGGGTGTTTCTGGATGGAGTTCAAAACCTCGCCAATCTATCCGGACGTCATATTCCTTCTCCAACCTGACCAGGCTGGATCGCTCAGCGACGTAGCAGAAGGGTCATATGAAGTCGGAATAAAAGACCAATCTAAAGGATTCTGGCACGGCAAATCTCCCCTGCGTTGCTCAGCTGTTGGGCTTGTCCTTGTGTCCCTTGAGAAATTCCTCGGCGAATTTCACGGCATCTTTGGCAGATAGATCCAACTGGCCCTCATATGGCATCTCGACATAGTGCTTCTCCAGTTCTTCGATGTAGGCATTGAACTGTGCATTCTGCTGACGGACAAAGTCCAGCTTGCCTTCCAGTTCGGATGTAACCTGATCGAGCTCAGCGAAATCAAGGTCCAATTGAAGGAGGTGGTCCAGCCGGGCTAGAACTGCCTTGACCGACTTGGAGCCATATTCGATGGCAACATTGAATTCTGGGTAGTAGGGCACTCTGACAGTGAGGTTGGCGCCGCTCAATTGTCTCTTCTTGCAGGCGTAAAGGAGCATAAGGTTGAAGCTTGCCGCTCCCTGTCGGCTGGAAAACGAGACGTTATAGCCTTCCATCTCTGCCTTTGTTCTGGCGTCGGTGCAGGTGCACGAGACCCTGGGGGACCGGGTATAGGGGCTGCGATCGAGAATGCCGCCGAAGGTATAGAGACCTACCGCGCCGAAGTCGGCAGCGAGATTCACAATTGAGTCGGTATACTCTTCCCAGTGCAAATTGGGCTCGGTTCCGGTGAAGAGGATCAAGTCGTGCTCAGAGTTCGGATTGAGAGAGTAGTAGAACTGATCCTTGGGCATCGTGGTCTCTACAATTAGCCCGTCCTCCATCTTAAAGAAAGGACGAAGGCCTTCGGCTCCGGGGACCTGGTAAACGTGAAAGCGAGTTGTGTTAATGTGGGCGAATTTGACCGCCTTAAGGTGCCTGATCAGGTAGTCGAGGCCGCCGGTCGAAACATCGCCGCCATTTACCCAGCCGTCGATTCCGCAGACTATGTACGGTTTCCGCAGTGCTGGTTTGTTCTCAATTGTCAGAGCCTCTTGCTCATCCATGCCATCACCTCTTCCTCGCACCATTATACTCCCCGAGTCCGTGTGGAACGAACACTCGAGGCTGTATGGTAAGCCCGGGAATCATTGACGCTCTTGAATGAGAGTGTTACCCTTGGCCAGCGTCTTGCGAAGGCCGCCAGTTACATCCTTAGAATTGCAGTGGTTGGAGGACGTATGATTTCGAATGCTGAGTCGCTCAAACAGTTGATTCTTCGACTTGAGGCCCTCGTCGGCAAGCGATTTGTCACAACAAACCGCTCCGATCTGTATATCTACTCGCAGGACTTGACCCAGGCTGACCCGGTGTGGCCCGACCTCGCAGTCTTGCCGGCATCGTTGGACGAGTTGGTGGCCGTTGTCAAAGTAGCTGATGAAATGCACGTTCCAGTCACACCTTACGTCGCAGGAGGCAATATCGGCGGGCTGGCCATTCCCTTAAAGGGGGGGATTCTTCTCGATTTGAAACGGATGGACCGCATTCTTGAGGTCAACGACATCGATATGTATGCCGTGGTAGAGCCGGGGGTCACGTTTGGCCTTATTAAGGCGTATCTGGAAAAGAACCATCCCGACCTTGTTTACACGTATGCTTTCTCACCTCCCTCTACTGGAGTAGTCACCAACTCACTTCTTCAGGGACTGGACAATCTGTCGTTTAGATACGGCACTGCCTCGCACTGGGTGAGTGGGCTGGAAGTGCTGCTGTCATCCGGCGAGTTGATAAGGCTGGGTTCCTGTTCTGTGAGTAGCAGCTGGCAAAGCATTGTGCCCTTTCCAGAGTTGGCCGGGTTATTTCTTGGGTGGCAGGGAACTACCGGGATCATTACGAAGATGGCGGTGAGCCTTTGGCCTAAGCCCAAATTTGCGAGCAGTCTTCACTATCAGTTCGACGGGCTCAAGGGAGCCTATGAGTTCTTCCGTGCGATCTCTAGAACGCGTGTCCCTGACGACCTCATTGGTACCTCCTATGCTCTCGGAAAGGTCTCCAGAATTGCCATGGAGCACAAGAAGGCATCTCTCTTTCCCGCGCTCGCCAGACAGGTGGGCGAGCCCGAGTTTACGGCATCGTTGGAGGTGTCGGGCAATACGGAGGCTGAGTTGAAGGCTAAGATCGGCGTCATAACCGGAGTTGTGGAAAACGAGTTGAACGGACAAGGGATAAGCTCCGCCCCAGCCACGCCGAGCACTACTGCCCGGTTTCCCATGCAGACTCTTCCTGTTCTCAGCTCGGGTGGTGGCTTAACCTGGGTCGGATGCTATGGTCCAATGAGCCGGTGGCTTAAGACGGTTGAGAAAGGTTGTGAGCTTGAGGACAAGTACAACCTGAGTAGAAGCTGTTACACGAGGGTCATGAGTGAAGGACACTTTGTAGGGCTAAGGTGGATGCTCCCGTTCGATAAAGAGGACCACAAGATGGTCGACAGGGTAACCGCCCTTTGCCGTGAGCAGATGGATATGGTACTGGACATGGGTTTCGTTCCGTACAAGACCCCGGCCTGGGCGATCAGAAAGATCGAGGACAGAGCTGGCCCGGAATGGGTTGAGTTCCACCGAAAAGTTAAAAGAATGTTGGACCCGAACGACACGTTTAACCCGGGACGGTGGGGCGCTCCGGCCTAGTTAGTCGGGATTGGAAAAGGAGGTCTCATGACTCTAGATTCTGTGAGGGAATGGTTATGGGCATGTACCCACTGCGGGACTTGCAAGGATGTGCTCAACAGTTTTGTTCCTGCTTGTCCATCTGGCGAAAGGTACCAGGTAGAATCCTATTTTCCTTCCGGCAAGGTCTTCATCGCTCGTGGAATTCAAGAAGGAGTGCTCTCCCTTTCTGATGAAGAGCTTCGAGACCGGGTCTACTCGTGCACTGCATGTCTGTCATGCGAGCAGCAATGCGGGGTATACCACCATCAGCACATATTCGAGATCGTTCAGGCTTTGCGGACTGAGGCCGTAACCAGGGGACTGTTCAACCCTGGGTATATGCAGATGTACTACGGATTACGGGGTGAGGATAACGTATTCGGACTGCCGAAGGCCCAGCGTGATTCCTGGGCCCGCGGTCTGAAGGTCAAGAATGCGGCGGAGGAGAGAGTCGAAGTCCTCTTCCATGCAGGTTGCATGTTATCTTTCGACGCTGATCTGGCAGTCGTGCCCCGGAACATGATCGACTTACTTGAGAATGCCGGGGTGGACTTGGGTATCATGGGCAACCAGGAGAGTTGTTGCGGCGGGCGTGCGTTCGAGACCGGTTATCTTGGCGAGTTTCAGAAATATGCACAGCATAGTGCCGAAACCTTTAACAGCATCGGGGTCAGTACTGTGGTGACTTCGTGCTCCGATGGGTACAGCTTCTTCAAGAATCTATACCCACGGTTCGGTGTCACAGTGAAACCACGTGTCGTTCACTCCGTGACCTTTTTGGAGGAGTTGCTGGAAAAAGGCAAGCTCAACCTTTCGCGCAAATTGAACATGAGAGTGACGTACCACGATCCGTGCCATATTGGCCGGCATCTCGCTGTTCCGCTTTATGACCCTCCTCGGAATATTCTGCGACGCGTTCCTGGAGTTCAACTGATTGAAATGGGGAGGATTAGAGAGAACGCCTGGTGTTGTGGGGCGGGAGGGGGAGTGAGCCAGGCTAACCCGGAACTCGCGCTGTGGACGGCCAACGAGCGCCTCAAGGAGGCCGAACAGACTGGAGCAGAGGCCATTGTCACAAGCTGCCCCTGGTGTGAGCGCAATTTCAAGGACGCGGTAAAAGAGAGCGGCAGCAGACTGCAGGTCTTCGACGTTGCTGAGGTAGTCCGTCAGTCCGTCGCAAACTGAATCGAGCTTTACTCTGCGACGGGGCACGTTGGCCAACAGGGCCATCGCCTCGAGAAGGCCAGATTCCTTATCATCTGGAGGGTGGGCCCTACGGGGCGATCACGATCAGGCGGGTTTGGGGCTGTCGTTGTGTGTCAGGAAGAAGTCTGCAAGCGCTCGCATGGCGGTAACGGACGCCGATGATGGTACGTCCCGACTCGTGGAAATGAAAGAACTCCGAGCAAGTCCATCAGCGCCGGTTGCCCAGCCTGAAGCGATCTCTGGACTTGTCAACGCTTCGTCTGGTATTGCCAGGCCGAGGATTGGGTTGCTGGCGCGAGTTCCCGTCGTCCCCGTAGGCGGCATCGATTGTGGCAGCACGATCGCATCAACCGGCAACGAAAGAACGGCGTCGAGAGTGTCGGACGTAACTGCTCCAGGCAACAAGATCGAACGTGCGCCGTAGAACCTGGCGACGTTCGTGACGCTCTTCACGGGCGCTATCAGACTATTGCATGTTTGGGCGTCAACTTTGGCGACGGCATCGTCCGCCAAAAGGATCGCGTCAACACCGGCTTCACAATATAGCCTGGAGACTTTCAGAACCGTGCCTGCTGCAAAGGCCAGTACCTTTTCCGAGTGATCGGCGCGCGCCTCGATACCAGCCCAAAATGAGTCTCCACCGAGATGCCTTGCCAGGGTAAGAGGCCCGGTGACCACGCCGACCACGGCGACCTTTCCACCGCGGACGATTCTGATTCTCTTTGTTGATTCGACGATGGCAGGAAGCCTGCCCGTTTTGGTTATCTCTATGGCTTGTAGATCCTGGACGGTGGCGCCTTCTTCGATGGGATGTGAGACCACCACGGGGGCAAACCCATCTTCACCCCAATCGACAGCGCAGCCCAAGCACTCTGCTTCCAGGGTGGTATCAAAAGCGGTTACGATCGCGTCGTAGCCAAAGAGTTGCTGTGCGTTCAAAAGCGCTGAGGACAGCAGCCCCGGGTCTGCGAGCATTTCGTCGAGGCGGAGTTGCTCCAGTCTCGCAGCAAATGAACAAACCCAGGGCACGAAAGGCATCCTGGGTTTGTCCTTTGGTTCAAAGAGGCTCTTGAAAATGTCCCTTGAGGATATCACCATTTTGCTCGTCACTCATCTCAAAGCACGAGGAGTAAACCAGATTCCGGTGCACGTGTCAATCAGAGCGGAATCCAGTTATAGCTGCGAACCAGTCCTTTTATTCGATTTCGCTGCGATGCTCGGGGCGAAGACAAGAGTAGCGTTGGCGTTGGTTTCGACGCGACAGACCCCTGGTAGTATAATGCGGGCGCGAAATCAACTCTCGGACTATAGGAGGGTCAAACGGCGAACTTCGATATTTCACATCCGGATTCCGGGAAATCAGGCGAGCAACTATTCAATGAGCGGTCGGCGCGGCTCAGGGCGGCCATGGAGCTGAGGCAGCCCGACCGGATTCCCATCCAGCTTACGGTCAGCTACTTGCTGGCCGAGATGGCAGGTATTACGAAACAGGAGCTTGTCGAGAATTCAGCGAAGCAACAGGAGCTTCTCGAGAAGGCCGCTCTCGATTTTCAACCCGACACCATTTTCGGCACTTTACCGTCCGACCCTAGGCCTCATTTGATGCTGGGGGACAGGATGACGAAATGGCCAGGCCACGGTTTGGACGTAAATGCTGAGTTCCAGTTCGCTGAGAGCGAGTTTATGAAGGCCGACGACTATGACGACCTTTTGGAGGACCCGTCAGATTGGGGAGTCCGAGTCTACTTGCCAAGGGCATTCAGTGCTCTGCAGGGTTTTTCCAAACTGCCGCCCCTGGGTATGCACTTGTTCGGCACCTACAATATATTCGGTGCGGGGGCCTTGATGGCTCCTGACATAGTCGCGGCGTTTGAGGCATACGCTAAAGCCGCCAGGATTGTGGACGAGAATTCGAAGCTCTCGGAGCAGAACACCAGGCGAATGGAAGCAATAGGAATACCCGCAGGTTTCGTCAGCGGGGCGATCGTCGAGGCGCCGTTCGATTTCATGTCGGACACGCTCCGGGGCATGCGCGGAATCATGCTTGATATCATGCAGCGGCCTGAAAAGCTCCTTCTTGCCGAAGAAAAAGTTCTGCGCTTCCAACTCAAGTTTGCTATTGACTTTAGCCGCGCAACCGGGATCAAGCGGGCCTTCATCCCCTTGCACAGAGGATCCGATGGTTTTCTCTCCATCCCGCAGTTCGAGAGGTTCTACTGGCCGCAGTTAAAGCGGATGATGATGTCTCTCATCGAAGCTGGCATCATGCCATCGGTGTTTTACGAGGGAGTTTGGGACCAAAGGCTCAAGTACCTCGCTGAGCTGCCCAAAGCGAAGACGGCCGGATGGTTCCAACGTAGTGACATATTTAAGGTAAAGGAAGTCGTCGGCCGGACCATGTGTATCATGGGAGGAATGCCGAACTCGATGCTCCAGGGAGGGCGCGTTGAAGAGGTACGTTCCTGGACCAGGAGGGTGTGTGAAGTCGTGGGCAAGGGAGGAGGTTTTATCATGAGCACCGGCGTGGGCGAGATGTCGGGAAGCAAGCCTGAACTGGTCAGGGCCTGGGTCGAGGCCACCAGAGAATTCGGCAAGTACTGAAAGAAGGGCTCCCGTAAAAGGCGTTGGCCGGGGCCGCTGTGAAAGTCTCAGGCTGAATGGTGTCGATGGGCGTGTGGGCTGTATGCCGGCGGTTAACGCTGATCGTGTCTCCTTTGGACGGCATCCGCTATGCGCTTGAGCAGACTACGGTTCTGCTCGTGATCGGTCTCCAGCTTCGGCGCGCCCAGTATGCCTGGCAGGTCCTCGACGTTAAGCATTTCTTGTAGTCGTTCGATATCGCTGAGAGCGTCCAGACCCTTTTGTGTAATGCTGTAAGAAGGAGTCCGCCCTTCTTCGCGTTGATCTATCAAGCCGAGGCCGGAAAGCTTCAGCAGGTACTTCTGCGTCTGAAGGTGAGTCAGCTTGACAGCGTACATGACCTCGGTTTTGGCGACCTCACCCAGCCTCAGAAGGCGGAGTATTTCACCTATCAGTTGAACACTTGAGCGTCGCCCATCGAACGGTAGCAAGAGCCGTCACCGCCACTTTCACTTTAGGAAAATTGTAGAGCCGCCCCCGAGGCATTGGAAGGTACAATGTTCTATCAGGGGGATTTGCGCTTTCTCTTCGCGGTTCGCTCCCATTGATCAGCCGCCTTCGAGCTCTCGGGGGCAAGGGAAAACGCAAGGGAAGGAGGCATAACTGCGACGTCGCCTCTCGGCGGCAGCGGCAGGCGTGGCCAAGGCTGACTGACTATATCAGCGTGAAACCCTTCTCCTTCAGTGTTGCCGCTATTTCGCTCTGGTCCTTTCCGAGCATTTCAAGGCCCGACTTGATCGTCATCTTCTTCCCATGGGTCTGCCGCAACGCCGGGTTGGCGACACCCGCAAAGCCCATGCTTACGAGTATGTCGATGAGCTCCGGGTACCTCTCTGTGAGGTCATAAAGGCTTGTATCTGAACCTATTTCCTTCAATTCTGTGCTCCCTCCTGATTGATACTTGAGATATACCCATGGTGTTGAAGAAGCGATCATTACACCTGACTGGTAGCGTCCGGGCCGTCCGTTGATCTTCGCTCATCAAGGGGCGCGAACGTTTTCAGAGGCCGGTGCTAAGCCTTAGTGCAGTCGAGATCTGCCGGAGGTAGTCAAAGGCTAATTCCACGGACTTCTCCGCTACAGTGGCGTCAATTGCGCCAACTGCCGTCCTCGACGCGCCTTCGTCGCGGGCCCCAACCTGTCCGATGTTCTTTAGAGAGCACCTGGCCGGGGCGATCAGTGCTTGATGCGCAACTTGTTTCACTGAGACCGGGGTATTCTGTGCCAGCACCTCCCAGTAATCAACCAATCGTTTAACGAGAGTCTCTGGTGTCTCTTTTGCGAGAGTAAATGAGTCGGTGGGCACGATTCCCCATGAGATGATGCCGCCTTCCGCGATGAAGTGCGCGACCGCTTGAGCGTAGCCTTTCGGCATCAGCTCCAATTGGTAGGCATCAAACGAAAGAAGGGCTACGCCTAGATTCAACAGGTATGGAAGATTCACGTTGGCGCAAAGATGCAGAGCGCCAGGTCCGTCCAATCCCGTCAGGAAATCGGCGTATTCCTCTGTAGCGCGGACATCGCCGTATCCCGAAAGGCCGCTGAAGACCCACCCTAGACCCGGCTCGTCCAGCCAGACAAAGGCATTGGCGTTCTTCTCTTTCAGCTCGTGATACTGAGCGTTGACCTTTCTTTGGATGAAATCGAAGAGCAGTGGTCTTATCTGATCGCTGTATATGATAGGCATCCGGCGTTCGTCCATGACTTTGAAACCGTAGCTTACGGGCCCTATAACCTGTCCTCTGATGGCTGAATACTTCTCGAGCCTTTCTTCGAGAAACCTGTGGTACACCACAGAATGGCTTTGGCTCAGAGAATAGGTCCCCGGCTTGGCCATTTTCGTCGAATAGTCAGCTAGCTCTGCCTCGAATCGCAAAGAATCGAAGAACACTCTCTTGTTCTGATCATCAACTACGATTCCAGGAAAATGCTGCGAGGCCTGGGCATACATGTCCTCGTAGTACCCGACGTTGGGAAGCTGTGGCCAAAAAGGAATATCAAGACTGAGTGAGAGCCTTAGAGCCCTCTCGACATCGGTGTGAGGCATGATGCCCATGGCTGTGGTCTGACATCGGCCTTCGAAGCCCATTGTTCTTGATGCCACGGGCTGCCTCCCTGCCTTTTGCTGTCCGGCGAATGTCTGGGGTTTGTTGGACATTGCCCCAACGCTTCTTATACTATCAAATACATCCTTTCACGTGCGAAATACGAAGATTCCAGGTGTTTTCAATCGGTCGAAGGAGGCACATATGGACCGCGAATCCAAGAAAGAGACTATGAAGGATATCATCCTGAAATTACATGGTGGAATGTCCGCGCAGTCTGCTAAGGAAAGGTTTGAGAACGAGATAGGGACAATCAGTTCCTCAGAGATCGCCGGCATTGAGCAGTCCTTGATCGATGATGGACTGTCTCCGGAAGAGATCAAGAAATTCTGCAACGTGCATGCACTCATATTTGAGTCCGCGCTTGAACGGGAAGCGGCGAAGGAGACCTCTTCGTCGCACCCTGTCTTTCTGTTCAAGCTGGAGAATCGTGAGATCGAGAAGGTCACCGGAAAGCTCAAAGAGGTGGTTTCTCATAGCCGGTCCGGGAGTACGGAGAAGGCGCAAAAAGAATTGCATGCCCTCTTGCAGCAGTTAAGAGATGTCGAGAAACACTATGAGCGGAAAGAACAGCTCTTGTTCCCTTACCTTGAAAAACAGGGGTTTGTGGGTCCTTCCAAGGTTATGTGGGGAAAGGACAATGAGATACGCGACATGATCAAGGCGTCGCACCTGTCTCTCGGATCTGTGAAGGCTCAGGAAGACCTTTCCGCGTTCATTGAACAACATCTCAGTCCACTCATAGCCGAAGTGGAGGGGATGGTATTCAAAGAGGAGAACATCCTTTTCCCGGCTGCTCTCGAGAAGCTGTCCGCGGGCGACTGGGTTGAAATCTTGAAAGAGAGCGACGATGTAGGCTATGCCTTCATCGAGAAACCAAAAGAGACGGACCATATGGTGAAAGAGTTGCGGAGTGCCTTGATTGAAGAGGCAGTTGTCGCAGATGGCTCGATCTCACTGCCCACGGGGACGCTCGGACTGACCGAGTTGCTATCCATGCTCAACACGCTGCCGGTCGATATCACGTTCGTCGACAAGAACGATTCTGTGAGGTACTTTTCGAGTGGCAAGGACCGCATATTCCATCGCGCTAAGGCGGTGATCGGCAGAAAAGTGCAGAACTGTCATCCCCCCCAGAGTCTCGATGTCGTCAACAAGATCCTTGCCTCGTTCAAAGAGGGGAAGAAGGACTCGTATGAATTCTGGATCAATCTCCAGGGTCGGTTCGTTCACATCAGGTACTTCGCCATGCGGGACGCGGAGCATCAGTACCTCGGCACGCTAGAGGTAACCCAGGATGTGACGTCGATCAGGAGACTCGAAGGACAAAGAAGGCTAGTCGACGAACAAGACTAATCATGGCATGGCGATGAAGATTGGCCGCACCGCGTGTCCAACGCGGGTTAGGCTTGTGCCGTCGGTGTGGTCTGAGGGATATTGGGTTGCACGATACGCGGCATACCCACGCGTCTCTACTGCTAAAGCAAGGCACTCATCCCAAAATCATGGGGGAAAGGTTAGGCCACTCCAGCGTTGCCTTAACACTTGATACCGTCTCTCATGTGGTGGTCGGGCTCTAGGAAGCCTCTGCCATACGACTCGATGAACTGCTGCAAACCAGGCAACCGAGTAAGGTAGAAGACTCCTTGCGGTAGCAAACGGCTAGCAAAACGATAAAAGCCCCGGATGGCAAGTGCTATGGCCGGGGCTTTTTAGCTTCAAAAAGTGGTGGAGCCGAGGGGATTCGAACCCCTTACCTCTTGAATGCAAATCAAGCGTTCTCCCGAGTGAACTACGGCCCCAAACGGCAACAGCCATTATATCAGTTTGGAAATCGATCGGACAATTCGCTCTGCGGTCATGCGCTGCGTTTACATCAGGCACGAGCTCTAATATAATTGAGGTTGCCTAACCGCGAGAGTCCGCATTCGCTTCAGTAAGCACTGCCCCTGTAGCTCAGTTGGATAGAGCGATGACTCCTAAACCACAGGTCGAGCGTTCGAATCGCTCCAGGGGCACCACTAGGCCGCCCACTTTGCCTACTCAATCAATAGACAGGTCCCCATTTCGATTCCAGATCGCATCACGGTCCATGTGACGTGCGTCTTCCAGCGCATAAAAGGAAGGCTCCGTTGAGAACAAACCGGAGCCTTCAAAATCGGATTATTGTTGGGTTTGGTGCCGGCTAGAACTCTAGATGGTCGGTTCCATTGACGCTAGGGCGACCCACATCCCTCCTAGCCACCAGCGTTACAATCATATATGTAACCTTCATGCTCTGCAACTTTGGGCGACTTTGATATCCGCGGCTTGGCACTGGAGGGCGATGGGCGCGCTCGTTTTCAACTAACGCCGCACCGTCACGAAAAGAAGGAACATCTGACTGACCGCATCCGAGACGTTAATCCAGCAATTTCCGTGAAGACAAACTTAGATGTTCGAGTTTCAAAGTTTGTACGGCCTTACTCGATGAGATAAAATGATTGGATTGATCGACATGTCCATTTCCACCAGAGCGCTCAGCATCTTGCCTCATCCCACGAATCCAGGTTTCCGGTGCTTCATCGTTAGCCGTCCTGCCTGGCTCTCTGAGGAATTCTGATGGCATCAGAACCTCAGGTAACAAAAGAGAGCGCCGCCACACGACGAATGGGCAGGGACTGGACCCAGGGCAGTATACTCAAAAACCTGCTCGCGCTTTCCTGGCCCATGACAATAACCCAGACCCTCATGTCGCTGGGCCCTACCATTGACATGATCTGGGTCGGGAAGCTTGGAGACGCGGCGGTTGCTGCGGTGGGAGTGTCCGGTGTTGTTGTGCAGCTCGCGCAAGGAATAATGATGGGCTTCACAACAGGCATGCGGGCCCTGATTGCCAGGGCAATCGGAGCTAAGGACATGGAGGCCGCAAATCGCATAGCCCAGCAGGCGGTGGTAGTCTCGGCTGCCTACGCCGTATTGATGGCCCTCACCGGCCACTTTTTCGGGGAGTACATCGTCCAGGCTGATAACACACGACCCGGATATTGTGCGGATGGGGACGGCGTACTTGAGGATAGAGTTCATCGGGGGAGCAACGATTACTTTTCGTATGATGATGGACGCAATTATGCAAGCCTCGGGCGATTCGGTGAATCCAATGTGGATCGCTGTCATCTACCGCATATTCCATATCATTCTGTCGCCCTTTCTCATCTTTGGACTATGGATCTTCCCCAAGTTGGGAGTGACAGGCGCCGCAACAACCGGGGTCATTGCTCAGAGTCTCGGTGTGTTTCTCGGGCTGAACGTCTTGTTCGGCGCGAGGTCAAGGGTGAGGCTGTCTTTTAAGAAGTTCTCTTTTGATTTCGGAGTCGTGTGGAGAATCGTAAGGATCGGTTTCCCGGCATCGATAACCGGCGTTCAGAGGAACTTGAACCAGTTCTTTCTTCAGATCTTCATGGCGCCATTTGGTGCTGCTGCTCTGGCAGCACATGTCATTGTCCAGAGACTTGAGATGTTCATTCTTATGCCTGCTATGTCGTTCGGCCAGGGCGCAGGAATTCTGGTCGGCCAGAATTGGGGGCGCAGCGGCCCGAAAGAGCCTCGAGGAGCGCATCGGACCGGCGTCGCCGTTGTCGAGATCTTCGTTTCGGTTGTAGCTGTGGCCATGGCTCTATTTGCCCTGCCTGTGGTGCGTATCTTCAATAGCGACCCGGCGATGACGTCAACAGCGGGTCCAGTTTATGCGCATAGCTGCTATCGGGTGGGCTCTGATTGGTATCCAATTCGTTCTTATGAACTGTCTACAGGGGGCAGGGGATACGATACCAACGATGCTCATCGGTATCTTAGCGACGTGGGTTATCACTATACCGGCTCGCGTACTACTTGCCAATCACACCACTTGGGGAGCGATGGGAATCAGATGGGCGATGACTGCCAGCGTGATTGTCGGAGCGGCGGCCAATATCCTTTACTTCAGAACGGGAAAATGGAAGACATGGGCTTCCACCCGCTCGGCACGTGCCGCATGGCGACGAGCGCTCGCCGCGGCGTCGTCGACACGGACCACGAGGTCTTCGGGCACCCGGGGCTCTTCAT
Organism: uncultured Chloroflexia bacterium; assembly: GCA_963745605.1. Taxonomy (GTDB): domain Bacteria; phylum Chloroflexota; class Dehalococcoidia; order Dehalococcoidales; family UBA2162; genus JBBITI01. The sequence goes on along the minus strand of CAVUYC010000015.1, from coordinate 5,426 downwards.
CGCCGATGGGAGCGTCGTGCCGAGCTCGGTCGCGGTGAACCCGCAGATCACGATCATGGCGATGGCCACGCGCGCGGCGGAGCGAATCGCCCAGAAGCTCGGGTGACGCGCGATCCACCGGCGGCGGCCGCGCGAGCTCGGCGCCTCTGGGGCCGGCGGGGCAGAGCGGTGATCGACCGGTTCGCCCGGACGCGATAGGCTCGGCCGCGCGATGCGTTGGGCTGTTTGGACGGGCGAAGGCGTAGTCATCGCGACCATCGTCGGCGTCACCCTCTACATCGCCTTCTCGTACCTGCTCACCAACCCGTTCGTGCCCAAACGCCCGATGGGCGAGATGGCCGGCTCGCTCTTGCGGGAGACGTTCCTCGCGCTGCTCGTGACCGCGCTGCTGCCGCTATACGTGGCGCTCGGCCGCCGCCAGGGGAGCGGCTCGCAACCGGTCGTGCTCGTGCACGGCTACACGCAGAACCGCGTCGACTTCGTGTACCTCTCGCGCGCGCTGCGCAGGCGTGGGCTCGGCCCCGTGTACGGCTTCAACTACTACTCGCTCGGCGACATTCGCCACAACGCCAAGCGCCTCGCGCGCTTCATCGACGCCGTGCGCCACGAGACGGGCGCGGCCGCGGTCGACCTCGTCTGCCATTCCATGGGCGGCCTCGTTGCGAGGCAGTGTGTGCGGCTCGACCCCTCGCGCATCCGCCGCTGCGTCACCATCGCGAGCCCTCACTCGGGGTTCGCCGCGGGCCGATCGTGGGTCGTGGCGGCCGCCAGCTGCGGGCCGGCACCAAGTTCATGAAGGAGCTCGCCGTCGAGCCGCTCGCCATCCCCATGCTCAGCATCTACTCGCGCCACGACAACGTGGCGTGCCCGGGCGAGCGCGTGTCGTCGCTGCGCAAGTGGGAGGGCGGTCGCGATCTCGCGCTCGACCACCTCGGGCACCTCGCGATCCTGTTCGACGCGCGCGTCGCCGACGCCGTCTGCGAGTTCCTTCACCCAGCCTGAGTCAGGGAAGCGCGCAGAGCATCGATCGAGTCCTGCGGCGGCGGCACTTGCGGGCTCTGCCCCTTGGCGTAGCTCGCGAGGAAGCACCGGTACTGGTACTTCGGGCCGGGCGTCTGGAAGACGAACTCGTGGCCGTCCTCGATGCCGTCCGAGGCGCCTTGCGCGACGACGGCAGTGACCATCGCGTTCGACGTGGTCGTGACGTTGTCGCTCGCCGGGTAGGCGATGGCCGTGCGGCCCACGAGCGGCAGCACCTGCCCGATGGGCGTGAAGGAGGCGATCTCCGGCACCTGCGTGTCGAGCTCCGCGCCAGCCAATCGAGCCCGAAGGAGAGGGTCGAGGCGTTCGCCATCGGCGGCATGATGTAGTGGTCGACGATCCCCTGGAACATGAGGACGTGGTGCGGCGCCCCGCTGCCGTCGAGCAGCCGCCGTCCGTAGACGGGCGGGTCGGACGCCTCGGCCGCCCACTGCACCAGCGACAGCGCCGCGTCGCCCTCGGTGAGGTCGCGCCCGAGCGGCGCATACCCGACGAGCACGTTGGCGAGCGGGCGAATGACGAGCGGCTTCTGCTTGTAGAGGACGTTGTCGATGAAGCTGCCGCCGCAGCCACTCAGCACGACGGCGCCGAAGCGCGGCTCGAACGCAGCGGCGAGCGGGGCGATGGTCGCGCCCATCGAGTGCCCCATCAGCGCGAGCTTGCTCGTGTCGAACTTTGCCTGCGCCTCGCCGAGGCCCGGGCATGCCGTCGCGTCGACGGTGAGCGTGTCGAGGATGTGCGCCGCGAGGACGAGCTCGACGGCGCTCTGGCGGATGTTGTCGCGGATGGCGCCGGGGTTCGAGATGTTGAAGACGAGGAAGTCCTCCTGGTTCGCGTCGCCCGTCGGGTTTCGCAGGCCGCCGAGCGGCCCGTCGATGCTGATGCCCGCGAACCCGGCGCGCGCGAACTCAAGCGCGGGCCCGGTGCCGGGTGTCGTCGCGGGCTGCCCCGTCGCCGGCTGCACGCCGCGATCGACGAGCGGGCGATCACCGCCCGCACCGGTACGCGAGAACACCACCGTGGGGAATCCGTTCGCCGGCATGGGCGCGCGAGGCAGCGTCACGAAGATCGTCGCCGTCTGCAGCTGCTGCACGATCGGTTTGCCCTGCGCATCGAACTGCCACTGCCCCCGTCGGAGAAGTACGGCGGCACTCCCGACTGGTAATCCGGCATGTCGATCGTGGACGAGTAGACGCAGAAATCGGGGAACACGTCGTTCGGCGCGAGCGGCGCGTTCGGCTGCGGGATGGAGGCGGCGAGCGTGTCCTTCACGACGGCGTCCATCTCGTCGAGCGGCGCGTCGGTGCGATACACCGCGATCGCGGCGATGGTCGTCGGGTCGATGGTCTTTGCGACGATCCCCGCCCCGTCGATCATCTCCTGCGCGGCGGGGTTCGACACGCCCTGCGGCGCGCGCCCGGCGAGCAGGTCCGCCATCGCTGGCGCCGGCGCGAGCGGCCGGCCGAGGGCGTCGTGCACCTGGGTGGTGATGACGGCCTCGTAGCGCGTCCGGGCGCGAAGCGGCAGGCCTTGGTACGGCAGGATGGTGACGAGGTGCGGCGCGCCGTACGGGCCGCCATCTTCCTCGTAGCTCACCGATACGGGGATTTTGCGCTGGAAGTCCGGTGACGCCGGGTCCGCATCCATCAAGAAGACCGAGGGCGCGACGCCGACGCTTCCCTCGAGCGAGGGCAGCGTCGTGGGATCGAGCGTGCCCGTTGCCTGCATGAAAACACCCGCCGTCGTGGAGAAGCCGCGTGCGTCGTTCTCGATGAGGCTCAGCGCTTGCGTGATGACGAGCGCGCCGTCACGGCCCGGAAACTTCGACAGGTCGACGTGACCGTCGCTCTTGCGCAAGTCCTCGCTCGGGACGGGCGCGTCGTAGATGGTCGCCGGACGCGTGAAGTCCATGGCGATCTCCACCGGCGGCGCCCCGCACCCCGGAAACAATCCGAGGAGCGCGACGCCGATGAAGAGAATGAGGAGCGAACCTGCGCGCATGCGTGGCGGCAGGAATGTAGCACGCGGGGTTTGGCGTGCTTGACCGCCAAACACGCGAGTTTGGCTTTTGGGTTTTGCGGCTAGCTAGAAGGTGCCCACCACGCCGGCGCCGGCCATGTTCTGGCCGAAGATTGGGGTGGGCATGATGTGCGCCTTGCCGAGGTCGTTGCGGACGAGGACGGTCTTCGGCAGGGCGAGGCCCGCGATGAACATCGCGACGCCACCAGCCTGCAGCAAGCCGTCGATGACGAGGAAGACGTCGGCCGTCGCCGAGTCACGCCGCGTTCCCCATCGTCACGAACGGTCCGACGACCGGGATGAACAACGGCGCCGCATCGTTCGAGCAGCCGAGGTAGTTGCACGAGTCCTGCCCCACCGCCGCGATGAGCACCGAGATGAGGTACGACGCGCCGAACATCGTCGCGCCTCCCACGACGAGACCGGTGCGCACGCGCGTGCTCGGGTGGTATCCGGGCGGAATGGGCTCGCCCTCCTGCCAGTCCTTGATGACGCGCGGGCCGGACATCGCCACGCTCTGCGGCACGTAGGTCTGCTGCGTCTGCTGCTGCATCGGCGCCACGTATTGCCCGTTCGGTGCCTGGGCATCGGGCGGCGGCGGTGGAGGTGCCTGTTGCACCTGCATCTGGACGGGAGGGGGGTGCGACCTGCACCTGGACCTGCCCTTGGTAGTACGTCTGTTGCGCCATCGCCGTGAGGGGCGCGAAGAAAAGCGTGGCCGCAGTGAGTGCGCTGACCGACCGCTGCAGAGAAACGTGCATTGGAATCCTCCCGAGACCCGCCACTCTAGCAATGCTTGGGCCACGCGCTCATCGCAGCAGCCAGACCTACATGATGCATGATTTTACGTGGCTCGAGGGAAGGATGTGAACGGCCGTCAACACCGTTTGGACCCTTCCCGTCACGGGCCGCCACGACGCCTACGCGCCTTGGGTGTCAGGGGGGGTGGCCCGCTACGCGACTAAAGACCTACGGCCTGGCGCACACGGGCCATGACGGGAGCCGCCGCGGCGCGTGCCCGCTCCGCGCCCTGCTCGAGCACGCGATCGACCCGAGCGGGATCGCGCACTAGCTCCTCGCGGCGCTTGCGCGCCTCGCCGAATTTCTCGAAGAACAGCTCCACGAGTCGCTGCTTGTAGTGGCCGTAGCCTTTGCCGCCTTCGCGGAACGTGCGGTCGATCTCCATCATCTCCTGTTCGGAGGCGAACATCTTCAGCAGGGCATGCACCGGCGTCGCGAGGGGATCCTTCGGCGCCTCGACGGCTGTCGAGTCCGTCTTGATGCTCATGATGCGCTTCTTCGTCGACGCATCGTCGGCGAACAGGTCGATCGTGTTGCTGTAGCTCTTGCTCATCTTCTGCCCATCGAGGCCGGGCACGACGGCGGTGCTCTCGTGGATGCGCGCGCGCGGCAGCTTGAGCAGACCGGGCACGGAGACCTCGCCTGGGTCGGCTGCGTCCCCGGCGGCGGCCTTCGCGGCAGCCGTCGCCTCGTTGAAGCGCTGCAGGTAAGTCGGGTCGAACGCGGCGTTGAGCTTGATCGCGATGTCGCGCGCCATCTCGAGGTGCTGCTGCTGATCGCGCCCCACGGGGACCTCGTCGGAGTCGTAGGCGAGGATGTCGGCGGCCATGAGGACGGGGTACGTGAAGAGCCCGGCGTCGGGTGCGATGCCGCGCGCCACCTTGTCCTTGTACGAGACGGCTCGCTCGAGCAGGCCGAGCGGCGTGACGGAGAGCAGAATCCAAAACAGCTCGGTGATCTCCGGAATGTCCGACTGCCGGAAGAGCGCGACCTTCGACGGATCGAGGCCGAGCGCGAGGTAGTCGAGCGCGACATCGCGCGTGAGGCCGCGCAGCTTGTCGCCATCGCGAAGCGTCGTCAGTGCGTGCAGGTCGGCGATGAAGATGAAGCACTCGGCACGGTGCTGAAGCTCGAGGAACTGCGCGATGGCGCCGAAGTAGTTGCCGATGTGGAGCTTGCCCGAGGATTGGATACCCGAAAGGACGCGCATGACGGGAGGAGCCTACCCCCAAACGACGGACAGGGAACATACGACTGACGTGTTGGTCTATCCTTCCATCGTGCAATCTCGCGCGCTCCTCCACCCTGCCTCGACGCCTGCCGCTCGTGCGTACGGCACCGCCGCGTTCGTCCTCGGGTCGCTCCTACTGCACGGGGCGGCGGGCGGTGGAGGGGTGTGGCTCGCGCGCCACGGCGCACGGCCGCCGGCAGTGCGTGAGCCCGCGCCGGCGACGCTGACCGGCGAATCGTTCGACGTCTCCGCTGCGGACGAGCCAGCGCGTGTGCCGCCGCGGATGCGCGGAGACCGACCCCGACCCCACGTCGCGCGGGGACACCACGCCCAC
>CAVUYC010000014.1:0-16375 GCA_963745605.1 uncultured Chloroflexia bacterium | reverse complement strand
ATTGAATGAATCGTAATCGAGACTTCATCAAATATTAAGAAGTCCTGGCTATGATGAGGCTATTACGGTCGGGCGATGCCTTGATTGCTGACCATTGCGCATATGTATGTGACTTCAAGACAGCAGCCAGAGTCTCCCAGATTTCGTGCTCGGAGCGGTAGCCGTGTCTGACGCGACGGAGATCAGCTGCAGCTTTACCGCCATGAACACTGACGTGGAAGTTGTGGCCTGTGTTCCGATCCGGGAACGTGCTCGGGGAGAGGCGATTCTGGCCCGCGTGCGCTGCCTGTTCTCCGGCGTAGAGGCGGCGCTGAGCCGGTTCGATCCTGAAAGCGAGCTGTCGCGGCTGAAGAGATCGGCCGGCAGCTATTTCCATGCCTCCGAACTCCTGTTTGCCGTCCTCCAAACGGCAAAAGAGGCGGCAAGATCTACGGGCGGTATCTTCGCACCGACCATCCTGCCCCTGTTGCTCGGCGCAGGATATGACCGGAGTTTCGAGGACTTGAGCGAGCGGGCAGACGGCCCTCCGGTCCAGCCAGGCGTTTCGACACACATGGGAAGACCTCCAACTGGACGCTCAACGATCAGACTCTTTATCCCGGCCGGTGCGGGCATCGACCTGGGCGGTATCGCAAAGGGATGGACTGCGGACATTGCCGCACGGATGCTCGATGAGCTGGCCGGATTTGCTGTCGATGCGGGTGGAGATATTGTGCTGCGTGGCAGCAGGGCGGACGGCTCCTTGTGGCCGATGGGGGTGGCTGATCCTTCAAATCCCGGACGAGACATTACCATTCTCAATCTCAGCAATTGTGCAGTGTGCACATCGTCGACTGCCCGGCGCAGATGGCGAAAGGGCGAGACTGATTGTCATCATCTCATCGATCCGAGAAGCGGCAAGCCCTCGGCGTCCGGGGTCGTATCCGCAACCGTGGTGGCCAGATCAGCGGCGATGGCAGAGGTAATTGCCAAGACGGCCCTGATCCTGGGTCCCAGCGCCGGTCTTCGCTTCATTGAGGGGCAGCCTGACGTCACGGCAATGCTGGTACTGAGGGAAGGGACTGTTCTGAGGTCCTCGAGATTCCAGGAAGCGGAGTGCGTCCACTAAACATATTCAGGCACGTTTCGCGGACCACCGCCAGGCCGGGAGAAGCGTTGTGTGATTTGATATCGAGGCCAAATCGAGGGTATGTTGGTGTGATGATCCAACCTGCGAAATTATCAGAATGAGGCAATCCCCAACGGTACCCGACCGCACGCCGAATTACCCCCGTCTTCCTTTTCAGGGAATGCGTCTCTTCTACGGTTGGATCATTGTCGCGGTCGGTTTCGTTAACCAGTTAGGACAAGGCCTGGTCAACCAGGGATTCTCCGCTTACGCCGATATGCTCAGCACCGATTTTGGGTGGAGCAAGCGGTACTGGCCGGCCCTCGATCGATCACGTCTGTTCAGAACTCCATTCTGGGGCCGATGACCGGTTTCATGGTCGACAGGTTTGGCCCTCGCGTCGTGGTGGCTGGCGGCATGACCATAACCGGGCTTGGCCTTATTGTCCTGGGCCGGACGAACTCGCTATGGGTATATTACGTAGCGAATATCATGATGGCCCTGGGACTGAGCGTGGGCGGCATGCTCGCGATGTCGGTTGCTGTGAACAACTGGTTCCGCAGGAAGGGCACACTGGCTCAGTCGATCATGCTCCTGGGATTCTCACTGGCCGGGGTCTTTGGGGTTCCGCTGCTGGTCTTTCTACAAACAAAGCTCGGCTGGCGCGAATCTGCCACCTGGTCCGGAATAGGCATCATCGCGATTGTAGTGCCTTGCTCAATGCTCTTGCGCAGGAGGCCAGAAGCATTCGGCCTGCTTCCGGATGGAGACAAGCCCGGAATCCCGGTCGCCGCGGCCAGAAAAGGAAGAACGGATGTCGAACACAGTTTCACGCTGCGCGAGGCTGTGCGTACCCGGGCCTTCTGGTTTTTGGCGTTTGGCTGGTCAGTGATCTCATTGGGCACTGGCGTCGTCCAAGTGCACTTATTCCTGCACCTTGGGAGGGGGCAGGGCGGAGTCGGACTGGAGCGAACGGTAATCGCACTGATTTGGTCGGTGGCGGCAATTTCGAATATTCCTGCCAGACTGATTGGCGGCTTCCTGGGAGACAGGGTCCCGAAGAACCTAACCCTGGGATTCGCCGGACTTCTCATGGCGTTCTCCGTTTTTGCCCTGGGAATGGCGACTTCGCTGGGCACTGCTTTGCTCTTTGCCGTGCCGTACGGCATCGGTTGGGGCATGTCTACCCCGGTGATGAATGCTGCCCAGGGAGAGTACTTCGGCCGAAGGTCTCTGGGGTCGATACGGGGCTGGCTGCAACTGGCGGCTTTACCTTTCACCATCGCGGCGCCGGTGTTCGTGGGGGCGATGGCTCACCGGCAGGGTACCTACCGCTGGGCTTTCGTGATCATGGCCTCGGTCATGTTGATGGAGCCCGCCTGGTCTCTTTGCCACCCGTCCCAAAGCCCCCAGTGACGGCAGGCATGTATTGCCAACCGGCACCTGACAATACTTTCAACAAAGCCGAAGTCGGAACCGCAGCGCCCTTGCCATCGCAAAGGTGCCTGCACCCGTCAGTGCACGAAGATCGAGTAATTCGTGATGGGCACGTGCTCGTCCCCTGTCTTTGTCCAGAGCAGAACGGTGTAGACACCCGGCCCATTCTGGGCCAGTGCGGCATTGATATCTACCTCAATGGAAAACGCACCTGGGCTCACCTGCCAGACTCCGGCCTGGACAGCGTTTGCCGGCAACTGAGAATAGAAATAGCCGGGCTCGGGAGGGGGCACGATAGTGGCGACCTGTGTTCCTGGATCATAGCTCCTGGGTCCAGCCAAAAGTTCAGCCTGGGTCATCGGACGGGGTGGTGGGTCATAGAAGACTGCTGCAGAATCGATAATGCCCAGGGAATTGTTTCCGGCCAGGTTCAGTGTTCCGCTCGCCAGACCTGGCGGCCGAGAAAAGGTGACGTAGTCGCCTTCGAACTGCTGGACCAGCGTCAGCCTGTGACTGTCATGTGCGATTCCTATGTTGACCCTCTTATGCCACTTGTTGAGGATGTTGTCTCTGTGTCCCCAATTTGAAACGGCGTCGTCATACATCATCTGGTACTCAAGGTCTTTAAGCTCTTGTTCTGGATCGATCGTGGCATAGCGATTGGGGTCTATGGACCTGTCGTACCAACCCGAGTAGGCCGAGTTTTCCTCCTCTCGATTCATGCCGTTGCCCACCGTATATCTCATATAGGGCTTAATCCCATCAGTACCCCAGTGAGACAAAAAATAGTTGTTGAACATATCGTCGGCGTGGATCTGTGCCGCCGGATTGTCCCCCAGGATTACAGGGTCCAGAGCGTGATCGGTGCGGTCTTTGTTGATGAGATCCAGAACGTACTGGACAAGAGGGTCAGTAACGGGCGCCACGCTGGGTGTTGGCATCGAGGTAGGAGCGAGCTGAGTGGGCGGTGTACTCGCGGTCGGCAAGCCTTGCGCGGGAGTGATGATGGTCGGAAGGCTGGCGGCAGGTGTGGTTGGAGACTCAACCCAGGGGGCCAGTGCGGTTGAGGGCATCGAAGTATTGGCGGTGCACCCCCACGATGAAAGCACGAGGCAGACAAGTATGTATGCAAATGCCAACAGCTTCACAGACCCAATGCTATTTATGCGGAGGAGACGTGTCAATGCCCCACATGTACCGAAGGCTGCTGGTGTCTTGATTTTGCTGAGTGTTCACCATATCATGTTGTTAAATTTGGGGAGTAGCTTCGGCCTTTGCACAACCTGTGGTGTGCCGCGAGAATTCTTAGAACGAGGAGGCACGGCATGGTCGCTGACAAATCAGTCGAACGAAAACTGCGTCAGTTGCGCGTTTGGAACATCGTCGTCGGATTGATCCTGGCCTTCCAGGCGATCGTAATCGCCGTCCTCACCAACAGTTTCTCACTGCCTGTGACCGCCACCTTCATGAACGGTCCTCCCGGCACGCCTCGGAGCTCCACCATCTCTTTAATATTTCTACCGGCTGGGGCGTGTTCCTGTTCCTCGCCATCTCAGCCGCCGCTCTCCTCATAATTGCCTCGCCCCCTGTCTTCCCCTGGTACAAGCGCAATCTACTCCAGAACCCGAACTACGGACGCTGGATAGAATATTTCTTCAGTTCTTCGATCATGATCGTATTGATTTCTCAAATTACCGGTATCAGCGATATCGCTGCCTGGCTGGCCATCTTCGGTATCAACGCCTGCATGATCCTTTTCGGAGCGCTGCAGGAGAAGTACGAAAAACCGGGTAGACCGGACTGGCTGCCATTCTGGTTCGGCAGTTTTGCCGGAATTATCCCGTGGATCGCGATTGCTATATATGTCATGGGCGCCCGGGATTAACGCCTCGCCGCCCGGATTTGTCTACGGCATCATCGCGTCGCTGTTCATTTTCTTCAACTGCTTCGCCGTCAATATGGTCCTGCAATATAAGAAGGTGGGACCCTGGCGGGACTACCTTTACGGTGAGAAGGTATACATCCTTCTGAGTCTCACCGCCAAAGCTCTGCTGGCCTGGCAGGTCTTCTTCCCCGTGCTTGCCATCAAGTGAATTTTTGCCGGATAGGCCATTTTCCTATTCGAGGCAAATGAGCTGTCTGCCTGCAGCGACAAAGACGCGGCCGCCGCTCAAGGCCGGCGCGGTGAAGTGCGTGGTCTGCCCGAGCGGCACTTTGAAGAGAAGCTTGCCGCCGTCGACTTTAAACCCGTAGAGGTTGCCTGCTCTGTCAATCGTGAGGACAGTGTCTCCGGCAACCACGGGCGGCCCCGCAAAGAAATTCGGCCCGGACCAGGCAATCTTAAATGAAGAGGTTGCTGCATCCATTGTCAGGGCGACCAGGCCTCCAGTAGTCGGGACAAAAATGTAAGGCGCGGAATATGCCGCTCCCCCGAAGGCGCCGCTGCCGACTGATCCTCGATAAGCCTCTCCGCCGATCTGCCCCAGTTTACCGGTTCTCAGCACATAGCCGGTCCCCTCTTTGCCTGCCTGAAACAAGAGTCCGTCCTCCAATAGAAGCGGTCCCATCGATCCCAGGTCAACGTCACCGGCGTCAAGTTGTTTCCAGTTCGAGGGGGCGAACCAGTCCTGGAGCACCAGGTCAGGCGACAGGCGAAGGACTGAATCGCCGTAATCGAAGGAGGTGGAAAACCCGTTCCCGGAAGTCACGTAAATGTAGCCCTGAGCATCGATTGCCGGCCCGGAAGGAGCCCAGAGTCCCGAGCCGCGGTGGGACGAAACCCGGTACGATACGAGTTGCCCGTTCCCGTCGGCGTGCGCTCCCACTACCCACCCATAGTAGGAGCCGCAGTCTCCGTAGAGCCCCCCAAAGGCGACGTAAACGCGTCCATTGGCCAGAGCGAGAGCCGCCCTTTGCTGCTGGACTTTCGGGTCTGCCCCTTGCGGGTCAACCGTTCTGCGCCAGATCGTGGTTCCGGTCGCCAGGTCCAGGGCGAAGAGTTCATGGTGGTTGGGCTGGATGCGGGCAACGACATAAAGACGCCCCGCAGCAGCATCAGCTACAGGCGTGCCGGTTATTCCGCTGGGGTCGATATTCCCGCAGGAGAGCTCCGACGAGGGGACCGGCTTGCCGAGACTGACGCGCCACTGCAGCTTTCCGGTGTCCTTCTCGAAGGAATAGACCGAGTCCTGTTCCGTGGCCACGAAGACGTTGCCTCCGACAACCAGCGGCTCAGCGTAGACGTCTCCGTCGAGCTGCGAGGTCCAGGAGCGGGCGAGTGATGCAAAAACCGTCGCCATGCGATCGAAGCCACTCCGGGACAAATCACGGTGGTAAGTGGGCCAGTCATCCGCAGAAGCCGACGGACCGGCCGGTGACGTCGTGGCGCTTGTGGGGGTGGGGACTGTCGTCGTCTCGCCTCGGTGGATTTGCCGCGGCGCAGCCGACCAGCAAAAAGACGATGGGCACCCACAGGAATCGCGCTGACATGGGTCTCATCTGCCGCCGTTCTCTCCGTTGGTCCGACATCCCAAGAAGGATTATAGCTTCGGCGGTCCATTCTTCGGCCTGGAATGGCTGCCTCATCTTGAGCAGGGGTTTTTCCTTATAATGACCGAATATGGCCGGTTCAAGTCCCGATTTCGAAGAGGAGAGAAACTCGCCGCAGAAAGGGTTTCTTCGAGGTGATTTCTTCCTCGTTTGGAGCAGCGGCGTGGCAATGTCCGTGTCGATGCTTCTCCGCACGCTGATCAGCACGCAGTGGCTCTACGATACTACGGGGTCTGCAGCCGAGCTCGGGCTCCTGGGTGCTGTCCAGTTGCTCCAACTGCCGATGGCCCTCTACGGCGGATCGCTTGCTGATCGATTGGACCGTAAGAAGCTGATGGTTTGGACCCAGGCTGTTGGGTCCCTTCTGCTGCTGGCCGTCACCATACTTGCTGCGAGCAAAGCGCTGGAGCCGTGGCACATTTTCGTGGTTACAGGGCTGTCCAGCATGGTGAACATGCTCGGGGCTTCGGCCCGGCCGGCGATGCTGCCTCGCGTCGTATCCCGCAATCGGCTAACTCAGGCAGTCACCGTCTTGAACGTGAGCTCCCAACTGGCCACGGTAGCGGGCCCTATCCTCTTCTGGTGGAATCTACGTAGAACTGGGAGTTGCCATGTCCCTTGGTATCAGCACCGGGATCAGCCTCGTGGGGAGCGGTCCTGCCTCTCTTCATCCGAGCCTCCGGTAAGCCGGAGTCGGCTAACCGTCAGACCACCTGGAGATCGTTGAAGGAAGGGACCCTCTTTGTCACGGGTCACCCGCTGCTCCCAGGTATTTTCCTTCTCGACATCGGCGTGACCGTCGTCAGTTTCTACCGGCAGCTGTTTCCCATCTTCGCTGCCCAGCTCTACGGGCTTGGCGCAAGCGGCACTGGCTTCCTCAACTCGGCCAATGCAATCGGAGGCATTGTGGGTACACTTGCGGTGTTTTACGCCGCGAGGTTCTCCAGGAAAGGACTTCTCGTTCTGGGGGCCACCATCGTCTATGCGTTATTCCTGATCGCTTTCGGGATCAACAGAAGCTTCCCGGTCGGGCTTGCTATCGTAGGCGTCCTCGGGCTGACTGACTCCATGACGGTGACGGTTCGCCAGGCCATTGTGCAACTGGTTACGCCGGACAAATTGCTGGGCCGCATCGCCTCTATCCGAACCTTCGCCGCCAACGCGGCCAATAATATCGGACAGGTTGAAGTGGGTATGCTCTCAGGTGCTATCGGAGCGGGTCATACCATGCTCATAGGCGGAGCGCTATCGGTCGTGTTCGTGGCGTTGGTGTGGCGGTTCCTGCCGAGCGTTCGGCGCTACCGACACGCAGATTAGCGCCACTCTCAGTTAAGACGTCAGGTTGGTGCTTACTCGAACAGCGGCAGGTTGAGTGCTGATTCTTCAATGCAGAGAAGGCGGCAGTATGCCCTTGCGCTTGAAGTAGACGGCATGCCAGTCCACCATTTCCTCGGCTTGCCTTGAGCCGTTCCACCGGGTCGCAGAGTGCGTTTCAAGGTAGGCTCGCAGCGTTTGGGCAATCGTTTCTTTCGCCTCGCCTGCCATCAATCCTCGCCGAATGATGCCCCGAAAGGCGGTCATATTGGCTTTCACCGATTCAAATAGAGGACCCGGGTCCCGGCTCAAGCCGCCGTGCGGGAAGAATAGCGTCCGCGGGTTGAAGCGCTTGCAGCCTGTCGATCGTCTCAAGAGCCAGGTCTGGGTCAAATCCGGATACCGGCGCAACTATTGTGCTTTGAGGTCTGCCAAGTGCCTCGCCACAGAACAGTTCGCGGTTCTCCTCATCCCACACGGCCATGTGGTGGGTGGCGTGTCCAGGGCCGTAGATCACCCGTAGCTTCCTGTTCCCCAGGTCGACGACGTCACCATCATCCACCGACTTTATCCGGTTTTCCGGCACGGGCAGCACAACGCCGTACTGCTGCTCGAAATCATCGCCGAAGGCTGTCTTCGACGCTTCAATCAGCTTCGCGGGGTCCGCCAGATGCCTTGCTCCTCTGCGGTGGACCACTATCTCAACCTGCGGCAGTTGACGGACAAGCGACCCTGCCCCGCCCGCGTGGTCCATATGAATATGTGTCAACACGGCATACCGCAATCGGGAGGGATCGTCCAACCTTTGCAGAGCCTCAATCAGGTCAAGGGTTGCAACGGATGGTCCTATGTCTATGATGGCAGGCGCGGAAGACGCGATGTAATAGACAACGCTTGAAAGTGGAAATCCTGCCTCCCCAACTGTGTGCGAGGTCTGTGTGGATATGAGGTAGATGTCCGGAGCAACCCGCTCGATCTCAGCCACGGCCGCAGTCCGAAATCGAAGCGCCGGGTTGGACAGTTCTCAGCATGGCCTCTATCCTCTCGGCCGTGTCTTCGATATCACAATCATCGCTGCAAAAAGAGGAGACGGAGCCCTGGCTCAGCATTTCTATGATCACAGGGTGCTTGCTGTTGAATTCCCGGTTGAACAGGTGTTTGGTCAGGTCGGGATACCAGGCGCCAATCGCCAGGCCTTCGGATGCAGCGCGATCGATGTGTGTCCATGTTTCGGCCGGCATCATCGGAATGTGGTGCGCTTCGCGCATTCCTTCCACGCTGAAGTCGATTGCCATACTCCTCGTCGTGCGGCAAAGATAGAAGGTGGGGAGAGACCTGCACTCGCGCCCCGTTTTCTCCAGCCTGGACTTAACGGACCACTTGAGATAAGGCAGCGAGCATTCCGCGTCGTCGGAGACCACGAGTCTTCTGAGGAGACGCGGGAGTTCTGTGCCGTGCGCTCTGCCGTGGATAGCCGCCAACTCGAACACTGAGGCGCAGACCTGCAGCATCGCCGAGAGGCGTATGTATCGGATCGGACCCGCAGACCGGAGTTGATCGAGACTGGCCACAGCGATCTTGCGGAAAGGTGAAAAACTGATGGGCAAACCGTAGTCGGTTTCGAGAGGCAGGACTTTCGCCACACGTCACCCCAACCTGAGACTAAAGCACGAGTAGCAATGTTATCAGAGGCTCGACGATCCGGCAAATCAGGAGGCGTGCGGCGAGACCGCCGCCATCAATGGACTCCTGCATCACGTGGGCCTGTCAACTGCTGTCGAAACATATCAACATAGTTGGAGCGAACAAGTCGTCTGGGAGAATCGAACCACAGTTGTCCAACTGGGCGGATGCTGCCACGGTGCAGCATCGGAGGTAAGAGCGTGTTGAAGATAAAGCGAGCCTATGAAGCGAAAACAAGTAGCGATGGAAAACGGATATACGTGGACCGGTTGTGGCCCCGCGGTCTGAGTAAAGATGACGCAGGTTTCGACGAATGGTTGAAGGACGTGTCGCCAAGCGACGAGCTACGCAAATGGTTTGGACACGAGCCCGAGAAATTTGCAGAATTCAAGCGCAAGTACGCCAAAGAGCTTTCAGCTCCAGATATACAGCCTGTACTGAGACGCATTGGCAACCTGGCGGATAAGGGGGACATAACGCTGATCTACAGCGCCAAGGATACCGAGCACAATAATGCCGTCGTACTGGCTGAGGTTGTCAGAAGACTCATGAAGCAGGGCGCCCCGAAATAGGACCCAAACGGCGACCAACATGGAGGAGATTGGGGTCCTTTGATAATTGCGGCCCTGCGCAGTATCATCGCTTCGTGCGAAATATGCCGGAGCCGGTGCCTTTGGAGCCTGCACGAGAGGCCAAACCCCGGTCTGGGCTAGTTGCGTTGCTGCTCTGTGCCGGCGGCGCGGTAGCACTTGCCTTCCTCATACCCTTCGGAACGCTCTCTTCGTGCAGCAGCGCGAGGATAGCCGCTTTCCTGGTAGTGCTTGGGGTGAGTGCGGCTCTCATTCTTACTGGAACGATAGCCGCGGGCCTGAGCTATAGGAGAACAAGAGACCGCCGCGCTTTGATCGGCCTTGGCTTCGCAGCAATCTATGCGATCCTTCTTCTCTATCTCATCGGGCTGATTTCCTGAGCAATCGCTACTTCCTAAATCGGCTTGAAGAACGCCTTCACTGCCGCAGCGATTGCTTCCGGGGCGGCGTCGTGCCGTTGACCTTCCAAGGTGACGCGTTGTCCTTTGGGAAGAGTCTTCGCCAGCGCATTGGCTGTGGGACCAATAAATGGAAAGCTGGATGCCCCATCGAGGACCAGGGTGGGAATATTGATGGCGGCAATCCGTTCCGCCGGCAAGGAATAGTCCCCCATGATGGTCGCGTCATAGGCAAGCGTGTGTGCAATGGCCTCCTGCCCTGGCCACCACGGTTCTTTGCGTGCCGCAGCGACGAATTGTGGAGGCAAACCAACCACTTTGGCCATGAAGAACTCGACGGCATCACCCCGCTTTCCTTCGGAGACCAGCCTGGTGAAGGTCTTTGCTGCGTCAGCAGGCGGTCGAGGATAGCTGTCGTCCACAAAATAGGGGGGCTCCCATAAGGCAATCCTGGTGATGTTTCGCGGAATTCTGTAGGCGGCTTCCAGTGCGAGGGCGGCGCCTGAAGAAGAACCATAGAGAAATGCCGGTCCACCGGTTGCACTGATAACCGCGTCGATATCTTCCACCTCTCGCTCAACGGCGTATGGAGGGGTGTCACCGCTGTCCCCGCGCCCGCGCCGATCAAAGTTGAACACGGTCAGTTGGTCTGCCAGCAGCCCAGCAAGAGGCGCGTTCGACATCCGATCTACCGAGCCTCCACAAACCAGCACCACTGCTGGCCCACTTCCCAATTTGTCGAACGCGATAGCGGTCCCATCCTTCGACTTTATCTTCTGCATGGGCTGAGTCCTCCGATTGTTTGGCCTCTCCCTCTGCGAATCATCCTTACTGCGCGACGACGCTTGCTTTCATGGAAGGATGGATCGCGCAATGGTAAGAGAACGTGCCTGCAGTGGTGAACTTATATGAAAAAGTGGCGTTGGGAGCGATATTTCCGCTGTCGAAAGCGCCGGTATCGCTGGTTACCGTGTGAGCGACGCTGTCTTTGTTCGTCCATGTGACAGTAGCCCCTGCGGAGACTGTCAGGGTGGCCGGCGAGAAAGCGAATCCGCTGATGGTTACCGAGTAGTTTGCAGCAGGTGGTGGGGTAGTCGTTGCTGGTGTTGTTGCCGGAGGCGTTGTCGTCGAAGGTGGCGTCGTTGTAGCGGGAGTAGTCGCGGGCGCCGGAGGTCCGGAACTGGCCGGATCGACCAAAAACCACACGCCAGCTACTTTGTTGCCCAGGATGTCTCCCGGTGCCTGGTCCTTGATGTAGTAGTAAAGCGGCCAACCCTTGTAAGCGGTAATCACTTGACCGTCGTCCCTGGTGATCTTGGTAAAGTCCGACGCCTTTAGAGACGGGGGCACGACAATTGTGCTCACGTTGAAGATCGGCCAGTTAGCTAGAACTGTTCCAGTAGGGGTGCTCTTCCCGACCGAATCCTTGGAAAACCAATACAGACTCATCCCCCGGCTGTCTACCAGGTAGCTGCCGACATCCGCCTTCGTTGCGACATTCACCGTAAGCGCGGCGGCCGTGGTCTGTGCTGGTGGGGTGGTCGCTGGTGCCGTGGTCGTGGTGGATGTGCTAGCTGATGGTCCGCAGGCTCCGAGGACCACGGCCGCCGCGGCCATCAAACCGCCAAGCAAGGCCCTAATTCCGTTTGATTTCGTCAATTTCATTTGTGTCATTACCTCCAAGGAATGCGGCCAACTGAATCCAGGTACACGTGATGGGGTGCGTGAAACGCACCCCATCACGTCTTTTGTTACTGAGTCACCACGAAAGATCCAGTCATGATTGTAGGGTGCACATCGCACCGGAAGAAATACGTCCCCGGAGTCGTCGGGGCGGTGAAGGTGTAAGTCGCAGAGCCGGACCCGGAGACTATCTGCCCCTGGAAAAGAGCGGGTGGATTGGCACCGGCATCGGTAAACAGGGAGAAGTTGTGGGGGACGCTGTCGTTGTTCTTAAAGTTGATAGTCACAGCCGCACCTGCCGGGACGGTGATGGTCGTCTTATCAAAAGCAAGATTCTGAGCCGCGAGGCTGATCGTAACCGGGGGTCCCGCCGCGGGTTTGGTTGTGGTCGGGGCAGCGGTCGTCGTCGCGGGAGTGGTTGTAGTGGGCGCGGGTTTGGTGGTGGTAGCTGCAACTGTTGTGGTCGCAGGACTGGTTGTGACGGGTTTGGTGGTGGTGGAAGTTGCCGTCGACGATCCGCAGGCTCCCAGGACCACTGCCGCAACAGCGACTAATCCGCCGAAGAAGACCTTAAGAATGCTTGATCTGCCTATTTTCACGATATTCAACCTCCATATGATTGACATCCCGGCACCACTCGTCTGGCGCCAATTTGATTTGTCACAAGTTGGTGTGGGGACAGGATGTCCTGTCCCCACACCAACTTCCTGTCTCTATCCTTCGCTCCGATCGTGTGAGCGCTGACACCAGAGTGATGTCTAAGGTCCTCCTCCGCTGGCGGTCGACGTCACAATGACAGACTTGGCAAATACAGGGGGAGCAAGTGGAGTGTTGTCATTGTTCACGAGTTGTACCCAGAACGTGTGGGTGCCGGCGGCGACGTTGTTCCACGTGTACGAAGTGTCCGCTGCGGCGGCGTATGTCCCGGTGGCGGTCGTCGCAGGCTTGCCGGCGTCCGTGGGCGGCACGACGTCGACGTAGTACAGGATGTGCCCTTCACCGGCGGCATTGGCCTGGCCGATTTTGTTGACCAGTGTGAAATTGTTGACCTGGACAGCGACGGTGATATTGCCAGGCGGCAGGGTAGCCCGGTTCAGCGGCAAGGCAATCTTCACTGCCGGAGCAGGCGAGGTGACGTTGACGGTCGACTTCACGACCACCGGAGGATTGAGTGGCGTGTGGTCATTGTTGACCAGTTCTATGGAAAAGGTATGGGTCCCGGGCGCCACATTGGTAAAGGTATAGGTGGTGTTTGCGGTGGTGACCCACTTGCTCCCGGCGGGCGGAATCGCCGGCTGGCCCGGGCGTGGTGGGAGCGTCAACGTCCATATAGTAGTGGATGTGTCCCTGACCCGCCACGGCGGGTTGTCCCTGTTTGTCGATGACGTTGAAATTGAGGGCCATCGCCGATACCGTAATGTTAGGGCCGCTGACGGTCGAGGCATCCAGGGGAAGCATGGCGGCGTTGGGAGCTGTGGCCCCCAACTTGAAGGCGATGACGGCCGGGAAAGGAGAAGCAAGGCCGACGGGTATCACCATGTAGTCTCCCGCGAACGACGGCCAGGCGTTGACTGGACCAGAAGCCTTGTAGCTCCAGACCTGAGCGCCGGTGTCTGCCTTGAAGGCGTAAATTGTGCCGTCGAAGGTCCCGGTGAACACAAGGTCGTTCACTACAGTAGCAGCGCCGAAGTTAGATGATGGGAAGACGTTGTCCCATAGTATCTTGCCTGTAGCAAGTTCGATGGCCACCAGTTCTCCAGTCGATTCATTGAGCGACTGGCTTCCTTTGCTCCCCGAAGGGACATACAAGCCGTATTTGTTGACTACCGGCACGTACACCACGCCGTTGGAATAGGCCATCGGAGTCTCAATTCCTCCGAGAGAGCCGGGGTAAACGGTAGTAACGTTGTCGGCCGGAATGTCTGACGAGTTGATCGTTCTGATGCTTGCCGACAAATCGCCTCCCACAGCATGGCCCCGGTCTGCCGGTTAAAGGCGACCACGTGACCGCCTTTGCCGCCACCGATAACGACATCCTGCTGGATGCCGTTGATCTTGGCCGAAGCCAGGATGGGAGAAATCTGGAAGTCGAGATCGAGATTGTCGTGAGGATAGACCTGGGTGTACCAATTCAATTTGCCGGTCTTGGCGTCGAGCGATACCATGCTGTCGGTGTAGAGATTGGGGCCGGGACGGCTCGACCCATTGGGGAACTGCGCTGTGCCTGGCCATGGCGCCGGATTGCCGATTCCCCAGAAGCTCGTGCCTGTCTTAGTGTCGATAGCGGGAGGATACCAGCAACCTCCGCCGCTGTTAACGTCTTTGTTGCCCCAGATGTCGGCAGAGTCGACCGTGTCCCAGCTCCAGGTTACTTTGCCCGTGTTCTGGTCGAGGGCGTAGATATAGCCGGCGGAGCCACCGGAATAGAAGTCGCCGGCGCTGCTGCCGGGCACGGTCGAGGTGTAGACCAGGCCCGCGTAGAGGCTGGGCTGAATGTCTGTACCGGTGGTCGGCTGGCTGGAGACGGGAGTACGCCAGAGTTCCTTGCCGGTGTTCATGTCCACGCCAACCATGTTGAACGGGTCAGCGCTACCGAAGACCTTTCCCCAACCCACCGCAATTCCGTTGGGTCCAATGTTGGTCTCGTTGTACAGCGTTTGCCACTTGACCTTGCCGGTGGCAAGATCAACGGCAAAGATGTTGTTGCCCAGGTCCTGAAAATAGACGCTTGTGCCCATGATGATGGGCATGGTGGAGGCTGAGCCGTAAATGCCCTGCCCGACGACCGGCATGGCCCAAGCCACGCCAAGGGAATTCACGTTTCCCGAGTTGATGGTCGAATCGGTGGTCGCTCGGGAATTAGAGTAATCTTTGTTGGGGAGGGGCCAGTCCTTGGCGTACTGGGTTACCTCAGGCGGTATAGCCGGGACACCGGCGGGGGTTGTGGTCGGAGGAGTGGTCGCTGGCGTGGTGGTCGTTGACGGTGTTGTGGTCGGCGGTGGTGTGGTCGTGCCTGTCGTCGAGGTCGCCGCCGGCTTGGACTGGCAAGCTGTGGCGGCTACGGCTACAGCCGCTAGCAGACTTAGCAGAGGCAGCACGTAACGCTTGGATCTCCCTTTCATCTAAAAAACCTCCTTGTATTCGGGACCGTTGGAATTCGGGCGAACTTCACGCATGATTGAGAACTCTAATCTCGATTGTTGCGCACCGACAGTTGAATAGTCATAACGTATGACCGCGATTAGTGAAGATTTCGTTACATTCCAGCGGTTTATGTTGCCAAATGGCTTGAATCAGGGCAGGCCTGCGCAGACGGCCTTCCCTGGATGCGCGTGTCTTGGACTGAAGCCAAGATTCGAGTGAACCGAGCATGGCCACACAAGCAGCACGTCTGGGCAACGCCTCCCGGCAACAATATCCGACGCGGGGTGGGTGACTTTCGTCCAACTGCTAAGTGTCCTAGAATGGTTAACTACGGCCCAGTGCCACACGGAAGATGTGCAGCCTGTGCAATTTGCAGGGCGCGAGACAGTTGGGGTCTGGTGGAAAGGGACTAACGGGCCGATCAGGGTGTGTTTCGTGACACGGGCAGTCTTTCCGCGGAGGGATTCTGATGGAGACTAAGACCTATTGGATCGACTTTGACACGATGGAACGTTTCATGGTGGATGTCTTCAAAGGCGTCGGCGTGCCTGAGGGCGACGCAAAGATCTGTGCGGACGTATTGATTACTTCGGACAAGAGAGGCATAGACTCGCATGGCATCGGTCGTCTGAAGCCCATCTACTACGATCGGATAAAGGAAGGTATTCAAAACCCGGTCACCAAGTTTGAAGTTGTCAGAGAGGGTCTGACTACTGCTGTGGTCGACGGACATGATGGGATGGGGCAGGTCATATCAAAGAGAGCTATGTCCATGACCATAGAGAAGGCTAAAAAGTACGGGATGGGGATGGTTGCCGTGCGCAACTCCACTCATTACGGCATAGCCGGCTACTATGCTTTGATGGCAGTAGATGCCGGGATGATTGGCATCACGGGCACCAATGCACGACCCTCCATTGCTCCTACCTTCGGCGTGGAAAACATGCTCGGCACCAATCCACTGACTTTCGGCATGCCCACTGACGAGGAATTCCCTTTCGTTCTGGATTGCGCTACCTCGATCGCCCAGCGCGGTAAGATCGAAGTCTACGACCGCCTTGGCAAGACCTTGCCGGAAGGCTGGGTGATCGGCGATGATGGGCAACCTCAGACGGACGCTCATCAAGTGCTCATCGACCTGGTTAAAGGCACAGCCGCTCTGGTTCCCGTGGGTGGCATCGGAGAGGAACTCGCCGGTTACAAGGGTTATGGCTACGCGACCGTCGTCGAAATCCTGTCGGCGGCGTTGCAGGGGGGGGCGTTCTTAAAGGGACTGCTGGGTCTCGGTCCCCACGGTGAACACCAGCCTTACCACCTGGGGCATTTCTTCATGGCCATCAATATCAGTGAATTTACCGACCTGGACACCTTCAAAAAGGAACCACGGGCGATATTCTCAGGGCACTGCGAGCGTCGAAAAAAGCCCCAGGAGCAGAGCGAATCTACACGGCCGGCGAGAAGGAATACCT
>CAVUYC010000013.1:0-21627 GCA_963745605.1 uncultured Chloroflexia bacterium | reverse complement strand
CCCCGAGGGGATTCGAACCCCTGATCTCCACCGTGACAGGGTGGCATGTTAGCCGCTACACCACGGGGCCGTGGATTTCGACTAAAGTCTAACAAACCGTTGGTAGGCTGTCAATCTGGGTTACACTCCGGCGAGCTTCTTTCCGACTTCGATTATCTCCTGTACTCTGGCCATTGAACTGGCTTCGGCATATATCCTCAACAGCGGTTCCGTTCCCGAGAACCGCACCAGCAGCCAGCTTGTGTCTGCCAGAACGAAGCGAAAACCGTCACTTGTCTCGTACCTCGCTACACTCACACCCCCGATCTCCTTTGGCTGGGAGGACTGCATCCTTCCTATGATTGTAGGACGCTCAGACTCAGGAAATGTCACGTCCAATCGATCGAATTGATGAGGCCCAACTTTCTCGTAGAGGTCCTCAATTAACCTCGACGGGGTCTTTCCTGTCTTGGCCAGAAGGTCCAGAAAGTACAAAGACGCCAGAATCCCGTCTCGCTCTACCACGTGCCCACGGAATCCATAACCCCCACTCTCCTCCCCGCCTATGAGAGCATGCTCCTTCATCATTATGGGGGCGACCCACTTGAAGCCCACTTTGGTCTCCTTGACGGGAACGTGATAGATTTCGCCGAGCCTGTCCAGCATGGCGGTAGTAGTAATCGTCCTCACTATCATTCCCCGCTCGCCCCTTACATCGAGGAGGTAAAATGCCAGCAACGCGTACATTTGAAGAGTTGTTATGAAGGTCCCACGTTCGTCGACAGCGCCCACCCTGTCGGCATCTCCATCAGTTGCCAGTCCGGCCGTTGCCCGCTCTTCTCGCACCTTAGCACCAAGGACCTTCAGATTAGCGGCGATAGGCTCTGGCCGCTCCATGCCCGGGAACAGAGGGTTGCGATCGTGTTGCGTTTGCCAGATCCGCGCCGAACCACCACGGAGTAGTGTCTTGAGATACCCAATGCCGGCTCCGTGCATTGGGTCCACAACTATGCCCATCTTTGAGTTGCGCAGCGACGGCACGTCGACAAGTCGGTTCATTTGTTCGTAATAGATAGGCGACAGATCCACTCTCTCAACTGTCCCCTGTCTGATGGCCTGACTTAGCGGCATTCTCTTGATTTGCTCGTACCCGGAAATTCGCTGGATATTAGCTTCCACTCTGGTCGTCGCCTCAGGGGGGGCAGACGTCCCCAGTTCGGATTTGATCTTATAACCATTCCACGACCCCGGGTTGTGGCTTGCCGTGATGATCACCGCTCCCCCGGCTTTGCGAGCCATCGTGGCGTAGCTCACGACCGGCGTGGGGGTCGCCTTGTCGCATAGGAAAGTCTTGATCCCGTTGGCACTGACAACCTCAGCGACAGCTGAAGCGAAGTCTTCTGAGGCAAACCTTGTGTCATATCCAACGATTAGTCCCCTGCTGGCAAGGCCTGATGCGTTCAAGTGGTCTGCGGTGGCCTGGGCACACAGGCGCACGTTATCGAAAGTGAAGTCCTCTGCGATAATTGCTCGCCAACCGTCTGTGCCGAATCGGATCGAAGTCTTCATGGCTCACCCTCCCAGGAGATTGACCTTCATGAAAGCTAACGGATGCTACAAAAACGGAGAGGGACTCGCATCCCTCTCCGCATCATTATACGAGGATTCGACGATAGAACAGTTAGACTGTCGCAGCTTCCTTTTTCAGGATTTCTGCCTTGTCTGTCTTTTCCCACGGGAGGTCCAGGTCGGAACGGCCGAAGGCGCCATAGGAAGCAGTCTGCGTGTAGATGGGCCGACGAAGTTTGAGCGTATCGATGATTGCTGCCGGCCTGAAGTCGAAGTGCTTGTTGATCAATTTCAACATAGCCTCTTCGCTTATCTTGCCGGTGCCAAAAGACTCAAGTGAAATCGAAAGCGGGTGGGCCACACCGATAACGTATGCCACCTGCAGCTCAAGCCTATCGGCAAGTCCTGCGGCAACAAGGTTCTTGGTGACATACCTCGCCATGTAGGCGGCCGAACGATCAACCTTTGTGGGATCCTTGCCTGAAAAAGATCCACCGCCATGACGGGCCACTCCTCCGTAGGTATCGACGAGCAACTTGCGCCCCGTGCACCCGGTGTCCGAAACCGGTCCACCGATCACAAACCGTCCCGTGGCGTTGACATAGAACTTCGTATCGCGATCAACAAGTTTGGCTGGGACAATCTCGTCTATCACCATCTTCTTGATATCGCGGTATATCTGGTCGTGGCTAATGCCATCGTCGTGCTGAGCCCCTATGACAACACTGTCGATTCGCTTGGGCTGCCCGAACGAATACTCGACGGTAACTTGCGACTTTCCATCAGGCCGAAGGTACGGAATCAATTTCGACTTTCTCACCTCGGCCAGCTTGCGCACCAGTTCATGCGATAGCTGTATCGGAAGAGGCATCATCTGAGGAGTCTCGTTGCAGGCGAAACCGACCATCATTCCCTGGTCACCGGCCCCTACCTCGTCCATATGACTGACACCAGTGTGTTCTTTCGCTTCCATCGACTTGCTGACGCCAAGGTCGATATCTTTCGACTGTTCCTTTATGGATGAAAGAACGCCGACCGATTTGTGGTCAAACCCATACTCAGGATTGGTATAGCCGATCTTTTCGACTACATCTCTCACAATCTTCGGAACGTCGACATAACATGTGGTGGTTATCTCGCCGAGTACAATAACCATTCCAGTAGTCGTCGTCACTTCGCAGGCGACTCTCCCGAACGGGTCCTTCGCCATGATCGTATCGAGAATGCTGTCCGCGATCTGGTCGCATATTTTATCGGGGTGCCCCTCGGTGACCGACTCCGAGGTGAACATGTACTTCTCGGAACTAGCGAAACAATTTGAGTTTGCCACTTCTTCTCCTTTAGGTGCCTTCCTGCCATGTGGTCAGATATTTCTTCTGTTCACTGGTTAGCTTGTCGATCTTAATGCCCATCGAGGCAAGTTTCAAAGTCGCAACTTGCCTGTCTATCGTTTCCGGGACGGAGTATACCTGTTTAGCAAGCGAATCATGATTCTTTAGAATGTACTCGAGCGACAGGGCCTGATCGGCAAAGCTCATGTCCATGACGCTCGCTGGATGTCCCTCCGCAGCGGCCAGATTAATCAACCTGCCTTCTCCAAGGAGAAATATCCGCCTGCCGTCCCTCAAGACGCATTCCTCTACGTATCCCCGGATCACTCGCCGGCTCTTAGTAATTCCATGCAAAGCAGGGATATTGATCTCGACGTTGAAGTGACCACTGTTGGCAAGAATCGCACCGTCCTTCATCAACTCCATGTGAGGCAAATCGATAACGTTCTTGTCGCCGGTCACTGTGACGAAGATGTCGCCCACCCTGGCTGCCGACTTGAGCGGCATGACCTGGAAGCCGTCCATTGCTGCTTCAAGGGCGCGGATGGGATCAACTTCGACCACGATCACAAGCGATCCTAGTCCTTTCGCACGCATTGCCAGGCCGTGACCGCACCACCCGTAGCCACAGACAACCACCCTTTTCCCAGCCCAAAGCACGTTGGTGGCCCTTGTTATGCCGTCGATCGTGCTCTGCCCCGTCCCGTACCGGTTGTCGAACAAGTACTTGGTCTTGGCATCGTTCACCGCAACGATAGGATACTTAAGCTTGCCATCGCTGGCGAGGGCTCGAAGCCTGGTTACTCCGGTCGTGGTTTCCTCAGTGCCCCCGATTACGCCCTTGATAATATCGCGACGATTCGAATGAAGCATCGTGACCAGATCAGCTCCATCATCCACCGTCAGCTGCGGTCGGTGGTCCAACGCCGTCCTTATGTGCTTATAGTACGTGTCCTGGTCTTCACCCTTGATCGCGTTTACCGGAATTCCAAACTCGACCAGTGCAGCCGCAACGTCATCCTGAGTGCTCAGAGGATTTGAAGCACACAGCAAGACGTCGGCTCCTCCGTCCTTCAGGGCCAGAGCTAGATTGGCCGTCTCGGTAGTCACGTGCAAGCATCCGGAAATGCGGACGCCTTTGAACGGTTTTTCAGAAGTCAACCGTTTTCGAATAATACCGACAACGGGCATTTCACGCGATGCCCACTCGATTCTCTGCCGGCCCGTTTCGGCTAGGGTCATGTCTTTCACATCGTACTGGCTGTTTTTCAACGTAGACTCCAAGTTTTACTAGGACTCGCCAATCCTCGACAGAATCGCTTCGACATTTCGCTCCGGCACGTCGGTCATATTGACCTCGGCTCGCTGTGACACCGGCATTTCCGTCGGCGGCTCGAAGTCCTTCAGCTGCGGCCCCAGGATGTCCTCTCTTCCGTCGGACACTGAGTTCGCCCTGGCCCTCAAGCGTTCTCTCAACAGAGTCTCGTCAGCCCGGCAAACCACCGCCAGAAGATCGGCGCCTGCCGTCGTCGCTAGTTGCTGGACCTTCGCGCGATCCGCTCTTCTGACAAAGCTCGCGTCAAGTATCACGGATTCGCCCGAGGCCAAAAACCTCTCCGCCAGACCTAACATTGTATCATAAGTCTTAGTCGAAGCCGTTTTTGAGTACAGCCCGGTGCCATAGTCATCGAATCGATGTTCAGTCACCGGAATACCAGCCAGTTCTTTGCGCACAACGTCTGACGAGATCACCCTGGCGCCGGTATTCCTCGACAGGCCATCCGCCAGCGTGCTCTTCCCGGATCCCGTGACTCCGACAGTAACGAATATTGTGGGCCGCGACCTTGCGAAAAAGCTGGCCAACCGGTAATAACTCTTGGACGCCTTCGTTGCTCTCTCTTTTTCGTCCTCTGCGACATAGCTGTCGCGTGATTTGAACCCTTCCACTTTCGCTCTCACATACGCCCTGTAGCATTTGTAAAAAGCTAAGAATGAGCGCAATCCCGCGTCTCCCGAATACTTGACATAAGAACCAACAAATTCTTGGGCAAGGTCCGATCGGCCGCTGTGGTCCAGGTCCATCGCCAAAAAAGCAACTTCAGAAGCCACGTCACCGTAGCGAAACCTGTCGTTGAATTCGATGCAGTCAAAGATGCAGACTGTGTCGGTCAGGCAGACATGGGCTGCATGGAGGTCGCCATGACAGTCCCTGATCCTGCCGGCCCTGATACGTTCCGCGAACTGTTCCGCATTGTTCCGAATGAAAGATCGGGCATACTCCCGAACTCTCTGATATTGCCCTTTCGTAATGGTCTGGCCGACGTAAGAAGCGGTCTGATCGAAGTTCTCTTCGGTGTTCTTTGTGATCGTGTCCAAACTGCCAAAGGCGTCGATCTCGCGGTCTGACTGTGCCTGGCTGTGGAATCCTGCAACCCTGGCCGCAATGCGTTGCATCGCGTCGGAAGGCACCGAGTTCGAGGATATCAAGTTGCTTAGCATGCGGTACGCTGGCAAATTCCGCATCTTAACCGCGTATTCGACGGTTTCCCCTCCGCCCCCTAGACCATATCGACCACCATCAACCGTGATTGGAATGACATCCAGGTAACCCTCTGAGCACAACCGCCGGTTTAACTCCAACTCTCTTTGGCAGAACAGGCGCCTCTTGTCCAGGGTGGAATAATCGAGGTATCCCAGATTCACGGGCTTCTTCACCTTGTAGACAAACTCGCCTGCAAGAAAGACGAAGGACATTTGCGTCTGGATGAGTTGAACCGACTCGGGCCTATTCGGATAGAAGGATGGTGCGAGCATGGCCGCGATAGACGCCGGAAACTGATGTTGGCTCATGAGACAATATCGCCACTGTGGGGGATGGGCATCTCCTTCCCATCGCACTCGGTTGTGCCGGGTTCGCCGCCCCATCCGGTGTTCACACAAATTCGAATACTAGTCTGGACCGTTCTGGTCATTTCCGCCGCGTTCCCTGGCGATCCTTTCCTGCAACTTTCCGCCCAGGAACCCACCCACACTTCCCCCGAGAAGCACTCCGCCCAAAACGCACAGGATGACGATCAAGAGGGGAAAGGACACCGAAATGAAGAAACCCACGGTACCACCCAGGAGGATACCAATGATGCTGCCGGCGATTCCATATCCGTCACCTGGCGTTTTCGCTGTCCGTCGCGTTGTCTCTTTCAGTTGAATCAGATTCCCATCTTCCGATTTTCGTTCACGCATCGTGTCGCAATCCCGAGGTCACGGTCGTATCATATCCCGACGCCGCATTTGCAGCAACGCTAGGAATATTTCCTGCGCATAAGGTCCGATAGATCAACGAGCAAACTCAGCGCCCTTTCTGCTGCTTCAGAGCCCGGCAAAGTAGCCAGCCCGCAGGTCGGTGTAAGGATGCTCCTCCGCACGATCTCCCGGAAAGGAATCCCGTTGCGAGTGAAGGGAGCCATCGCCACCTCCAACCGGTCTCTGAGACTTGCCACCGTCTCCCCCGCAAGAGGCTCGGCGAATGTCGGTATGATTCCCCAGGCAATGGTGCCTTCGTTTGCTAGAAACCTCTTCACGTCTTCGGGATACAGAGCTAATGACTCTGCATAGCTATAGGCATCAAAATTGATGATGTCAAGGCCGATTCCAAGCAGCAGAGACCAGTCTGTGTTGCCACAACAGTGGATTCCCTTCAGGCCTTTTATGCCCGCCATCACTTCTTGAATCAGGCTTACGACCTTCTCCTTTGACACCGAGAAAAAAGCCGACCCGTAAGATGACATATAGGGCTCATCTATGAAAATGATGGTGTTCTTGTTCAGCTTTCGCAGTTCCCACTCTTGCCACGCTGCCTTCATGCGCAACATCTTCGCGGCCGCGTCCGAGAGTGTATCGTCGTAGATGATTGATTTGCGTTCCTGGTCCGTCACAGTCAAACCCCAGCTTACCGGTCCCGTGATATGCCCTTTCAAAGCCATCGAACGTGGCCCTGTCGAGGAGAGGCAATGATGAAGTCCAGCCGCGTACTCACGGCCGACGGCGAAGTGTTCCAACTTCCCTTCGAGGTATGCCGAATACAATCGCTCAAGGGTTTCGCTCGAGTCGTTTGTGGTATCTACAAAGATCCGCTGAGAGCCGGGCTTCGCGTCTTCTCCAAGTCCCTCGATCACCAACCCAGGGAAGCCTTCACTGAACTGCACGTACATGTTCTCGAGAAAGCTTCGTCTCGGAAGCTGCGGCCACGCCGGAATATCCTTCAGGTACCGCCTAACGAGAGCACAAGCCTCGGCAGCATCGCTCACCGGTAGCGTGCCAATTATTGTGGGCCTGCAGTCGAAGTCGATGTTGGGCATATTCGTCTTGCGAACGGCGTGATTAGTATTTGAGGTACTTGCCAATTAGCAGCTCGACCTTCTCCCTCTGAGCGGCAGGCATCCTCTCGGGAGAAGTGACAATGGCGGTCTCGAGTGCTTTCGAGCACTCACAGTCTCTCTGTCGTGGCATTCCCAAGACGGCCATTCTGACGATCGATTTGGCCATTTCCACGTTCTCGTTCAGGATCTCCATGATGGCCCTGACAGTCACAGCTTCTCGTTTCTCCTGCCAGCTATCGTAGTCGGTTACACATCCGATCACGGCGTAGCATATCTCCGCCTCGCGCGCCAGTTTTGCCTCGGGCAAAACCGTCATTCCGATGATGTCCGCACCCCATGACTTATAAAGGACCGACTCGGCACGCGTTGAAAATGCGGGCCCTTCCATTGCCACAAATACACCTTTCGGGTGAACGACCGCACCGAGTTTCTCCGCCGACTTGTACAGCAATTGCGACAGTACAGGACAGAATGGGTCAGCAAAAGGGATATGTCCCACAATACCGTCGCCGAAAAAGGTGCTGGGCCGGCCTTGCGTTCGGTCTATTATTTGATGAGGTATCACCAGGTGGCCTGGCTGAAGCTCATCTTTGAAACTGCCGACCGAACACACAGCTATTATGTGCTCTACTCCCAGAGATTTCAGGGCATAGATGTTGGCTCGTGACGGCAACTCCCCGGGCATTATTCGGTGTCCGCGGCCATGCCGTGGCAAGAACGCCACTCCAACCTCCCCAAGCCTCCCCACGACTATGCAGTCACTCGGTTTCCCAAAAGGAGTCGATAAATCGAGTTCTTTGACGTCGGACATGCCATCTATCTGGTAGAGTCCCGTGCCGCCTATCACCGCTATGGTGGCCTGTGCCATTCGGCCCTCCGTTGTAAAGTCGCATCGAGAGCCTGCTTTGACAAACCCAGACTCAAAGGTTGCCTGATTATACCACGCTCGGTGACGATCCCCGAGATGTACTTCGAAGGAGTCACATCAAAAGCAGGGTTCGATACTTCGACCCCCTCCGGACAGATTGGAACGCCTTTTATGTGAGTGACCTCGTAGGCGGCCCGTTGCTCTATTTGAATCTCCGCGCCCGATGCTAGCTTCATGTCCACCGTACTCGTGGGAGCGGCCACGTAAAATGGAATCTGGTGTATCGTGGCCAGCGCGGCGACGCTATACGTGCCGATCTTATTCGCCGTGTCTCCGTTGGAAGTAATGCAATCGGCTCCCACGATGACAGCCTGAACTTCGCCCTTCGCCATGAAGTGGCCTGCCATAGAGTCGGTTATCAGCGTGAAGGGCACCCCGGCCTTCTGGAGTTCCCAGGTGGTCAGCCGGGAACCTTGGAGAAGAGGCCTTGTTTCATCGACTAGCACCTTAAGCTTCTTTCCCCTTTCAAAGGCATAGAAGATCACACCCAGTGCAGTCCCATATCCCGTCGTTGCCAGCGGACCAGTATTGCAGTGGGTTAGGACGGTCCAACCAGCTTCGAG
This sequence comes from uncultured Chloroflexia bacterium, assembly GCA_963745605.1. Classification (GTDB taxonomy): domain Bacteria; phylum Chloroflexota; class Dehalococcoidia; order Dehalococcoidales; family UBA2162; genus JBBITI01. The sequence continues at coordinate 12,881 of CAVUYC010000013.1, read as the reverse complement.
AAGCTCATATCCATTCTCGCTGACCTTCCGACTGTACTCGGTTTCCTCAGCGTGTATTGCTTCGGCCTCTCGTGCGAAGTCGGCAACTGCCGCTCGTGCAGTCTTGCTCTCGGCCAACACTGCTCGCATGCGTTCTGCCGCCCAGAATAGGTTCCGAGCCGTCGGCCTTGTCGCCTCTATGGTTTGAATCACCGTCTTCATGTGCGACCTGAAACCAGGTTCGTCCATACCTGCGCCCGCCGCTGCTCCGAGCGCGATGCCGTAGCCTGCCGCCACTCCAATCGCCGGAGCCCCCCTTACCCTGAGTTCCTTGATAGCCTCGGCAACAACCCGAAAATCGGAGGTCTCTATATAAGCTTCCGACGACGGAAGAAGTGTCTGGTCAAGAATCTTGACCCTGTCGTGTAACCATTCCAATGGTTGATACGTTATCACGTACTGATTATGAGAAAAGGAGCCGCAAACTTCAATCCCGTGCCCCAAGAACCAGATGGAGTTATGGCGGAGCGGGCTGAAGAAAGATGAACGAGAGACAGGCGCCCGGCGAGTACGTTCATGTGAGGCGTCAAAGAATCCTTACTCACAAGCAGACTTTGACTCGTTTGAACGTCGACGGTACGACACCCAACTGCTGGTGCGAGTGCGGCTTGATCTGTCCTTACCCAGGTGGCTTTGGCGCAAAGCCCCGTTTTTCGAAACGCGATGTGGATCGACTTCTAAACAACCCTGCCGTCATCGCCGGGCATGGCAGATGAGCCTTGCGTCCCTTCCGGGAGCTTGGCCGCTTTATCCTCTGCCGTGATACTGTTGAATCGATTCATCGCTTCCGTCAGCCCGTTTTCGACGAGGCATTCGATGGCCTGTCCGACCCTTGGCAGGGCAGCTTCGATCACGGCACGTTCCTCTCGGGAAAAGTCGGTCAGGACATAGCTGATAACATCCCTTTCGCGGTCCTCGGCTCCATCTGCGCGAGTTGGTCTCCCGATCCCCACCCTGACGCGGACAAACTCGGGCGTACCCACCTGAGCAATTATTGACTTGATGCCGTTATGTCCGCCTGCGCTCCCCCCTTGTCTCACCCTTATTCGGCCGAGAGGCAAGTCGAGATCGTCGTGCACCACTATCAGCGCAGCTGGTGACACCTTCAATCTCCCAAGAAGATCGTTCACCGCGTCTCCGCTGATATTCATGTAGGTCTGGGGCCTTGCCAAAAGAACAGGAACGCCGCCAATCGAGCCTTCTCCGATTCGGGCTTGCCCCCTCTTCTTGTCGAGGCGAATCTGGTGCTTCTTGGCGAGTGACGTCAGTGCCATGAAACCGACGTTATGCCGGTTTCCGCCGTACCCTGGTCCCGGGTTGCCGAGTCCGACTATCAGCTTTTCAGGGGCAACGGTTTGCGTCTTCAGCCTTTTCGAGAACAGAGGCATCTTCAGATCACCACAATTCCGATTGCTGCTGCCCTCAAAGCCCGCCTACCATCCGAAGAAATTCTTCCTCATCGATCACCTTGATTCCCCAGGAACTCGCGGGCGAGTTTCAGATCCTGGCTCCTCGCCTGCGACAAGATAACTGGTCTTTCGGGTCACGTCATCCTTGAAGATACCGCCGAGCTCCTTCACCTTCGCTTGTGCCTTTTCTCTGCTCGCGGTCTTCAGTCTTCCCGTTATCACGAACTCCATACCTGAGAGCGGCAGGTCGTGGCGGCTCCCGATCGCTTCGTCCGCCATCCTGACTCCTGATTTCTTCAGCTTCAGTATCAGGAGCCTGTTTTCTTCTTGCCGGAAAAAGGAGACTACGCTATCGGCAATCGTTCGCCCTACGGCGGGGACAGCCATCAAATCATCTTCGGAGGCAGAAGCCAGGACGTCCATCCTTGGGAACTTGTTAGCCAACAGTTCAGCCATTTGTTCACCGATGTGCCGGATCCCTAACCCGTATATCAGCCGTGCCAGAGGACGGTCCTTGCTCGATTCGATCGCATCGATGATGTTTGTAGCACTCTTCAGTCCCATCCTCTCCAGTTTCAACAAGTCGTCTACCCTCAAGGTGTACAGGTCTGCCACATCCTGGACTAGCCCCTTCTCAAGGAGAGTGCCGCTCATCGATTCTCCGATGCCGTGAATGTCCATTGCCCCCTTGGAGGCGAACAACTCAATCCGTGCCTGCAACTGCGCCGGGCAGCGGGCGTTGGTGCAGAAGTACATTACTTCGCCCTCATTCCGGATTACCTCTCCGCCACACACCGGACACAACGCACGTGAGCCTCTGCCCAAACGCCAGTTGATCTGTTCCAACTTCTTGAGGAGAACGAATTCGCTTCCGCGATCGCTCCTCTGCCTGCTCTCCGGCGTCGGCCCGACGACCTCGGGGATGACCTCGCCAGCACGTTGGATATATACTCGGTCGCCTTCTCTGATGTCTTTGCGCTTGATGTCGTCCTCGTTGTGCAGCGCCGCCTGGCGTATCGTGACTCCGCCAACGGAGACGGGCTCTAGGATGGCAAACGGATTAAGAGAGCCTGTCCTGCCTACGCTTATCCCGATTTCATTTAGTCTTGTCGTGCCTTGAGTCGCAGGAAACTTATACGCAATGGCGCCCCGCGGCTCGTTTCCTACTACTCCCATTTCTTCTTGGAGTGACAACGAGTCGATCTTAATGACGACCCCGTCAGCCTCGTATGGCAGCGCCTCGCGTTGCTGCACCCACGAGTGGTAATAGTGCAATGCTTCGGAGATGTCCGCCGCCCGTTGATTTTGCGGATTGATCCTGAATCCAAGAGCTTTCAAGTACGCCATGGTTTCCCAGTGGCTATCTGGAGTTGGCCTGCCTTCAGCCCATCCCAACCCGTATATGTAAATGTCCAGCGGTCTTCCCGCGGTTATCCGCGAATCCAGCTGGCGGATTGATCCTGCTGCCGCATTCCTCGGATTGGCGAAAAGGGACAACCCTTCTGCTGCCCGTTCCTCGTTAAGTCGGCGGAAACCTGCTTTAGGTAGATAGACTTCGCCACGTACCTCGAATCTCGGCGGCGCTCCCGCGGGGACTCTGAGCGGGATGCTGCCGATAGTCCTCAGATTTTGGGTGATGTTTTCGCCCCTGTAGCCATCACCCCGGGTCGCCCCGGTAACAAGCCCCCCATTTTCGTAGGTCAAAGCGACAGCAAGACCATCGATTTTGTGTTCACACACAAACGACAGCTGCCTGGCTCCCGCCAGCTTTATTGACCTGTTGTACCATGCCATCGCCTCATCATCCGTGAATGCGTTCCCTAACGACAGCATTGGCCTTGGGTGATTCACCACGCCGAAGGACTCGATAGGAGGCGCGCCCGACGCGCTGGGTCGGCGAGTTTGGGGTTCTAAGCTGAGGGTATCTTTCCTCGATTTCCCTGAGTTCACGCATCAGGGCGTCATATTCGGTGTCACTTACAGAGGGTTCGTTGAGCACGTGGTAGAGGTAACTGTTATGGTCAATCTGCGTTCGGAGTTCATCGGCACGGCTGGCCGCAACTTCCATCTCTCCCATAATTGCAGGTAATTATAACACAGCCTCACGAGGCGTCAGCCGTGTGGAACCAGCCTCGCTGATTTGTTATGATGAGGAATCTAATTTTGCGAGAGAGTCACCTTGGCAGACATCCGCCCGTTTCGTGGAACGCACTATAGCAAGGATCTGCTGGCAGATTGGGCGAAGGTTATCTGCCCGGTCTACGACATCATTCCTCCCGGCCAGCATGAACGACTCTACAACATGAGCCCCTACAATTTCGTTCGTCTCGAGGCCGGGCGCGACCTTCCTCAGGACTCCACCCTGGAAAACAAGTACACGCGCGCCGCAACGACATTTAACGAGTGGCTCGCAAAAGGGGCTCTTATCACTGACTCTCAACCAGCCTTTTATGTACACGATCACTATTTCGCTTTTGGGGGACGTGAGTACACGAGACGCGGCATCATTGCGAGAGTTCATCTCGAGGAGTGGGATAGAAGAATCATCCGGCCTCACGAGAGTACCTTCGCCGAAGCCAGGAGTGACCGACTCAGCCTCCTCTGGTCCATCAACGCCAACACAAGTTCAGTTCTTGGACTTTACCAGGACTTGAGCGGGACGATGACTCAATTACTTGCCCGTGAGGCCCTAGCCACCCCTGAGATCGACCTCAAGGTTAGCGACGCCGAAGGCCATCGTGTCTGGGCCGTAACGGAGCCCAATGCCACCGGCGCTATTTCTGCTGCCCTGAGGGGCACACCAATCTACATCGCGGATGGGCACCACCGCTATGAGAGCGCTCTTACGTTCAGTAAGCAGAAACGCACCGCCACGCAGTCTGCCCGGGAAATGCCTTGGGACTTCGTGATGATGACTCTCGTCGAATTCCAGGATCCGGGTCTCCTCATTCTTCCGCCGCACCGGTTGGTCCGTGGCATTACCAAGTCTGCCTTTGACGGTCTGTATGACAAGCTGAGCACTCTTTTCCGAATCAGCGAGTTCGTCGCTTCAAAGCCCCGGGTCTGGGAAGAAATTGAGGGGCTTCGTGGCTCCTCGGAAACGCCGTTCCTCGCTCTTCTCGGACTCAAGCAGGACGCGGTCTTCGTTCTTGAGCCAAGAAACCTCGATGCGCTGGGCAGTATGATGCCTCAATTCCACTCCGACCTCTACCGGAAACTCGAGGTCAGCATTATTGACCACGTGCTCCTAGAAAACATGCTCGGGGTCAGCCACGAAAAAGAGAAAGTGGGTTACTCGTATCTACTTGAGGATGCTATCGCTCGCGTTCAGAACGGCGAATACCAGATCGCTTTCCTCGTTAAGCCGATCACCGCAGGGACAATCAAAGCGGTTGCTGATCGAGATGACAAGATGCCCAAGAAGTCGACCTATTTCTACCCCAAAGTCCCAGCGGGCCTCATCATCAACAGGTTCATCTGAACGCATAAAAAAGGTGGGTTGGCACGCCAACCCACCTTTGCATCACTTTCCGCAGGCTCTAGATTCTGACCAGTTTCACAGAATGAACGTCAGGCAGAGCAAGAATCTCCTTCTGCTGTTTTGCGGGCAACGCCTCGTCGAGCGCCAGCACCATCAGTGCCTCGCCGCGTGCCTTGAGCCTGCCCAGGTGCAGGTAGCTGATGTTGATGTTGGCATCACCCGTTATCTTGCCGACGGCGCCCACGAGTCCCGGGCGGTCCAGATGGTCGCTGAACAGGAAATAGCCGCCGGTTGGGATGATGTCGATCCAGAACTCGCCGACGCGCACGATATGGGTGTCGCCGCGCATCACCGTGACGGCAACCGAGATAGCTGCGGACGTTGTTGCAACGTCGATCGTGATCAGACTGGCGTAGTTCTCGCAGTCAGTCACCTTTTCTTCCAACACCTGAAGACCCCGGCGTGCTGCCATGATTCGGCATTGACCAGGTTGATTCGCTCTTCGCTCACCCGGCGCAACAGGCCGCCCAGCACGGCCGCCTTCAGAACGTTTGAATCGTAGTTGGCAATCTCCCCCTCGTACTTCATCTTGACCGAGGTCATCTGACCTTCCGCCAGTTGGCCTACCAGCTGGCCCGCGGTCGACACGGCTTTGACGAACGGGGCGACCATCGAAAGCGTCTCGGGAGGAATGAACGGAGCGTTGACCGCGTATCTGGCGGGCTGTCCCTCCAAGAACGGCGACAATCTGCTCCGCCACATCGTTCGCCGCCAATGCCTGGGCCTCCACCGTCGATGCGCCCAGGTGAGGCGTGACCATGACCTTATCTTCGCCAAAAAGGATGCTCGAGGTGCAGCGGTTCTTCCACAAACACGTCGATGGCCGCGCCCTTAAGTCTCTTGTCATGGATCGCCTTGACCAGGGCTTCCTCATCGATGAGTCCACCCCGCGCCGCGTTAATAATGCAGGCCGTCGGCTTCATCATCGCAATCTGTTTGGCGCCGACGATACCTCTGGTGGACTCGTTCAGGGGGACATGCAGGCTGATAAAATCGGCCCTTTCAAGACCTCTTCGAGGGCCACCGGTTCAACCTGGATTTTGCGAGCGTAGTCAGGCGAAACGAAGGGGTCGTAGCCGATGACATGCATGTCCAGTCCACGGGCGCCCTCCGGGCCACCTCAGATCCGACATTACCCAGACCGACCAGGCCGAGCGTCTTGTCTCTTAGTTCAATGCCCATGAAGTCGTTGCGGCGCCATTTTCCCGATTTCAGCGAGGCACAAGCCTGCGGAATGTTGCGGGCCAGCGAAAACATAAGTCCGATGGTGTGTTCCGCCGCCGAGACCGTGTTGCCCGTGGGGGCGTTTACCACCACTATCGCTTGCACCGAAGCTTCGTCGACGTCGATGTTGTCCACCCCAACCCCCGCCCTACCGATAACGATCAGCTTCTTGCCCGCCCGGATCACGTCGGCCGTGACCTTGGTCTGGCTGCGCACCACCAGCGCCTCGTAGTCGCCGATCGTGGCGATCAACTCCTTCGGGGTAAGGCCGGTCTTAACATCGACCTCCGCGAAGCGCAATAATGTCGATCCCCTCTTGACCAATGGTTTCGGCGACAAGGACTTTCATCTAAACCTCTTAAGTTCGGCGACGAATCCGACTCGAGGCAGCACTTCACGAACTGCGGCAATCACTTCTTTAATGTCCTGTTCCGTGACCCAACCAAGATGACCGATACGGAATATCTTGCCGTCCAGAGTCTGCTGACCATCGCCGACCGCGATGTCCAATTCTCATCCCGGAGGATCGTGCGCATGTCCTTGATATTCAGGCCGGACGGCCCCGAGACCGCCGTGACCGTATTCGACGCGAAACGCTCGTCGGCAAACACCGAAAGCCCCAGCGATTTGACTCCGGCGCGGGCAGCGTCGCCGATCCGGGCATGCTTGGCAATCACCGCCGGCATTCCCTGTGCCAGCAGCATATCCAGCGCCACGTCGAACGCGAACACGATCGACACCGCCGGCGTCCATGGAGTCTGGCCCTTGTCCACATACTTCTTCGCCTCGGCAAAGTCCCAGTAACGCCTCGGCATCCTGGCTTGGCCATGTGCTTTCCAGGCGTCGGGGGACACGCTCAGCATCGTCAGACCGGGCGGCACCATCCACCCTTTCTGCGAACCGGAAACCACGACGTCGATATTCCAGTCATCCACCGGGCAATTAATCGATCCGATACCGCTGATAGAATCAACCATTAGCAGCTTGCCGGCCCCTTTGACCACGGGACTGATCGTGGCGAGGTCATTGGTGACCCCGGTCGAGGTCTCGTTGTGCGTCACCATTACCGCCTTGATCGCAGGATTATCTTTCAGAGCCTGCCCAATGGTATCGGGATCGGCTGCTTTGCCCCTTTCAAATTTCAACGGAATCACATCGGCACCAAAAGCCTTGGCAATGCTGGCGAAACGGTCTCCGAAGACGCCGATCGAGACAGCAAGGACCTTGTCACCGGGAGAGAGGACATTGACGACGGCGGCCTCAAGGCCGCCCGTACCGGAGCCAGTGAGAACCAGAACATCGTTGCGAGTCTGAAATGCCTGTTTTAGTTTGTCCGTGACCCGCTTGAAGATTTTGGAAAACTCCGGACCACGATGGTCAATCATGGCCCGACCCATTGCCTCGAGCACCTGCGGGGGGCAAGGGGTTGGTCCTGGGATTCTTAACTGGCCCATTTCTCTCCTTCTTTCCTCTTATCTACATCACGCACCGCGTGCTTGGGACTTTAGAATCGTTTTGCCTCGTTCCACGTCTCTTGAGATCTGCTTCTTTAAGGCGTCAATGCTTGGAAATTTCTTCTCTTCCCGCAACATATCAACTATGTCCACGGAGACTTCGCGGCCGTAAAGGTCTCCTTCGTAGTCGAGAACATAGGTCTCGATCGTCCGATTCTTTCCCTCCACGGTAGGGCGGAGGCCGATGTTAGTCATCGATTGTTTGATGTCTCCGTTGATGTGCATCATGGTGGCGTAGACGCCGTCCTTGGGAATCGCCCAACCCGGCTCAATTTCCAGATTTGCTGTGGGAAAACCCATCTTGCGGCCTTGCCCCGTGCCCGAGACTACCTTGCCCTTGATGAGATACGGCCGCCCCGTCAGCCGGACCACTTTCAACATGTCGCCTTCAGCCAGGGCGCGACGAATCGCCGTGCTGCTGACTAGCTCGCCATCAACAAAAAGCGGAGGCACCACAACTACAAAGAATCCGAGTTTCTTTCCGAGAGCCTCCAGCCTTTGCACGTTTCCCTCTCTGTTCTTGCCCAGAGCGAAATCCGGCCCAACAACAAGGCCGCGCATACGGAGGGCCTTCTGGATCTTCAAGACGAACTCTTCGGCGCTTAAACTCGCGAGGTTCTCGTCGAATGTCAGAGCGACTGCGAAGTCCACACCCTGCTGCTTGATCAGCCTGAGTTTTTCCTGAAGGCCAGTCAAATAGGGTAGGGTAGCCTTGGAATCCAGCAGCTCAATAGGATGGCGCCGGAAAGTGACCACTCCGCTGAGGGCTCGAATCGCCTCCGCGGCACGCTTGGTCTCCGATATCAGATGTCTGTGCCCAAGGTGCACCCCATCAAACACTCCGATGGTAAGCACGGAGTCTCTTTCTGGGGAAATCTGCCGTAGTTCTTCGTCAGCCAGCATGTGTTGTGAAAGCGACAAATGTGTGTCAATGTTATCACACGCCCTGCTCACGGGCAAACGTATTTTGGCTTGTCGCGGGCCTGGTCGAGTCGCGTTCCAAGCTTTACAATTGGGCGTGGCCTCGCTTATCATTATGCGTATCAATTCTGGGAACAACGCTCACTTCTTGTAGGCATTGGCCCTTCGGAATTCGACCCAAAAGCCAGCGTAGCTCAGTGGTAGAGCAGCGGTTTCGTAAACCGTCGGTCAAGAGTTCGACTCTCTTCGCTGGCTCCACTTTTTGAAGCTAAATCCGACAAATTACTTCCCACATTAATTGACATAATCTATTTTGCTACAAATCTGCTACAAATTGGCCGGAGATTTGTCCAAAATAGAATCAAGTTTTACTGCAGCCGCCTTCTGTAATTCCGGTTTGACGTGAGAGTACAAGTCGAGCGTGGTCGATATCTTGGCATGGCCAAGACGTTGCGGACATATAAGAGGGTGTACGTTTTGCTCAAGTAAGAGTGTGGCATGAGTATGCCTGGTTCCCGCGTGTAGGTTAATAGGTTTCAGACCTAGGTGTTTAACAAACCGTCTCCAAAACTGCGTAATTGTATCAGGAAGTAGTGAACTGCCATTGGCATGGCAGAATACGAGGGAATCGGGCTCGAAACGGTATCTCTAAGGATTCACAAAAGGCTTCACGTTTTTCCTTATGGCCTCTTAATGCCAATGAAGTTTCAGGCGTAAGTGCTACCATTCGGCCTTTCCCGGTCTTGGTCGATTTGTAGTGTAAGCTTCGATCATTAAGCTGTATCACATTCCGAGATATATGTATTTCACTTTCGAGTAAGTTGACGTCTGACCATCGAAGAGCCAGTAATTCACCTCGACGAGCGCCGGTCATTAGGTAGCACAGTAACAGGCAATAGTATTCCGTCGATCTCGCGGCTTTCAGTAGGATATTGACCTCTTCTTTATTTAAAGTGCTCATTTCGGTATGTACTGGCTTCGGCTTATCCGCAACGTCGGCCGGGTTGTAGGGTATCAGGCGGGACCGTACTGCACTTTTCAAGGCACGATGCAAGCAAGCATGTTGATGTGACCGATGTTGCACTTAATGGCCCTTTACCGTCACAACGACCGTGCTTCATTTTTGCTGCGTAGTATCGCTGAATATCCTCTATTGCAGTTTGCTTAGTTGAATTTGACCTAAAGCCGGGATAATGTGTCTCTTGAATATTGAATCATAGCCCTGGGCAGTCTTCGGGGATAGGTTTTCCTGATTATCTTCCAGCCATTGATTAAGGAATTGAGATAGTCTTGCCGGACTTCGGGAGTGTGTTGTTATTCCGGTCATGCTCCAGAGCGGTTAAGCGACGCTTGGCCTCTGGGACTTGAAGCCCGATTCCCATATCTGCCGGTATCGCTTTTTCACATTGTCAAAGCCGCCACTATACCGGATGCAGAAGTTGCCGGATCCCTCAGGCCGTTCCATAATCGTCCCCTTGAACTTCCTGATACCGTCGGCCGTTCAACTTTCGCTTCAGTTGCTTGCCCTATCAGCTTGATCATGTTCGTCGCATTTGCACCGTCGCCGGCGAGATGGCTCCGTTTCGCGGAGGATGATCGAACTTAATCAGCGCTCGGCTGGTGATTCGATTGTCCTAAGGCCAACAGTTCGTCAAAGTCTCCGCTGCGAAAGGCAGCCTGTAAAGGCTCGCCGAGCTGTTCAGCCCTCGCGAACCATGTTGCGTCGAAATTGCTCGCGCTGAAGCGGCAACGCCGGTCGTACCACTTGTTTGGTCAGCCGTTCGGCGTCTGATATGCCAGCGAGACCTCAACTTATAGAGTCGACCTATCCACATCGCCTGCCTGATAGTCAGATCGGTCTCTCTTTGCTCTTTCCGCCGTTGAATTCCGCAAGTACGGACGGGATCGGCATCTCAGCGGGAATTGCTGAATTCGTCTCCTGAGAGTTGTTATGCTCCATGGGCCATCCAGTGGACTCAGCATGAGTTCCTGGGATTGGCCGAGATTCTTCGCATACAGTACTCAATGACCGGGGCGGTTGCAGCTTCAGGCTTATCTCGCTGACCAGCGGCGGCAAGTTCTTCTCTCTTCCTGCTATCACCAAGTGAACACGTAACTGCTGAGCTCTTCGACCCATGTCCGGGAGTCTTGGCCCGTTGACGGGGCTGTCTCTTCATTTGGCGTTCTAATCCTCAAGATTCGTAAACTAGCCTTTATCTAATCCCTGTCTAAGTCTTGAGGCTTGCACTATAACACCATACAATGTATTTATAAATCCCGATTTCAGAATACACCCACTAACACAGACTGTCAAGGGAGGAGTTGAGAAGATGGTAATGAGTGAAAAACAAGAACGCGACTAACAATGACGGCGATGAAGGGTGCAGGAAGGCTTGGATCTAAGCCTTCCCCACACTTACCGCATGCTTCGCGAGGGCAAGATTCCGTCAATGCGTCTGGGCAAGAGGTGGATAATCAGCCGCGCACGGCTGAGTGACTGGCTGAACAACGCAAAGCAGGGATAGAGGAAATGGGCGAACAGATCGCAACACTGACCGAAAAGGAACGAGACCTCGCCGCTGCGCTGATGGGATCCGCGAACGGTGCGAGCAGATAGCGGCCGTCTATTCGGGCTTACCCGATGATGTTGTTACCGACAAGGGACTTGTGAGCTGGCACCTACAGCAAGCCCTGGCAATCTTCGCCCGGTCTCAAGCGATGTTCTGGACCTTGGTTAGAAAGCACCACGATGAGTTGCCAGCCACGGAGTTGCAGACAGACGGCGTCAATGTCTACCTGGCCGAGGAAAGCCAACCGTGACAAGTACGGTACGCCCATACTACGCAGAAAAGAGAGCTAATGCCAAGTATGACATTCAGATGATGCCCGATGTCTCAAGTCACAGCATCTATTTCGTATGGGAAGAGGGCGGAATCGCTGTCAGGCTGAACGAAATTCACGAGAACAGTAGAGGGCTCGGCGCCTTGTTCTCTGCCGAGTGTCCCATCGGCGCCGAAGTCAAATCAGGCATCAAGGTCTATCCGGAAAGCGATGCCAGCCGCAAGAGCACCATCAAAGCAATGCACGACGCTGCCCTCGGCCTGGACTTCAGGGAGTGGGACCCTTTCTATTGAGAATGCCTTTGCGGAGACCGTCCGGGCATTCAACCAAGTGAGAACAAGAAGCAAGCGGACGCAGTACCTGAAGGGCTCACGGCTGATGACATTCTGGCCTTAGATACTCCCGAGACGCCATGGGTTATCAAGGACATTCTGCCGAAGCCGGGCATTTCACTACTCGGCGGCTCGCCCAAGAAAGGCAAGACGGTGATCGTACTGAATCTGATCAGGGCCGCTCAGGACGGAGGCCAGTTCCTTGACCCGGGACGTGCCCAAGGTGAGGATTCTCTCCCTCGCACTCGAGGACTCCAAGGCACGACTCAAGCGCTGACTCTCGACCATCGGGCATATGGCGCAATCAGGTGACCGTCAACCTTAGCTGCGACCTGACTCACGGACTGGAGCCACTCAGACGACTGATGGAGACGGATCACCCGGACTTGCCATTATCGACACTCTCCTGGCCGGGCGCCAAATCAAGGACGAGAACTCACCGGAACTCGGCATTGCCGCTCAGGAAGTCCACGACCTCGCCCGAGACATAGACGTGGGTGTTTTGGTGCTGCACCACCACGGCAAGACGAAGAGACGACCCCATCCTGGACCTCCGCGGCCATACATCGCTGTCGGGTGCTGTCGACGTGATTCTTGGACTCTACCCGGAAGAGACTCCGGGGCAATTCAAGTTGAAGTCGGCCAGCCGAGACGGTGAATCTCTCGATCTTGACATTGCCTTTGATGGCTCAACTCTCAGGTGGTCAATCGACGCCAACTTCAATGAGGCACAGAATCCTGAGAGTGAGACGTCGGAATGGAGTGCTCCTGGCTGATCTAGGCCCGGTCCAAATAGATGGAGATGCAGAGATGAAGATGTAAGAGTCGGCCCGTCACGCAAGGTCTTGAAAAACAAACTGACGGAGGCGGAGTCATTCGCAAAACCCTTGCAAGGTCGGCTATCAGACAACGTACGTCTACGAATTGAAGAAGTGATGAAAACATCCTGTTGGGGCAAACGGGGTTACAGGTACTACACCTGCTACACCTTCGCGTACGCGGGGGACAGAAAGTAGTAGCTACTAATACCTGTAGTAGCTGTAGTAGCTGTAGCCCCATA
>CAVUYC010000012.1:0-145874 GCA_963745605.1 uncultured Chloroflexia bacterium | reverse complement strand
CGCGACGAGAACAGATGATCCGAATCTTCTCGAGGCCCTGCGGTATAACGTTGTCAAGGAGGGGTACCAGGCCCTTACCGCTGCCGACGGCGCGTTGGCCCTTGAAGTGGCGAGAGAACACAAACCGGACCTTATCCTGCTCGATGTCATGTTGCCCAGGATCAGCGGTTTCGAAGTCTGCCGTATCCTTCGGAAGGAAATGGCCGTGCCGATCTTGATGCTGACCGCCAAGGATGACGAGATCGACAAAATTGCCGGTCTCGACCTCGGCGCCGATGACTACATGACCAAGCCCTTCAGCGTCAGGGAGTTGATGGCACGCATCCGCGCCATGTTGCGTCGCAGCTCGGCAAGGGGAGGCGTCAACGATAAGGTTTTCAAAGTCGCCGATATCGAAGTCGATATTGACCGTCATGTCGTAACCCGGGCCGGCGCCGGGCTTGTCCTCACCCCCAAGGAATTTGATCTCCTTGCTTTCCTCATCCAGAATGTCGGTCGTGCCATGAGCAGAGACTTGCTCCTTCAGAAGGTGTGGGGGTACGACTACGCCGGGGACACTCGCACTGTCGATGTCCACGTCCGTCTGGCTGCGCGAGAAATTGGAAGATAATCCCGAACAGCCCTCGCGGATCGTGACCGTCCGAGGCGTCGGCTACAAGCTCCAGGAATAGCGTTATGACTCGCAGTTTGTACTGGAAATTGACCCTTCCCACTGGTCTTGCTCATCGTGCTCACTATGACCGCGCTGGGGGTTTACGTTGTCCGGTCATCGAGGAACGCTCAGTTGTCCCAGCTCGAGTCCCAACTGGCCAACGAGGCTAAGTTGATGGCCGACCTCAGCGCACAGGGGTTTGGCAATCTTGCCGACAATTCCTCCCTTCGCCTGTTGGCCAAGACGGTCGGTGCGCACATCGGCGCCAGGGTGACCCTGATCGCGCTTGATGGGACTGTGATAGGCGATTCCGATCAGGACCCGTCGTTGATGGACAATCACTCCGGTCGGCCCGAGGTGATCGCCGCCCTCAACTCCGGTGTGGGCGAGGCGATAAGGTACAGCGCCACTTTGCACCAGAGCATGATGTATGTCGCGGTGCCCGTCACCGAAAAGGACGCGCGTGGGAATCGCCCGCGTTGCCGTGCCGCTGAACGTCGTGCAGGCAGCTGAGAACAGGACCACCATCGCCATCGTCCTGGCTCTCATCGGGGCCGCCTCGTTGGTGATAATCGCCCTGGTGGCGTTGGCACGCATGATTACACGACCCGTCCGCAGGCTCACTCTCGCAGCCGAGGGGATCGCCTCCGGGCATTTGGACCAACAGATTCGCTTCCACAGCGGCGACGAGATCGGCAGGTTGAGCCGCGCCTTCAACAACATGTCTTTGAGTGTAAGAAGCGGGATGGCCGCAGTGTCCGATGAGAGGAACAGGCTCAAAGAAGTCCTCAACGGCCTCGCCGACGGCGTAATCCTCACGGACTCGGAGCGCGTCGTTGCTCTGGCGAATCATGCCGCAGCAAAGCTCTTCGGCGGTGACGTCCAGAAGATCACGGGAAAACGGATCATTGAAGCTACTCATGACCATGAAGTTGATGATGTCGTCAGGGAATGTCTCGAACAGAACTCCGAGAGAAGCGCTCAACTGGAGTCCACCTCCGGGAGGTTTCTCAGAGTGGTAGCCGTGCCCATCACAGCGGCCAGGATCAGGGGAGCTCTCGTCCTCCTCCAGGACCTTACCGAGCTTCGCGGTCTGCAAACCATGCGCAAAGAGTTTGTTGGTAACATATCGCACGAACTTCGCACGCCTCTCGCTGCCATGAAGGCTATTGTCGAGACTCTGCGTGACGGCGCGATCAGCGATGAAAAGGTGGCCGGCGATTTCCTGGACAGGCTGGAGGCGGAAGTTGAGGGGATGACTCAGATGGCCACCGAAATTATCGAGCTGTCGAGGATCGAAAGTGGCGCCACCAAGCTGATATTGGAGCCCTTCGACCTCAATGCCCTGATCGGTGATGTGATAACAAGGCTGAGCCCCCAGGCGGACCGTAAGGGACTTTCAGTCGCTGCCCGGCAGCAATCTGATTTGCCTCTTGTACTCGGGGATAGAGACAGGATTCAGCAGGTCGTGCTGAACATCCTTCACAATGCCATCAAGTTCACCCCCGCAGGCGGAAACGTTATCGCGGCAACCAGCCGCGGCGACGACAGTGTCATTGTTGAGATATCCGATACGGGTGTGGGCATTTCGCAGGAAGACCTTCCCCACATATTTGAGCGGTTCTTCAAGGCTGACAGGTCTCGCGCTTCGGGTGGTACAGGTCTGGGGCTGGCGATCGCCAAGCATATCGTCCAGGCCCACGGCGGCTCTGTCTGGGTCCGGAGTAAGCAAGATGCCGGTTCGACTTTTGGGTTCAGTCTCCCCGTTCCGCCCGCGGTTTTAACAAATCTTTAACAAACCCTTAAACCCCACTTAAGCCCCTCGTCTTATCATTAATATTGTAACTGGAACCGGCTTTTCCTTTGCTCCCATTTGGCGCTTTTTCACGTCGGAGCATCCTGACGAGCCACACAACGGGCGTAATTAGCCCGTGAGGATCGCACCACGAACACGGCCATTGAGACTTGAATACGCAACCCGTTGAGGGAAGTCACAAGCTAGGCGATAGAGGCAGTCGCTCGAGACTTCGCGGTCGCCCACGTTTTGGGGATCGCATCTTCTCGACCGTGACTCTCGTTTTCGCGTTGCTCACCGTCAGCATTATTGTCGGCATGATCGTTGCCTTGAATGCGGACGCATGGCCCGCAATTCAGAAATTCGGTGCCGCTTTCATCGGCAGTTCTACCTGGGACGCTGTTGCAGGGCGCTTCGGAGCCTTGCCTGCCATCTACGGAACAGTAATGACCTCTGCCCTCGCCCTCATCATTGCTGTCCCCATCAGCCTCGGAGCGGCCATCTTTCTCGTCGACCTCTCTCCCCGCTGGCTGCGCACGCCTGCCTCTTTCCTGATCGAGATGCTCGCTGCCATACCCAGTGTCATCATCGGACTCTGGGGTCTGTTTGTTCTCGTCCCGTTCATTCGCTCGCCGGTGGAGAAATGGCTGGGGGCAGGCTTTGGATTCCTGCCCTTCTTTCAAGGGCCGAAGTTCGGCGTCGGCTTTCTTGCCGCCGGCGTGGTCCTCGCTATCATGATCATCCCCATCATCACCGCCATGAGCCGGGATGTGATTAAGGCCGTTCCCGCGAATCAGCGGGAAGCAATGCTGGCGCTCGGGGCCACACGTTGGGAGATGATTCGCCGGGCGGTCCTGCCTTACTGCAGGTCGGGGTTGGTCGGCGCCATTATTCTTGGGCTCGGACGTGCACTCGGCGAGACGATGGCTGTCACCATGGTCATCGGGAACGCCTATCGCATCACCCCGTCCCTGTTTTCGCCGGGGACGACTATTGCCAGCAAAATTGCCTCCGAGTTCAACGAGGCCACCGGAGGTGTATACATCGGGAGCCTCGTCACTCTGGCGCTGGTGCTCTTTGCCGTTACTCTCATCGTTAACGTATCGGCGCGTTTGCTTGTGTGGCGCATGGCATCGTTCAAGGGTTCGGTTGAGTGATGAGCGAACGAGGGTACGCCAGACGGAAATTGTCCAATAGCGTTATGCTGACTTTGTGCTCCTTTGGGGCGGCGATAGCCATAATATTGCTGGCTCTCATCCTGGGCTACATCGTCATCCAAGGCATCGCCTATTTGAACCTTGACCTTTTTACGCAGGCATCCAGGCCCGCTGGTGAGGTCGGCGGAGGAATCCGCAATGAGCTTATCGGCAGTCTGGTGCTCGTTGTCCTCGCGTCGGCGATCGCTTTGCCCACCGGGTTACTGGCAGGGATGTTCCTCAGCGACTTTGGCAGGCCTGCCTTGGCTACCGGCGTCCGCTTCGCCGCCGATGTCCTGGCCGGAGTTCCGTCAATCGTGGTTGGCGTTTTCGCCTATGCTATTGTCGTCCGTCCCATGCAGTCGTATTCCGCTCTGGCCGGCGGTGCCGCCCTGGCCATTATCATGATACCTGTGGTCGCGAGGACCGCCGAGGAGGCGCTACGCCTCGTGCCGAATTCAATGCGTGAGGCCGCGCTTGCCCTGGGAATCACCAGATGGAGAGCGATGCTGGGAGTCGTGGTTCCCGGCGCTCTCACCGGGATAATCACCGGGGTCATGCTGGCGCTTGCCCGCATCGCCGGGGAGACAGCGCCTCTGCTCTTCACTGCTCTGGGGAACAACTTTGGCTTTCAGAGTTTGTTAAAGCCGATCGCGGCGCTGCCTCTGCTCATCTACTCGTACGCCATTTCCCCATATCAGGACCAGCACCAGAAGGCCTGGGCCGCGGCGTTCGTCCTCGTCATTCTCGTCCTTGTCATAAGCGTAATCGTTAGATGGGTCAGCCGCCGGAATCAAACCTGACCATTTGCCACTTGAGGGAATCGTTATGAAAGTTGAAAACATAAGCGGCAGCATCTCGAAGGCAGCGGGTAGCGCCGTTTCCCAGGGAGTTGAAAGGGGAGTCCTGGACGTCCGCGATGTCAGAGCCTGGTACGGAAAATCCCTGGCCATCAAGAACATCACCCTTGATATTCGGTATCGGGCCATCACCGCCATCATCGGGCCGTCGGGTTGTGGAAAATCGACCTTCATCAGGTGTTTGAATCGCATGCATGAAGTATCGCACGGTGGTCGGGTCGCTGGTGAGGTTCTCCTCGATGGCATAAACATCTACGGCGGAGACGTGGATGCCGTTCAGATACGCCGGAGAATCGGTATGGTCTTTCAAAAACCTACGCCCTTCCCCACCATGTCTGTGTTTGACAACGTCGCCTCCGGGATCAGGCTATCGAGCGTATGGACGCGCCGCTGGGAACTGCAGGAGACTGTGGAAAAGAGTCTGCGGCAGGCCGCTCTCTGGGACGAGGTGAAGGATAAGCTCAATGAATCGGGGGTGTCCCTTTCCGGCGGACAGCAGCAGCGCCTCTGCATCGCCCGCGCCCTGGCTGTTCAGCCCGAGATCATACTCCTCGATGAGCCCTGCAGCGCCCTTGACCCTGCTTCCACGCTTAAGATAGAGGATCTGATGCGGGTGCTCGCCACTGAGTACACCATCGTCATCGTTACTCATAACATGCAGCAGGCAGCACGCGTATCTGACATGGCTGCTTTTTTTCTCGCCGACAGCGATCGGGCGGGGACGCTCGTGGAGTATGGTCCCACCACGCAGTTGTTCACCAATCCACGAGACAAGAGGACAGAAGACTACATCACGGGGCGATTCGGTTAGTTTAAAGGAGGAAGCGGCATGGAAATGCGCACCACGTTCCACAAGAGACTCAGAGAAATCCAGGACGAGATCCTGGTTATGGGCAGCATGGTTGAAAAGGCCATTCTGCGTTCCATCGATGCTCTTAAGGCCCGGGACCTGGACCTCGCCCGCCAGATCATCGCCGATGATCAGAAGGTTAACCAGATGAGGTTCGAGATAGAGGAAAGGTGCATTGAGCTGATTGCTACTCAGCAGCCTATGGCCGGCGACCTTCGTATCATCGTTGCAGTTCTCAGCATTATCACCGAGGTAGAACGCATCGGAGACTATGCTGGAGGAATAGCCAAGATTGCCATCATGATTGGCGATGAGCCGCCCCTTAAGCCTTTGATTGACATTCCACGGATGGCTCAGCAGACCGTCAAGATGCTTCAGGAAGGCCTGGATGCTTTCATCAACCGGGACGCCGCCGCGGCCAAAGCAACAACCGCCGAGGATGATCTTGTGGACAACCTGTACGACCAGGTCTTCAGGGAGCTTCTTACCTTCATGATCGAGGATCCCAAGACGATTACCCGCGCCACCCGGCTCGTGTGGGTAGCCCACAATCTGGAGCGTGCTTCCGACAGGGCGACTAACATCTGCGAGAGGGTCATCTTCGTCGTCACCGGCAAGATGGAGGAGACGGACCACTCCAACTACTAGAGGTGATTTCGCTGCGGGCGAACGTTTTGTGTCAACTTATGCCCAGGCCCCGATTCCTGCGCACGCCCGGGATTTCCAATTGCACATTCGTTTCGATTCCTCACGGTGAAAAATGCTCCATTTTGAGACAGAATCGCAATCGCCTGGCGCGCAATCTGAGATCCTATGAACTTGCGCATGCTGTTTTTAACATTGCCTTAACACAGCCATAAGGAGCGCTTAAACTCTTACTTGCATAATGAATCTAGTAGTCGAAAACCGCCGGGGGCAAGCAGGTACAGGCCTAAGACGAAGCCCTTCGAGCGGTTGCGAAGAAGAGAAAAGGAGAAAGACAATAGTTGAGTATCATTAGAATCAGGAAGATTCTGCTAGCTGCCGCCGGTCTTGTAGCAGGGCTGGCCACACTAGCCGCCTGCAGCGGAGGAGGGGCTGCCACCACTACAACCTCGACTTCTACGCCCCCCACCAGCATCGCTACAACCTCACCCAAACCGACGACCACCACTCAACCCGCTTCGACCACGGTCCCGCCTCAATCCAACGTATCACTGAACGGCGCTGGCGCTACTTTCCCTGCTCCGCTCTATGCGAAGTGGTTTGACGAATACAACAAACTAACTGGAGTGAAGATCAACTATCAGGCCATTGGCTCAGGCGGTGGCATCTCTCAGATTACCGCCGGGACCGTTGACTTCGGCGCTTCTGACGGCATTATGACAGCCGACCAGCAGTCCGCCGCCCAGGCCAAGGGCGGACCCATACTTCATATCCCGATGACCATTGGCCCCGTTGCCATCATTTACAACGTGTCCACTCTCAACGGTGCGGCGCCGTTGAAGCTGACTCCTGACGTTCTCGCCGATATCTATCTCAAGAAGATCACCAAATGGACTGACCCCAGGATCAGCAGTATCAATCCGGGCGCCAAACTCCCTGATACCGATATCGCGGTGGTGCATCGTTCCGATAGCTCTGGTACCACCTACATCTTCACCAACTATCTATCAAAAGTGAGCCCCGATTGGTCGACCAGGGTGGGCAATGCTACCGCCGTGAACTGGCCCGGTGACATCGGTGGCCAGGGCAACGCCGGCGTGGCCGGACAGGTCCAGCAGATCTCTGGAGCCATAGGATATGTTGAATTGGCCTATGCCATCCAGAACAAGATTCAATTCGCCGATCTAAAAAACGCGGCGGGCAACTATATCACTCCCTCGCTTGATTCTGCCAACAGAGCCGCTGACGGCGTGGTTCTTCCTGACGATATGAAAGTGATGATCACCAACTCCTCGAACGCCGGTGCCTATCCTATCGTCGGATTCACCTGGATTCTCGCCTTCGTCAATCAGACAGACCAGGCAAAGGGGCAGGCCCTCGTCAACATGCTCTGGTGGGCTATCCACGACGGCCAGAAACTGAACGGGAGCCTTACTTATCCCCAGTTGCCTGCGGCAGCCGTAACCAGGGCCGAAGCTGAGATAAGGTCCATCCAGTACCAAGGGAAGCCTTTTCTGAACAAATAACTCGGGTAGATTGGGGAATGCGACCGGGGCATTCCTCAATCTACTGGCGGGTCTGTTGTCTCCGGGCGGACAAAGGGTCTTCAGGCGCGTATGGTCTTTGGCTGCATGGGAAGCGTGAAATAGAAGGTCGAGCCCCTGCCAGGGGTTGACTCAACCCAGATCTTCCCGCCGTGGGCCTCCACCAGCCTCCGGCACACCACCAGGCCCAATCCCACCCCCTTGATAGACGATCCCGGGACCGCATCTTCCAGCCTCGCAAAGGGCTGGAACAGCTTGTCTTTGTCGGAGTCTGAGATGCCTATCCCCTGGTCGGAGACACCGAGCACGACCTCTCCATCGCCTAGCTTCGCCGATATCCTTACCTCTCCGCCGGCAGGAGAGTATTTGATCGCGTTGTCCACAAGGTTGTCCAGTATGCGATCGATCCTGGTTCGATCGGCTTTGATCGGGCGCAACCCTTCATCTACCTCGGCGATTATCCTATGCCGCTTCGACTTGTTCGACGACTGGTGGACAATGTAGTCGATTATGCTGACAACGTCCACGCGCTCCTGGCTCAATACCAGCCGGTTTGATTGCCATCTCGATAACTCAAGAAGGTTATCTACGATGTCCGCCATCGCTTCTGCGCCCCAGGCGGCATCTTCGAGCAGGCTCCTCTTCTCGCCCTCGCTCAGGTTCTCCGTCATCGCCACATTGATGGCTCCGCTTACGACAGTCAGCGGAGTCTTCAGTTCGTGGGAGACCATTCCGATGAATTCATCTTTCATTTCCTCGGTTTTTTTTCGCTCGGTTACGTCCAGAACTTGAGCTAGCACCGAAGAGAGTTTCCCCTCTTTGTCAAACAAGGCTGAGTAATACCATTCGCACGCAATCATCGAACCGTCCTTGCGAAAGTTGCGGTTCAGGCTGAAGTTGCGCGAATTCCCCGAGCCGAGCATCCGGGTAGGGAGCCCGACGACCTGGTCGGCATCCTGTTCGACAAACCACCTGAAGTCGACAATCGCCTTGCCAAGGACTTCGTCGGAAGACCAGCCGAATACCCTTTGGGCTGCTTCTGACCAACGAATAATGCACAATTGTGCATCGAATTCGATGATGGCCAATGGAGAGTTGGCGAAATGAGCGTCGGCTCTCTGCACTGCGTCATGAAGCCTGGCCTCTACCTTCTTTCTTTCGGTTATGTTTTCGAAAACCGCCACAAACGTCCCAGGTTCGGTGCTATATGCTGACACGGAAAACCATGCTTTCAGCGGGTCCAGATATGTCTCAAACCGTTCCGGCTGCGCTGTTGACGCTACCCGCCCGTACAACTCGAACAACTCAGGATTGGAATCCCTGATTCCAGGAATGACCTCGGTAACCCTCTTTCCGGCAACGTTAACCAGTCCGGTCAATCTCTCAAAGGACTTGTTGACCGCAAGATACACAAAGTCAATGGGTTGTCCATCCTCAAATTCCATACGGCAGTAGGCGTAGCCGTCCATCAGGTTGTCGAACAGGGATCGGTACCGCCGTTCACTCTCTTCCAGAGCTCGGCTGGCTTTCTTTGTGTCCGTGATATCCCGTACCAAGGACACCGACCCAATGACCGCACCGGTGTGGTCCATCACCGGAGCTGCATTGACCTGGCGGGCGCGGAGTTCTCCCGAAACCGGCATCCGGACAATCTCTTCCTGGTCCCTGATTGTCTCCCCATTTAACGCTCGCAGAGGAGGGGCTTCGCTCGCCGGTCGCGGCGTGCCGTCGGGACGAAGAACTTCCACACTCCGCGCCAGCGCTTCCACATCGATTCCTGGCGAGAATAATCCGAACTGGCGCAGAGCCGCAGGATTGGCCAGCGTAAAAGTTCCCCTGGCGTCTGCGAACCACACTTCATCGGGTATACTTTCCAGCAGACTGGACAGCCTGTCTCTCTCATTTTGTACCGATGCCATCAGTTCCCGGATCTTTCTCTCATCGTGTCTACGCTCGGTGATGTCTGTCCCGAAAGCTACCGCCCCTCGCACGTTGCCCTCCCCATTGAGCAGCGGCACTGCGCCTATGATCATGCTCAGTCGCCGGCCGTCTTCAAACACCAATTCGATCTCGGAGGCGTTGACCGGCTTTCCCGTAGCCGCGGCAGCTTGGGCAGGCAATTCCTCCGGCGTCAATCTGGTATCGCCTCGGAAGGCCTGGTATCTGACCGCAGCGTTAGAAGGGGCGGCACTCCCGGAAACGTTTTGCCCGTTCGTCACACCGAATAGCCTGTTGGCGTATGCGTTCCCCGTGATGGTAAGGCAGCTGGGATCGCGAGCGATCCAAATTGCCACCTGGGCGTTGTCCATCAAAGTGCGAAGCTCATTCAGTCTATCGGTCAACTCCTGAGCTAGACGCGACGTCTCGGCATCCGCCTTTCCGTTTTGCCGTCTTTCAGGATCTGCCTGTGAAGGCACCTGCGTGAGATTCTGGGGACCGGTTCTCGACTGCCGCGAAGTTCCTTTTCGGTCTTTACTGGTATCAGGGCCTGACTTTGCCCTGTCCCGCCGGCTGTTGTCCTCGCCACCCTTGATCTTTCTCGGGGACATCATGGCACCTCGCAAAAATGGCTTTCGCTATCGGTTGACACCATTGGAATCGTCTTCGCCTGGGCGATTACGACACACATTCTACTCGCATCGATGGTAATGTTGCACCCCCGCTGCCCAGGGTACATTGCCCGCGAAGCAAAGGCTGATTGTCGCCGGAGGAACCTGTCACTTGGCTTAGTGCGTATGCGCGTGGTACTCTGTCCCCTGAGAACGTTCAGAGGGCCTGTCTGGGCGCTTCCCGTTCATTCCCGTTGTTAAAGAAGGACAGGAGAACAGCGCTCCTATGGCTCATGTACTGGTAGTCGATGATGAGGTCCGCATCCTCAGGTTCACCAGGGTTGCCCTTCAACATTCCGGTTACCAGGTGACTACCGCGACCTCGGGCCAGCAAGCCCTTGACTTGTTCAGACAGCTTTCACCTGACGTCGTCCTGCTTGATATCTTCATGCCTGGCATAGATGGCTTTGAGGTCATCAAGAGGCTCCGTGAAGACTCGCAGGTTCCGATCATTGTTACCAGCGCCAGATTCGGCGTCGAGGAAATGGCTTTCGCCGCCGGGGCGTCCGACTATATTGCCAAACCATATAAGACGGACGATTTGATAAAGAAAGTTGAGGGTGTCCTGCCGGCTGCCAATCCGTAGCCCTGGCGTGCTTTGCTCTCAGTGGCAAGGAGCGAGTCTCGCCTTTGACCCTGGCATGTCTACGTGTTGACGGCGTGGACGATCGGTCATCCCGAAATTTGTATTGACATTGCCTCTGAAGAGCAGTATCGTTCTGCTAAAAAATAGGAGGCTTCTGATGGTAAAGGCGTACTGCGTAAAGTGCCGCGCGACCAAGGAAGTGAAGAATCCCAAAGCGGTGGTTCTCAAGAACAAGAGGCCGGCAACCCAGGGCGTGTGTCCGACCTGCAACACCAAGGTTTTCAGAATCGGTAAAGGCTAGTCGCATTCGGTCCGAATTCCAGTGGCCAAGAGTTGCCACTCTGCTGACTGTCGACTGATCTGACCCGCGAGTCATCCGATTCGGTGGTCATCTGACTCGCAAGTCAGTCCGTATCCCTGTCTGCGCGCTCGGGGGATAGGGCAAGGGAGGGTATCGAAATGGGAGAAAGCAATGGGAAGACCGGGACAGGTCTCCAACCCAATGTCGCGGGCGTATTGTGCTACGTTCTGGGGTGGGTGACCGGGATCATCTTCCTGCTTCTTGAAAAAGACAACCAGTTCGTCCGTTTCCACGCCATTCAGTCCATCATTGTGTTTGGCGCCCTTACTGTGGTTGACATCGTGCTCGGTTTTGTCCCTGTCATTGGTTGGGTAGGCGTGTGGGCGATAGGGATTCTCGCCTTTATTCTGTGGGTCGTCTTAATGGTGAAAGCATATCAAGGTCAAAGATACAAGCTACCCATAGCAGGCGACATCGCCGAACAGCGGGTCAAACCCAGAGCCTAATTGGCCTTCGGTCAAACGGACTGCGGTATTTTCTAGTGGTCTCTTCATCGGTCTGGTCGCAGGCATCGCCACCGACCTTGGCATTGCTGCCGCGCGGGTATGACGCTTTCGAGCGTGGGCTTGAGGCACTGCTAATCCGCGTTGCCAGGCGTTAGACCCGAGCCGCTCATGGTGAGTTTGTCGAACCACCGCACCCCGAGCTCCCGTTCAAGGACTTGAAGGTTCGCCAGGCCCTCAATATGGCGATGAACTGTTCTGTGAAGCATCCGAAGAGGAGGACCTGCGTCCTCCCTCTTCGCGTGAATAGAGCCTCTCTCCTTTTCCATACGGGACCAATAGGCCTGCGGCCTGTGGGGGACATTCGAGCCTCGGATGTCTCGCTTTGGTCATCATTTCTTGATTGTCGCCCGCGGATTCGTGACCCTGGTCACGGAGATACTGGCGTTGGAATAGCACAATTATTCTAAAAGTCGAGTCTGTATGATTCGAATTGGAGGAAAACCATGGCAAATATCGTTGTAAGACAGGAAAGAACACCGACAAGGTGGAATTCACTGAGAGAAATGTCAGAGCCTGAAAGGAGATTCAGGGGAGCGTTGAGCGATCTCCTCAACTGGTCCGTGCTGCCCTCGATCTGGACCGGCAAAGACGGATTCTGGGCTCCTTCGATCGAACTGGTTGACAAAGGGGACAAATTCATAGCAAGGGCAGAACTACCCGGAATGAAGACCCAGGATATCCAGGTCACCATCGGGAGGAAGGCCTGACCATCACGGGAGAAAGGAAACAGGACAAGGACCTGAAGGAGAAGGACTACATCTACGAGGAGCATTCCTATGGAGCTTCCGCAGGGTCATCCCGCTTCCAGGGGAAGTCGACACTGACAAGGTGGAGGCTTCAGATTCTGACGGGATACTCGAGGTGCTGATGCCCAAGTCCCATGAGACCAGGGGGAAGAAAGTTGAGATCAAGACCAGGGCTGAGAAGTAGTCGTCCCAGCCTCTCGAACGCCGAGGGGTGATGCTGCCAGCGCAGCATCACCCCTTTTCTTTGTTTTCTCGTTCGCTGCTCCGGGCCTAGTAGGACGCTTTGCCTCGAGCCAGATTGACGATGAGTCTTATCATACGGGCGAGTGCCCCCACGCAAAGTCCGAAGACGACAAGTCCGAGGGTTAGCCTTACTCCCAGTTCTATCGGCGCAACCAGGTCGGTGCCGAAAGGCGAAAAATCGAAGGGGAAAATGACGAAGAGGGCGCCGAACGAGATCACGCTGAAAACATCCAGGATCGTCAACGTGCTCTCTCGCAGAACGAAATTGTCGACTGCCAGAAGCAACACGTGTCCCAGGATAGTAAGGATCAGGGCTGTGCTTACGATAGGAAGCCAGGTGTAGAACGCTGACGTCAGAATCGGCTCGCGGAACCAGATGGTGCCCTGCTGGTGGTAGAAGGCGATGTAGCTGTTGAAGAAAAGGAAGAACAGGAGCACGGCCCCGCTCCAGGCGATTGCGAACGAGGAGCTGATGATCCGTCCCGCTCTTCCCTTGCTGGGGGCGAGATTTGCCGGCGGCCTTGAGACAATCGGGGTGGCGGTCGCTTCACTGTTTCCGGCCGGTACCGACTGGGCAGGTTTAGGCTCGGCTGGGTTGGACCCCGCTGCCGGCGAAGGCGTTGCAGTCGCCGGGGATCCAAGAAGATGCCATGCCAGCTCGCCCGCGGCGGGCACCATGAAGTACTGCTGTTGGCTCGCCTTGACCATGAGAAGTACCCAGAGAACAATGCCGAGCACGAAGATGATTACGCCGAAGAACGGCCCGACAAACGGGATGTTATGGAGGATACCGTAGATGATGCTGAGGAAACCGAAGACGATGATCGACTGCAGGGCGTGAAAGCGCACAAACCTGTCTTTCTGTTCCAGAACGAGGAAGATGATTCCCGATATCCATCCTCCCAGATAGCAGAGCAGACCGGCGGTCCCCGGTTTGAGGTCCTTGAGCGTGCGGCCGTCCTGAGGAGGCTGAGAGCCCTCTATTCTGGCCTTTTCCTCCTCGTAAATCTTCCGGCGTTCTTCTGGGGTTAACGACATATGTTTCTCCTTCCGGCATCCCGCATCTGCGCAGCGCTCGGCCGGTCCTACTTTCTGTGGATTGTCGATGCTCCCGACACATCGATGGATTCAAGACTGGGGTTGCCCGTGTATGTGAGCGACGAGGCGCCGCTGATGCTGACGCCCATTTTGTCTACGGGAGAGACGGTCGCGTGGCTGGCTCCGCTGAGGTCGATGTGCACTGCCGAAGCAACGAGTCCCTCCAACGCGGCCCAGCTCGCTCCCGATGCCTCCAGGTCTATGGATGACGCCGACCCCGCCAGGGTCGCCTTGGAGGCGCCGTCGATTTTGACCGTCACCTTGCCCGCTTTGATCGTCCCGTCGACATGGCTGGCGCCGCTTACCTCGATATTGGCGTTCGCCGCCTCGTAATCGACCTGCAGTGAACTGGCCCCGGACACGACCACGTCAGTGTCGTGGGTGGTGGAGGCGAAGCCTTTGATGGAGCCTTTGGTGGCGCCCGATATTTTCAACAGGTTAAGCTCGGGCAGCGATATCCTGGCCTTGGGCCGCTGATAGCCCCAGGAAGAGACCCAACTGCCCCACCCCCATTGCAGGTTGATTTCGAGGGTGTCGCCGTTTTGCGTCACCCTGATCTGATCGAAGAGTTTCTGTTGTGCCGTGATGCTGAATGCGTAAGAGTTGGATTGTGCAAGCTCGACCTCGAAGGCGCTGCTGATCTCTACTTTGGAAAAACCGGAGTTGTCGAAGGTCTTCGTGGTCGTCGCACCGAGGTCCTCCCGGCTGCACGCCGACAGGCCCAGACTCAATGTGGCCAGGGCGGCCAGCACTATGAACAATTTCTTCATTTCAATCTCTCCTCTCAGTCCGGGTAGTGACTACCGTCGATGGTGCGTAAGCCAATCCCGGCGCGTACTCTTCTCGGTGAGCCTGGAGTTGGCGGGGATTTCTGCTATCCAGGAAGAAGTAGATGCCGGTAACCTCGATCCAGAGAACCCCGTTGGCCAGCATGACCCTTTCTATGGCGCCGAGCCAGGAGGCATCTGTGAAGGATGCCAGGGCTCCTGCCGGAAGCAGGAAGGCGCCAACCAGAGCCGCCGCCTTGGAGTACTGTGCTATCGCCTTGTGCTCGAGGTGGCGGGACATCGCCTTTCCGATGAAGGCGCATGCCACGGGGAAGATGGCCGCTATGGAACGCGCCGTCTGTTTATGGATCAGACCCTGTATGTCCGCCGCATGAGGCTCTGCAGACGTCGGGAATATGGCGATGATGATGAAGGCGATCCCGATCAGCGCCATGGCCAACTGGCCCATAACTGTCCATCGGGTGCCGGCCAGGGCCCGAGCAAGGCGAAAGGCAATCGCCAGCACCGCTATCCCGAACAGAATGAAGGCTACGGTCTGTGCCGGGCCGAATGGCCCCCACACCAGGGAGCTGATCGTGTCTCCTACCCGGTTGTAGTTGGAGTTGATCGTCTCAAGCACCATGGTGGTTAAGACTAGTGCAAGCGGACCGCACACAGCAACCCCGGAAAGGGAGCGGTTGAAGGCCGGCGTCGCCGCCAGGCGCTCTCCCGATGCCAGGATAGTGGATTGCCGTCTTCTGCTGGCTACCAGCCACCAAGAGTCTCTTCGCAAACTTGAAACGCTCATCTCATCTCACCTGAACATGATTCTACCCAAGCGCTTTTCGGCCGACACCGGGCGGCAGATGGGACTTCGGACTGTACCAAGGGATAGGTTCGGCTATCGCCTTTTTAGCGCGCAATTGACACAATTGGCTCGCTCGCTTACCATGATGGGGACACTTTGAGGCTAGGGAGCGTAGAATGGGCGTCAGGGGTCTCTACGTCAGGGGCATATCAATTGCGGCTGCCATAGCTGTCCTGGTGCTGGGGATCCCTCTGGTGGGGTGCTCCGGTTCACCGGCCAGGCCGCAAAAGGTCCTGAACATCGGACTCATCCTGGGAAGCGGCGGTCGGGGCGACCGCTCGTTCAACGACTCGGCCTACACTGGCCTGTTGGAGTCTCAGAAACGCTATAATGTGCGCTTCGAGACGGTCAATTTCAGCAATAACCAGACCAACCTGGATGCTCTGCGCAACTTCGCCAGGAATCAGTATGACCTCATCATCGGGGTTGCTTTCGAGAATCTGGGCAACATAACTACGGTGGCCGGCGAGTTTCCTCAGGTGAAATTTGCCATAGTCGATGCCGAGGTCGACGCCAGTAATATCGCCTCGATCGTCTACCGCGAACAGGAAGGCGATTTTCTGATGGGGGTCCTGGCGGCAATGCTGACCAAGACCAAGACCGTAGGCGTTATCGGCGGCGCCGACATCCCGGCTATCAGGAGAATCATCTCCGGATTCAAACAGGGTGTGGCCTATCAGGATAGCAACGTGAATGTGCTGGTGGATATTGCCGGCACGTTTTCTGACCCGCAGGTCGGGACGCGCGTGGCGGACGACCAGTATGCGAGGGGAGCGGACGTGATCCACAACGCCGCTTCAAAGACCGGGCTGGGAATCATAGACTCCGCGCAAAAAGCGAAGAGGCTGACGACCGGCACGAGCGGCGACCAGCGCTATCTCGCTCCTGGTACCGTCGTGGGGAATCGTCCCAAGCGTGTCGACACCGCCGTGGAAATGCTCATTGGTGAGGTCGAGGCGGGAAGCTTCAAGGCGGGAATTCGATCGCTTGGCCTGAAGGAAGACGGCATCTCCCTTGGTCCGTTTGACGAGTCCATAGTCACGCCGCCAATCTCCAAGAGGTTGGATGATCTCAAGAAACAGATAATCAGCGGGGCAATTTCGATCAAGTCGGAATGATTTTGGCCAGCGGCATCCTGGTGGCATCTCGCATTCCGCGTTATTTTGTTGAGATCTGAATGAGGTTAGTCAAAGAAGTCCTGCATCTGGCAGCATGGATCAGAAGCAGCATCCGAAGAAGGCTCATTGTCTTCACCACGCTATTCTGGGTGCTGTCGGCGTCGGCCCTTGCCCTGATCTTGATTTTTGCCGGCCAGGCCAGGATGATTCGGGAGGCAAATCAGAGAAACACTCAGCTGGCCGCAGTAGTCAGCCGGAACGTGAACGCTCAGATTGGAGCCGTCTCAGCCGACGTCAGAGCCTTTGGGGCTCGTCTCGAAGGGTTGTCGCCGGCACTGGTAGTCCAGGCGGAAGCGGTAGTGGGTCTGAGGCTCACGTCTCCCCAGAGATACCGCGGGGCTTTCTACTTCGATGACCGAGGAGATATGCTTTTCAGGGTCGACGACCCTGTAGGTCAGCTGGCCCTTTTGCCCTACTCGCAGATCGTGTCAAGATCGCCAGGGCAATTGGACGGACAGGTAACGTCTGCTTTCTGGGGATCGCTGGACAGCTTCTACGTTTCTAAAATCAGTTTCAGTCCGACCGACCGAGCCCCACTCTTGTACATCGGACTTCCGGTGCGAGTGTCCGCATCGGATTCGCGTGTGGTCATCCTGGAGGTCGATTTGACGGACATCTGGCAGAGCATTGACCTGATGACGGTGGGGGCCTCAGGGATCGCCTACCTTGTCTCTCCAGAAGGAACGATCATCGCCCACCCGGACCGTGCTTATATCGGGCGCCCCATGCCCTCGGAACTTATCCCCTTGTTGAGCGGGAACGAAGGGTACCGTCAGTACAACGAGCCGTTCCGTAAAGAACGTGTTTTGGCCGCTTTCAGTCCTGTAGGAGGGCAAACCGGCTGGGGCGTGGTGATTCAGCAGGATAAGGCTGAGGCCTATGCGGGGGTGTCGAACACGGTGGTCACCAGCGTGGTAGTCTGGTCATTGCTGGCGGCCCTGGGCACGATGGGGATATGGTTCCTGATGAGGAATTTCACACGCCCGATCCTTGAGCTGACGAAGACGGCAGAGAGTATTGCATCGACGGGGCAGCTCACGCGCATCGCAATGTCGGAGAAGGCAGACGAGGTCGGTCAACTGAGCCAGGCCTTCGATGCTATGATCTGGCGCCTGGAGACGGCCCAGGGGGAGCTTGAAGATGCCCGTGGCGAGCTGGAAAACCGGGTAATCAGGCGAACCGCCGAGCTTTCTGACGCCAACGAAGCATTGAAGACCGAGATCGGTCAGAGATCGCAGGCCGAGGAAGCGTTGCGGGAAAGCGAACTGAAATACCGCCACCTGGTGCAGAGCGCTACCACCATGATTCTCGAATTGGACACTCAGGGACGTGTCACGTTCTTCAACCAGTTCGCCGAGGAGTTCTTCGGGTTCAAGGAATCCGAGATGCTGGGTAAGAACGTTGTGGGAACGATCGTTCCTCAGAGGGACAGCTCGGGAAATGACCTCGAGGCCAGGATCGCTGCCATAGTGAAGGACCCCGACGGTTTCCGCCACACCGAGAACGAGAACATGAAGAAGAACGGCGACAGGGTCTGCGTGCTGTGGTCCAATCAACCGCTCTATGACGATGAGGAGCGCATCCGGGGAATACTATGTGTCGGAATAGATGTGACGGAGCAGAAAAAGGCGGAGGCGATACTCGATGAACAGGCTAAGGAACAAGCAGCGGCGAACGAGAGAACGCGGTTGGCCAGAGACCTGCACGATGCGGTGAGTCAGACCCTGTTCTCGGCGAGCATTATCGCGGACGTCTTGCCGCGGATTTGGGACAAGAATCCTCAGGAAGGGCGCTCCAGACTCGAGGAAGTGAGACAACTGACTCGCGGCGCACTCGCCGAAATGCGAACTTTGCTGTTCGAGCTTCGTCCGTCAGCCCTAGCTGATGCCGAGCTCGCTGACTTGCTGAAGCAACTCTCCGAATCGGTCACCGGACGGGCGAGGGTTCCCGTGTCGACACATTTGGAAGGACAGTGTAAGCTGCCTGTGGACATAAAGATTGCCCTCTACAGGATCGCGCAGGAGGCACTGAACAACATCGCGAAGCACTCGTCAGCAGACTCGGCCATGGTAAGCCTCAAGGCCTCAGAAGACGCTGTAGAGCTGCGCATAGCTGACAACGGGACCGGATTTGATATCAACAAAGTCTCCGGCAAGAGCCTGGGTCTTGGAATAATGCGGGAGCGGGCCAATGCAATCGGTGCCTCCCTTGAGATTGGGACAATTCCCAGTGGCGGAACTGAGGTAGTAGCTGTCTGGCACAGGCCGGCGTAGGAGAATGACAAATGACAGACAATACAAGAATCAAGATTATGCTTGTAGATGACCACACGGTGGTAAGGAGCGGGCTCGCTGCCGTGCTCATGGCCTGCGACGACATGGAACTGGTGGCCGAGGCCAGCGATGGCGAGGAGGCGGTCCGTGCTTGCGGGAAGGTGAATCCTGACGTTGTGCTGATGGACTTGCTTATGCCCAAGATGGACGGAGTGGCCGCCACACAGGCGATCCTCAAGTCATGGCCGCAGACAAAGGTGATCGCGCTCACCAGCTTCAAGGAAAAAGAATATGTGGAGGGCGCCCTCAAAGCTGGGGCAACGGGCTATCTGCTGAAGAATGTTACGGCAGATGAGCTGATTTCTTCGATTCGAAGGGCGGCGTCGGGTCAGCCAAGCCTGTCTCCGGAGGCGGCCCAGGTCCTCATTAGGAAGGTAAACGAGCCGGCTCAACCGACGTACGACATTACGGAAAGGGAAAAGGACATCCTGGCCCTAATGGTGGAAGGGCTTTCAAACGCCGACATTGCGGCAAGGCTGATTGTGAGCCAGTCGACGGTGAAGTTCCATGTGAGCAACATCCTCTCCAAGTTGGCTGCTTCGAGCCGCACTGAAGCGGTAGCAATGGCGATCAAGCTTAATCTGGTCAAATGAAGGATGCGCGCCTTTTAGCCTCAATCAGGCTTTTCTGCTAATATTTCCGAGTGCGTCACCTCCAACTTCTATCTTTGGATCCCACCCTTTACGGGTGGTCAAAGGAACCGGCATGACCAGTCAGCCAGATAAATCCAGGCCTTCGCGCCTGTACTACGGCTACGTCGTCGTTGCCGCAGCCGTGGTTATCCAGCTAGTCGGCTGGGGCACTTTCGGGGCGTTCGGGGTGTTTGTAAAGCCATTTCAGACTCAGTTCGAGACCTCGCGGGCGGCCGTCTCCGGAGTCGCTTCTCTGGTGCTCCTCGTGCACGGGATATTCAGCATTGTGATGGGCAATCTGAGCGACAGGTTCGGTCCACGTGTAGTTATGAGCGCCTGCGGCGTGATTTACGCTCTTGGCATCTTCCTCACCTCGCGTACTACTGCGCTCTGGCAGCTTTACATCACCTATGGCGTGATCGCGGGCATCGGGGTGGCTGCGCTGGACGTTGTTCTACTATCGGCCATCGCCCGGTGGTTCAACAACCGGCGGGGGATCATGACCGGCATCGTCAAAGCCGGCGCGGGAGCAGGGCATCTCACCATCCCCCTTACGGCTGGGCTGATGATCGTAGCTCTTGACTGGCGCAGTTCCTATGCCATCCTGGCCGGAGTCAACGTCTTCGTCATATTGCTGGTGTCTCAATTTCTCCGGCGAGACCCGTCGACGATGGGGCTGAAGGCTGACGGAAACGGGTCAGGCGTAGCCGGACCGGAATCCGGGCTGTCTCTGAAGCAGGCATCAAGGACCTGGCAGTTCTGGTCGGCGGTGGCGATCTATTTCACCGTGCTCTTCTGCACCTACACTGTCCAGGTACACGTCGCCGCTTACGCCAGCGGCCTGGGTTTCTCGGTCGCCGCGTCGGCTGCATTTCTATCGATCATCGGTGGTTCGAGCATTGTTGGCAGGTTCGGGATGGGGGCGGTAGGAGATAAGCTCGGTATCCGCCGCACTTATGTATTCTCAGCAGTTGTCCTGTGCCTGTCTCTGGTGGCGTTGATGCTGGTGAGGCAACCCTGGATGCTGTACGCCATTATCCCCTTCTACGGCTTTGCCCACGGGTCAACCTATTCCCTGATCTCGCCGCTGGTGGCCAAGTTGTTCGGGACTCGTTCACAGGGAGCGATTTACGGAGTGGTTATCTTCGGCGGCACCGTCGGGGGCGCCGGGGGGCCGTTGCTGGCGGGTGAGATATTCGACCGGACGGCAAGCTACACTACGGCATTTCTGATACTGGCCATCGCCGCCGGCGTGGGAACGGTGTTGCTTGCCTTGCTGAAGCCAATACCGGGGAGGGAAAGACTCAGATGACGAGAGATGAAGCTCTCAAGACCATCAGAGAAAAGGTCAAGAACGAGAACCTGGTGCGACACATGATAGCGACTGAGGCCATCATGGTGGCTTTGTCGAAGCGCTTCGGTGCGGATGAACAGGAGTGGGGACTGGCAGGCCTGCTGCATGATATAGACATTGAGCTGCTCAACGGCGACATGAAAGACCACAGCCGGCTGGGCTCGGAGATGGTGAGACAGATGGGCGCGAGTGATGCCATTTCCCATGCGATACTCACGCACAACGAGGCTCACGGCGTGGCGGCGGAGAGCCAGATGGACAAGGCGCTCTTCTGCGCCGATCCAGTCACCGGGCTGATCACAGCCTCCGCCCTGGTGAGGCCGGATCGGAAGCTGGCTGGGGTGGAAGCTAAATCGGTCCGGAAGCGTTTCAAGGAAAAAAGCTTCGCTGCCGGCGCCAACAGGCAGAACATCGCTGCCTGCAGTGCTCTCGGTATCGAACTGGACGAGTTCATCGAACTCAGTGTCAAGGCGATGCAAGGGGCGTCGGCCGAACTCGGGCTGTAGATCGTAGCGGGCTCATCTCCGGGTCGAGATTGAGTTGCTGTCAGTTTCGGGCCGGGCTGCACCCTACTCCGGGTTCTTGCCCCATAGACCGGGCTGTTCCGTCCTTTCCTGTTCTTTGTCTCTGCGGTAGGGGACGTTAAGGTGCTTGTAGGCGAGTCCGGTGGCGACGCGACCACGCGGGGTGCGCTCCAGGAAGGCAAGCTGAAGGAGATAGGGCTCGTAAACGTCCATGATGGTATCGGCCTCTTCGCTTATCGCCGCGGCGATGGTCTCCAGCCCTACCGGTCCGCCATTGAACTTGTCAATAATGGTGTGAAGCAGCTTGTGGTCGATCTGGTCGAGGCCAATGGCATCGACCTCCAGCATGGCGAGAGCTTCCTTCACGACTTCGCGACTAGCCTTGCCGTTGGCCTTGACCTGGGCATAGTCTCTCACCCTGCGTAGCAGACGGTTGGCCACCCTTGGCGTTCCACGGGAGCGCCGGGCGATTTCCTGGAACCCTTCGTCCTCGGCTTTCACGCCAAGTATTTGGCCCGATCTCTGAAGAATTGTCTTGATGGAATGCTCATCGTAAAAGTCCAGTCGATAGACCGAGCCGAAGCGGTCCCTGAGAGGGGCGCTGAGGAGGGCGTATCTCGTCGTTGCGCCAATCAGAGTGAATTTGGGAAGCGGAAGGCGAAGGCTCTTGGCACCCGGGCCCTTGCCGATGATGAGGTCGAGAGCGAAGTCTTCCATAGCGGGGTAGAGTACCTCTTCGACGCTGCGGTTGAGGCGGTGAATCTCGTCGATGAACAAGACGTCATGCGCCTTGAGTCCGGTGAGAATTGCGGCAAGGTCGCCACCCCTCTCGATGGCGGGCCCCGAGGTGATGCGGACGTTGACTTTCATTTCGAGGCCGATGATATGTGCGAGCGTGGTCTTACCGAGCCCGGGAGGCCCGTAGAGGAGGATGTGGTCCAGCGGTTCGCCGCGGCCCTTTGCGGCCGAGACGGCAATGCCGATATTGTCCTTGATCTTATTCTGGCCTACGAAATCGCCAAGCGATCGGGGCCTCAAACTGGCGTCGAGGGGGGCGTCTTCACCGGCTGGCTTGCTGGAGATCACACGTGGCATCGCTTTAGTGCGCGTATTATAGCACAGGGCGGTTTTGTCAAGAGCTTGTCAGGTGGGCATAGGCTTAATGACGATGAGGCGGCGAATCCAGCCGAACGACAATGACAATCCATATTGACTATTGGCTTTACGATGGCTATAGTATGTGCCATTATGTCAGAGATGAGAGCGCTCTTTCTAGCCGGTGCGATCTTCCTGGCGATGCTGCCGACAGGCGCGAGAGCCGATATGCCTGGAGGAAAATGGACGGGAGTATCCATCCCATCGCAAGGTGAGCTGGGGAACTGGGTACTTGCATCGGGTTCTGACGTCAAGCATATCCAATCGGCGGCCGACGGCACGCTGTATGCCTATGTCACCACTTCAGTCACCAACCAGACACTCTTCAAGAGTGCCGACAACGGTACATCCTGGTCGGCGACTGGCCTCGTGACATCCTCCATCGTAGACATCGCGTGCGCGGGGGAAGACTCCTCGATGGTTTACTATGCCACCTCCTCAAACGTTTATCAGTCTCTTGACGCGGGGGCAACCTTCGCCTCGCTGCCCTCGCCAGGGGGTGCAGGCGCTGGCAATGTCGCCATCACATCGATGGCCGTCGCCGCGAGTGGGCAAAACCTCACAATCGTCGCTGGCACTCGCAATTCCGATGCCGGGCGGTTCGGGGGCGTGTATACGTTCGACCTGGGCCAGGCGCTTGGCTCATGGAAAGATTCCGGCATCGGCAATCTGGACGTATTGGCTTTAGCAGTATCGCCCCAGTACGAAACCGATCGTCAACTGGTCGCACTGGCTTCAAACGAGACCGATGCGATCGTCATCAGCAGGGCGGGATCGGCGGGTTGGGGCATTCTGCAGAAACCGGCCGCCATCCGCGGACTGACTCCCCTGGCGGCATCTGTGGTCTTGCCGAGAGGGTTCATTGCCCTTGAGCCACAGGAACTCTATGTCGGGTTGAACACGGGTACCGGAGGAGGCGATGTCTACAAGGTAGAATGGGATCGTTCAGGTTCTGGCACGACCTTGGACCTTAACTGTGCTGTCGCGTTCGGCTTGAGGAGCCTGGATATCAGCGCCCTTGTCGGCGCGAACAACGGGGTTGCGTCAACTCTGGTCGCTGGCGCCGCTAGCGGTTCGACAATAGTACTTAGCTCGGACAATGGCTCGACCTGGAAAAAGTCCTCAAAAGAGCCGACTGGCCAGTCGGTGACCGGCTTGTTGGTTGATGCTGATTTCGCCAGTTCAGGACGTTTGTGTGCATCAACTTCCGGGATAGAAAGTGCCTTTTCCAGAAGCGATGATTGTGGGGTCAGCTGGAACCAGACGGCCTTTGTAGATACGACAATAGGCTCAAATGGAATGGTAGACCTGGCCGTGTCGGGGACGGTCGAGGGGGATTCTGCCATCTTCCTGCTTACCTTCGGGTCGAAGAATAGCCTGTGGAGGACCACTGACCAGGCCCGTACCTGGATGCGAGTCTTTTCGTCGTCGTTAAGTGGCGTGACCAGCCTGAGCATGATCACTTATGGCAAGGCATCGGGCGAGGGGGCCGACCCGTTATACGTTTCGGGCCGGTCGGGCAGTTCGGCAGTACTATGGCGTTCATTGGACGGCGGCAATACTTTTGCCCAGAGGATGCTCGTTCACGCGGTGGATGCCTGGAGCGTTCTCGACCAGGATTCTCTATGGGTTGCGAGCTACGATGGTAGCAACGGCCTTATCTACTCCACGGCAAACGGGGGTTTCTTCTTCACGGCCCCGGTCAGAGTATGTGGCCAGCCGTTGAAGTCGGTCGCAGTATCACCTGCGATGGCCCATGATAAGACTATTCTGGCGGGGAGTACGGTTGGCAAGGTCTACCTTTCGACAGATAACGGCGGATCGTTCAAACAAATGGGGCAGCAGCTTCCTCTGTCAGTGTCAGGCGCGGGTGGTGTTAGTCTCACCCTCGATCACAATTTCGCCCAGACACGACGCGTTTTCGCCGCAACGGATGCCCCCTCCACTGCGTCGAACAAAGAACGCATTTTCACTTTCGTCATCGGCAAGAGCACCGCATGGGAGGGCATCGACAGCACGCTTCCTGTCGGGTCCATCGTGACGGACCTGGCGATGTCGGCAGATGGAACGCTCTATGCGAACAACTCCAAGGGAGTGGTCTCGGCAAGTCCCCAGGGTGGGATGGAACGGGCCCTGGATCCGGGGGCAACCGGTGTGTTTGAGACTGTCAACAACGGCCTGAATGACGGATCGCTTCTCATCGGTCTTTCCTTGGCGGGACACCAACTTTGGTGCATGGACAATGTCAATCTTAGACTTGTCTCCTTCACGGACACGTTGAGTGAATCTCCAACGCCTCAGTCGCCCGTCGACGGCGCCGGCGGTGTGAACGTCAAGAACGTAAGGTTGCAGTGGACTGGCCTTGACGGAGCGACAACGTATCAGTGGCAGGTGGATAGCGACGGAGACTTCTCGGACACCACTCTTGGATTTGACGCTAGCACTCAGTCCTGTTCGTCGCTGTTATCTCAGCTCGAGCTTGCAACGGAGTACCAGTGGCGCGTCCGTGCCATCGGGCCGGTTCTCTCCCCATGGTCTGAGAAGTCATCTTTCAGGACCAGATTGGGAGGCTCTGTTCTCGCTCCCGATTTGCTCAGCCCGGTTGCTGGCGCAAACGCAGTTCCACGGAATCCGATTTTCCAATGGACTTCGATCGCCGACGCTGAACACTACGAGTTCATTTTGAGCACCGATCCAGCCTTTCTGTCAACGGTGGTTCGCAAAGAGGGCGGAGATGCTCTGCCGGGGACAGCCTGGAGCGAAGCGCTCTCACTGGAATACGGCCGAACTTACTACTGGAAGGTCAGGGCGACGGGGAACAAGACGTCGAGTTCCTGGAGCAACACCGGGGCTTTCACCGTACAAGAGCCTCTTACTGATAGTCCCATGGCGCCGCTGGTGACGCTCACGGCCGCCGTTCCCGGTCCGGCACCCACGGTGGTCTTCAACGTACCTGCACCGGAGCCTTCTTTGCCGCATTGGGTCGCTTACGCTGCTCTCGGAGTTGGAGTGATAGCGCTGAGCCTGATCGGGCTGCTGGTTGTCGTCCTTGCGAGGCGGCGATAGGACATAGAGGTGTTCGAACCCACGGCGCCGGCGTGGTGTTTATGCCCCCCGGTTGATGTGTGATCTGCCTCCGATCACGTGATGAGCATGGCGTCGCCAAAGCTGTAGAAGCGGTACTGCTCGCGGATCGCTTCGCGATATGCGTCGAGTACGAGGTCACGCCCGGCAAAGGCAGACACGAGCATTATGAGGGTTGTTCTTGGAAGATGGAAGTTGGTAATCATTGCATCGGCTACTCTGAACCGATAGCCAGGCAGGATAAATAGATCAACCCAACCTGAGAAAACCCGCTCCCGGGTTAAAGCCTCGGAAGCCGCAGCGGCCTCGACCAGACGCATTGAGGTGGTGCCGACACAAATGACGCGGCGGCCCTCTTCCTTGGCCGACAATATCTCCTCCGCTGCCGCGACGGGAATCGAGCCGAATTCCCTGTGTATTTTGTGGGTTGAAGGATCGGTCTCGCGGACGGGCTGAAACGTATCGAGACCGACGTGAAGAGTGACGTAGGTGGTGCGGATGCCTCTGGCCTTGAGACTCGACAGCAAAGTGGGCGTGAAATGCAGGCCGGCGGTAGGGGCGGCAGCGCTGCCTTCGACTCGGGAGTAGACGGTCTGGTAGCGCTCGGGATCGGCAAGGGGCGCGTGAATGTAGGGTGGAAGAGGCATGGCGCCCAAAGAGGCAAGACCAGCATCGTTCTCCAGCTTTATGACTCTCACCCCTGCATCAAGGGCTCCGACGACAGTGCCCGACAATCCTTCGGTCACAGAGCCTTCCTTGTTTACGATGAACCTGGTGCCGACAGGCATCCTCCTGGCGGGCCTGACAAGCGCTTGCCAAAGACGCGGCTCAAGCCTGGTGAGAAGCAGAATCTCAAGTTTGGCTCCGGAGTCTTTGCGGGCCTGAAGCCGCGCCGGTATCACCCGGGTATCGTTAAACACCAGGACGTCGCCTGGGTTAAGAAGCCTGGGCAGCTCGAAGAAGTGGCCGTGGGCGATCGATCGGGACGACCGGCTCAGGACCATCAACCGCGAACGGTCTCTCGGTTCAACGGGCGTCTGGGCGATAAGCTCATTGGGGAGGCTGTAATCGAAATCAGCGATGTTCATGGCTTTGTTCAAACAGCCGGGGTCTTGCCCCGGCGAAAAAAGGGGCGACCCGCATGGGTCGCCCTGGACGAGACTATCCTGGGGTCTGGTTCAGCCAATGAGGGTCGAAAGGTGCTTGATCCTTTTTACCATGTTGGGGTGGGTCATGAAGATCTCAGCGAGCTTGTCACCGAAACTGATATTGATGGTTTTCTGACGAAGGTCCATGAGATCGTCATAGGTGATGATTCCTCTGTCCCCTCGGTCGATCTGCTGGATCTGTCTTACTTCCATCGAAGCTCGGGAGGGATCGGTGACGAAAAACGCTCTTACAGCTTCGGTCTTTTTGAGCTCCTCTTTTACTCGAGGCCTGGCGCTTGCCTGACTCAATTTGTAAAGGGCGCTGGCAAGATAGTGAGGCTTGCTGCCCAATTTGGTGCTGCCAAGATCAGCGTAGTACTCTCGAATGCGCGAGCCATAGAGAACCAGAAGGTTGGTGACAAAATAGAGGACGAACGCTCCAAGCCCAACGAGAAGGCCAAGATTACCCTTGTCCCTTCGACCACCTCCTCCCCACATGAAGCTGAAAGCGACCCAATAAAGGATCATGGGGATGGCGGAGAGGATTGTAATCACGGCCATGTCGCGGTGCTTGATGTGAGACATCTCATGGCCGAGAACGGCACGGAGCTCGTTCCTGTCCAGGATGCCCAGAATACCGCGAGTAACACAGATACGTCCGTCATGTTGACTGCGTCCGTAGGCGAAAGCGTTCGGAATAGATAGTTCTGAAATCCCCACTTTGGGCTTGGGCAGGCCTGATTCCTTTGCCAGTTCAGTCACCATCTGGTGAAGGTCGGGCTCCTGTTCCGGGGTCACCCATTTCACGCGCATCGTCCAGCCGACAAGCGCCGGGCTAATGAGGTACTGGAGGCCAAGCACTCCGAGAGCCATGACCAAATAGGATACCGAGTTTCCGATCCCCATTGCCTGTCCTATCAGGTACAAGGCGGACCAAAGGATGGCACCCAGCACGGCGATCAAGAGATACATTCTTACTTGAAGCCACATATTTCTTACCTCTGCTTACACTCCGTAGAAGTGAGCGCGCTGATCACAATAATCAATTCAATAGTATATCAACGCTTCCCGGCAAAGCAACGTGTGTGAGCGTGAACGAAAGTCACGTTTTGATAAAGAGATCTTCTAAGTCTACAATGAGTTCATTTCCTGAAGGAGGGTGCGATGTTCAAGAGGATAGACCATGTTGAAATCATTCCGAGGAATATTGAGGAGTCGATAGAATTTTACACGACCGTGCTCGGCTTCAAGATTAAAGAAAGGAACAAGATGAGTATGCCGGGGTTGACCGAGATCAGCTATCTCACCCTGGGCGATACGATGATTGAGATGCTTGCTTTCAAAGAGCCCACGGCAGCTACGGAGGCCCCGACGGTGGGCTACCGCATGATGGCCCTGGAGGTGGAAGACATGGACAAAACGGTCGAATATCTCAAAAGCAAGGGAGTTGTCATGACGCGCGGCCCAAATGCGATAGGTAAGAGCAAGCGAGCTGAAATCAAGGATCCCAGCGGAATCGCGATCGAATTGAGGCAGTGGTAGTCAGCACCCGCTGGCTAGGAGAACTCACTCTTGGAGATGGAAGTGAGAACGACGGCTGGAATCCCCAATATGGCCATCCAAAGCGACACGGCGGCAGCTATCGCACCCACCAAAGCAATGCCCCAATTCTTCCGCTGAAGCGACATTATTCCTCCGGCGACGGCCAGCATCCCAGCGACGGCGAAGAAGACCGCCATCCCCTTGAGAAAGACTTCGACGAAGGACATTGTCATCGGCGCGATATCTTGCTCTGTGAGTATGTTACTCGTGCCGACTGCCACGATTCCGATGACGAGAGCCAGGGCAAAAAGAATGTCGATCGTGCCGGCGGTGATGCTGAGCATTCCCCCCACAAGCGGTCGCCATGTCGGTCGGGGTGCTGCAGGTGGTGGAGGGTTCGGCGCACTTACTTCTGGACTATCCATGTATGCCCTAAATCGGGTCTCCTCCTCGGGTCTAGACGAATTCATCCTTGGACAACGCAAGGAGAATGATAGCAAAAATGCCGATGAGATTGAAAGGGATGGCAGAGGCAATGCCGCCAGCCAGTGCTAACCCCCATCGCTTCCTTTGAACGGCTGATATGCCCCCCAGGATCTCGAGGACGGCAAACGCTAAGACGACGAGTGCGACGACCAAGAGGATGGTGGCTACGACGGAGAGCGCCATTCCATCGAAATCACTCGCGTTCAGACCCAACCACGCGGCGCCCGATCCGATAACGGCAGCACCGATGATCATTGTGACTGAGATAAGGGCACTGAAAGAGCCGTCTATGATCTCGAGGATTCCCGCGGTAGTGGATTTCCAGGTTCCTTTGATTGGCTTTGACATCTGAACAGCCTGCATGTTTCACCTCCGAGACTTACAGCCAGATTAGCAGTGCCGGCGATATAGCACACTGTCCGTAAGAACAGTTGGACCTTGGCAGCCCGGCCAGGTTTGTCCTGGGTGGTGATTGAACGGGAGGCATGAGCAGGACGGGCGTTCGAGGATTACAGCCGCGGCGAGGGTTTGGCGGCGGGAACGCGAACGGGCTCAGGAATGCGGGTGAGACCCGACGACCCTGCCTCTTCTCTCACCATTGAGAGCACGGCGTCCAGGACGGCTTGACGGCGAGTCCTCCGGTCGCGGCACGCTTCACAGGCAGCTCTGACGAAGGCGCTCGCGAGGGGGCCATTCGAACCCTCGACGGCGCGGCCTGCGTGTCCTGGCTTCAGACTGCAGGAATCCATGCAAGCCTCTAAAGGAAACCCTTCAACTCTCATCCGGACCGGACCTCAGCGTCGACAGACCGTATAGCAAATCCATTACAGCCACAGCAATGATTATACGCTGAATGTGCGATCAGAGCAGTTGCAGACAAGTCGGCCGAGCGGGATCGGACAACCATCGATCCTTGGCGCATCCACACTTTCTCAGTGTTCTCAGTGTCCTGTAGAATAGTGCCTACGATGAAAGATGAGATGACTCCCGTCCGCCGTCAGTATTTGCGCGTCAAGAAAGAGAACCCTCAGGCGCTGGTGCTCTTCAGGCTCGGAGACTTTTACGAGACGTTTGACGAAGACGCGAGAGTAGTCTCCAAAGAACTTGAGATCGTGCTCACCTCCCGCGAGATGGGTAAGGGGAAGCGAGTGCCCATGGCCGGGATTCCATATCATGCCCTGGACAATTATCTAGCCCGCCTGGTCGGCCGTGGACACAAGGTTGCTATCTGCGAACAAATGACTGAGCCCGGGGCAACGCGGGGCATCGTTGAGCGCGCAGTGACCAGGGTGGTGACTCCGGGGACGGTCGTAGAGCCGGCTTTGTTGGACAGCCGCAGGAACAATTATCTGGTAAGCATTGCCGTGGGCGATCACGAGGTCGGGATTGCTCATGTCGATATCACCACGAGTGAGTTTGCGACGACCCAATTGGGGATCAGCCGGGCGCCGCTCGAAGTGAGCCGTCTCGGCCCTTCGGAAGTACTCTGTGCGGCGGGCGCAAGCATCGATTGGCTGGGAGAATCTGATGCAGTGATCTCCAGATGCGACGACCTCGACTTCGAGTTGGAGGAGGCAACGAAATGCTTGCTCGACCATTTCAAGTCATCCTCTCTCGAAGGGTTTGGTTGCGCGGGAATGCCTCTCGCGATAAAGGCCGCAGGTGCAGTGATCTCCTACCTCAGCCGAACGCAGAAGGCGGCGCTGGAGCAAATCGTTACTCTGTCGACTTATTCAACGGGTTCTTATATGGTCCTTGATGAGCAGACAGTAAGCAACCTTGACGTTCTCAGGAACGGGAGGACGCTCGCCACCGAAGGGTCGCTACTCGGAGTGATCGATTTGACCCGTACTCCGATGGGCGGCCGTCTCTTGCGCAGATGGTTGAGCCAGCCACTTCTAGACCTGAACGCTCTCCGCGAGCGTCAGGACGGCGTCGCATGGTGCCACGCATCTGCGTTGGTCCGCGCCGAAATGTCGTCCCTGCTCTCGAAATTGAATGACATAGAGCGATCAATCAATCGGATCGCCTCAGGAATAGCTTTCCCCAGGGAAGTCACGTCACTT
The DNA here is from genome assembly GCA_963745605.1 of uncultured Chloroflexia bacterium. GTDB lineage: Bacteria > Chloroflexota > Dehalococcoidia > Dehalococcoidales > UBA2162 > JBBITI01. Next base: position 115,046 of record CAVUYC010000012.1, on the reverse strand, counting down.
AGAGCGAGCCTCGAAGTGTTGCCTGACCTATGCAGGGTGCTCGACGAGTGCAGCGCTCCATCGTGGCTCAGGGAGGGGATTCGCCCTTTCGCGGAAATCGCCAGGCTGATTGAGGTATCCATTCTTGACGAGCCATCCTCAAGTCCCGGTGAGGGTCGAGTGATACGCGAAGGCTTCTCAGAAGAGCTGGACAAGCTCAGGCTCGCATCCTCCGATGCAACCCATTTTCTGGCGAACCTCGAGCGCAGTGAACAAGAGCGTACGGGCATCAAATCGTTGAAGGTTGGGTACAACAGAGTCTTCGGTTACTACATCGAGATCTCCAATTCAAACCTTGCCCAGGTGCCTGCGGAATATCTGAGAAAGCAGACTCTCGTGGGTGGTGAGCGCTTCATCACTCCCGAACTCAAAGAGCACGAATCGACGATTCTGAACGCCAAGGAAATGGCCAAGGAGTTGGAGAACAGCCTGTACCGGCAGGTCTGCCATCAAATCGGGGCACAACGCGAGCCCGTGCTGTCAGTGGCGGCCAGCATTGCACGCTTGGACGTCGTTACAGCGCTGGCAGAAGTAGCCGTTAAGCGCGACTACGTCCGTCCGGAGTTGGACGAGGGGACCTGCATAGACGTCAAGGATGGACGGCATCCCGTGGTAGAGGCGAGCTTGCGAAGTACTGCTTTCGTTCCGAATGACGTTCATCTGGACAATTCGGACGTTCAGGTCATAGTCCTTACTGGGCCCAACATGGCGGGCAAGTCAACCTACCTAAAGCAAGTCGCTCTGATTGTGCTGATGGCTCAAGTGGGGAGTTTCGTACCGGCGGCGAGGGCAAGGATTGGCTTGGTGGACCGAATCTTTACGCGAATTGGGGCTCGTGAGGACCTTTCGGGTGGCCAGTCCACTTTCATGGTGGAAATGATCGAGACGGCAAATATCCTGAACAACGCAACCCCGCGCTCGCTGCTGATCCTCGACGAGATTGGAAGGGGCACCAGTACGTACGACGGTCTCTCAATTGCGAAGGCAGTCGTCGAATTCATTCAGAATAATCCCCGACTTGGATCAAAGACCATCTTCGCCACTCACTATCACGAAATGGTTGGACTGGCCGAATATCTGGCCCGGGTCCGGAATTTCAATGTGTCCGTGTCTGAGAATCGAGGCGAGGTGGTCTTTCTTCGTAAAATTGTGGAGGGAGGGGCTGATAAGAGTTACGGGATACACGTAGCCCGGCTCGCCGGTCTTCCAAGGCCGCTGCTTCGCAGAGCGTACGAACTGCTGGAAGATATGGAATCTGACAGCCGTAAACCAGAGGCTCGCAGAGGACGGCGTAGAGAGGAGACGCCCCTCCAGATTACGCTTTTCGGTGAGAAGTCGCCGCTTGTTCAAGACATCGAGGGTCTCGACATCGATTCCCTTACTCCCCTCGAGGCTCTGACGAAGCTATACGAGCTCAAGAAGCGCGCCAGCGGAGGATAGAACCAGATCCCGAGGGCTTCGCTTCAACAAGTTCCGATACCCCATTTCCATCGTCGAAATCTCATTACAATATGGTCATCAGGTGTCGATCGCTGGGAGAGGGTTCGACCAGTCACCCGGTTTCGTTGACACTACCCTGACTAACCGGTTAGAATATTGAAATAATGTAGACGGTAAATGGTTGCCGTCTACCGCTACGGGGGAACACCTTGAAGAGAGTCTACGCAAAGAGCGATGTTTGTATTGGATGTCACCTCTGTGAGGTGTATTGCAGGCTGGCTCACTCTCCGACCGAGGATCTGATCAAGGCGTTCAACGGGAAGACGGCTCCCCCACTGGCAGCCGTGCGCGTTGAGGAAGCCCGTCCGGTGTCCTTTGCTCTTCAGTGCCGCCATTGCGACGAGCCGCTGTGCGTGTATTCGTGCCTGAGCGGTGCATTGAGCAAGAATCCAGACACCGGCGTGGTCACCGTGGATACCGAAAAATGCATTGGCTGTTGGACCTGTGTCCTCGCCTGTCCTGTATCGGCTCCAAAGAGAGACACGAACCAGGGCAAAATTATAAAATGTGACTTGTGCCAGGGGAAAGAAATGCCGTACTGCGTCGCGAATTGCCCCAACGAAGCACTAGTCTATGGCGAGGCTCCAGCAACCGATGTCACTAATTGAAGTCCTGATCCTGGATTACGGTGCCGGCAATATCAAGAGCGTTGCCAATGCTCTGTCGAAGCTTGGTTACAGTCCCAAAATAACCGACTCAGTTGCGGATCTACGCACCGCGAAGGCAGTCATTTTCCCCGGGCAGGGGGCGGCGGCCCAGGCCATGAGCAGCTTAAAGAAAAGGCAGATGATGGATCCCATCCGAGAGTATATAGCGGAGGACAAGCCGTTCTTCGGCGTATGTCTTGGGCTTCAGGTGCTTCTCACCCGTAGCGAAGAAGACGGAAACTGCGATTGCCTTGACGTGATTCGTGGTCAGGTGAAGTTGCTGCCACCGGGGCTAAAGACCCCGCATATGGGCTGGAATCAGGTAAAACAGTTGAAGAAGCATCCCGTCTTCGAAGGCATTGCCGATAACACGAATTTCTATTTCGTGCACAGCTACTATGCCGTGCCGGAAGACAGGTCCGTTGTCATCGGGGAAGCAGAATACGGGGTCAATGTATGCAGCGCTATCGCAAAAGGCAATCTGGTGGCAACCCAATTTCACCCGGAGAAGAGCGGTGTGCCAGGGTTGCGGATGTACGACAACTTTATCAGGCGCGCAATCCAGTAGGGTAAGGAAGTTCCATGGCAGAAGAGATTAAGGCGAAATATCTCATAATAGGCAATTCGGCCGGCGGAATCGGCGCGATCGAGGCGATAAGGTTGGTAGACAAGGCCGGCTCTATCACTCTCATCTCGGAAGAGCCGTATCCGGCATATTCAAGGCCGATGATCTCCGAGTATCTGGCCAAGCACGCGACCCTGGATCGAATGCTTTACCGCCCTTCGAACTTCTATGTGAAGAACGGCGTCAACACGATGTTTGGAAAGAAAGTAACAAAAGTTGATGTCGCGTGCCGCACCGTTGAATTGGGCGATTCCCAGACCGTAGCTTGGGAGAGCCTACTGCTCGCTCCGGGCGGGACCCCTATTGTGTCTCAGGTGGTGGGGGCAACCAAAGACGACTTCTTTACGTTTACCACTCTCGATGACGCCAAAGCGATAGACAAATTCCTGGAGAGGCGGGGCAGCGAACGTACTCATGCGGTAGTAATAGGCGGAGGCCTCATCGGCTTCAGCGTGAGCGAGGCTCTTGTCAAAAGGAATGTCTCGGTTACCATTGTGGAAATGAAGGACAGGGTCCTTAACACGATCATCGATGAAGAGACATCTGCGGTCGCCAGGGAGGCGCTTGAGCAGGCGGGAATTGAGGTGGTGACCAACCATACTGTCGCCAAGGCCAAAACGGAACAAGGCGGGATTACGAGCGTTTCGCTGGACGATGGTCGCGAAATCGTGTGCCAGATGCTGGTAATGGCCATCGGAGTAAGACCCAGGCTTGACCTTGTGGCAGGCACCCCCATCAAGACCAACCGCGGAATTCTGGTAGACAGGCACATGATGACTTCTTCTGACGGGATATATGCCTGCGGTGATGCTGCCGAGGCCTATGATTTCGTGTACCAAAGCAATCGGCTGAGCCCGATATGGCCAAACGCCTACATCGGCGGAAGGGTTGCCGGACTTAACATGGCAGGACGGCCCACCGAATACAGCGGCGGAACGGCAATGAATTCGCTGAAGTACTTCGGACTAGCAATAGCGTCTGCGGGAATATCGGTTCCTCCCGACAACAGCTTTGAAACCATAGGGACTCGCACAGATCATCAGATCAGGAAGGTCGTCATCAAGGACGATATTGTGGTGGGAATGGTGCTTTGTGGCGACGTCGACAGGTCAGGCGTCATGCTGGGCCTGATGAGAGACAGGGTTAAAGTCGGTAAGTTCAAAAGTGAACTGGTCTCTGCCAATTTCGGTCTCACTTCCCTGCCGGAAACGCTGCTCAAAGAAAGATTGGGGCTGGTGCCCGAGGGCTTTCATGCTTTGACCGTGAAAGACGAAACGAAAGAAGACATGGGCGGAGACTAGCCGGACGAGAAGGCCAGGGTCGATAGGGAAGCATTTCTCACGCCAAGGCCTACCGGTGAGGTAAATCGGAGCACGAAATGAAAGACCTGCGCATAATCAGCAATCCGAATGATGACGAGAAAGTAATCGATGCCTGTTCGCTCTTCGGGGCTATGGACACCTCGGGCAAGAGGTTTTCTGGCGAGGGCGTGATCAAAGCGATCGCAAACATGCATTTTCGAGGAAACGGGCTGGGTGGTGGTTTCGCTGTGTACGGTCTTTACCCGGAACACGCGGACCTTTATGCATTTCATATCATGTTCTCGAGCGAGGCCGGGCAGGACGCCACGGAGAATTTTCTCAAGAGCCAATTCCGTGTCGTCGATGCTCAAGAAATACCAACGAGACCAACTGCGGCGATACCAATCGGTCCGGTCGTGCGGCGCTACTTCCTCGACATCCCGCCCATCAAGCTAGAGGGCAGATCGGCGGACGACTATGTCGTGGAAAAAGTGATGCAGATCAACACCAAACTTGAGGACAGCTTTGTGTTTTCAAGTGGAAAGAACATGGGTGTCTTCAAGGGAGTGGGGTATCCGGAGGAGATTGCCGATTATTTCAGACTGGAGGAGTACGAGGGGTATCTGTGGACTACCCACGGCCGCTTTCCGACGAACACCCCAGGCTGGTGGGGGGGCGCGCACCCATTTTCAATCCTCGATTGGACCGTAGTTCATAACGGCGAGATTTCGTCCTACGGGATCAACAGGAGATATCTCGAGCAGTTTGGATATGTGTGCACCATGCAGACCGATACTGAAGTGCTGGCGTACGCTGTGGATCTGCTTGTGCGAAGACATAACTTGCCGATTGAGCTGGTAGCGAAGGTATTCGCCCCTCCCCTGTGGGATGCGATCGAGCGAATGCCGGAAAAGGAGAAGGCGCTGGTCCGAGCGTTGAGGCAGGTCTACGCAAGCCTTCTCATGAATGGTCCGTTCACTATAATCATCGCCCATGAAGGAGAGATGATCGGACTTACTGACCGTATCAGGCTGCGGCCATTGACGGTGGGGGTCAAGGGTCAAGTGCTCTTCCTTTCGTCGGAAGAGTCGGCGATAAGGCTGATTTGTCCAGATTTGGACAAGTCGTGGAGTCCGACTGGCGGCGAACCGATTATCGGCAGCCTGAAGCGTCCGCTGGTCACACCGGAGGCTGCGATAAGCAGGATAGGATAGTGCTTACAAAACGCATCATTCCCTGCCTTGATGTCAAGGGCGGCAGGGTAGTAAAAGGAGTGCAATTCAAGGGACACCGAGATGCCGGAGACCCCGTTGAGCTGGCGGCGCATTATTACGAGGAAGGTGCCGATGAGCTTGTGTTCTATGACATCACGGCTTCCAGTGACTACAGACCGATCATGATGGATGTTGTGGAGAGGACGGCCAGGCAGATATTCATTCCCCTGACGGTGGGTGGCGGACTAAGATCTGTCGACGATATGCGGCGAATGCTTGAGGCAGGTGCTGACAAAGTGTCTATCAACACGGCCGCAGTGCGCACTCCTGAACTTATACGTGACGGAGCCAGACATTTTGGAAGTCAGTGCATAGTACTCGGGATGGATGCCAAGCGAGTTCCAGGTTTGGATCCCACCCGTTGGGAGGTCTTCATTTACACGGGCGCCGACGGGGGCCGAGGCACAGGACTGGATGCTGTTGAGTGGGCTCAGAAGGCAGTCCAACTCGGAGCGGGCGAGATAGTGGTGAATAGCATCGACGCTGACGGAACGAAAGCAGGGTATGATCTTGAGCTTCTTAAAGCAATATCCGAAAGCGTCACGGTGCCGGTCGTCGCCAGCGGCGGGGCGGGAACTCCCGAAGACCTCTACCAGGCGGTAGTCGCTGGCAAGGCGGACGCTGTGCTTGCGGCGAGCATATTTCACTACGGCACTTACTCAATCAAACAGACAAAAGAGTACCTTGCCCAGAGGGGCATTCCAGTGAGGACCTAAGGAAGAACCATGAAGACCTATTTGCCAGGCCGATTCGAAGTTGAGCGGAACAAAGAGAGGTGCATCCGGTGCAAAGTCTGCGTGAACCAATGCAGCTTTGAGACGCACTACTACGATGCTGATGACGACGAGGTCAAGAGCAACGAGGGTAATTGTGTAGGGTGCCATCGATGCGTCCTTTTCTGCCCTACGAAAGCGTTGAACATAAAAAAGAACGAGCTCGCCTACAGGCAGAATGACAACTGGCGACCGGAGTATATCGAAGACATCATCAAGCAGGCCGAGACTGGTGGCGTGCTGCTGACCGGCATGGGTGATGACAAGGGTCAGAAGGTGTACTGGGACCACCTGGTCCTTAACGCCAGTCAGGTTACCAATCCCTCGATTGATCCTCTTCGGGAACCCATGGAGTTGACTACTTACCTGGGCAGGAAGCCGGACAGGGTGGAGGTGGGGTTGGACGGGGTGAGTCTAAAAACGAATATTGCCCCCCAGGTGAAGCTGCTGGTGCCCGTGATGTTCTCGGCCATGTCTTACGGCGCCGTCAGTCTAAACGCTCAGGAGTCGCTGGCCAGGGCCGCCACAGAGATGGGAACAATGTGGAATACCGGAGAGGGTGGGCTTCATCCGAGCCTCTACAAGTATGCCCAGAACACTATCGTTCAAGTGGCATCGGGTAGGTTCGGAGTGCATCAGGAGTACCTCGACGCTGGCAGAATTGTGGAAATCAAGATCGGCCAGGGAGCCAAGCCGGGCATAGGCGGACATTTGCCAGGAGAAAAGGTAAGCGCTGAAGTATCGGCTGTTCGCATGATACCCAAGGGAACCGATGCCCTGTCTCCTGCACCTCAACATGATATATATTCGATCGAGGATTTGGCTCAGCTCATCTTCGCTCTGAAGGAAGCCACGAATTACACGAAACCCATCTCGGTGAAAATTGCTGCGGTGCACAACTCGGCGGCAATTGCCAGCGGAATGGTCAGGGCCGGAGCCGACATAATCGTGCTTGACGGTCTCAGGGGCGCGACTGGGTCGGCGCCAAAGGTAATCCGCGATAACGTGGGGATTCCCATCGAAATGGCACTCGCAGCGGTGGACACCAGGTTGAGACAAGAAGGCATACGGAACCAGGCGTCCATCGTAATCTCCGGGGGCATCAGAAGCGCAGGTGATGTTGCGAAAGCAATTGCACTTGGCGCAGACGCCGTCAACATCGGTACGGCCGCGTTGGTGGCTATGGGATGTACCATCTGTCAGCAATGCCACACCGGAAAATGCGCCTGGGGCATATCGACAAGCGACCTATTTCTCGGAAAGCGTTTGAACCCTGAGATCAGTTCACGCAGACTTGCCGGGTTGCTCAGGGGCTGGAGCCTGGAACTCAAGGATATCCTGGGAGGACTCGGGGTGAACGCCATCGAGAGTCTGCGGGGGAACCGGCTTCATCTCAGGGGGATCGGCTTAAGTGATAAAGAGCTCGACATCCTCGGTGTAAGAATGGTAGGGGACTAGAATGAAGACGACTGTTGAAACCAGAGTCACTGTGGATGCCTGTGGCCTCCTGTTCAAAGACCTCAATACGAAGCTGCGAGATGCTGTGTCCCGTGGCATCGATATCATCGAGCTAAAGAATGTCTGCGGGCAGCGCTATATCGGTACAGATCTTGACCGCCCCGTAACGATTGATATTCAAGGTACTCCCGGAAACGACCTTGGCATGTTTATGAATGGGCCCCGGATCACTGTTCATGGCAACGCTCAGGACGGATGTGGCAACACAATGAACGAGGGAGAGATTGTGATAGAGGGCCATGCGGGGGACATCATAGGCATGTCGGCTCGCGGTGGCAAGATCTTCGTGCGTGACAACGTGGGATATCGAGCTGCCATCCACATGAAAGAGTACAGAGGCAAGAAGCCAATAGTGGTGGTTGGTGGAACGGCGCAGGACTTCGCCGGTGAGTACATGGCGGGAGGCGTATTGGTCCTGCTTGGTCTCACTTTGAATGGGTCCATGCATCACAAAGCCGACTTTATAGGCACGGGGATGCACGCCGGGGTCATCTACATCCGGGGCACAGTAGACGACTATCAGGTCGGCAAGGAAGTTGGCATGGGCAGCCTAGACGACGGCGATCGCGAGGTGCTCAACGGGCTACTTGCCGAGTACGGAGCGCACTTCGGACTCGACACGAACAAGATACTCGGGGACAAGTACATCAAACTTACGCCAAAGTATCTGCGACCTTACGGGCGTCTTTACGCCTATTAGGGGGGCAATTGGTCAGAGTCTCCATTATTGCTCAGGATAGAGCCAGTGGGGAGATGCTAACACGTTATCTCTCCCAGAGCGGTTACACATGTGCCTTTGCTCTCGATGACGGATCGTTAACAGACTGGCGTGGTGGGCAGGAGCCTGATTTGGTGATCATTGAGAGTGACAGCTATTCCAGGGTATCGGAGCTGTCTTCGGAGATCAAAGGAGACAGCGGATTGCCCATCCTGGGAGTCGTGCGCGGGGACCTGCTAGGCCGAGCAAACGGCCAATTCAGCAAGATCGACGACTTCGCCACCAAGCCCATCAACATCGACGAAGTGCAGCTCAGGGTAAAACGGCTCCTGCACACATCGAACGCGTTAAGCGAGCAAGAGTTGGTCTGCGGAGATCTCAGGATTGACCAGGCACGGTGCGAGGTCTTCGTCGGCGATCGACCAATTGTACTTACTTTTAAGGAATACGAACTTCTGAAGTTTCTGATTATCAATCAGGGCCGAGTGTGCACACGCGAAATGCTGTTGGACAAAGTGTGGGGGTTCGACTATTTCGGAGGCGATCGAACTGTGGACGTGCACATCCGACGATTGAGAAGCAAGATAGAAGATCCCACACACTCGTTTATCGAGACGGTTCGGAATATCGGCTACCGTTTGCCGCGCCGACAGCTAAATTTTGACCCTCATTAGTGCAGAAGCGGGGGCAACTCCTGGTTGAGTTGCCCCCGCTTCTATTTAACGTGCACGAAACATATCTGAAACATTTTCGCAATATGCTTGTTGTTTCGTGTTTTGCTGCCGAAAGCTCGTATTGGCTCAACTCGTGAATTATTGGAGGACGTCAAGTGGGGATTAACGCCGGGGATACCGCATGGATTCTGACCTCGTCGGCGCTGGTCATGCTCATGACGCCGGGGCTGGCATTTTTCTATGGAGGCATGGTCCGTCGGAAGAATGTCTTATCAACGATCATGATGAGCTTTGCCATCATGCTTCTGATAGGAGTCCTTTGGGTAATCTACGGATATAGCATCAGTTTCGGCCCGGATAAGGGAGGTATTATTGGAGGCCTCGACTGGTTCGGGTTAGTCAACGTAGGTCAATCGCCGTCGACTGTCTACGCGACCACGGTGCCTCACCTAGCTTTCATGATCTATCAGGCCATGTTTGCGATCATCACGGTTGCCCTCTTCACTGGAGCGGTAGTTGAGAGAATCAGGTTCAGCTCGTTGATGGTATTTGCTATTCTTTGGCTCACCTTTGTGTACGCCCCTGTGGCGCATTGGGTCTGGGGGTCTGGTGGGTGGTTGGGCAAGCTCGGCGCGCTCGACTTTGCCGGCGGGCTGGTAGTGCATGTGAATGCGGGTGTCTCCGCTCTGGCACTCGCCATTGTCCTCGGTCCTCGAAAAGGTTTCCGCGAGAGAGAACCGATGGAGCCGAGCAACATAGCGATGGTAGTGCTCGGGGCGGCCCTGCTGTGGTTCGGATGGTTCGGATTCAATGCTGGAAGCACGCTCACTGCCGGTGGCCTTGCCTCGAGTGCGTTTGTGGCCACCAATACCGCTGGCGCGGCCGCGGGCCTGACTTGGATGCTTTTGTCCTGGTTTCACAGGAGACCGTCCCTACTGGGAGCGGCTACCGGGGCTGTAGTAGGCCTGGCAGCGGTCACACCGGCGGCGGGGTTTATCCAACCCTGGGCGGGGTTGCCCATAGGAGTGGTCGCGGCGCTCCTCTCATATCACGTGATGTTGTTCAGAGCGAAACGGATGGGTGTGGATGAGTCCCTCGACGTTTGGGCCTGCCATGGAATAGGAGGAGCGTGGGGAGTCATAGCTGTCGGAATCTTCGCCACAGTAGCGGTTAACCCAGCCGGGGCCAACGGGTTGATATCTGGCGGAAGTGCATTGCTATGGAAGCAACTAGTCGGAGTGGGCGTAATCGCTGCATTTTCATTTGGCATGACATGGGTGCTTGCCACTGCACTTAAGGCAGTGGTGGGTTTCAGAGTGAACGAGGTCGAGGAGCGTGTTGGGCTAGATATTTCCCAGCACGGTGAGACGTTCTCCGGCCCGGTTCCTTAGCGCCTGGAACTTTAACCCGGGCGTAACACGCTCGAAATGAGTCAGAAACATACCAACCGCATAGTAGAAATATAAGAAGGAGGAGGTTTAGCAAAGATGGGTATCAACTCGGGCGATACTGCCTGGATCTTGATGTCCGCTGCGTTGGTGATGCTAATGACTCCCGGCCTTGCCCTCTTCTACGGCGGGATGGTAAGGCGGAAGAATGCGCTTTCCACCATCATGATGAGCTTCGCGATTCTGGCGATGGTGGGCCTGCTCTGGGTTTTGTATGGGTATAGTCTCAGCTTCGGTCCGGACAAGGCAGGGATAATAGGGGGCCTGGACTGGTTTGGCCTTGCTAACGTAGGCCAGAGTCCCTCGTCCACGTACGCGACTACAGTGCCTCATCTGGCGTTCATGATGTACCAGGGCATGTTTGCCATTATCACCGTTGCGCTTTTCACAGGCGCGGTGGTGGAGAGGGTGAAGTTCAGCGCTTTGATGGTGTTTGCTGGCCTGTGGCTAACGCTAGTGTACGCCCCGGTGGCGCATTGGGTGTGGGCGTCAGGAGGCTGGCTGTCCAAGCTAGGGGCCCTTGATTTTGCAGGTGGAACGGTTGTCCACATTAACGCCGGCGTAGCAGCCCTGGCTCTGGCCATGGTGCTCGGTCCGCGAAAGGGCTACAAGAAAGATGCCATGGAACCTCACAACATAGGCATGGTCGTTCTCGGCGCGGCCCTGTTGTGGTTTGGCTGGTTCGGCTTTAATGCAGGCAGCGCTCTTACAGCGGGCGGCCTTGCCTCGAGTGCCTTCGTGGCTACCAACACCGCTGCCGCTGCCGCTGCTTTCACATGGATGCTCCTGAGCTGGTTTCACAAGAGGCCATCTTTACTCGGCACCGTTACCGGAGCTGTCGTGGGGTTGGTTGCGATCACCCCTGGGGCGGGGTTCGTCCCCCCCTGGGCCGGCATTCCGATCGGTGCGATCGCGTCGCTCATCTCTTACTACCTGATGGTCTTTCGTGCAAGGAAGATGGGCGTGGATGAGTCACTCGATGTTTGGGCCTGCCATGGGATGGGTGGAACATGGGGAGCCATCGCTACCGGGATCTTCGCCCTGGCGTCCGTAAACTCTGCTGGGGCAAACGGTCTGATAGGGGGCAACGTCGCGCTTCTTGGCAAGCAGTTCGTCGCGGTAGCGGTGGTGTGGGCGTACTCTTTTGGAGCTAGTTGGCTTCTGGCGCAGGCCGTCAAGGCAACCATCGGCCTGAGAGTCAACGAAGTCGAAGAGAGGGTCGGTCTGGACATATCTCAGCACGGTGAAAGAGCTTACGGAGGTCTCCCATAGATGAAAATGGTGGAAGCGATTATCCGGGAAGAACGGTTCGAGGCGGTCAAGGCGAGCCTTGAAGAGCGAGGATTCATCGGCCTGACCAGCACGGAGGTCCGGGGCCGCGGGCAGCAAAAAGGGCTCTCGCTTCAATGGAGAGTTGGCGAGTACAGGGTTGACCTTCTTCCCAAAGTAAAAGTGGAGGTTGTCGTCAGGGACGAGGACGTCTCCACGGTGGTCGATATCGTGTGCGAAGCTGCCCGCACTGGAGACATCGGCGACGGGATGATCTTCGTCATTCCCGTGGAACAGATATGCCGGGTGCGCACCGGTGAAAAGGGTGAAGTCGCACTTCCACATTCAGAGCGCCAGAGTGTGGCCAGTCGGTAGACGGCACTCATCCTAAAAATCAAAGTCGAATATGAGGCAGTGGCGCTACGCCATCACCCTTACGAGTTCTATCTTTATTACGACATCTGGGCCTGTTCAGATCTGCGACAGAGGAGGGCACCCTCAAGGGTGCCCTCCTCTGTCTTATGCGCTGCAGACTTGGCAGAACCAACCCATAGAAGAGATGTGGATTGCTCGATGCTGGCCAGACCTTAAGGACGCGGCGTGTCTATATGATATAATTCCGGCATTCCGGAAACGTGAGGAGGACCTATGCCTCTCCCCGAGAAAAGCGCTAAAGAAGCCAAGGCCTATGTCCTGAAGACCGCCAAGGAACAAGGCGTTAAGTTCGTCCGACTGTGGTTCACCGACATCCTGGGTTTTCTGAAGAGTTTTGCCATTCCAGTAGAGGGACTCGAGGGAGCCCTCGAGGACGGGGTCGGTTTTGACGGATCATCCATTCAAGGATTTGTCCGCATCGACGAAAGCGATATGATCGCGATGCCAGACCCAGATACTTTTCAGCTGCTTCCATGGAGGCCCAGAGAGTATGGACCGGTCGCGAGGATGATCTGCGACGTATACACGCCCGAACTGGTCCCCTTCGATGGCGACCCTCGGTATGTTTTGAAGCGAAATCTGAAGAAGGCTGCTGATCTCGGATACATTTACTACGTGGGTCCCGAGCTGGAGTACTTCTACTTCAAGGACAACAAGGGGACCGAACCGCTCGATAATGGCGGTTATTTCGATATGGACCCCCATGACGCGGCGCATGATTTGAGACGAGACACCGTACTGGCGTTGGAGGAATTGGGCATAGCTGTTGACAAGTCGCACCATGAAGTTGCCATCAGCCAGCATGAGATTGACATGCGCTACGACGATGCTCTGACCATGGCCGATAACGTGATGACTTACCGACTGGTAGTCAAGCAGATCGCTCTGATGCATGGCGTGTACGCGACGTTCATGCCAAAGCCAGTCTTCGGCATCAATGGAAGCGGCATGCACGTCCATCAGTCACTCTTCCGTGGAGACTCGAATGCGTTCTTTGATCCCAAATCGAAATATTATCTGTCGAAGATTGGTGGAAGCTTTCTGGCGGGACTGCTGAAGTATGCGCCTGAGTTCACCGCAGTAACGAGCCAGTGGGTCAATTCATACAAGCGACTTGTTCCGGGATATGAGGCTCCGGTGTACCTGTCCTGGGCACAACGGAATCGCTCTGACTTGATCAGGCTGCCGAACTACAAGGTTGGTGGCGAAAAAGAGACAAGATTTGAGATACGCTCTCCCGATCCCGCCGCCAACCCATACCTGTGCTTCAGCGTACTTCTAGCCGCCGGCCTGGCGGGAATAAAGGAAGGGCTGGAACTGCCCCCACCCGTGGAAGAAAACGTATACCACATGAGCGAGGCAGAAAGAAACAGGCGAGGCATTGGTCAGCTTCCCGGCAGCCTTCAGGAGGCGCTTCAGCTTTTCGAGAATAGCAAGTTAATGCGTGAGACTCTCGGCGACCACCTTTTCGACGCTTTCGTGAAGAATAAGAGGATTGAATGGGACCAGTACAGGGTTCAGGTCACCGGGTATGAGCTGGAAAAGTACTATCCGATTTTGTAGTCCGAGCCAGCTGCTCTCGCAGTAAAGGATCGAAGAAATGCCACCTTCCAGAAAAGGCAGGGTTAGCCTTACCGGAACCTTGGGGTTTGTTCGAGTTGGAGTGGCCGTCCCCGCGTTACGGGTAGCCGACGTTGACTTCAATGTGTCCGAGATAGCCAAGATCGTGGAACAGGCACGAGATCTCGGAGTGCAGGTCCTGGCGTTTCCCGAGATGGCGCTTACCAGCTACACGCTTGCGGACCTGGTCCATCACAGAGTGCTCCTACAGAAAGCTGAGAGTGGGCTTGGGCGTCTCCTGAAGCTGAGTGCAGCCGGCCCGCCAATGCTGATCTTCGTGGGCATGCCTGTAGCAGCCGGCCAGCGGATCTTCAATTGCGCTGTTGGGCTGTCGTCTGGGATGATCGCAGGAGTTGTCCCCAAGTCCCTTCCGCCTACGTACAAGGAGTTCTATGAAGAGAGGTGGTGGAGCGGATCGGACCCGAACATCGAGTCGGTCACGCTAGCCGGCCAATCAGCTCCTTTTGGGCCTGACGTGTTGTTCAGGCTGAACGGCGGCGACGCGTTGGTAGGAGTGGAGATTTGTGAGGACATGTGGCTGCCTCTCGCTCCCCACGAGAGTCAGGCTCTTGCCGGCGCAACCATCCTGGTCAACCTGTCCGCCAGCAACGAGATTCTGGGGAAGTCAGAATGGCGCAGAACGATGCTGTCCTCCGAATCAGGAAGATGTTCGGCTGCATACTGCTACACGTCTTCGGGGATAGGCGAGTCGTCAAACGATATCGTTTACAGCGGACACGCCCTAATCGCTGAAAACGGAGTAATACTCAAAGAGTCTGAGGTACTTGTTTCGGAGCCCCAGCTGCTGGTGAACGATATAGATGTCGAACGCCTCGTTTACGACCGCAGAAACAAGAACAGCTTCAGAATCATGGCTTCTCAGGTCGAGCCTTGCCGTATGGTCGACGTCGAAGTGACAGACCCCCCGGCGGGAGCGCTGGTTCGCTCTCTGGACGCCTACCCGTTTGTGCCTCAAGACACAGCCAGAAGGGCTGAACGATGCCGCGATATATTCTCGATGCAGATCGCCGGCCTGGCCCAGAAGCTGCGCGGAGCGAAGAAACAGAGACTGGTGATAGGCATCTCTGGCGGACTTGATTCGACACATGCTTTGCTGGTCGCAGCGAAGACGATGGACTTCTGTAAGCTGCCGCGCCAGAACATTCAGGCATTCACTTTGCCCGGGTTTGGCACGACAGGGCGTACGAAGAAGAACGCCATTGAGCTTGCGCGTTCGCTAGGCGTGAGTCTGACCGAGGTGAGCATTGTTGAGAGCAGCGAAAGCCATCTCCGAGACCTGGAACATGCGGGCGATGGCGACGTAGTGTTCGAGAATGTCCAGGCCAGGTATCGGACTGATTTCCTTTTCAACAAGGCAAACCAAGTGGATGCCCTTCTTCTGGGAACGGCAGATCTTACCGAGATAGCATTGGGGTGGTCCACCTTCTCGGGCGACCACATGTCTCACTATCACGTCAACGCGTCAGTGCCGAAGACTCTGGTGCAGTATCTCGTGAGGTGGGTGGCGGAAGAGGAACTCGCAGATAGTCCGGCGCACGCGATATTGCATGATATCCTGGACACGCCGATCTCGCCTGAGCTGCAGCGACCCGAAGAAGGCAAGATCACCCAATTAAGTGAAGAGGTTATCGGCCCTGTGGAACTGGCGGACTTCTTCCTGTATCCGTTCATCAGATTCGGGATGGCGCCCGGAAAGATACTCTACCTCTGCAATCTGGTCTCCGGTCAAGGTCTCTTCGAAAAGAGATACTCTCTGGACGAGATAGAGAAGTGGGAAAGAAGCTTCATCCGGCGATTCTTCGCGAATCAATTCAAGCGAACGTGCCTCCCCGAAGGTCCGAAAGTCGGCTCTGTCAGCCTGTCGCCCAGGGGCGATTGGCGAATGCCTTCTGAGGCGGAGCCCAAGCTGTGGCTGGACGATATCACCCACATGCGATCCATGATGGCTGTCAAGCCCGGCTAGCCCGCGTATACAATACCGGCCCCAGCTTGGTAGAATTGAATTACGAAGCCAACCAGCATGATCCAACCGTCCGCAAGGCAAGCCGCCCCCACACTGATTCAATGCGACTTTGACGGCACTGTCACTTTCGAAGACGCCAGTTTCCTGATGCTTGACACGTTTGCCAGAGGCGACTGGCGGGAGATCAATCGGGTTTATGAAGCTGGTCTCATGACAGTGGGTAAGTTCAATGATGAAGCCTTCGGTCTAGTGACTGCGACCAGGGAGGAAATGCTAAAGTCGATCGAAGGGAAGGTGAAGGTACGCCCTGGTTTCCGCCAGTTTGTGAGTTTCTGCAGGCGCACTGGGCTCAGGCTCGCGATCGTCAGCAACGGGTTGGACTTCTATATTGAAGACATTCTGGCGCGCGAAGGCCTTCAGGATGTCGAAGTACACGCAGCCAGTACACGTTTTGGCGGCAATTCCCTCTCAGTGCAATATTACGGTCCTGATGGACGGCCTGTTGATGATGCTTTCAAAGCCAGGTTCGTGTCGCATTTCCTGGATGAGGGTTACCGTGTAGTCTACATAGGCGACGGTTCATCGGACTATGTTCCAGCCCGGCAATGCGACAGAATCTTCGCTACCGGCACGTTGCTTCGAAAGTGCATTGAGTCTGGCGTCGCCCACTGCCACTTTGACGACTTCAACGAGATCGAAAGGGCGATGCAAAGCGAAAGTCAAAGCTAGTGAAAATAGTCCTTCACATCTGCTGCGGAGTCTGTGCAGCAGCCGTCGCAGAAAGACTGAAGAAAGAGAATCACGACATCATCGGATTCTTTTACAACCCCAATGTGTATCCTCCCCTTGAGTTTGAAAAACGACTGGATGTTGCCCGGTTAGTCGCCGAGAACCTTGATTTCCCACTTGAAGCTCCCGCTTATGTACCCGACGAATGGTACCGGGTTGCCGGTCATTTGCGGGACGAGCCGGAAGACGGTTCGAGGTGCCTGGTCTGCTATCGCCTCAGGTTGGGGAGGGCCTACGATTTCATGAAAGATCGTGGAGCGGATGCCTTTACGACCACTCTCACCGTCAGCCCTAGGAAGAAGGCGGCCGCCGTGAACCAGGTCGGCATTGATCTGGCGGGAGAGCATTTCCTCGTAAGGGACTTCAAGAAACAGGATGGTTTCAAGCGTTCGGGCGAGCTCGCCAAAGAGTGGAGACTCTACCGGCAGCATTATTGTGGTTGCGAATATAGCGTGAGGGCCTGAGTTCACTGGCGGCACCGTTCTATGATGGAGCGCTCGCTACTCCTTGACTTGGACTGGCAATCACGGTCCGTTCCGAATCGATCACCTTCTGCAGGGCGACAACGGCCACTTCGACCTGGCTGTCATCCGGCTGCCGTGTGGTCAACGCCTGCAGCCACAGGCCCGGTCTTGATACAGTTCTTGCCACTACGTTCTCGGTGTGCCTGCCGGCGAAATAGATCAATTCGTAGCTTATCCCGGAAATCACAGGAACGAGGAGAACTCTGGTAAGTGCCATGATCCACGTAGAATGGACTCCGGCGAGGGAGAACACCAGTACCGAGATGATGACCACTGCGAAGAGAAAGCTGGTGCCGCATCTTACGTGCGATGTGCTGTATCTCTGTACCGACGCAACGTCCAGCGTTGCCCCTGCCTCGTAGGCATTCACGGCCTTGTGCTCGGCGCCGTGATAGGCGAAGACGCCGGCGAAGGTCCCGCATAGTACCCATAACGCGGAAATATATTACGAAAATTGTCACGCGGATCAAGCCATCTACCAGGTTGAAAAGAATAGATGACTGGATATGGAGCAGTTTTGTCAGGAGCAGCGGGATGATAAAGAACAGAACCACCACCATGCCGAGAGCGACAGCGAGCATGAGCCAGATGAGAGGCCCTGATACCTTTTCCTGTTCCTCTTCGAGTGAGATGTTGGCGGAGTACATCAGAGACTTGATTCCAAGCACGAGCGATTCAATAAGAACGATGACCCCTCGCAGGAAAGGAAGGTGTCGTGCCCGTCCGGAGTAGAGTTGCGATAGTACCTGTGTATCTGTGACGATGGACCCATTGGGATGTCTTACAGCAGTAACTAAAGACGTTCTGCCGCGGATCATCACTCCATCGATGACAGCCTGCCCGCCGTAGTAATATCTTTCAGCCATTGTCCTCCGCAGACGCCGCGAGCTTGAATAGGGTACCAAACAAAACGGAGCGGCATTGGGCCGCTCCGTTGACATCGACGAATCGAACTGCTGGGAGTTACTTCTTGGCCTCAGCGGCCTTCTGGTCCTTAGTATCCTTGGCTTGATAGCGCCGCTTGAACCTCTCGACTCTACCGGCCGTGTCCATCATGCGGCGTTCGCCCGTCAAGAATGGATGGCACTTGCTGCAAAGCTCAACCTTGATTACTTTTTGTGTTGAACCAGTAGTGAAGCTGTTGCCACAGGCGCAGATCACCTGAGCGTCGGGGTAGTACTGTGGATGTATCTTCTCTTTCATATCCTAGATAGCGTAAACGCTAACTTTCCTCCTGGTCTTGCTGGCCGGTTCGAATTTGACGGCCCCGTCAACCAAAGAATAGAGCGTGAAATCTTTGCCAGTCCCCACGTTAGTCCCCGCTTTGATTTCGCTGCCGCGCTGTCGAACGATAATCGCGCCGGCGCTTACGGTCTCGCCTGCATATTTCTTAATTCCGAGACGTTGACCCGCACTGTCTCGACCGTTATGGGTCCTTCCGGCCCCCTTTTTATGCGCCATTTTCAGTTACCTCTTTCTTGGTCCGCCTGGTCCGCTTCTTGGCAGGCTCTTCCTGTTTCTCAGCGCTTGCGCTGTCCGGAGTGACGATCTTGTCAATGGATAGGCGAGTGTAGGTCTGATGATGCCCTTTCTTCTTGTTATATCGTGTCTTGCTCTTGTACCGGAAAGATGTTACTTTGCGGCCCCGGGCATCTCCCTTGGAGGTTGCGACAACTTTCACACCCTCGACGGTGGGCTTGCCAGGGGTAACCTTCTCGCCGTCACCGAACAGTAACACTCGGTCGAGTTCAACGGTACTGCCGTCTATCGCATCCAGAAAATCGACTTCAATTTCCTGTCCGGGCGAAACCCGATATTGCTTTCCGCCGGTTTCAATGATCGCGTAAATATTGGGCCTCCAAAAGAAAAATGCTACCAGCCCTCAAGACTGGTGTCAAGCATAATCAGCTTCCCGGCGATTGACACCGGATATTCCAGAGTAGCATAATGACTCGAGGTTGTCCAGACTGGGACTTGGACCTGGCGATGGGAGCGGTTATGAGAATTCTCATGGTGTACCCTGCTTACCCCGACACCTTTTGGAGCTTCCGGCACGCGCTCCGTTTTGTAGCTAAGAAAGCTTCGTTTCCCCCACTTGGCTTACTGACTGTCGCCTCGATGTTGCCTCAGGAGTGGGAAAAGAAGCTCGTTGACCTTAATGTGAGTCCGCTCAAGGACGAGGATATCAAGGCGTCCGATTACGTATTCTTGAGCGCTATGGCCGTTCAAAAGAAATCAGCTCGCGAAATCATCGACCGCTGCAATCGCCTCGGGACAAAGGTTGTGGCCGGAGGATCGTACTTCACCATGGCCGAGGAAACGCATCCGGGGGTGTCCCACCTGGTTTTGGGTGAGGCGGAAGTCACCCTTCCTGAGTTTCTAACGGACCTCGCGGCAGGTTGCGCCAAGCCGGTCTATCGTTCGATGGAGCGCCCTTCCCTCGATAATACTCCGATTCCCCAGTGGTCTCTGATAGATATGAGACACTACGCAACAATGAATATCCAGTATTCAAGGGGATGTCCGTTCGACTGTGAGTTTTGCGACATTGTGCTGCTTAATGGCCATCAACCTCGGACCAAATCGAGGGAGCGCCTGGAAGCGGAACTAGATGCGTTGCGTAGCGCCGGCTGGCGTGGCAGCGTGTTCATCGTAGATGACAATTTCATCGGGAATAAGAAAAAGCTGAAGGCAGAGATTCTGCCGGCCATGGCGAATTGGTCGGAAAATCATCGGCACCCCTTCTCGTTTTTCACCGAAGCGTCGATCAATCTTGCCGACGATGAAGAATTGATGCAACTGATGGCTCGAGCGGGTTTCAACCGGGTTTTCATTGGGATAGAAACACCGAATGAGGACAGCCTGGCTGAGTGCAACAAGTCGCAGAACACGGGTAGGGATCTTGCCCAGTGCGTCAAGTCTATACAGAACCATGGTTTTGAGGTACAGGGTGGGTTCATAGTAGGTTTTGACAGCGACCCAACGACCATATTCAAGTCTCAGATCAACTTCATTGAGAAGACCGGAATTGTGGCCGCGATGGTGGGGTTGCTCAATGCCCCGCGTGGGACAAGGCTATACCAGCGGATGAAGAAGGAGAATAGACTCCTCTCCGACATGAGTGGCGACAATACCGATTCGTCTCTCAACTTTGAGCCTAAGATGAATCGCCAGACGCTGCTCGAGGGTTACAGACATATCCTGAATACCATCTATTCTCCGCGCCATTACTATCCCAGAATCTCGACGTTCCTGAAAGAGTACAAGCCACCCAAGCTGAGGGTAGCGAAGGCCTTCCGATGGTTTCATGTTCCGGCTTTCTTCAGAATTATCTGGGTTCTCGGAGTGCTGGACAAAGGACGGGCGCATTTCTGGCAGTTATTGATTTCCACTTCGGTGCGGCGCCCGCGGCTTCTGCCTATCTCTTTCAACCTCGCCGTCTTCGGTTATCACTTCAGGAAAGTCGCCGAGAAAGTGACTTCAGGCAGTGTTTCGGCTACCCCCTCCTCGAATCTGCGAACTGAGGAAGGGCGGGCCTGAACCAACCCCTGCCAGAGCTTTAGAAACGCGAGCATCCCGAAGTACGATGTGTTTGATTTGAGGTTGTTTTCGGCGAGATGAAAGGTGCTGTCCGCGACATTGTTGTCACCCTGCTCATCGCTGTGGTGGTGTATCTCGGGTTGCGAACTGCCGTCCAGAGCTACCGAGTAGATGGACCAAGTATGCAACCCAATTTCCAAACCGGGCAATGGGTGTTGGTGAACAAACTGATATACAAGCTGCACCCTCCAACGCGTGGCGATGTCATAGTCTTCAAATCTCCACACGACCGTAATAGCAACCTGATTAAGCGCGTCATCGGTCTTCCTGGTGAATCTGTGGAACTAAGGAACGGGACGGTGTACGTCCACGAGGCGGATGGCAAGATTATTCGCCTAGAAGAGCCGTATATAACATACCCTGATACCAGGCCGTTTGTCGGACAAACAATACCTGAAGGCGAGATCTTTGTCCTCGGAGATCATCGCAACGTCGCGGACGATTCCAGATATGGGTGGTTGGTCCCAATGCGTGATATTGCGGGCAAGACATGGCTGTCTACATGGCCTCCCGGTGACTGGGGTCTGGCAGCTAACAGACACCCAGTGGAAGACCTAGTGTCAGCGGTGCCGTAGGAGTTGCGCGTTGGCAAACCAAGGGATATTGAAATGGGGCGTATGAACGACGCTGAAGAGATTCTAAGCAAGGCAGGAGTAATCAGGAAAGGGCATTTTCTTCTCGCTTCAGGCCTACATTCTCCCGTTTATTGGGAGAAGTTTCAGGTGTTGCAGTACCCCGCCTATACTGAAGAGCTTTGCCGGATGATTGCGAACCGGTTCAAGGACCAGCGAGTGGACGTGGTGGCTGGGCCTACTACAGGTGGGGTTGTACTGGCATACGAAGTAGCTCGTCAGCTGGGCGTGCGAGGCATTTTTGCTGAGAAGGCGTCCACCGGAGAGAGGGCATTCAGACGCGGGTTCAAGATCGAACCGGGCGAGCGTGTCCTAATCGTAGACGACATTATGACTACCGGTGGTTCAATCAACGAAACGATAGACGCAGTCAGGAAGCTTAAGGGGAACATTGTGGGGATAGGGATTTTGGTGGACCGTTCCGAAAGGCGTAACGAGTTCGGGTATCCTTTGTTCGCCTGCCACAAGACTGACGAACTCTTGTACAAGCCTGAGAATTGTCCCTTGTGCAGAGGCGGGAAGACTCTTGTGAGACCTGGCGGAAGCTAGGCCGGTTTTTGTGCCCAATGCCCAGTAGGTTTTGGTCTGGTGAACATGATGAATAGCGGAGTCCTCTTCAAATACAAAGACTTCCTGCCAATAGGTCCTTCCACACCTGTCTTCTCAATGGGTGAAGGGAACACGCCTTTGATCAGGGCCAAGCGTCTCGAATCTGAAGTGGGGTGTAAGGAGCTTTATTTCAAGTTTGAAGGCTGTAATCCTACGGGGTCTTTCAAAGACCGCGGCATGGTAATGGCGATAGCCAAGGCGTTGGAAGCTGGCAGCAAGTCTGTGATGTGCGCGTCAACCGGCAATACGAGCGCCTCTGCCGCCGCGTACGCCGCCCACTGCAATCTCGATGCGATAATCATGGTGCCAAAAGGAAACATAGCTCTGGGGAAACTGGCCCAGGCGATCATTTACGGGGCCAAAATTGTCACCGTCAATGGGAATTTCGACAAGGCGCTGGAAATGGTGCTCGCGCTTACTTCCAGACATCCTGTCACGTTGGTGAATTCGGTGAACCCGTTCAGACTCGAGGGGCAAAAGACCGCGGCGTTTGAAATCGTCGATGTCCTTGGCGACGCGCCGGACTATCTAGTAATCCCGGTGGGGAACGCTGGCAACATAAGTGCTTACTGGATGGGATTCAAAGAGTATCATAGACTTGGCAGATCGAAGACGCTGCCGAAGATGACTGGCTTTCAGGCTGAGGGAGCGGCCCCCCTCGTGTTGGGGCGACCCGTAGACGATCCACACACAGTCGCGACAGCGATCAAGATAGGCAATCCGGCGAGTTGGAAGAAGGCTGTGGCGGCCAGGGACGAGTCCCAGGGGAGCATAGGAACGGTGACTGACGATCAGATCCTTGCGGCACAGGGAATGATGGCGAGCAAGGCGGGAGTATTTGGGGAGCCCGCGTCAGCTGCGCCCCTGGCCGGGTTGCTCAAACTTGCGCAAGCGGGCACAGACTTCTCTGGAAAGAGAGTTGTCTGCGTTGTGACTGGAAATGGCCTGAAGGATACTGATATCGTCTTAAAAAGCCCGGCGAAGTTTCTAGAGGTCGAGCCTGACATGGCGTCGATCGAACGCGGTCTTGGGTGGGCCTAATCGTATGGTTGATAAAGAAGCTATAAGAAAGGCAGTGGCTGAGATCATCCCGGCCATCGGCGAAGACCCGACCAGGGAGGGCCTCGTCGGTACTCCCAACCGGGTGGCGGAGATGTTTGAAGAACTCTTTAGTGGCCTTGGCGTCGACCCTTGTGAAGAACTGGCGGTCGGCTTCGAGGAAGGCCATCGCGAAATGGTCGTGCTGAAAGACATTCCCTTCTATTCGATGTGCGAGCACCATCTGCTGCCCTTCTACGGGCTGGCTCACGTGGGATATATACCGAATACCAGCGGAAGGGTGGTTGGGGCGAGCAAGATCGCGAGGGTGGTTGAAACTATTGCGCGCAGGCCTCAATTACAGGAACGAATGACTACTCAGATAGCCGAGGCGATCGTTCAAGGTATCCGGCCGGATGGGGTGGGCGTTGTAATTGAAGCGGAGCATCTTTGTATGACCATGCGTGGGATAAAGAAACCGGGGAGCCGGATACTTACGTCGGCGGTCAGGGGCACCTTCCGCAGCCGATCAAAAACAAGGAGCGAGTTCTTCTCGCTCCTTGAGCACAACAAATAGGCATCGACTCGGTCGCACTAATTGAGTCGTCCCGCGGTCGGCTGTCAGTTTAGTCAGAAGAGGGAACAGGTCTCGGTTGCACGAGTTCCATATCCTCGCCATCGCAGGAAGGGGTGCCTTCGCCAGCCTTGACACACAGCGCTTCCGTGCCGCATTTCTTGCAGCGATATCTCTTACCTAGCTCACTAGCCATGGAGATCTCCTTTTCAGCTCCCTACTTCTTTTGTTCCATATTCTGGCCACAATGCTGAAGCGTCCCCGTTCCGCCCTTCGTCACAATTAGTTCAGCCCCGCACTTCGTGCAGACGTAACGCTTGCCAATCTGGTTTGCCATGTGGACACCACCTTATCTAGACTCTGCGTTTATGGGCAGACACGCCTTCACCATTATATTGTCACGCCAAAAATGCGGTCAAGGGTGAGAAGCGCAAAGGTTTTCCGCGAATCACAGCAGCCAATGCGGTGGGGAGGTTTCATGCACCCATTATCTGGACAATCACGTGGCGAGACCTGGGGCCGTTGTCAAAGTCCACCAGAACGATCCTCTGCCAGATGCCAAGTGACATAGTGCCCTGAACGAAGGGGACCGCTACCGAAGGTCCCACCATCGACGCCCGCACGTGAGCATACCCGTTTCCCTCAGTAGAGTGATTGTCATGTTCGTAGCGGATAGCCGTCGGGTATACCCTCTCAAACATGCGTTTGAAATCACTGAGCAGCCCAGTTTCACATTCGATTACGGACACTCCGGCCGTGGTGTGTGAGACGTAAACAGTGACTACTCCCGACGCAAGCTTGCTTTCTCCAAGAAAGCCGGCGATCCTGGGTGTGATGTCGATGATATCCATGTCCCCTTGGGTTTCAATCTGAAGAGTTCCGGTGAAGACCATTCGTGCCTCGATACTCAACGTGCGGAACGCTTTGCGGGTCCCTGAACTGATCAAACAATCAGTTCGTTCAGGTGGAAGACCGGGCCGTCCTTGCATACTTGTTTCAAGCCCTGTCTTGTTTTGAGCGTGCAACTGTAACAAACGCCGTGGCCGCAAGCCATCCTTGCCTCCAGCGAGACCTGGACGGGCATGTCAAGGCCGTATTTCCGTCTGTTCATTGCCATTTGCCGGTACATGGGTGACGGACCGCAAGCGAATACTTGATCGGCCGTCGGAGCATGTCTCTCGATAATTTCGGTTATGAGACCATGATGGCCCGCAGACCCGTCCTCGGTGGCAACTGAGACGGAAACTTCTGCAGGGAGAAGCCGTTGAGGATAAAGAAGTGAATCCGTCTTCGCTCCCATCAAAAGGGTCACGGTTTTCCCCTGGGAGACAGTGGTCTGTGCCAGGAAGTTCAGGGGAGCTATCCCCATCCCTCCGCCTATGAGCACCAGTCTCCGGGAACTGGAATTGACAGTGAAACCGTTGCCAAGCGGGCCCAGCAATTGGACTTTTTGTCCCTCTACTCGCCGGCTGAGCCAGGCGGTCCCTTTACCGTCGGCCAGCACTGAGAAAAACAAAGCGACATTTTCACCGTCGACTTGATGAATGCTGATGGGACGCGCCAGGGTCAAATCGTCACACTTCACCATCACGAACTGACCTGGGCGGGCGGCCTTGGCGATATGAGGAGCGTGAAGCCACATCAGGCGTATGTCGCTGAATCTTCTTTCCAGGTCCGCGGCATCCCCATGGAACATGGACGTGTTACTAGTGACTGTTCCGTCAAATTGACCCATGGTCATTTCTGAAACGCAGCGGTGATGGACAACGGGCATTCGTAATGGAAACTCGCTATCACCGAACTCAACTATTCAGTATCTCCCGGATCTTTTCGGCGTATCTGGCGCTTTCAGCGTTTGGCGTCACAATCTCGATCTCTTCGGGAGACTGTACCCCGAGGCCGAGCTCCACGGCTCGTGCTATCTGGTCCTGCTTGAAGACCGGGCCTTTAGCGACCTCAGGGGTTGTCCCGAGATGACGCAGGATTGAGACTCCGACCGCATCGATGGCAATGCGGTCAGTCCCTCCCAGCATTACCCCTGCCTCAACACGAGTGCCGCTGGCCGGCCCTCCTTTCACAAATGCATCTATTCCGTCCAAGACGATCAGGCTTGGACTATAGGCTGTGTTCAATTCAGCGATCATCTGCCTCTGATATGGCGAGCGGTGCATCTCCTGCATGTATGGCTGGTCGATCCTCGGAACCATGCCCACCGCCAGTTTCAGAGATAACGTGAAATGCCCCCCGTACTGATGGGTCTTGAGGCAGCATGTGGAGACCACGCACTCGGCGTTGTGGTAGATAACCGGGAACATGAAACCATCGGCCCAATGGCTTTGCGGCGGAACGAAGTGCATCCATCCATGAGCGGGCATTTCCTCAAGGTTCACAATAGCGAATCCCAACTCCTTCGCCAGGGCAAGCACCCCTTTCTTTTCCATCACTACTCGCGTCGGATCACCTGGCCCACTTCGCTCGGCCAACGTGATCGACCGCGCGCCCATGTCTTTGACCGTCGTAATCAATGCTCTCAGGGTGTCGATGTGAGTCGAACCCGGACAGAGGTCGGCGCTGTTGAAGTTCGGCTTCAGGACAACGTTCTTTCCCTTGACAGGGTTCACTTCCAGAAGCCCCAACGCGTGGAGGACGCCCTCTTCGCGATGTTTGGTGAGACAAAGACTGACTTTGGTTGGCATTACTGCTCTCCTCCCGGAACCGCCCCTATTATTGCACAGGCGGCGTAAACGCGGCTATCCGGAGGTTGAAGTGAAGACTAATTGCTGCTATCCTTGTAGACTCCGGGTAAAGCTCGTCGAGACAGCTTTCGAAAGGCAAGAACGAAGGCTGTCTTAGTTGACAGTGCCAGGTAGCTATGGTAACATTCGCTTTTGGCACTAGTTATTCAAGTCACAGGTTAGTGCAGGCTTCACCGGCACACAAGAGGCCTGTCGCCGTGAATGGATGAGCTCAGGCTCATCCATTTCGATTCTGAAGATAGGAGAAAGCACTTGCCGACTATTAATCAGCTCGTGCGTAAAGGGCGTACCAGGCCGGGGAAAAAGAGCAAAACTCCGGCGCTCAGGTTTGTTTTCAATGCTCTTAAGAACCGGACCAAGCGTGGAGATGGTTCCCCGCAAAAGAGGGGCGTCTGTCTCCAGGTAAAGACAACCACCCCCAAGAAGCCTAATTCTGCTTTGCGCAAGATCGCCAAGGTCAGACTGACCAATGGCATCGAAGTGACAGCCTATATCCCCGGTGAGGGGCACGAGCTGCAGGAGCACTCCGTTGTGCTTGTCCGTGGAGGCAGGGTTCCTGATCTACCGGGTGTACGGTATCACATAATTCGTGGCGCTCTCGACGCGACCGGTGTTGCCAATCGAAAGC
Source organism: uncultured Chloroflexia bacterium (assembly GCA_963745605.1). GTDB lineage: Bacteria > Chloroflexota > Dehalococcoidia > Dehalococcoidales > UBA2162 > JBBITI01. The sequence continues at coordinate 88,071 of CAVUYC010000012.1, read as the reverse complement.
GCGGCCGCAGCCTCTATGGCGCAAAGAAAGCCAAGGCTGCTGCGACGACTGCTTAAGGAGATAATATGCCGAGGCGAAGCCGAAAACTACTCAGAGAGCCAATACCTGATCCGCGGTACCAGAATGTTACCGTTTCTAAGCTGGTTAACCGGATTATGAAGCAAGGCAAGAAGAGCGTTGCAGAGAAGATAGTCTACGGCGCGATGGAAAAGATGGAGCAGTCGGAATCCAAGCCTGCCGTCGCCGTTCTGGAACAGGCAGTGAAGAATGCCACTCCTCAACTCGAGGTTAAGGGTCGTCGCGTTGGTGGTGCGACATATCAGGTTCCTGTCGAGGTGCCTGCGGGTCGCGCGTTGACACTTGCCATGCGCTGGCTGGTGGCTTCGGCCGTGGCTCGTTCTGGAAAGTCGATGGCTGACAAACTGGCTGGCGAACTCACTGACGCCTCGAAGGGGCAGGGCGCGACTATTAAGAAGCGTGACGACACCCACAAGATGGCTGAGGCAAATAGGGCGTTCGCCCATTACAGATGGTAAGGATTTGACCCAAGTAGAATGGTAAGACCCGTAACAAAGACTGACACAAAAGAGAAGAGCGCCGCGCGCTATCCTCTGAACGACATCAGAAATATGGCGTTCATCGCTCATATTGATGCCGGTAAGACGACCGTGACCGAGAGGATCCTGTTCTATACAGGACAGACCTACAAGGTTGGTGCGGTTGACGATGGCACAGCCGTGATGGACTGGATGGACCAAGAACGCGAGCGAGGCATTACTATCACAGCTGCCGCCACCACGTGTTACTGGAAGGACCACCGCATCAATATTATCGATACACCCGGTCACGTCGATTTCACAGCCGAGGTCGAGCGAAGCCTGAGAGTGCTCGACGGAGGGGTCGTGGTGTTTGACGCTGTCGCCGGCGTTGAGGCGCAGTCGGAAACTGTCTGGCGGCAAGCCAACAAATACCAGGTGTCCCGAGTCTGTTTTATCAACAAGATGGACCGGGTGGGCGCCAACTTCGCCCGTACCATATCGATGATAGAGGACAGGCTGAAAGCTAAGCCTTTTGCCATACAATACCCACTTGGTAGTGAGTCGGCGTTTTACGGTGTTGTCGACTTGGTGACGATGCAGGCTTGGAGTTTTGACGGGGAGCCTGGAACCGACCCAAAGGCGATAGAGACTCCCGATGTCGACAAGGCTCCCGCCTTGGAGGCAAGGAGAGTCCTTGTCGAGAAGCTCGCTGAACACGATGACGAATTGCTGACTTCATACCTTGACGGAAAGGAAATATCGCCTGAAGAGCTTCGATCAGCGATTAGACGGGTTACCGTGGCCAGCAAGGCGGTGCCGATTATCTGTGGCAGCGCTCTGCGAAACAAGTGCGTTCAGTTTGTTCTTGACGCCATCGTGAATTACTTGCCCTCTCCGGCAGACATGCCTTCGGTACGCGCTGCCAAGGTGAGCACTGAAGAGCAGGTGACGAGAAAGCCTGAAGATACCGAGCCGTTTACGGCCCTCGCATTCAAAGTTATGACCGATCCGTTCGTTGGACGTCTCGTCTATTTGAGGGTTTATTCTGGCAAAGTCGAGACCGGTGACCAGGTGCATAATTCGGTTGCCGGGAAGCGGGAGAGGATCGGAAGACTCATTCTGATGCACGCCAATCGGCGTGAAGAGATCAGGACTGCGGACACGGGCAGCATCGTCGCCGCCCTTGGTCTGAAGACCACATTTACTGGCGACACTCTATGCGACGCGTCTGATCCAGTGTTGCTAGAAGCGATACGATTTCCTGAGCCTGTTCTGTCCGTTTCCATCGAACCAAAGACGAAGGCTGATCAGGACCGCATGGGCGAGGCCCTGCAAAAGTTGGCTGAAGAGGATCCCACTTTCAAGGTCGCATACAACAATGAGACTGGCGAGACGCTGATATCGGGCATGGGAGAGCTTCATCTGGAAGTCCTAGTCCGTCGGCTGCTAAGCGAGTTCAATGTGAGCGCAAAGGTTGGTCGGCCCAGGGTTGCTTACAAGGAGACCATCACCAAAGCGGTTGAGGCGGAAGGGCGGTTTGTTCGTCAATCAGGTGGTCATGGGCAGTACGGGCATGTGGAAATCAATTTCGAGCCTGGCGAGTCCGGGTCAGGGTTCCAGTTCATCGATGCAATTAAGGGGACTGCCATTCCCAGGAACTTCATCCCCGCGGTCCAGGCGGGCCTTAAAGAGGCCCTGGAAAGCGGTGCGTTGGCCGGGTATCCCGTGGTCGACATCAAGGCGACCCTTGTGGACGGAAGCTACCATGAGGTTGATTCGTCCGAACTCGCTTTCAAGATCGCGGCTTCCATGGCACTTAAGGACGGCATGCGCAAAGGAAAAGCCATCCTTCTGGAGCCTATCATGAAGGTGGAGATCGTTACCCCTGAGGAGTTTCTGGGCGACATCCTTAGTGATGTTCATTCACGCCGTGGGCAGGTTGAGTCGGTCGAGACCTATGGTGAGTTGACTACTATTCACGGGACTATTCCTCTCGCTGAGACTTTTGGATATGCCACGTCGTTGAGATCTAAGACGCAAGGTCGGGCTAACCACTCAATGGAATTCGCTCGGTACCAGCAGGTGCCTAACGAGATCGCAGCAAAAATCACCGAAAAAGCAGGGTAATCAAAAATGCCTAAGCAAAAGATTCGAATCAAGCTCAAGGGTTTCGATCACAAGCTGGTCGACCAGGCCGCCGAACAGATAGTGGAGACAGTGGAGAGGACGGGCGCGGTAGTATCAGGACCGATTCCGTTGCCGACGCGGATCCAAAAGTTCAGCGTCATTCGCTCTCCCTTTATCGATAAAAGGTCTCAGGAACAGTTCGAGATCAGGACACATAAGCGGCTTATCGATATCATCGAGACAAGCTCCAAGACGATCGACTCTCTTACGAGTTTGAACCTTCCCGCTGGTGTCGAAATCGATATTAAGTTGTGATTGATATGCTTGAAGGAATTATTGGTCGCAAGCTGGGAATGACCCAGGTCTACAGAGATAACGGTAAGGTCGAATGCGTAACAGCTGTTGAGGCTGGTCCGTGCGCGGTAACGCAGATAAAGACAGCTGCCAAGGAAGGATACGAGGCCGTCCAGATAGGTTTCGGTCAGGCCAAAGATCTGAACTCAGCGGAAAAGGGGCACCTGAAAGATGTCGGTCTGTTTCCGCACCTGCGCGAATTCAGGGTTGACAAAGCTGCCGACATGAAGGTCGGCGATAAGCTGGATGTCAACCTGTTCAAGCCGGGCGACCTGGTGAATGTTATCGGGACCTCAAAAGGAAAAGGGTTCGCTGGCGTGGTGAAGAGATACCACTTCAAGGGCGGACCTCACACTCATGGACAGTCCGATAGGGAGCGGCATCCGGGCGCAAGCAGCTCGACCACTACGCCAGGCCATTTGAAGAAAGGCCATCGGATGGCCGGGCACATGGGCGCGTCTAGAGTTACTGCCCAGGGCCTCGAAGTGATAAGGATAGATGCCGATCGCAATCTGCTTCTGATAAAAGGGTCGGTGCCCGGGGTCGACGGCGGCATTGTGTTGATCAAAAAGTCACGGTAAGGAAATTAAGCAAGTGCAAGTTCCTGTTCGCAGCACCTCAGGGGAAGTACTCAGACAAATAGAGATAAGCGACGCGGTTTTTGGTGTGCCTGTCAACAAGACTGTAACCCACCAGGCGCTTCTTCGGCAGCTTGCGAACCAGCGTCAGGGGACGGCAAGCGCCAAAACCAGGGGTGAAGTAGCTGGTAGTACTAAGAAGCTGTACGCTCAGAAACATACCGGGCGGGCGCGTCCTGGCAGTATGAAATCTCCGCTGAGACGGGGAGGCGGGGTTATTTTCCCTCCTAAGCCCAGGGACTACCACCAGGATATGCCGAAGAGGATGCGGAGGCTGGCTATCCGCTCCGTGCTGTCGAGCAAGGTCGCGGAAAGCGAGTTGATCGTTGTTGATGGTTTTGAATTGTCGGAGCCGAAGACAAAGGCGATGGCCGCCATTTTGGGCGCGCTCGGCGTCGCATCGACAGCGCTTATTGCCACGACTGAACGAAACGACAATCTTGTGAAGTCGGCGCGGAATTTGATTGGCGTTGCGACGATTTCAGCCAGTCTGCTCAACGTAGTTGATGTCCTCTCGCATAAGAATCTGGTTATGACGGAAGGTGCGGTGCGCCGCGCTCGAAGAACTGTGGGGTGAGAAGGCCGTAGAAGGAGACGATAATGCATCAGTTTGAGGTGCTGAGACGCCCTCTGATTACGGAAAAATACACCGTCCTGCAGGCGTTTGGCAAGTATGCCTTCGAGGTCTCTGCGTCGGCGACTAAGCCTCAGGTCCGCGAGGCTGTGGAAAAGGCTTTCAATGTTAAAGTGACTTCTCTGAATATGATGAATATGGTGGGGCGTCCCAGGCGAGTCGGGAGACGTGTTCTTCCGGCCAAGCCTTGGAAGAGGGCCGTGGTCACGTTGAAGCCAGGCGACAAAATAGAGCTGTTTGAAACAGCGTCCTAGAACATGGAGAAATAGAGTGGCTGTAAAGCAATATCGTCCGACATCTCCAGGGCGTCGCGGGATGACCGGCAACAGCTTTGAGGAGATCACAAAGAGCGAGCCGGAGAAATCTCTGTTGGTTGCCCTCAGGAAGAGATCTGGGCGGAACAATCAGGGAAAAGTTACAGTTAGGCACCGCGGCGGTGGCTCGAAGCGGAATCTACGTATTCTCGACTTTAAAAGAGAGAAGGCGGGCATTCCGGGCCGTGTGGCAGCCATTGAATACGATCCCAATCGTACAGCGCGTATTGCTTTGATTTATTACGCTGACGGTGAGAAGCGATATATACTGGCGCCCGTTGGGCTTAGCGTTGGTGACACGATTGTGTCGGGGCCGGAAGCAGAGGTTCGCCCGGGCAATAATTTGCCCATCAAGCTGATGCCGAGCGGAACCCTAATACATAGCGTTGAGTTGCAGAGAGGACGGGGCGCGCAAATGGTGCGCAGCGCAGGATCGGCTGCCCAATTGATGGCGAAGGAAGGCGATCGGGCACTTATCAGGCTTCCATCGGGGGAAATGCGATATGTGCTGGGCGAATGCACTGCGACGGTAGGGCAGGTGGGGAACATCGATCACCAGGCTGTCAAATTAGGTAAGGCCGGGCGAAGCCGTTGGATAGGCCGCAGGCCAAGTGTTAGAGGCTCGGCCATGACGCCTCGCGACCACCCACATGGTGGTGGTGAAGGTCGAAGTCCGATTGGACATCCGGGTCCCAAGTCGCCGTGGGGAAAGCCAACCCTGGGGCACAAGACGCGAAACAAGAATAAGCCTTCGAGCAGCATGATTATTAAGCGCCGCGGTAAATAGGCGTATCGAGATTTGAGGTAAAAGCATGTCAAGGTCAGCAAAGAAGGGTCCGGCGACAGATCCGAAACTGATGAAGAAGATTGAGGCAGTCAGTCGGTCTGGCGAGAAGACGGTCATTAAGACTTGGGCCAGGTGGTCGACGGTTGTGCCTGAGATGATCGGGCTTACGATCGGAGTGCATGATGGGCGCCGGCACGTGCCCATCTTTGTGACCGAAAACATGGTTGGTCATCGTCTGGGCGAGTTTGCACCGACGAGGACGTTCCGTGGCCATACCGCAAGGGCCGAAAAAGAGGCCAAGGCGGCAGCCGCAGCTCCGGCAGCCCCGGCAGCTAATGCGAGCTAGTTGTAGGACTTGGACAAATGGAAGTACGAGCTTTAGCCAAGAACGTAAGGATTTCGGCGAGCAAGGTGCGGCTGGTGGCGGACATGGTGCGTGGAAAAAAAGCGCAAGAGGCGTTGGTGATGCTTCAGTTCACCACCACGCCGACCGCGAAGGCCGTAGCTAATGTTATTAAGTCTGCGATGGCGAATGCTGAGAATGGTTTCCAGATTGCGCCTGAGAAACTGAGAATTTCGGCGATTTTTGTCGACGGTGGATTGACGATGAAGCGCTTCCGGTCGGCCGCGAGGGGTAGAGTCGCCCCGATTCTCAAGCGCTCAAGCCACATTACTGTTGTCGTCGCTGAACAGGAGAACCATGGGACATAAAGTAAACCCAACAGGTTTTAGAATTGGCGTAATCAAGGGTTGGCAGGGGAAGTGGTACGCCGACCGGCACTATGCCAACTACCTTGAGGAAGATCTGAAGATCCGCAAGGCCATTGGCGAGAAGTATCCTGATGCAGCCATATCGAGCGTGGAAATCGAACGGCAGGCGAATCAGGTGGTGGCCACCATTAACACTGCGAGGCCTGGCATCGTCATTGGTCGTGGTGGGCAGCGCGTGGACGAGGCCCGTGGCTATCTTGAGAAGGTGCTCGGCAAGAGGGTCCAACTCAACATAAAAGAAGTTCAACAGCCTGAGTTGGATGCAAAGCTCGTTGCCAAGTCTATTGCCGACCAACTCGAAAGGCGGATCGCGTACCGCAGGGCGATGAAGCAGGCGATGGCCCGGACTATGCAGGCCGGGGGCAAGGGTATCAAGGTGGCTGTCGCCGGCAGGCTTGGCGGAGCAGAAATTGCGCGGCGGCTCAATATGCATGAGGGGCGCGTTCCACTTCACACATTGCGGGCGGACATCGACTACGGATTCGTCGAGGCGAAGACGGTTATGGGTCGCATCGGTGTGAAGGCCTGGATATACAAAGGGGAGATTCTCCCCGAAGTTAAGACCGAGGAAGAGGCCGCGCCTCCAGTTCCAGTCGTGGTTACTGAAGTGGCTCAGGCTGTGGTAGCTGAAGAGAAGAGAGAGACGGCCGTAGTGGTGACCCCCGAGCCGGAGGTTGTTGTTGAGAAGAGTCCTGAGGTAGTTTCGTCAGCTGCTCCCGCCGTTTCCGTTGCCGATGCTGTTGAGGGTGAGAAGAAAGTGGCACGGCCTCGGAGAAGGACTACAACGCGTAAGGTAACACCGAAGGCTGAATCAGGTGAGGCACCGGCGGAGTCATCTGAGCCAGGAGAAGACCATGCTGCAACCTAAAAGAGTAAAGTTTCGGAAGGTTCAGCGCGGGCGCATGAAGGGCACGGCCCACGCTGGCAATACCGTTGCCTTTGGCGACTACGGACTCCAGGCTTTGGAGCCCGCTTGGGTGACTGCCAGGCAAATCGAGGCCGCTCGTCGTGCCATTACTCATCACGTTAAGAGGGGCGGAAGCATTTGGGTTCGTCTGTTCCCGGACAAATCCGTGACCAAGAAGCCGGCCGAGACCAGGCAAGGGTCGGGCAAGGGCGCCCCGGATCACTGGGTGGCCGTCGTAAAGCCCGGACGCATCATGTTCGAGATGTCTGGGGTCGATGAGGCGACGGCAAAGGAAGCGATGCGTCTGGCCGCGCACAAGCTGCCCATTGATGCAAAGTTCGTGGTGCGCCCTAGCGTGCCTGAGGGCGATGACGGCGTAGGAGCGAGTGCGACTTGAAGATCAGTGAAATACGCGGTTTGAACAAGGGCGAGCTGGCGAAGCAGTTGGAGTCAGCTCATAAGGAGCTACTTGATCTGCGTTTCCAACTCGCGACCAAGCAACTCGTAAATCATCGAAGGTTAATGCTGACCAGGAAGAAGATCGCTCAGATAAATACGATATTGCAGGAAATGGCTCTGGCGGAGGGCGTTGAGGCTACAGCTAAGTCGCCGGACAAGGCAGGTTAGAATGGTTGTTCTTCACAAAACAAGGGTCGGTCGCGTCCTCAGCAATAAGATGGAGAAGACCGTCATCGTAGGTGTGGAAACTGTCCGCAGGCATCGCCTCTACACAAAGAATGTGAAGAGGGTGGTTCGTTACAAGGCGCATGACGAGCAGGGGCAGTGCGCTGAAGGTGACACGGTCCGCATCGTCGAGGTTCGACCCCTTTCAAAAGAGAAACGATGGCGGGTTGCAGAAATTGTGACTAAGAAAGAGAAGGTCGAGGTACAGCCGAAAGAGATTGCCTAGACCATTGGTGGACTTATGATTCAGCAATATAGCAGACTAAAAGTAGCAGACAACACGGGAGCTCGGTCTATCATGTGCATCGGCCTTCTTGGCGGCTCTGGTAGGAAGTATGCGGCGTTGGGTGACATAGTAGTCGCGTCGGTCAAAAGGGCGACCCCTGGTGGGACCGTGAAGAAGGGCGACGTAGTTCGGGCTGTCATCGTGAGGAGCACCCACCCGTGCCGCCGTAACGACGGTTCCTACATCAGATTTGATGAGAATGCCGCGGTTATTATCAGCGACAAGAATAACCCTAAGGGCACGCGGATTTTTGGCCCTGTAGCCAGAGAGCTGAGAGAGAAGGAATTCACGAAGATCATCTCTCTCGCGCCTGAGGTTTTGTAGATGAAGATTCGAAAAGAGGATACCGTCCTGGTCGTCGCCGGAAAGGACAAGGGAAAGAAAGGCAAAGTCCGTTTCTCTTACCCGGATGACAAACGAGTAATCGTCGAAGGCGTAAACATAATTAAGAAGCACGTGAAGGCTGTGCGAGACGTTAGGCAGGCCGGCATTATCGAGAGGGAGGCGCCTATCGACATGTCTAATGTCATGTTGCTGTGCACCAAGTGCGGCAAGCCAACTCGCGTTGGCACTCAGCTTCTTCAGGACGGTAGCAAGACACGTGTCTGCCGCGTCTGCCATGAGGTGATTGACTAGATGTCTCAGTTGAAAGAGAAGTATCAGAAAGAAGTGGTTCCCGCGCTTCGGGAGAAGTTCGGCTACAAGAACGTCATGCAGGTGCCTCATGTCGAGAAGGTGGTTTTGAACATCGGCCTCGGTGAGGCGATTTCGAACGCCAAGGTGCTTGAGGCGGCCGAAAAGGACCTGACAGCAATTACCGGGCAGCATCCCATTATTACCCGGTCGAAGAGGTCGATCTCTGCCTTTAGATTGAGGGCCGGGATGCCTATTGGGATGAAGGTGACATTGCGCGGGCAGCGTATGTACGATTTTTTGGATAAGTTGGTGAACGCCGTTATTTTTCGTATTCGGGAATTCAACGGAGTCCCGAGGAATGGATTTGACGGACGAGGCAGCTATACCATCGCTTTCAGGGAACAGACAGTATTTCCCGAGATCGAATACGATAAGGTAGACAAATTACGTGGTCTTGAAGTGTCCATTGTTACCACTGCGAAAACCGACGACGAGGGAAGGAGTCTCTTAGAGCTTCTCGGAATGCCGTTTGCTCGAGAGTAAGAACTATGGCAAAGAAATCATCTATCGCCAAGTGGATGCGGCCCCCAAAGTTTAAAGTGCAGCGTCATAATCGCTGCCGTAAGTGCGGCAGGCCGAGGGCTTTCATCAGACAGTTTGGCCTGTGCCGAATTTGTTTCAGGGAGCTTGCCCTTTCCGGACAGACTCCAGGCGTGCGAAAGTCGAGCTGGTAAATAGACCTGGGGGAAGAAGAGTGACTATCTCCGATCCTATTGCAGATATGTTAACCCGGATCCGCAACGCTGTCATGGTGCGCCATGATACAGTGCTGGTCCCTGCTTCGAAGATGAAGATATCCATCGCCAAGATTCTCAAGGACGAGGGTTTCATCGCGGACTATGAGCTGGTCAAGGGCAAGCCAAATCGCGTAATCAAGGTGTACCTCAGATACCTCGATCGGAATACGTCGGCAGTCGCTTCTCTGGAGAGAGTGAGTAAGCCGGGGCTGAGGGTTTACGTTGAGAAGGGTGAGATCCCCCGTCTGGCGGGTGGACTTGGAATAGCCATCGTGTCCACTTCTAAGGGTGTTATGAGTGGCCAGCAAGCACGTCGACAAGGTATTGGCGGCGAGCTTCTGTGCTATGTGATGTAATACTGGAGTGCTGGTATGTCAAGAATAGGGAAAATGCCTGTGGCTGTTCCGGCCGGCGTAACAGTCAAGATAGAAAACAATGAAGTGAGCGTCAAGGGCCCCAAAGGCGAGCTTACGCGAAAGTTTCACCCGGACATGAAGTTGGTGTTCGAGGACGGGGTGGTGAAGGTTTCAAGGCCTTCGGATGACCGGCTGCACAGGTCGTTGCATGGCCTCAGCAGGACCCTGTTGGCGAACATGGTTGAGGGCGTTACCAAAGGCTTCGAAAAAGGGCTGGAGATTAACGGCGTAGGTTACCGAGCTGAAAAGGCGGGCACGAAACTGATGATACGCGTAGGTTTCACCAAACCTGTTGAAGTCGTACCGATGTTCGGCATTGCCTTCGCTCTGGATGGGACCACCAAGATCAGGGTTCAGGGCATGGACAAAGAGACTGTCGGTGAGATGGCCTCCCGAATTAGGGCCATTAGACCGCCGGATGTGTACAGGGGAAAGGGCATTAAGTACGCCGGCGAGGTCGTTCGGCATAAAGCCGGCAAAGCTGCTAAAGCTATAGGCGGTAAGGCATAAATGAGTAAGCTCACTCCACGTGATGCTCGGATAAGAAGACACCGCAGGGTGCGGGCTAATGTGAAGGGTACTGCGGCGCAGCCAAGGCTGTGCGTGTTTCGTAGCCTGAACCATATATATGCCCAGGTTATCAATGATGATGAAGGCACTACGCTCGCCGCGGCTTCCACTGTCGTTTCGGATTTGAAGACGACGGCAGACGGAAAGAACAAGATCGACCAGGCCAAGCTGGTCGGCTCGTTGGTTGCTAAAGAGGCTCTTGGTAAGGGTATCAGCCAGGTGGTGTTTGACCGTGGCGGCTATCGATATCACGGGAGAGTGAAAGCTCTGGCGGATGCCGCCGCGTCAGGCTGGGCTGAAATTCTAGGCTTCGACAACTGCATCGCAGTTGTCCGCGCGAACGAGGGGGCAATTTGATAAGCAACGTCAAGATCGAAGCAAGTGAATTGGCACTCAACGATAAACTGATTTCGATTAACCGTGTGGCAAAGGTCCTTAAGGGTGGCAAGCACTTGAGGTTCGCCGCGTTGGTTGTCACTGGCGACGGACAGGGCCACGTGGGAATTGGGTTGGGAAAGGCCAATGAAGTGCCTATCGCGATCAGCAAAGCGGGCGCTGCGGCCAAGAAGGGTCTGATAACGGTTCCTATGACCGGAACGACAATTCCGTACGAGATCAGGACTCGTTTTGGAGCGGCCGATGTTCTTCTTAAGCCTGCGATGCCTGGCACTGGGATCATAGCTGGCGGGAGCGTAAGGGCGGTACTCGAGGCAGCTGGAGTTAAGGACATTCTGACCAAATCGCTTGGAAGCGCTAACAAGATAAATGTTGCGAAGGCAACGATTCTCGCGCTGACAAGGCTCAAGAACCCTGAAATAGAGAAGGCCCGGCGGAAGGGAACGCCGCCCGCTGAAGGAGCGGTAGTAGGTGGCTAAGCTATCTGTAACACAAGTTAAGAGCGGTATTGGAAACAAGGAAGACCAGAGAAGGACTCTGAAAGCCCTTGGGTTGCACAGAATGAATGAGACTGTGGAACATGAGGATTCAGCCGCGATTCGGGGAATGATCAATAAAGTTAGACACCTTGTCACCGTGGAGGCAAAGGGGTGAAACAGAACGACCTATCGCCCGCACCGGGTTCCAAGAAGTCCAGCAAGCGAGTGGGCCGCGGTGATGCAAGTGGACACGGTTCCTACTCCGGCCGCGGTCAAAAGGGCCAGAAGGCACGCGCGGGGGGAAAGATGCGCCCCGGGTTTGAGGGTGGACAGCTACCCCTCATTAAGCGGTTGCCCAAGAAGCGAGGCTTCCACAATAAGTTTCGCACCGAATATGCTGTGGTTAACCTCTTTGCCTTGAACGAGTTTGAGGCGGGGAGTGAGGTTTCTCTTAAGGTTCTGATGACGTCGGGGCTGGTCAAAGACGCCTCAAAGCCGGTGAAGGTCCTGGCAGATGGCGAATTGGACCGCGCCATTACCGTGAAGGCCCACAAGTTTTCCACTGCAGCCAAGGCAAAGATCGAGGCTGCTGGCGGGACTGCCGAGGAGGTCGGGTAATGTCGCAACCGAGGTCGACTCGACCCCGGCTGATTCAGGCGATGGTGGACGCCTTCCGTCTTCCCGATTTGAGACGGAGGATTTTGCTCACGCTCGCACTGATCGTCATTTTCCGGTTTGTTGCTCATATTCCTCTTCCCGGTGTCGATCCGGTGAAGTTGAGAAGCCTTTTCAGCAACAACGCGTTGCTCGGCATGCTGGATATGTTCAGCGGTGGAGCGATGAGGAACTTCAGTGTGGCGGCGATGGGCGTTTATCCGTATATCACTGCTTCCATCATTATGACGCTGATGGTCCCGGTCATTCCCCGGCTGCAGGCGATGAGCCAGGAGGGTGAGGCGGGGCGCGACAGGATGAACAGGGTAACGCACTGGCTGACCATTCCTATGGCAGGGCTGCAGGGTTGGGGGCAGCTCACCATTCTGAGAAATGCAGGTGTTATTGGAAGCGCCACGCCTATTGAAACCGTTGCCATGATTGCCGCGTTGATCGCGGGCACGGTATTTCTTGTGTGGCTTGGCGAACTGATCACGGAGCACGGGATTGGCAACGGTGTCTCGATTATCATTTTCGCTGGAATTGTTGCAGGCTACCCGCAGCTTATCGGCACCGGGCTGCTCGCGGCCGGGCAGACGTTTGGTCTGATCTTCTACGGGGTGATCAGTCTTGCGACCATTGTGGCGATCGTGATCTTCACGGAAGCTCACCGGCGTATTCCGGTGCAGTATGCCAAGACAACCTTCCGGGGAGGAAGGATGTACAGGCAGTCCGGCGCCACTCACATTCCGATCAGGGTGAATGCGGCCGGGATGATACCCTTGATTTTTGCTGTTTCAATCGTGCTATTTCCGGGGGTCATAGCGTCCTATTTTATGAAGGCTGCCGGAGAGCCTCAGAATGCAGCAAACGTGATCTATAACTTGTTTAACCCGCAGACAGCGTTGCCCATGGGCTTGTTCTATTGGGTGTTTTACTTCTTGCTGGTGGTTGGATTTACGTTCTTCTATACGACCGTGATCTTCCAACAGCAGGATTTGGGTGGTACCTTGCAGAGGCAAGGAGGGTTCGTTCCTGGCATTAGACCGGGCAAGAACACTTCCGAGTATCTGAATCACGTCATTAATCGCATTACATGGGCGGGCGCCCTTTATCTGGCATTGATCGCAATAATCCCGTTCCTGTCACGTGAGATTACCAGCGTGCAGTCGATTCAATTGTCCAGCATGGGCCTCCTGATTGTAGTCGGAGTAGTCTTGGACACCATGAAGCAGATGGAGGCGCAACTAGTGATGCGCCGCTATGAAGGCTTCATAAAGATGTAGCCGGAGACCCGCAAGAAGAGGTTTTTGTTGAACGTAGTGTTTCTTGGAGCTCCCGGAGCCGGCAAAGGCACTCAGGCAATGAGAGTATCGCAGCGCCTTGGGCTTGCCCATGTTGCTACTGGAGATCTGTTTCGTCAGGCGATTCAGAAGGGCACCGAGCAAGGCTTGAAGGCCAAGGCCTTTATGGAAGCGGGAAAGCTGGTTCCGGATGAAGTCACCATTGGCATGGTGATGGATCGCCTTAATGCGGCGGACTGCAAATCGGGCGTGATTTTCGACGGGTTCCCTCGGAATTTGAATCAGGCTGAGGCTCTGGACAAGGCGTTGGTCGCTCAGGGGAAGGCAATCGACTCGGTCATTTACATAAAGGTTAGTGAGAAGTCGCTTCTTGAGAGACTCGGAGGACGCTGGATTTGCCGTGTCTGTCAGACTCCATATCATTCTGTGTATTCGCCGCCAAAGGTTAAAGGGAAATGCGACAAATGCGGCGGCGAGCTATACCAGCGAGCAGACGACACGACGGAAACGATCAAGAAGAGACTGGTTGTATTCGCCGAAGAGACTGCTCCTTTGGTGAAATACTACACCGCCAGTGGCAAGCTAGTGGAAGTCGACGGTGAGGGAACTGAAGACGGTATCGAAGGCCGGATCATCGATGCTCTTCGCGGGGTGCCGACCAAAGCGAAGAGATGAGCATAACGCTGAAATCGGCCGGTGAGATTGAATTGATGCGACAAGCGGGGCGCATTGTCGCGGAAGTGTTGGATCGATTGAAGTCCGAGGTTCGCTCCGGTATTACAACCAGGGAGTTGGACCGGATAGCTGTTAGAGAGGTAGCAAGGCTGGGTGCAGTGCCTTCTTTCAAGGGGTACAGAGGGTACCCGGCGAGTATCTGTGTCTCGGTGAATGAGGAAATAGTCCACGGGATTCCGGACCAGCGTGCTTTGAAACCCGGGGACTTGGTCTCCATTGATTTTGGCGCTATCTACAAGGGTTATCAGGGCGATTCGGCGTTCACTGTGGGTGTGGGGAAACTGGACAGTCGAGTGCAGATGATGATGGAGACAACTGAGGGTGCGCTCAACGCCGGGATCGATGCTTCAAGAGTTGGCGCTAGAATGGGTGATGTTTCCGCGGCGATTCAGGATTATGTTGAGGGTAGAGGATTCGCTGTGATCCGCGAGTACACCGGTCACGGGATTGGACGCGATATGCACGAGGATCCTCAGATCCCGAATTTTGGGATACGCGGGCAGGGGCCAATGCTGAGAAAAGGCATGACGTTTGCCTTGGAGCCGATGGTCTGTATGGGCGATTGGCATACCGAAGTGGGCCCTAACAACTGGACGGTGTCCACGGTTGACGGGGGCTGGGCAGCTCATTTTGAACATAGTATAGCCGTTACCGATGGCGCCGCGAACAGTGTTGACGGCCCTATAGCGAGGATTATGGCAAAAAAAGAGACGATCGAGGTGGAAGGGGTAGTGGCCGAGCCATTACCGAATGCTATGTTTCGCGTCGAGTTGGCGAACGGGCATAAGGTACTGGCCCACATATCTGGTAAGATTAGACTGCATTATATAAAGATACTGCCTGGAGACAGGGTGCTGGTGGAGTTGTCGCCGTATGACCTGACTCGTGGCAGAATCACGTATCGTTTTAAATAACGTATTTTCAGGTAGCTTAAGATGAAAGTAAGAGCGTCCGTAAAGCCAAGGTGTGAAAAATGCAAGATTATCCGGCGGCGGGGAGTCGTCCGGGTTATTTGCTCCAACCCAAAGCATAAACAGAGGCAGGGGTAAGGCAGGAGGAGAACGATGGCACGTATCGCCGGGGTTGATCTGCCCAGAAACAAACATATCGGCGTGGCGCTGAGATACATTTATGGCATTGGCCCAACCAATAGCCTCCAGATTCTCGCGCAAGCCGGAATAGATCCTGATGCGAACAGCGATTCGCTCAACGAACAGGAAGTAAACCGCATTCGCGAGATTATTGATAAAGGATTTCGTGTTGAAGGCGAGTTGCGCCGCGAGATCAACCAAGATATTAAACGCCTGATAGAGATAGGCTCATATCGTGGTCTCAGGCATCGCAGGAATCTGCCTTCGCGTGGTCAGCGGACCCGCACTAACGCCAGAACGCAGAGGGGCGCCAAGAAGACGGTAGCCGGGCGCGGCAGAAAGCGCGGCTCGTCAAAGAAGTAACGCCCGACACGCCTCATGCGCGATAGAAGCGCGTTGCGCTTCATAGTCTGTTGAGCGAGGCGGCAAGTATATAGGAGAACATAATGCCGGAAAAAGAACGACGTAAACCTCGAGCCAAGAAACAGGAAAAGAAGGGAATCACTACAGGTAGGGCTTACATACAGTCTACCTTTAATAACACGATGGTTACTTTGACCGATCCGCGAGGAAACGTGCTGTCATGGGGAAGCTGCGGGACGGCCGGGTTCAAGGGGTCTCGTAAAGGGACTCCGTATGCTGCCCAATTGGCCGCCCGGGAAGCCGCTCGAAAAGCGATGGAGTTTGGCCTGCGGCAAATCGAGATCTTCGTGAAAGGCCCTGGTAGCGGACGCGAAGCTGCAATACGCTCTCTTCAGAATTCGGGCCTGTACATAACGAGCATTACGGACGTCACGCCGATTCCGCATAACGGGTGCCGGCCTCCGAAGAGAAGGAGAGTGTAGGAAACATATGGCAAGATATACAGGTCCTGTATGCCGGCTGTGCCGTCGGAGTGGCGATAAGTTGTTCCTGAAAGGCATGAAGTGCTTTAGCAAGTGTACGATCGATCGCAGGCCAAAGCCGCCCGGGCAACATAGCCACCGGAGGACCAAGGTGTCCGATCGCGGTCTACAGCTTCGAGAAAAGCAGAAGGCTCGTTGGATCTATGGAGTCCTTGAACGCCAGTTCCGCGGCCTGTACGAAGAAGCAGAGAAAGCCCCGGTAACCGGGGATGCACTTCAAGTGCTGCTGGAGCGTAGATTCGACAATGTTGTGTATCGTTTAGGGTTTGCCGACTCCAGGTCTCAGGCACGACAGTTGGTCAGGCATGGCCATTTGATGCTGAATGATCATCCCAACGACATACCCTCCGTTTTGCTCAAAGCGGGGGACGCGATAAGCTGGAAGCCGAACAAGGAGAAGACCGAATACCGCAAGCAATTGACTGAGAGTATCAAGGGCAAGTCGGTTCCGGGATGGTTGACCCTTGACAGGCAGAAACTTGTCGCCACTGTGGTCTCTTTGCCGACGCCGCAGGATGCCGAAGCAAAATACGAATCCAAGGCAATAGTGGAATACTATTCCCGGTAAGGAGGGACTGTGTCTGACCTAATAGTCTCTAAGGTGGAGACTGTCGAAACCAGAGATAACTACGGCCGCTTCTCCGTCGAACCGATTGAGAAGGGATTTAGCGTCACTATTGGAAACTCGATGCGCCGGGTTCTCCTGGGCTTTCTTGAGGGAGCGGCTGTTACCCGCGTGAGAATCGACGGCATTCACCATGAGTTCTCCACAATTCCACATGTGAAAGAGGATACTACTGAGTTTTTGCTGAACGTGAAGGCGTTGAGAATCAAGCCGGTTAGCGGGCAGTCCGGCAAGCTGATGCTGGATGTTGAAGGCGAGCGGGCTATAACGGCGGCGGATATTCGCCCTTCAGCGGATTTCGAGATTGCCAATCCGGATCTTTACCTGGCGAATCTCGATTCCGAGGACGCGCTGGCTCAACGTGGAATTTGACGTAGAGCTTGCACGTGGGTATCGCGAGGCCGAGTCCAGTGGGAATCTGCCTGTGGGGACGATCCCTGTTGATGCTATTTTCACCCCGATTCGCAAGGTGAATTTTACTGTTGAGCCAATCCATGTGGGGCAGGAGACAGGTCATGAACGCCTTGTCTTAGAGGTGTGGACTGATGGGACGGTGACTCCTGCCGAAGCTGTCTCTTCGGCCGCAGACATACTGATTTCGCAGCTGTCACCTCTGGCTAACCTTAGCCATGTTTCGGTACAGCCTGGAGAGAAAGAGTTCGCGCTGCCTGCTATCGATGAGGGACTAGCAAAGATGCCCGTGGAGCAGCTTAACCTGTCCGTACGTACTTTGAATTGTCTGAGGCGTGGCAACATCAATACCGTAGGGGAGTTGATGTCCAAGAGCGAAAAAGAGCTGATGTCGCTGCGGAATTTCGGTATCAAATCTAAACAGGAGTTGGAGGAGCGCCTCGAGACATTGGGGCTTCATCTACCTGGCTAAAGGATATTCACATGGGGCGAAGAACTGACCAGAGAAGAAAAGGACAAACCTCGAGTTACAAGAGGGCGATGTACCGCAATTTGGTTACTGACTTGATTGGGTACGAGAAGATTCAGACTACTGAAGCCAGGGGCAAAGCCATACGCGGCATAGCGGAGGAGATGATCACCCTGGGTAAGAAAGGCACTTTGCATCACAGGCGCCAAGCGCTGGCATATATTTTCGACAAAGACGTAACTGAAAAGATCTTTTCAGATCTGGCGAAGAGATATGCCGACAGACCAGGGGGCTATGTAAGAATAGCCAAGGTGGGAAACCGTGCCGGTGATGCTGCTCCGATGGTGCTGTTAGAACTGGTGAAATAATGCTATCCGCGTTGTGCCTTCCTGAGGTCGCTCCTTTGACTCCGCCTGTCACAAATCGCCTCGCCTTGGTCGTAGAGTACGACGGGACGAGGTATTTCGGATTTCAGTGGCAGGATGATCGAGGGACGGTACAGCGAGAACTCGAGAAGGCAATATTCCGTTTGACGGGCGAGAGCGTGCGGGTCGTAGCGGCAAGCCGGACTGATGCGGGTGTTCACGCATTGGGCCAAGTGGTTTCGTTCAGGACGGGTTCCGTGCTACCGGCAAGAACGTTTGTCGACGGTTTGAATCATTTCCTGCCTAAGGACATAGCGATTAAGTCTGCCTTCGTGCCCGCGGACGGGTTCCATGTGCAGCGTTCCGCGATAGGTCGGATCTATGAGTATCGGATGATCGTTAGCCAGACGAGGTCTCCGGTTGCGGAGCGGTTCGCCTGGGTGGTTAGAGGACTTCTCGACGTCTGTCTTATGGACCTGGCAAGCCAATCATTGGTCGGAGAGCACGACTTTGCCTCGTTCACGAGTAAGACGTCCAGAAGCACCGTCCGTCGGGTCCGGAGTGCCTCGGTTGCCGAAGTGGGGGGAACGATAGTCTTCACAATGGAGGCGAACTCGTTTCTGATCCACCAGATTAGGAACACGGTCGGCGCGCTGGTCCAGGTTGGGCTGGACAAGATGAGCGTGGCTGACTTTCGTAATATAATGGAGCGGAAAATCCCCGGGCTTGGCGGCCCTAAGGCTCCCGCCTGCGGTCTGCGCCTGGTTAGGGTTAACTACCCTCGCTTCGATGAGGAAGGAACCTATGAAGACGTACAGCACTAAAGAAAGCGATATCAAGCGCGAGTGGCATGTTATAGATGCCTCGGGTCAGGTCCTGGGCGGAGTTGCCACGCAAGCAGCCAATCTGCTTATGGGAAAGCACAAAGCCATCTTCTGCAGGCATCTGGATGTGGGCGACAACGTTGTCGTTATCAACGCTGGCAAAGTGCGCGTGACCGGCGACAAGTTGAAGCAGAAGATGTACTACAGTCACTCCCATTATCCTGGAGGTTTCAAGCAAACCAGTCTTGGGGAGGTTATGGAAGAGGATCCTCGGAAGGCGATTCAGCACGCTGTACGAGGGATGCTTCCTAAGAACCGACTCGAAGACCGGATGATGGAGAGACTGAAGGTCTTCGATGGCGACGAACACCCGTACATGGGTCAGGTCAAAGAAAAGGCGCATGAGCCAGCCCGGGCTGTCAAAGAAGTGTAGGCTAAGGCGAGGAGATATCTTTGGATAAGTCATACGTAACCGGTACCGGTAGAAGAAAGACAGCCGTCGCACAGGTGCGCCTGACGCCGGGAGGCGGCTCTATAGTTGTGAACGGCAAACCCTACGATGAGTTTTTCCCCCGACAGGTGAACCAGAACGAGGTCAACAAGCCCATGGCCGTGGCACAGACACAGGACAAATTTGACGTCTCTGTGAAGGTGCATGGTGGAGGTGTGTCAGGGCAGGCTACTGCAATAGCGCACGGAATATCCAGGGCGCTGGTCGAAACAGACGCAAACCTGAGAACAACTCTTCGTGCGCAGAAACTTTTGACGCGGGATGCGAGGGCCAAGGAGCGTAAGAAGGTCGGGCTCAAGCGTGCCCGTAAAGCTGCTCAATCCCCAAAGCGCTAATCCCGATCTTGATTTGTCTCGAGGGCCATCCCACACAGGGATGGCCCTCGTTGTTTTCTTGTACGTGCAACGGTTGAGTTCAGCCCGGCGGTCTCGAAGGATACTGTGTCGCGTCTAAGGCATGCTAAAATGGGCCATCTATGATTCCAGTCAGCCTTACTCTCTCGAATTTCATGCCCTTCGGCGAGAACGTTCCCACTCTCAGCTTCGCTGGCATACACGTCGCAAGCATCTGCGGGGAGAACGGCAGCGGCAAGTCCTCGATCATCGATGCGATCACCTGGGCGTTGTGGGGAAAGACGAGGGCGAAATCAGATGATGAACTGATACGACAGGGCGAGTCCTCGATGGAGGTCAAATTCGACTTTGCTGTCGGAAGACAGACCTATCGCGTGTTGCGCAAACGGTCCAAGGCAAAGACACAGCGGTCCTCCGGGCAAGGTGCCCTCGAGCTTCAGATATCAGACGAAGGTCATTTCAGGCCTATCACGGGCGACAGCATCGGTCAGACGGAGAAGAAGATCGTTGATATCCTTCATATGGACTACGAGACCTTCATCAACAGTGCCTTCTTGCGCCAGGGTCACGCCGATCAATTCACCGTTTCGACACCGGCAGAGAGAAAGGCTGTCCTCACCAACATACTGGGGCTTTCTGAATACGATCGCCTTGAAATTGGTGCAAGACAAATGGCCGTCCGGCGTGCCTCTGAAAAGGCTGTCGCCGAGAACGCAATACGTGAATTCGGGGTCGAGCTTGCACAGAAGGCGTCCTACGAAGCCGAACTGGTCGCCGTGGAGGAACGATTGAAGGCGATCGAACAAGGTATCGCAGAGTGTGAGTCCGTCCTTCGATTGATGCGGGAGAACCGAGAATCGCTCAGAGTCAAGCAGCAGCAGACATCCCAAATCGAGGAGCAGATCACTCAGGCTTCAAGAGACCTGGAGCGTTGGGTGGGGCAGATTAAGGCCAGTCAGCAGAGGGTGCAAGAATTTGAGCAGGTGATCGCCAACCAGTCGGCGATCGATGAACAATACGGGAAGCTTGTGGAACTAAGAAAGAAGAGCGAGGACTATAACCAGAGACTTCGACTCGCATCGGCCCTTAATCAACGCCGACACTTGCTGGACATGGCAGTACAAAGGGCGGGGCAAACTGTGTTGACCGAACACAAGGTCCTGTCTGCAAGAGTTGAGGAGTTGGAAGGCAAAGCCGCAAGGACAGCAATAATCGAGGATCAGCTCAAAGAAGAGCGATCTGGACTTGAAGAAACGGCGCGTCTTGAACAATCTGTGGCATCGCAGAAGAATGACCACCAGATGGCACTGGCTGAGATTCGTATGCTGGAAGCAGACAAGTTGAGGTCTGACGGCGTCGTTGCGATGACTGAAGAGAAGTTGGACTTGCTCAAATCAAATCCCCAGGCAAAATGCCCCCTATGCGAGCAAGAGTTGACGGGGGACCACCTTGTCGTAATTCACAGTAAATATGTCCAGGAGAAGCTCGCCGCGGTTGATCTATCCGAGTCTGTCTCGGCGAGGTTGCGCATCAAGAAGGGACAGCTGTTGCAGCTTGAGAGACAGATCGGCGACGCTGAATCCGAAGTGGCGAAGACCAAGAGCGCACAGTCGGTTCGAATTGGCCTGCTTGAAAGTGAACTTGCCGGTGCCCGTTCTGCATCTGCTGCTGTTGAGAAGGAAAGGGAGACTCTGTCGGAGCTGGAGGAGAAGCTGTCGGGCAAAGACTATGCGACCGTCGAGCAGGAGGAAATCCGTGAGCTCGACCAAAGCCTGATATCTCTCGGTTACGACCCCGGTGCCCACGAGGGCCTAAGGGCCGAAATCGGCAAACTGGAACCGGTCGAGTCGGCCAAGCGAAGATTAGACGAAGCCCTGCGACTCGTTGAACAGTCAAGGGACAGCGTCTCAAAGGGACAACAGGCGGCCGGGGAACTTGGGGCTGCGATTGTTGGCTTGAGGCAATCCAGAGTCGATCTTCTCTCAGAACTGCAGGTGCTGCGGGCGGCAACTGAAGACCTTTCCAGCGCCGAGGCTCATCGTATTGATCTTGCCGATAGCCACAGGAGAGCTCAGGAAGCGTTGGGCAGAGTAAGAGAACGAGTAAGGCGCTGCCAGCAGCTTGAAGTCCTCAAGAAAGAAAGAGAAGGAGTTCTGTCTGTTGTGGCAACGGAGGAGGCCCTCTATCGCGAGCTAGCCGAAGCTTTCGGGAAAAAGGGAGTGCAGGCTCTCCTGATCGAGACCGCTGTACCCGAAATCGAGGAAGAGGCCAACACTCTTTTGGCGAAAATGACCGATAGCCGCATGCATCTGAGATTTGAGACGCAGAGAGAGACGAAGAGGGGAGATGTCCTCGAGACGCTCGATATCAACATCTCAGACGAGCTCGGCACGCGCAGCTATGAGATGTTCAGTGGTGGCGAGGCGTTCAGGATCAACTTTGCTGTCAGGATAGCCCTGTCGAAGATGCTGGCCAGACGCGCCGGCGCTCCTCTTCCGACGTTGATCATTGACGAAGGATTCGGGACCCAGGATTCCAATGGGATGGAAAAAGTCAAAGAGGCCATCACTTCGATTCAGGAGAGCTTTGAAAAGATACTGGTTATCACGCATATGGACGACTTTCGCGATGCTTTCCCGGTGAGGATCGATGTGATCAAGACTCCCAACGGTTCGACCGTCGAGGTCAATTGACAAAGCGGCAGATGGCGAATCGTCGAGGTCAGCTGACCTCGACATTAACAGGTTCGTTGATCTGTGCTAGTCTCTGTTCCCGTCCCTTTCGTGTTCGGATGGGTCGAGATGCAGAACATCGTAGGCTCTTCTAGTCAGCCTCCGAAGGCCGTCCCTCATTTCGGTCATTTCCTCAGGAGATAGACACGAGAAAATCTCCTCTATGGAATGGCGGCTCATCCTGCGGGCCAACTCCCTTCCTTTGGTAGTGATCGCCACCTCATAGCGCCGTTTGTCACTGCCGCCTTTGGACTTGCTGACAAGTCCTTGCTTGGTCATGCGGTCTATAAGAGTCGAAATCGAATGATGTTGCCTTTGGGTGATTTGGACCAACTGATTTATGGTGGTGGACCCTCCACTCTCCATCAGAACATCCAGAACATGCGACTGTTCCGGCGTGAGGCCATAGGCGGATAGCTCCTTCTCCCGCGAACGTGCAATCATGAACCGCGCGTGGTCAAGAATCCTCCACAAAGTGAATGCGGGGTCGCCTGAAATCCCTGACCATCGGCCTTTTTCTTCCATTGCGCCACCTGAGCGGAGATTGTAACACAGTGCCACTGCGTTGGGGAATTATTCAAGGTCAGTTCGAAGGGGACGGTTAAGAGCCATCCGCATGGGAATTCACGATATCTTGCAGCAAGATGGACAAAGGTCGGAGACCGCGCATCGAGTGCAAGAGGGATGTCTGGATTTGCATGTGCGACGGCCGTGCTCGATCGTGAGCACGTGGAAATCGAATACAAGCGAGTCCGGGACTAGTCTTTGCAGCGCGATATGTGCTTCATCGGCTGATGCTCGGTCGCCGATGAGCCCAAGCCGTTTGGATACTCTTAGAATATGCGTATCCACGGGTAATACGGGCTTTCCCAAGGAGAAAAGGAGAACACAAGCAGCCGTCTTGTCTCCTACTCCGGGCAACGCTTTGAGCCATGCTCCGGCCTCTGCGACGGAAAGTTCCCGCAAAAAATCGAGAGAAAGGTGGCCCCGCAAATCTTTGATTTTGTTGAGGAGTTGTTTGATTCTGAGCCCTTTGATCTGCGCCAATCCCCCCTCTCTGATTGCGTTCGAGATAGAAGACGAGTCTGCCGAGGCAACGTCTTCCCAACTCGGGAATGCCCTTCTAAGCGAAAGGAACGCCCGGCGAGAGTTGATATCAGACGTATTCTGAGAAAGGACTGTCTCTATCAGGGTGGAGATCGGATCGCCGCCGGGATGCCAGTGTTCGGTGCCGTAAGCCACGGCGAAGCGGGCCACGACTATCCCGATTGTCTCTGCGACGCCTCGCGTGGTTTCGCTCTTCACCGGTACAATCTAAGCCACAACGACAGCCGTCCGCAAACGCGCTAGTCCTCTCGTCAGAGGCGCCCCGGAATCGGTGATCTTCTGTTGCCCTTGATTTAGCCAGCGGAATATAATGCCAGAATGTGTGTCCTGGAGGTCGGTGTCCATGTCAGTTAACCCTATTGAACAAGTCCTTCACTCCCGCTCAGTGGCGGTCGTGGGAGCGACCAGGAGCGAAGGCTGGGGTGGTGGAGGGTTTGTGGCAGGCCTGACCCAGTTTGGTTATAAGGGCAAAGTCTTCCCGGTGAATCCCAAATACCCTGAGATACAGGGGCTAAAATCCTACGTGTCCCTCAGAGACATCCCTGAGACTGTGGACTACGTGATATCCAGCGTGCCTGCCTCTGAAGTCCCCAAGATGCTTGAAGAAGCGTCTGAAAAACAGGTGAAGACGGTACACCTTTTTACCGCCCGACTCAG
This sequence comes from uncultured Chloroflexia bacterium, assembly GCA_963745605.1. Classification (GTDB taxonomy): domain Bacteria; phylum Chloroflexota; class Dehalococcoidia; order Dehalococcoidales; family UBA2162; genus JBBITI01. Next base: position 63,993 of record CAVUYC010000012.1, on the reverse strand, counting down.
CGAGACGGGACGACAAGAAGCGATTGATCTGGAAAAGAGGATCTTGGCGATAGCCAAGAGACACGGATTCAGGCTTATTGGCCCGAATTGTATGGGCGTCTATTATCCGAAAGGGGGCATGGCATTCCACGCGGACTTTCCCAAGGAGTCTGGCCCGGTAGGTCTCATCTCTCAAAGCGGAATGCTGGCACGGGAGATCGTGCTTGCCGGACCACTTCGCGGGATGTTCTATAGCAAGGTCTTTAGCTACGGTAATGCCGTCGATCTGAACGAAGTGGACTTTCTCGAGTACCTGACCTGCGACAGCGATACGAAGGTCATCATGATGTATATCGAGGGAATCAAAGCGGGCCGCAAGTTCTTCAAGGCGCTGCAGAAGGCAACCGCGATTAAGCCGGTAATTGTCCTGAAAGGAGGGCGAGGGGAGGCAGGGGCGCGTGCCACGGCGTCCCACACTGCATCTCTTGCAGGAGCGTCTCGCGTCTTTGAGGCGATGTTAGCCCAGGCGCACGCGGTTTCCGTGGATAGTATCGAGCAACTCATGGACGTGGCGGCCGCTTTCAATTTTCTACCATCCTTCCAAGGGAATCGCGTCGGAGTCGCCGGGGGAGCCGGTGGCTCGAGTGTGCTTGCAGCCGATCAGTGTGAGCAGTCCGGGCTTCAGGTGCCTCCATTGTCCAGCGCGTTTCGTGATGTCCTTAAGAAGAAAGGCGTCTCAGTCTGGGATTGGCTGAGCAATCCGGCCGATATTTCGATCCGGGAAGATGAGAGCTTCTCGGTGGGGCTGATTCTGGAAATGATGGCGAACGACCCTGGTTTTGACTTGCTGATAGCGATAATGGGTATGCCTGGGCGAGGCCCATCGCAGAACGGATCAACGCCTGAAGAGGCGATCAGTCATATGTATCATTTGGACGCAAGCAGAAAAAAGCCCTTTCTTGCCGTAGTCCCGGACAAAAGCCTTCGCACCGTTGACATGGAAAGCAGGGAATGGAAAGGCCTGTGTGAGACGAGGACGGCGTTGATCAACCTGGGCGTCCCATTCTTCCCTTCTATTGGAAGAGCAGCAGCAGCGGCGAGTAAGGTGGCCGAATATCACCGCAACCGAAGCAGGTTCTCATCTCGGTAACCTGTCTGCGTTGGGGCTGGGAGTTCAGGCCCGACGGTAATGCCTCATTGTGGGCCTGCCGCCTGACTTGGAGACCTCTACAAAGCCCGCCGAGCGGAGCACTGATGCCACTCCAGTGTAAGCGTGGCTAACGGAGCCACCTACCACTTCTACAGGATACGATTCCACTATCTCCGCATTCTGCGACCATGCCAGGGCTACGGCTCCACGAGTGAGCGTATCCATCAACCCTAAGCCGCGAAATCGAGGCTTGACATAGAAGCATACTATGGACCATACGGGGCGTTCATCTATTCTCCTGAATTGAGACGAGGCCTCAAGCCGCTCGAATTGTTCCCTTGGACCAATCGAACACCACCCTGCTGGTTCTCCGTCGATGTACGCAATTACGCCCGGTGGTTTTCCAGAATCTACGAGAGCTTTGAGAGCAATCCGATTCTGCTCTCCTACCTGGGCCTGGTATTCGTCGTCACCCAGTCTCCACCACATGCACCAGCATCCGCCGTCCCCGCTGCCGCCAAAGACCTGTACTATGTCCTCCCAGTTGTCGGAAGTTAAGGGTAAGACTGTGCGCTTCTCGTCAGTTTGCATATGCTATCGCTTTAAGGTTTGTGCTGGACCGTCGCAGCTCCCGTGACATCGACCCTACCGGTCTTGGGGTTGCTCAAGAAATAGAGCCTGGATGCGCCGCTAAGAGAGAAATCGAGCGATTCTCGAGCATCAATAGTCGCTTGACTGGAACCACTGAGCGTGACGGTTGCAGACTTCTGGACAAATTTCTCCAGGTCGAGCACGCTGGCGCCCGATGACACGATGTCCACAATACTGGCGGTTCCTGTAAGAACGACTCGGCTGGCCCCCTCAATCTCGAACCTTGTGCTGGTCGACGTCAGTGTTCCATCGATCTTGCTGGAGCCGGAGACGCTGATGTCGGCAGGGCCAGTCTTGAGGGCGTCCAAGTCGAGACTGCTGGCTCCTGATACGTCGAGGCTAAGACTATCGCCCGACTCGAATCCTCTGACCACGCATTTGCTTGCCCCTGACAACGAGATGCCATTCACTGCGGGCATGGAGATCGAAACTTTGAGCAGCTTTCGCATATGGACGAAGTCAGTAAACGGATGATTGGGGCTCAGTCTTATCGTTAGTGTGTCCCCCTGTTTGGAAACAGAAATGTAATCCCTCAAGGCCTCGCTCGAGGTGATTGCGATGCTGTAGCCCCCCTTAGTAATCTGGGCGTCGAAAAAGTTCTGGATGTCGACGCGTGAGAAATCTTTGAAATCCTCGGGAGTCGTGATGATCTTGTCGGAGCAACCTGTTGTCAGTACAGAGGTTGCCAGGACCGAAGCGATGATCAAGTACGCTGGCCATCTATTAACGTTCATGTAAGACCTTCTGTGGGCACTTCACGCAATTATGAATCGGGCCATATCAAAAAGCAACCGAGGGTAGAAATGATTGCTCCCACCGCGAGACTTGAGTCCGCGGAGATGAGCCTATTGAGCGGAAAAGTGTTGTTTGAGATGGCGGTGGTGCGTTTGTGTGAGGTTCGGACCACTTTTCGACGAGTTCGCCGGCTAGGGAAGCTTGTACGGCATAAGCAACGGCCGCGGCTACGTTCCTCTGCAACCCTGTGGAGGTCTGCCTCGGCTCCACATGGCCTCCGAGCGGACGAAATGACAGCCACCAGGGTATATTACGCCTCAGTCGCGGTCAACTCTTATGGCCTTTTCCTTGCGTCAATCATGCTTCGTATGATATCATTATGTTAGCTGAATATGACCACTGAAAAGGGAAAAGCGTTAGACTTAGCCATTAGCCAGATCGAGAAGAGATTTGGCAAAGGCGCCATTATGAAGTTGGGTGACCCCGGGGCCTTGACGGCCACTGAAGTCATTCCCAGCGGCTCACTATCCCTGGACTTAGCCTTGGGGGTTGGGGGAATTCCCCGGGGGCGGATTACAGAGGTGTTCGGCCCTGAGTCTTCAGGCAAAACCACGCTTGGTCTGCATGCCATCGCTGAAGGCCAAAAGAGGGGGGGCATCGTTGCCTACATCGATGTTGAGCATGCACTGGACCCCAGTTTCGCTGCTCGCATTGGCGTAAAGGTTGATGATGTCCTGATCTCGCAGCCAGACACGGGCGAACAGGCACTGGAGATCGTTGAGACGCTAGTGAGAAGTGCGGCGATTGACATAATTATTATTGACAGCGTGGCCGCGCTGGTGCCTCAAGCCGAATTGGATGGCCAAATAGGGGACACACACGTTGGGTTGCAGGCCCGTCTTATGTCTCAAGCGATGAGGAAGCTGGCGTCTGCAATCGCGAAAACAGGCACCGCCGTAATTTTCATCAACCAGTTACGAGAGAAGGTTGGCATCGTCTTCGGCAACCCTGAAGTGACTCCGGGCGGCAGAGCGCTTAAGTTCTACAGTTCCGTCAGGATTGAGCTGAGGCGCAGCGAATCGATCAAAGTGGGCGATGAAATTGTCGGCAACCGTGTTAAAGCCAGGGTAGTTAAGAACAAAGTGGCACCTCCCTTCCGTACTGCCGAGTTTGACATCATGTTTGCGAGTGGGATAAGTCAGGAAGGGGCAATTATTGATGTTGGTTCAGAGATGGGGCTGTTGACTAAGTCCGGCGCTTTCTTTTCTTATGGGGATGTTCGCCTTGGTCAAGGTCGGGAAAATACCCGGCAATTCTTGCGGGGGCATCCAGAAATTGCGCAGGAAATCGAACAGCGGATCAGAGCCTCATCGAATGCTCAACCGGTGTCAGTCAGCAAGTAGGCCCTTCAATAGAAGGGACTCAAACGCAAAATGTGGAATCAGCGAAAAGCTGAGGCTTCAAGCCTCAGCTTTTGTGGTTTTCGGAGCTTACCGTGGCTAGAGTTACCGCGTTACGTCCTGCCAGGCGGCAAGGTTGGATCAATCTTTTCCTCGACGGCAGATTCGCACTAAAGGTCTCAGCCCAAGTGGTCTCGGAGCGAGGGATACAGGTCGATCAGGAACTGGATGATCAACAGGTTAGCCAGCTCTCCAGTTCGGATACCTATCGTCGTTGTCTGACAGCAGCAAGTAGCTTTCTTAGCTACAGACCTAGAAGTGTCTCGGAAATAAGGACCAGGCTAAGCCGTCAGGGGTTCGCTGAGGATGTCCGAGAATCAGTCATCGAACAGCTTAAGGCCAACGGGTTGCTTAACGACGCCGAATTCGCCCTATTCTGGGCGACAAACCGAGAGACTTTCAGTCCTCGCAGTCGACGTCTGACGCAGATTGAGCTGCGAAGTAAAGGGATCAGCCCCGACGATTTCAAAGAGGCATTGGCAACTATCGATGATGAGGAAAGTGCTTACCGAGCGGCTTCAGAGCGATCCAGAAGCACACGTTGGGCCGATCGAAATCAATTTCGAAGCCGTCTCGGGGCATATCTTCAAAGGCGTGGTTTTGCTTACGGCGTAATCGACTCCGCGCTAAAGAGAGTCTGGAAAGAAATTGAACAAGAAAGGAATATCGGCGCCACAGGCACCCAGATAGAGAATACATAGCCGACCTGAAGGAGGGGAGGTGACACATTGCCACAGACCGGATTAAGTGTCCTAGTTTACTACGTTGCTCTTGCAGCTATCTTTTTCATCGGTCTTGTTGTCGGCGGAGTCGTGGTGTTTTTCGTCCGCCGGATGGCCTTGACCCGCCAGTTGCGGGTTGCACAGAGAAAGGCTTTGCGCACCGTGTCGGACGCGCACGAAGAGGCCAAAGAGATCATCAGGGAAGGCCGAGCGGAGATCGATAAGGGAAGGGCTGCCGCCGAAGTTGATGCCAGGCAAAGAAGACAAGAGGTCCAGAGACAGGAAAACAGGGTGAACTCAAAGTCTGAGACTCTGGATCGCAAGCTCGAAGGGCTGGAACAGCGCGAGAGGAACCTCAACGCCAAAGAAAAGAGTATCGATACGGTTAAGGCAGAGCTTGCCGAGATTAAAGAAAAGCAATTGAAGCAACTGGAAATCGTATCAAGCATGTCCATCGACGAGGCCCGGGGGGTTCTCATGGAAAGGGTTGAGGGAGAGCTCAGGGATGAGGGTACCAGAAGACTGAGAGACTGGGAGAAGAAGCTTCGTGAAGAGGCCGATAAACGGGCCCAAGAGATCCTGGTTCAGGCTATCCAACGCTCAGCTTCAGAAATAGTCTCCGAATCCACGGTGGTTACTGTTCCTTTGCCCAGCGACGAGATGAAAGGGAGATTGATCGGGAGAGAGGGGCGCAACATACGGGCCCTTGAACAGGCGACTGGCGTTGACCTGATCGTCGATGATACTCCAGAAGCGGTTACGCTTTCGAGTTTCGATGGCGTGCGGCGTGAGATCGCCAGGCTAGCGCTTAACAAATTGATCCTTAACGGTCGTATCCACCCCACCCGGATAGAGGAAGTGGTTGCGAAGACCAAGGAAGAGGTCGAAGCGTCGCTATTGACTGCCGGAGAGCAAGCAGCCTATCAGGTGGGCGTGCAAGGGCTGCGGCCGGAATTGGTTCGGCTCCTGGGCCGCTTGAAGTTCCGCACCAGCTACGGTCAGAACGCCCTCGCGCACAGCGTGGAAGTTGGGTACATCGCGGGCATGATTGCAGCTGAGTTGGGGGCCAACATCTCCCTCGCAAAGAGGGCCGGATTGCTCCATGACATAGGCAAGGCGGTAGACCGCGAGGTAGAAGGCACCCATGCAGCGATCGGGGCCGATCTGGTCAAGCAGTGGGATAAGTCTCCAGAGGTTATCCAGGGCATATCAGAACACCATTTTGAGACCGGCACGACCAGTTTCTGGGGATTTGTAGTTTCTGCAGCTGATGCCATTTCCAGTGCCCGCCCAGGCGCTCGGCGAGAGTCGCTGGAGAGCTATCTGAAACGGCTCAAGGCGCTGGAAGACATTGCTGATGGCTTCAAAGGCGTGGAAAAGTCCTATGCGATCCAGGCCGGACAGCGAGATACGCATTCTAGTCAAGCCTGAAGAGGTCGACGACCTCGCCGCGATGAGGCTGGCGAGAGATATAGTCAAGAAGATAGAAGAGGGGCTTGAATATCCAGGGCAGATCAAGGTAACCGTGTTGCGCGAGACTCGCGCTGTCGACTATGCCAAATAGCCGTCCTCTTGGATCTTAATCGGTTAGTCCGGGAGGCCCGGCCTCCCGAACTAACCGCTCGTATGCTCCCCTCGGATCGAGGGGGAAGGGAGTCAACTTGCTTGTCCTGATTATCGGGGACGTCGTTGGAAAGCCAGGCCGAAAGGCTTTGTCTCGGATCGTCGAAACGATGAGAGACGAGTTGGCGATCGATCTTGTCGTGGCAAACGGCGAAAATTCGGCTGGCGGTCTTGGTATGACGCCCGAGACCGTCCGGGAAATGCTCGAGTCCGGAGTTGATGTTCTCACTTCAGGCAATCATATCTGGGCGCAGAAGGAGATCATCCCCTATCTTGACGGCCAGGCGCCCATTCTAAGGCCGTTGAACTTCCCTGCGGGAGTTGCCGGCAGAGGGTTCCTGGTGAAGAACGGCGTGGCTGTGGTGAATCTCATCGGGCGGACGTTTATGGGCAACTATGTTGATTGCCCGTTCAAAGCCATGGATCGTGTCCTTCCCGACATAAGAGTGCCCTATGTGTTTGTCGATTTCCACGCCGAAGCGACCTCTGAGAAGGTCGCCATGGGTAGGTATCTCGATGGACGGGTAACCGCGGTCTTGGGAACACACACGCATGTGGCGACGAGCGACACCCAAATTCTTCCGAAAGGCACTGCCTACGTGACAGACATTGGGATGGTTGGTCCGATCGACTCTATAATCGGTGACGATGTTGATTCTGTGCTGCATCACTTTCTTACCGGGTTGCCTCATCGCATTTCTGTTGGCAAAGGGCGGACGATGTTCAACGCTATTCTGGTTACTGTTGATGAGGGAACTGCGAAAGCGACGAAGATGGAGCGTATCTACATGGAGGTGGACTAGTGGCCCGCGTCGACCTCCACGTCCACACCACAGCTTCAGACGGAAAGTACTCTCCCTTCGAACTGGTTGCGCGTGCCGTGGCGGCCGGAATTGAAGTGCTCGGCATAACTGATCACGACACCGTAGGTGGTCTGGCAGAGGCTTTCGACGCGGCCGGAGCATTTCCCCAGCTCACTCTGGTTCCTGGAGTCGAAATTAATACCGACGTTTCGGGTGGTGAAGCACATATTCTCGGGTATTTCATAGACTACACGAACCAGGACTTGCTGGCACTCTTACAGGATATGAGAGATTCGTGCCGCGATCGGGCAAGACTCATGGTGGCCAAACTGCAGGACTTGGGAGTGCCACTGTCGTGGGAACGCGTGCAGCAGATAGCCAGCACGGAGTCGATCGGAAGACCCCATATCGCCAAGGCAATGCTGGAGAAAGGCTACGTTTCCTCGTTCAAGGAGGCCTTCGACAGGTACATAGGGTTCGACAGGCCCGCTTACGTCGAACGTTCCAAGGTAACTCCTGTCCAGGCCACCGAAATGATCGCTCTTGCCCACGGGCTACCGGTTTTGGCACACCCGTTCACTGTGGCAGAGCCGGAGAAGATTATCGTAGATCTCAAGGATCACGGGTTGGCCGGCATCGAGGTGTACTACGGCCTGTACTCCCGTTCGGAAGTGACCCATCTCAGAAGCTTCGCTCAGAAGTATTCATTACTGGCGACAGGCGGAAGCGACTTCCATGGTTTGGATGAGACTGCAGAGACTGGGTTGGGTTGCTCGGGAATGCCGATCAAGGCAGCGAAAGCCTTGATTGCCCGCGCCCAGTCGATGAAGAGGTGAGGAGAACGGTTTGACTGCGCTGGCTGCGGTGTGGCTTGTATTGGCCCTGGTGGCGGCCTATCTGCTGGGATCCATACCCAGCGCCTTTCTGATAACCAAATGGCGCCGGGGAATCGATATCCGGCGGTTTGGAAGCGGGAACGTTGGAGTCTCTAACGTTCTGGCCTCGGGCTCACGGTGGACTTCAATAATCGTTTTCGCTTTTGATTTCGCCAAAGGGTCCTTGCCCGTCGTGGTTGCCAGGGTTGCCAGCATGCCGCTTTATCAGCAAATTCTGGTGGGCATCGCCGCGATCTGCGGCCATAATTGGACCGTCTTTCTCAGGTTCAGCGGGGGAAGGGGCGTACTGACGACTCTTGGAGTGATTTTCGCATTTGCTCCCTGGCTCGCTGTTACGCTGTTGCTGATCAACATACTTTGGGCGCCATTCAAGCAGTTCGCTCTTGGTACCTTCGTGGTGATCGTTCTGTTGCCTATCTGCAGCTGGGTGCTGTATCAGCCGTTCCAGATCGACAGGTCGATAACCCTGACTCTGGGGTTTGTTGGCATGATGTTGCTTCTGTTCATACGCAGGCTGACTGCACATCGCAGTGAGTTAGCTTCCACGGTCTCTTCAAGGGAGTTGGTAGTGAACCGCGTTCTCTTTGACCGCGACATCAGGGATCGAAGGGCTTGGCTGAATCGTCGGGTCGTCCAGGCCGACTCAGAAGCGCGCTAGGTTGATGATCGACTCTCAGACCTGGATTTGGCTTTCTTTGTTCTAATCAGCGCGAAGGCGGCTGGCACGACCGAAACGACCACTATTCCGAGCAAGAACAGCGTGAAGTTGTTCTTGACCACCGGAACGCTGCCGAAGAAAAAGCCCGCCAGCACACCAATTGTGACCCATCCGATTCCACCTGCTATGTTGTAGGTGAGGAATCTGCCGTAGTTCATGCTGCCTGCACCAGCTACGAACGGTGCGAACGTTCGGATCCCGGGCACGAACCGAGCGAGGACGATGGTCTTTCCCCCGTGTTTGGCAAAGAATTGCCTTGTTCTTTCGATCAGAGTTTGACTGACCCTCAGGTTCCGGTTCTCCAGAAGGCGCTTCTCGAGGTACCGCCCGATCCAGTAGTTGGAGGTGTCGCCGATAATGGCCGCCAGTGAAAGAAGGGCTATCAACAAGAAGACGTTGAGGTCCCCCAGGGCAGCGAACGCTCCCGCGACGAAAAGCAGGGAGTCTCCCGGCAAAAATGGAAAGAAGACGAGGCCTGTTTCTACAAATACAATCAGGAAAAGGATGGCGTATGTCAGACCGCCGTACGACGCGATCATCGCCCCCAGGTGTACGTCAAGGTGAACAATAAAATCTATGAAGAACGAGATGATGCTCAAAGGTACACAACCATATTAGCACTACTCCGGAGCCGGCGAGTCGCCAGGGCGGCAAAATGAGACTCTGGCCTAATCTGTGCCCCTCAGCAGTTGCCTCGCGATGGTGCGCCTCTGCATCTCCGAAGTCCCCTCGTAGATCTCCAGGATGCGGGCGTCCCTGAAATACCTTTCAAGGGGGAAGCTCTTGATGTAACCGTAACCGCCGTGAATCTGAAGTGCCTTCGTCGTAACAAACATGGCTGCTTCTGCGGCGAACAGCTTGGCCATGGAGGCTTCCTTTACGAATGGCTGACCGTGTTCCTGGAGGAACGCCGCCCTGTATGTGAGCAGTCGCGCCGCGTCCATTTGAGTTGCCATGTCAGCAAGCATCCATTGGATGCCTTGAAAATCGCCTATGGGCTGACCGAATTGTTGGCGGTCTCTTGCATAGGAAAGGGCCTTCTCGAAGGCTCCACGTGCGATTCCAAGCCCTTGCGCTGCCACTGAGACCCTGCTCGAGTCAATTGCATTTATGGCAATCTTGAAACCCTGGCCCTCGCCATCTAGCCTGTTCCCATCAGGAACGAAACAGTCTTCAAACACCAGTTCGGCCGTCGAAGACGCTCTTATGCCCAATTTGTGCTCCACTTTAGCGACGGTAAAGCCGGGCATGCCTCGCTCGACGATGAACCCGGTTATTCCTTTGTGCTTTAGCTTGCGGTCCAACGTCGCGAACACAAGGACAAAACTGGCTTCTGCTCCATTGCTGATGAATACTTTCGTCCCGTCCAGCCGATAGCCGCCTGCTACCTTTCGGGCCGTTGTCTGAAGCGAAGCTGCATCGCTGCCTGCTCCAGGCTCGGTGAGAGCGAAGCTGGCGATCTTAGATCCTTCGGCAAGGGGGACTATAAAGCGCTGCCTCTGTTCTTCGTTGCTGTAGGTAAAGGTGGGCCAGCCGGCGAGTCCGCTGCTTGCAAATAGGATGGTGCTCACCGCGGCAGAAACCCTTGCCAGCTCCTCATCCACGATGATCTCTTCGATCTTGCCCGCCCCTCCACCACCGTATTCCGGGGGAAAAGCCAGGCCGGTCAATCCGAGTCGGGCCATATGCTCAAACTCGGCGCAAGGAAAGCGCGAATGCTCGTCTATCTCGGCAGCAATAGGCTCGAGTTCTTTTTCTGCGAAATCGTGCACCGTCGTCCGGAGCATTTTTTGAGAATCAGTCAGCGAAAAATCCACCCCTGCCTCCTGTAGACATGCAACTGATGATATCGGACACGACTGCCCTTGGACTGGTCTTTCGCTGGGCAAGATCCTTAACCAATTGAGCGAGCCTTCCCTGGTCCATGCTGTCCATATGTTTCTGCAAATAGTCGTCGACGGCCCAAGCGAGTTCGAGCCTCGCGTGCTCCTGTCTTCGTTTCTCGAGTTCGCCATTTGAGGATATGATCTGGTGATGCCTCGCTATGACGTCTGCGAGCTCGTCCATGCCCTTCTCCGAGTTCGCCTCTGCCATGACTGACTTCTTTTCCCAGTCCTTGTTGATTGCTGACCTGGCCGACATCGAAAGCATCGACATCAGACTTTGCCGGAGTTGCTCTGCTCCCGCGAGATCGCACTTGTTGATGACGAATATGTCTGCCGCCTCGAGAATCCCGGCCTTCATCATCTGGACTTCATCGCCAGATCCAGGATTGAGCACGAGGACGACGGTGTCGGAAATCCTGGCTATATCAATGTCGGCCTGTCCAGAGCCTACGGCCTCAACCATAATGACATCTTTGCCCATGGCATCCATCACGTGCACAGCGCTCATGGTTGCTCTGGACAGCCCGCCCTTCCAGCCCCTGCTTGCAAGGCTTCTAATGAAGACCTCTTTATCTCCGCCATAGGCCTGCATCCGAACTCTGTCGCCGAGAATTGCTCCTCCGCTGAACGGGCTGGAGGGATCGACGGCAACGACTCCCACCTTCATGTTCCTTTGCCTGAACTTTCCGATGAGGCACCCGAGGATTGTGCTCTTGCCCACGCCGGGAGCACCGGTCACGCCCACGATTTGAGCGCGTCCGGTTCTCGTGTACAACTTATTCAGTTCTTCTTCTGCCCCTTCAACCTCATCTTCGAGGCAACGGATGAGCCTGGCAGACGAAAGAAGGTCTCCCTGGAGCACTCTGCTAGCTAGGTCCATTTCAAACAGCTCAGTCTATTCTCTCGGAAACGCACAAGGGACATCTTCGGATTGAGTAAAAGGAATCTGGGTCTCAATATTGACCACAAAGTCAGACGCTGGCAGGCTTCACGTTCCGCTGGGTCCACTCGACTATGCTATCCATCGGAGTACCAGGCAAAAAGATCTCGGCTACGCCTGCCTTCTTCAGCTCAGGGATGTCATCTTTGGGGATAATGCCACCCCCTATGACAGCAATGCCCTCACCGCCATTCTCTTTGAGAAGTCGGAGGATTTCCTGAAACAGGAACATATGAGCACCTGAATGGCAGCTTAGTCCGATGAGATCGACATCTTCTTGAACTGCGGCGTTCACTATTTGTTCAGGAGTCTGATGGAGCCCGAGGTATATAACTTCAAACCCTGCGTCTCTGTAAGAGCGTGCGATTACCTTCGCTCCCCTGTCGTGGCCGTCAAGGCCGGGCTTGGCGATTAAGACTCTGGTTTTTCTTTCTGGACTTGCCATCTTTGTCTATTCGAGTCCTATATCTCTTGTACTATAGCCATAGTCTCGATTCTCTCTAATATATCGTTTCACAAAGGCTGGTTCAACTCTTCGTTGATTCAGGCAGCTCTCCGAAGAATCGCCTGAGGCTAATAGAAAGCCGGATCCCTGTATTCTCCGAAGACCTCTCTGTATACGTCGCAAATTTCCTGTTCCGTGGCGTAGGCCTTGACGGCTTCTATCACAGTCGGCATAACATTGCGGTCGTCTCTCTTGCATATGTCCTTCAACTCCCGGAGGGCCCTTTTCACGGCTCGGGTATCTCTCGATCGTTTGACCGTGTTCAGCCTGTCAATCTGATCGGACGCCACGCTTTCGTCAATCTTTAGAGTCTCGAGAGTGGTTTCCTCATCCGAGGAGTACTTGTTTACACCAACCATTACCTTGTCGCCGCGGTCAAACTGAAGCTGGAATCGATAGGCCGCATTGGCGATCTCAGTCTGAGGAAAGCCTTTTTCGATAGCAGTGAGCATTCCGCCCATTTCATCTATCTTCTCTATGTATTCCCAGGCCTTTTCTTCTATCTCGTTCGTCATGGTCTCGACCTGGTATGAACCAGCGAGCGGGTCTATGGAGTTGATGACGCCCGTTTCTTCGGCAATTATCTGCTGCGTGCGCAAAGCAATCTTCACTGCCGAGTCGGAGGGCAGAGCGAGGACTTCATCAAGAGAGTTGGTGTGCAGCGATTGTGCCCCTCCCAGAACCGCCGCCAGAGCTTCAGTAGCCACGCGGACCACATTGTTGTAGGGCTGACGGGCCGACAGTGAGCATCCCGCAGTCTGGGCGTGGAAACGCATCCACATCGATCGGGGGTTTTTTGCGTGGAACCGGTCCCGCATGATCTTTGCCCACATTCGCCTGGCAGCGCGGAATTTGGCGATCTCTTCAAAGAAATCGATTTGTGAGTTGAAGAAGAAGGACAGCCTTGGGGCGAAGGAGTCCACGTCCATCTTCTTTCGCTGGACGGCGTCCTGTATGTAGGCGATTCCATCCGCAAGAGTAAAGGCAAGCTCCTGGACCGCAGTTGAGCCCGCCTCACGAATATGGTATCCGCTGATACTTATGGTGTTCCATTTTGGAACGTATTTTGTTCCGAACTCGATCGTATCGCTGATCAACTTGATCGATGGTTCGGGCGGGCACATGAACGTCTTCTGCGCGAGAAACTCCTTCAACATGTCATTCTGTATCGTTCCGCCGATGTTGTCCCAACCGATGCCCTGCTTCTCCGCCGCGGCTAGATACATGGCCCATATGGCGGTTGCAGGCAGGGTTGATGGTCATAGACGTCGTAACCTTGTCGAGCGGAATCCCCTTGGTGAGGATCTCAAAATCAGCCAGAGTGTCAATTGCCACCCCGCACTTTCCTATCTCTGCGGTAGCCCTTGGCGAATCGCTGTCGTAGCCCATAAGCGTCGGGAAATCGAAGGCAGTACTGAGACCGGTCTCGCCGTCTCCCAAGAGGTAATGCCATCGTTTGTTGGTGTCGTACGGAGTCCCGAATCCGGAGAACATGCGAAAGGTCCACACCCTCCCTCGATAGCCGGTGGGCTGGACTCCCCGTGTGAATGGATACTCGCCTGGATACCCGATGCTTGTTTCGAAATCGAGTTTGCCTATATCATCGGGCGTGTACACTGGCTTGACTTCAGCATCGGACAGAGTGGCAAATCGGCGTTGCTCTTGCACCGATGATTGCTTAGTGCTCAGCAGCCATTTTGCCAGCCCCTCGCGTGCCTGCCTGAGTGTCTTTTCAGTAAACATAAGTCCCTCAACAACCTCGTTAGAAACAAATCAGGGGTGGGATTAACCCACCCCTTTTCGACGCCGTCTTGGAATGACAGAATACCACAAGACGAGTCGGCAAGCCACGGTCAGGCCGCAGGCTTAACATCCTTGTACTGCTCGCGCAAAACGCGCTTCAAGACCTTGCCCAGTTGGTTGCGTGGCAACTCGTCGCAGAACACAACGGCGCGAGGCCGCTTGTAGCTTGCCAGATTCACGCGAACAGTATTCCATAAGCTCCTCGGCAGAGCAGGCTTGCTGCTTTCTAACGACACAGACGCAAATAGGGACCTCTCCCCATTCCAGATCAGGTACGCCAACCACGGCCACCTCTTCGACTTTGGGGTGGCCCTGCAGGACTTGTTCCACTTCTTCCGGGGAGATCAGCTCTCCTGCCCTCTTGATCATGTCCGTCGTGCGTCCGGAAAGGAAGTAGTAGCCCTCCTCATCCCTGTACCCCATATCGCCTGTGTGAACCCAGCCTTGTTGATCGATTGTCTTTCTCGTCTTTTCCTGGTCTTTCCAATACCCAGCCATGACACGAGGGCCACGTGCCACAATTTCACCGATCTGATTGGCCTTAAGGTCTTTGCCATCCTCGTCGATGACCTTCATCTCGATGTCGGACATGGGCTTGCCGATAGACGATAGGCGCTTGAGCTTGGCTTCTCTCTCCTTGGGAGTACCTGTAATCACGTGGTCTTCAGGACTAAGCATTGTCACCGTTGAAGCCGTCTCAGTTTGCCCGAAAGCATTAATGAAACCCACCCCGGGAAATGCCTCTACAGCCTTCTTTATGACCTCCAGCGGCATCGGGAGCGGCACCGTAAGTTATCACTTTGAGGCTGCGGAGGTCGTACTTGCCGAAATCGGAGTTGTCCATCAGTTGCTTCAGCATAGTGGGGACCATCATGGCGCGAGCTACCTTCTCTCGTTGGACCAATTCCATCCATTGCTTTGGCTCAAACTGCCGTTGCATTATTAAAGTACGCCCGCCGTAGATGGCTGCCATTACCGCTTGAGTGCCCGCAACGTGATAGAGCGGAACCGTCAGAATATTCTTCTCGTTCGTGTCCGGGTCAGCAGGGGTTACGTTCTCCAGAACGTAGATCGAAAAGCTGTTGTGGGTCAGCATTACGCCCTTAGGGAATCCGGTGGTTCCAGCCGTATACATCAAAATTGTTGTGTCGTTGTCGTCAATTGGCGCAACGATATCGTCCGGGCTGGACTTGGCGATGAGGTCCTCGTAATACAGCATTCCCTGGTGCGGACGATCCAGAGAGATGTAGTTCCTGACGGTGGGTATGCTGCTTCTTATTGAATCGACCAACTCAAGGTAGCGTTCGCCTACCAATATGGTGGTTGCCTCTGCCGAATTGAGCATATAGGTTAGTTCGTTCCCTTTTGCCCGGAAATTCAGAGGCACATATATGCCGGCGGCTCGTGCCACGGCGAAGTAAGACTCGACGCACTGGTTAGTGTTCACCTGCATCATGGCGACCGGGTTGCCTTTGCGGAGGCCAAGACTGAGCAACCCATTGCCCAGACGGTTAGTCCGCTCATTTAGCTGAGCGTAAGTCAGTCGCTTGTTCTCGAAGACAATGGCTTCCTTATCAGGGCATATCGCGCTTGTTATTGAAAGGAACTCGCCTGTGTTCATTTTCCCTCCCAGTCATAATCCCACCCGTATCGAGGATCGAGCCCAGAAGCTGTGCTGAAAGTCGCGTCTCAATCTCCAGCCCTTCTTCAAGACCCATGTCCGTCCCTCGAACGATTGCGTCTTTGATATTGCGAACCTGAATTGGATCGAGGGCCTTTATCGCCCCTGCCAATCTCTCGGCCGAGGGCAGCAAATCCCCGTGTGGCACAACTTTGTTCACCAGTCCAAATCTGAGTGCTTCGGCAGCCTTGATCCACCTGCCGGTGAGGAGCCAATCCATTGCTGGACCGCGGTTGACAGCGCGGGGGAGCGTCTGGCTCGCCCCCGCAGCGGTGATAATCCCGAGTCCCATCTCGGGAACGCTGAACTGGACGTCGTCAGAAGCGATCCTTATGTCGCAGAACAACGATATCTCGAGGCCAGATCCCAGGACGTAACCGTGGATAGCACCGATGACCGGCTGGGGCACGCTCATGAACACACCCCAGATATCACGAGCGAATCGTGCCCGCCGTGCAAAGACCGGGGCAGGCGCTGTGAGAAATTCGCTGAGGTCGGCTCCGGCGCAAAACGCCTTCTCTCCCGCGCCTTTGACTATGACGGCCCGTGTTTCAGAGTCTCCCTTGATAGCAGTCAATGCCTCGTGAAGTTCATCCCTCATCTTGATGTTGTAGGCATTCAGGACTTTGGGACGGTTGAGGGTGACGTATGCTACCTGATCTTTCTTCTCGTAGATAATGGTTTCGAAGGACATGGCCTGATCGTTAAGTGTCTTACTTGCCCTGGAAGTCCGGCTTTCTTTTTTCCTGGAAAGCCCTTATCCCTTCAGTCCGGTCCTCGGTAGTGTGAATGAGGAAATAGAGATCGGCCTCCAGACGCACGCCCTGGTCGAGCGTCATGTCCATGCCCTTATTGACTGCTTCTTTGACGTAGCGAAGGGAGATGGGAGCCTTGGCGGCCATCGCACGTGCCATCACCATGACGTTTTCCAGGAGTTGTTCTTGGGGTACAACCTGGCTTACAAGGCCGATATCGAGCGCTTCTTTCGCGTTGATTGTCTCAGAACGGAGGATCAGTTCCAGCGCCCTGCCCTTACCGACGAGGCGGGGCAGTCTCTGCGTGCCTCCATCCATCGGCATGAGACCAAAGGCGACCGAGGGAAATCCGAGTCTGGATGTTTCTGAGCACACCCTGATGTCACAGGCCAATGCGATTTCCAGTCCCTGCCCCAAAGCATTCCCATTGATGGCAGCGATTACAGGACGGTCAATCAGTCCTATTGCCGCGGCCACCTCGAATCTAACAGCTTCTTCGCCAAGCTTGCTGGCTGCTTCACTCAGCGGCACCCCTGAACAAACCAGTTGCTCCAACGGGCTCCCGTCCGAAAATACGTTTCCGGACCCGGTGATGACTACCGCATTGAGGCCGTCATTTTCGCTGATCTTTCGGCAGGCCTCGAGTAAATCCTGAGCGGTGTGGGAATCAATCACGTTCGAACTCGCCGGCGAGTTCAATCTGATCAGGGCAACGCTTTCTGTTTCTTCGTAGGCGACTCTCTCAGTCATAGTTGACTCTTGCACTTCTCGATAGATTGTTTGCAAAACAAATGTGCGCCCGTAAATGAGGCATACAGACCCGGTGCACTCCGAGTGGTCAATCCTGGCCTCACCGACCAAACCGGTTCAGCAGTCAATCTTAATCGTCAATATAGACAATCCGTGCTCACGTGTCAATCTTATGGCCCCGGAATTGGCATCGAGGAGTAAGTCATCCGAGTGAATCTTACATAATTGACGCAGTGCATTTAGACCAAAAGTACAATGCGGCGCTGAGCGTGCCTGCGATACGATTGAGAGTTGAGTGGATTGGATTCTAGAGGACTCAGAAGGCCGTTGACATGAACAAAGTAGTATCCAGCGTACAAGAAGCCATCGCCGATGTTCAAGATGGCGCCGTCATTGCGGTTCCCGGTTTCTTCACGTGCGGCGTGCCGCGCGATCTGTTGTGGGGGTTGGTGGAGAAAGGGGTGAAGAACCTTACTCTGTGCTGCGGGTGTGGCCCTCTCGTCGGGGCAAAGGACATCTCTGAGGCGCTCGTCGCGGGTGGCCAGATCAAAAAGGTAATCGACTCCTACTCGTTGAATCGGTCAGCGAGTCGTGGCATGCAGGATAGCCTGGAGATTGCCATTCGTGAAGGACAGGTAGAACTGGAAGTGTTTCCGATGGGAACGCTTGCTGAGAAATATCGTAACGCCGGTGCCGGCATTCCTGCCTTCTATTCTCCCACGGGGGTTGGTTCTGTGGTAGAGAAGGAGACTGTAAGCAGTATCGCCGGCAATCGTCAGCCCAGAGAGGTCAGGGTCTTCAACGGAAAGAAATACATCCTGGAGTACGCTCTTCAGCCCGATTTTGCCTTTATCCACGCCCACACTGGCGATACCGAAGGCAACCTCAGGTACGCAATGACAGCCCGTAATTTTAATCATGTTATGGCGACTGCTGCTCGTACCACGATTGCAGAGGTGGAGAACCTGGTTCAACCCGGGGAGATCCCGGCAGGAGATGTTCACACGTCCCAGGTGTACGTAAGGCGAGTGGTTAAGGTCGACCGGCCGATGTTTTCCATCGGCATATAGCAATAGGCAGGGAGGATCTTGGTAATGGCGACGCGCACTAAGATAGAAGGTCTACCGCGGGAAATGGTGGCCATGCGGGCCAGTAAGGACATCCCCAACGGTTCATATGTCAATCTTGGGATTGGAATCCCAACACTTATCAGTGATTGGATTGCGGATAGGGATGTGGCTCTTCAGGCCGAGGTGGGCATGTTGAAGACGGGACCTCTAGCTGCCCCAGAAGTTGCCAATCAAGATTGCATCAACGCCAGTTGCCAGCCAGTCTGCGAACTTCCAGGGTGCTCATATTTTGATATCGTCGAGTCGTTCACGATGATCCGGGGTGGTCATATCGATATTGCCGTGATGGGCGCTTTGCAGGTTAACGCTCGCGGTGACTACGCAGGATGGCTGAACCCCTCTCGCGGTCTTGATGTTGGGAACATCGGCGGCTCGATGGACCTTTGTATTGGCGCACGCCGGCTGTTTCTTGCCATGGAGCACATGACGAATGACGGCGAGTTGAAAATCGTCAGCGAACTGACCTATCCTGCCACCGCCGAGGGAAAGGTGGAGAGAATCTATACCGACCTCGCGGTCATGGAAGTGACTCCACGCGGATTGATGCTTCTTGAGATGATGCCCGGGCTGACTCCTGATGATATCCAGGCGGTCACCGGACCCAAGCTGATTATCAGTCCTGGTCTTAAAGAGATCGAACTCTAGACCTGGCGCCTGAGGTTGTGATAGGTCGACATTCCGTAGCTGCAAAGATCTAGAATGCAGCACGAATTGCATCTCGGCGACTTGCGGCAGGCTATCTTCCCGTGTTCGACGATCAAGGCGTGGTACTCGTTGTACATCGTCTGATCCACGGGCAAGTAGTTCATGAATAGCGTTTGATAGTCTGCGTATTTGGCGCCGTCGCATTTAATGCCGATTCTATCCAAGATGCGTTTCGTGTAGGCATCGATCACGAATACCGGCTTTGCCGCTGCATACAGCAGGATTGAATCGGCAGTCTCCTCTCCAACGCCGTAGACATTGAGCAACTGTTCTCTCAATTGGTCTGTGCCCTGCCGCGAATATCGTCTCCAGATTGTCGCCCAGATCGCCTATCCATGCTGCTAGAGCCTTCAGCTTCCTGGTCTTGACGTTGTAGTATCCCGATGGGCGGATCAGGGCGGCCAGTGATTCGTCGGAGATCAGGCGCAAGGCTTGGGGAGACATGGCCTTGGACCCCTTGACGTTAGCGATTGCTTTGGCTACATTCGGCCAGGCTGTCGATTGGGTCAGGATGGCGCCAACCATGACTTCGAACGGCTCGTCGGCCGGCCACCAATGTTGCGGGCCATAGGACGCGTAGAGGCGGTTAAATATTTCCATGAGGAGGGCTTGCGGCGAGGTTGACATCGTCTCGGCTGAGGAGTACCTACAGTGGTTCAGCGGTCTCCCTCTTTTGCCCAGGGGGGCTCGGCTGCGTCTTGAACAAGGTCCCCGCTTCGCAAATATGGCTTGATATCGAGAATTGGGCTGCCGTCGAGCCGCGTCCAATCCACGAACTCTCAGGATATTCGTTCTCCGTTCGATGAGACGCACTACGGTTTCGCCAATGCGATTCGGTCGATTGGGCGTCCGCGTGGCAAACATACCCGTCTCGGCTAGGTCTTCTCGGTGCATGGGATGGACTCTGAGGGTGACCTGTTCAACGACCTTGTGAAACCAGAACAGAACAATGAGATGGGAAAAGCCTTCCAGCCCATCCAACCCCTCCGCCCATTGCGGGGCGATCACCAGGTCTGAGATCGTCTCAATCTGCCAATGAGGCTTGCGTGGCGTATCCGTCACCCCGTTGCGAACGAAGCCGATGGGCGCAAGCGTAATTTGGTGAACGTCCATGGCGGACACCTCTCCCGCAATCTCAACGTCAATTGAGAGACTGGTTACCCTTGACTCCCGCCTTTCTGCTTTTCCCCAGTCCGTTTTGGTCTAGTATGCTTTCGGCGCGTTCTCCGATCGATTGATCGACACCAGCGGCACCTTGGCGTTGGGGAAGCCTGGCCCTATGTAGCCGAACAGCAATGGCGTTACTTCGTCTCGTACCCGGTCGTAATCGGCCCGTCGAAGGGTCTCGGGCTTAGGAAATACCCAAGACGGTATGTTGCGGTTCACCTGCGTCATATGCAGACCCGAGCCATGAAGCTCCTTGGCGATCGTTATGCAGTACGTTAGCGCTGCTCCGGCGTCTTCAGGGGGAATTGGCCCATCATATCCTGGCATCCCACGAGGAACCATGGATATATTCGCTGGGGCCGGTCCAGTTCTCGGCCGTCCCACCGTGGTCGGCAGAAACTGGAACACGGCGACTCCCGTATCTTTCACTGGACCGAGTTCTGCCGCAAGCGAGGCAATTATCGAGCTGGCAGCCGATTTGGCTGCGCAGTAATTCGCAGGGCCCATCGGGAAGGCAAACGCTGTGGACAGATAGGTGACCACCCCGTGATGCCTTTCGAGCATGCTGGGGACGAATGCCTGTATGGCGATGAGAGCCCCCCTGGCAGCCACTTCATATTGCCTGTCCAGCTGCGCCACCGAGGATTTCATGATCGAGGCCGCATGCGCCATGTCCATGGCGTTATTGACGAGGATGTCAACCTTTCCGAAGGTGTCAATTGCAGCCTTGGCGGCGCCTTGTACCGCCGCTTCGTCCGATATGTCGGTGGACACGAATAGTGCCGTTCCGGGTTTGTTTTCAGAGTCGATTAGGGCCTTGGCCGCCGCGCCCTTGTCCGGGCTTCTCGCCAGGAGGACAACCTTAGCTCCGGCCCACGCGAGTGATCTAGCAGTTCCCAACCCGATGTTGCTTGTCCCGCCCGTGACCACCGCTACCTCGCCGCGAAGTGCGTCCCTCGATAGACCTGATTTGTGCATCGCGAGGGGGGCTATGTCCAGTTTGACGTCCGGCATCTTCTACCTCACTAGTCAACAAGAATTCAGCTGGCGCAGATTCTAGCAGTTTCGGCATCAGCTGTCACGAACAGCGCGAGAGTTCACGGTCTGGCCCGCAGATTCACGGAGGTTTGCCCCTTGGTGGCGATCCGCGTTCCTGCCGCGGAGGCGCGCTATTTTGGAGCCGGTTGACTTCTGGGGGACTCAGCCAGGCGGAACGGGATTGAAGCCACCTCGATCCCTTCCACTGTCACCGCCACCGTATATTGTCCGTAAGCCTTGAATTCGATGCTGTTGAACTCCATCACGAACCGGCCGAGACTGTAAGCCCTGCCTTCCGCTCTGGGCAGGTTGAACCCGCCTTGGACGGGCTGGATCAAGTCCTTGCCGTCGTCGTCGACGATGCTGACTTCGATCCTCTTTTGACCAGCTTCAGCAGTGCTGGCCCGTAGCTGGAGGACCAGAGAAAAGTGGGGGTGGCGCACCGGTACCTGCGGGGCGAAGATAGTATCGAATCCGATTCCCAGGGCATCTATCTTGGCTCCGGCTTCGGCAAAGTCACAAATGAAAGCGAAGTCAGTCTTCATGTCGTCTCCTGGTTATTTGTTAATGATGTCAAAAATAGCAGTTGTCATTCGAGGTAATCCTTGAGTCTTCTGGAACGGCTGGGGTGGCGCAATTTGCGGAGGGCCTTGGCTTCGATCTGCCTGATACGCTCGCGAGTTACATTGAATTCCTGGCCTACTTCTTCCAGCGTTCTACTTCGTCCGTCTTCAAGTCCGAAGCGGAGGATGAGGACGCGCTGTTCGCGAGGCGTCATTTCAGAAAGTACCTCGCTCAATTGCTCCTTCAGCAGTTGTTTCGAGGCGGTGTCAACTGGAGGAAGGGCATTTCTGTCCTCGATGAAGTCACCCAGGTGGCTGTCTTCCTCTTCGCCTATTGGAGCCTCGAGAGATACGGGAAGCTGGGCCACCTTGACAATCTCTCTAACTTTTTCTGCAGGAAGGTCCATCTTCTTACCGATCTCTTTCGAGGTAGGCTCGCGACCATATTCCTGTGCCAGACGGCGGCTAACTCTCAAGAGCTTGTTGATGGTCTCAATCATGTGCACGGGTACTCGAATCGTTCTGGCCTGGTCTGCAATGGCGCGGGTGATCGCCTGGCGTATCCACCAAGTAGCGTAGGTGCTGAACTTGAATCCGCGATGATGGTCAAACTTCTCGACTGCTCTTATGAGACCGATATTGCCCTCTTGAATGAGGTCAAGCAGCGACATGCCTCTTCCGATGTGCTTCTTGGCGACGCTCACTACCAGACGAAGGTTGGCTTCGATAAGGTGTCTCTTGGCACGCTCTGCGTCGGCCTCTATGTTTTCCAGGAAGATCTTATGTCTGCGCTTATTTTCGAGAGCAGCCTGGAAAGACTTTGAAGATAGGATGCGTTCTGCATTATCGAACGTCGTTTTCGGATCGATCGTATCTCTGACGTCCTTTGGCACCAAGTCGGCATTCAGTGAAAGATTGATGATGCGTTGCTCCGCCTCCGGAACGGACTTCCCGATGCGCTTTGCAACGTTCTGCACCAATTCCTGGGCTATGACCCCATCGACTGTCTCGCGCAACCGCTGATCAGTGATGCTTGTTATGAGGCTGTCCGATTTCTCGAGGCCTATTTCCTCCTGCAAAGCCCGGACGGTGGCTTCGGATTTGCCGATGTCTCGAAGGGCAGCGATAAAGACATCCGAAGGTGCCGGGGGCTGGGCCTGCTCGTCGACGAATGCTTCGCGTACTTCCTTGAGGCGCTTGGCGAGTTCGATCTTCTTGGCGAGGTCGCGCTCGTCTTTGGCGGTCAAAAGGCGCACTTTGCCTATTTCATGGAGATAAAGTCGAACCGGGTCGTCAGCGGCTTCCTGTTCCTGTCCTTCAAGCAATTCAGCCGGAGCTTCCTCCCCGGCCTCCTCGGCTTCTGGACTTTCGGATTCCTCGGCACCCTCGGACTTAAGTTCATCTTCAAGCTCTTCACTTGATGGGGCCTCTTCTTCCTCTGCCGCATTCTCGGGGGAAAATTGTTCTGTCTCTTTGTACTCTTCCGAGTCCATGTCTAACTCCTCAGCCCCTGCTCTCGTCGTCCTTTGAGCTCGAAGACCTTTCTCAATTCGGTGCTTACTGCTTTGCTCTTGGCCAGTTCAACCGAGGTGTTCGAATCACCGGCCAGTAGTGCCTCGCGTTTGCGCTCCAGGCTACGGAGATGTTCCTCTCGCAGCCTCAGAACACAATTGTCGTATTTGTTTCTGATTTCCAATGGTCTGATTTCTTTTCCCATAACCCGGGCCAGATGATCTTGAATGGAGTCGTCCACCGATGCGTTGATACCCTGAGGCGAACCGTCGCCTTCGCACCATGCCAAGAAGAGCTCCCGGTTCTCGGAGTTCTCAAAGTACTCCGTGGGCAATTTCGTGCCTTCTTCGCGAAGCTCCGGAAAACGCAGCAGCAGCGAGAGACAGAATTCCTCTGCCGGCCGTTTGAATATACCCTCCGCTACCCTGGCCTCAGTCTGGACGCGGCCCATGCCTCGTTTCGACGCGCTTGCGCTTTGTTTTTGTATCGAGGCGCCCAGCGATGATTCATTAATCCTCAGCATGGAGGCCAGTTTCTGAACGTAATGCGTTTTTCGCACAACATCGTGAATGCCATCTACCACGGGATAGAGCCTGTCCCGAGCCCGGGATCTGTCGGTTACCTTGTCCAGATTAAGCCCGGCTCTCACGGATTCGAAAACAAAGTCTAAAACGGGCTCCGCCTCGCTGACAAGCTTCGCCCAGGCGCCCTGGTCTTCCTTGATCACGTCATCTGGATCCTTGCCTTCGGGCAGGACAGCGACACGAATCTCAGATTCGAGTGTGTTCTCGTGTTCTACGCAACGGCCCATCGCCTCGGCCCCTGCGGGGTCAGAGTCCATGGCCAGGACAACGTTCCGGGTCAGCCGCTTCAGAATGTTGACCTGCTTTTCCGTAATCGAGGTCCCCATCGAGGCGATGACATTCTTAAAG
This sequence comes from uncultured Chloroflexia bacterium, assembly GCA_963745605.1. Classification (GTDB taxonomy): domain Bacteria; phylum Chloroflexota; class Dehalococcoidia; order Dehalococcoidales; family UBA2162; genus JBBITI01. Next base: position 39,889 of record CAVUYC010000012.1, on the reverse strand, counting down.
CCGTATTGGTGGGCTGCAATCACGTCCATGTACCCTTCCACGATGACCGCGCGGTCCATTTTTCGTATCTCGGCAGCGGCCAGGTTTAGACCGTAGAGCGTTCCGCTCTTGTCAAAAACGGGAGACTGTGGGGTGTTAATGTACTTCGGTCCCTCGGCGGTAGCGAGTATCCGTGCGCCGAAGCCCGTTGTATGGCCCCGCTCATCCTTTATCGGGAACATAAGCCGGTTGCGCCAGCGGTCGAAAACGCGCTTTTCCGACTTCGATAGTAGACCTGCCTCAAGCAACTCCATTTCTACAAAACCGTGCGTTTCCAGTTCGGTCTTAAGACTATCCCAGCTGTCGGGAGCATAGCCGAGCTTGAATTCCTCAATGGCGGTGGAATTCACGCCTCTAGTCCTCAAATAATCCCGTGCGTGCTCACCCATGGGAGAAGTCACGAGAAGCTCATGGAAGTAGGCAGATGCCGCTTCATTCGCTTTGTAGAGCCGATCCCTCTCATCCCTGCCTTTGTCGTCCTCGACTCTTGACGGCAAGGCAACACCGGCTCGATCGGCGAGCCGCCTCAGTGCCTCGCCGAATTCGATGCCTTCTCGTTTCATGACAAAGGAGAAGACGTCTCCCCCGGCGCTGCAAGCACCGAAGCAGTGCCAGCTCTGGCGCTCAGGGAACACGAAGAACGACGGCGTCTTCTCCTGGTGAAATGGGCAGACGGCGCGAAAGTTACGGCCGGACTTCGTTAAAGGAGTATATTGTCCCACGATATCGACGATGTCGATTTTTTGTTTAACTTCTTCGATGACACTCATGCAGTCACTATTATAACATCACGGATTGTCGGTTCCGCCTTGATTTTGCTTCGCCGGCACGGACCCGAAGAGCTCAGATTTGTGCAGCAAGCCTGAGGGCGAACTGGTCGGTCATGCCCGCGATGTGATCAATGGCGCGCCTTTGAGGCAGATCTGCAGAGATGCCCCACGTTATCCTGGATTCAGGCAAGTCACAAAGGTATTTGTACAGCTTGGAAATAGCAGCCCTTGCGTCGATCGCGTTCTGACGCTCCGCCTGAACTTCATATACATTTCGAAAGAGAAACCGTCTGAGGTCTTCGGCGGTGGCTCGCATGTCTGAGCTCATGTTGATGAGCGGATTTGTTGCTGCTTTGCCGGAACGAACGTTCCACGAGGTCACCAGAACGTCGGAGACCATGGTGTTGATTCTCTGAGACCGTGTATCTCCGAGGGCCTCGATGATGTGGCCTGGGACATCGCGTAGTGCAATTGCCCCAGCCCTGAGAGCATCGTCCAGATCGTGATTGACGTACGCGACGACGTCCGAAATCCGCACCACCTCTGCCTCAATGCTTGAGAGAGTCGGCCATTCTGCAAGCATGCTCGTGCTGGACTTTGAGTGGCTCACGATGCCGTCGCGAACCTCCCAGGAGAGGTTCAGACCATCGCCAGAGTTTTCGAGGACGTCCACTACGCGCAGGCTCTGCTCGTTGTGTCGAAACCCCTGGGGGACGAGTTGATTAAGCACATCTTCGCCGATGTGCCCGAACGGAGTGTGCCCCAGGTCATGCCCGAGCGAAATGGCCTCCGTCAGGTCCTCGTTGAGGTTGAGGGCTCTGGCGATCGTTCTTGCGATTTGGGCCACTTCAAGGGTGTGGGTGAGCCTGGTAACGAAATGATCGTCCTCAGGGGTGATAAAGACCTGGGTCTTGTGTTTGAGTCGCCGGAATGCGTTGCAGTGGATGACGCGGTCTCGGTCGCGTTGGAAGGAAGTACGAATTGGGCATGGCAATTCCGGACGCTGCCTTCCCCGGGAGCGCCTGCTACGGGCCGCAAGAGGTGAGAGGCATTCCTCTTTCTCCTCTGCAGTCTCGCGTATGTGGAGTTCTGATACTAGACGGCGATTCGCAGGCCTTCCTCGACCTTGGAAATGATGTCCCTCGTCTGGTCGATCATATCAGGGCTGACCGACACCGAGGTGATACCCCATTCTACCAGTTTCTTGGTTATCTCGGGGTATACAGACGGCGCCTGGCCGCATATCGAGGAAGTAACGCCCATCGCTTTGGCGCCCCTGACCGCTCTTTCAAGACCCCACATCACCGCCTCGTCCCTCTCGTCAAAAACGGAGGATAGCTTCGCGTTGTCTCGATCGACGCCGAGGGTAAGCTGCGTAAGGTCGTTCGACCCGATCGATATTCCGTCTATTCCGACGGCAAGGAATTTCTCGAGCAGTATGACGTTCGACGGGATTTCCACCATCATCCACAATTTGAAATTCGAAGAACGTCGTAGGCCCTCATCCGCCATAATTCCGACCGTTTTCGCCAATTCGGAGGGAGTCCTTACGAACGGGACCATCACCCAGAGATTGTCGTATTCCTTTCTAACCTTCTTGATGGCTTCGAGTTCGAGCCTGAACGTCTCAATGTCGGAGATGTAGCGAGATGCGCCGCGGTATCCCAGCATGGGATTCTCCTCAACTGCCTCGTATTGCTCTCCTCCCTTCAAAGCGCGGTACTCATTGGTCTTGAAGTCGTTCGTTCGGTATACCACCTGCCTGGGATAGAATGGCTTAACAAATTGCATCAGTCCTTCGGCAAGCCTGTCTACGTATTCCCTGCCCCTTCCCTGGGTGATCATGTAACTTGGGTGTTCCCCGATCTGTGCCACCATGAATTCGGCCCTGAGCAATCCAATTCCGTCGACATCCCGTTTGGCTACCCTGTCGGCAAGGTCGGGCTGGGCGAGGTTGACCAATAGCTTAGTGCGGGTCTTCACCTCACCTCGCGCTCTGTCCGTCCTCTTGGTGGTGTCCTGCTGGACCCGGCCGGCATATACCTTGCCACGTGAGCCATCGACGCTCACGACCTGCCCGTCTTTAAGACAAGTGGTCGCCTCTCCCGTCCCGACCACGCACGGTATTCCCAGTTCGCGACTCACAATTGCGGCATGTGCGGTGCGTCCACCTCTGTCCGTTACAATGGCAGCTGCCCTCTTCATGGCGGGTACGAAATCGGGAGTGGTCATTTCGGCGACGAGGATTTCTCCTTCCAGAACCTCGTGAAGGTGTGAGGCGTCTCTCACGATCCTTACCTTGCCCGAGGCTATACCAGGACTCGCTGGCGAACCAGCGAGAAGCACGGGAGCATCTATCTCCTCGGTCTCCTGCGCTCTGACCTCTTTAAGTGTCGTGACCGGACGCGTCTGGACGACGTAGATCCTTCCTTCTTCCTTGGCCCACTCGATGTCCTGTGGGAAGTCGTAGTGCTCTTCAAGACGTTTGCCGAGCTTCGCCAGGAAGATGATGTCAGAATCAGAGATCTTCTGCTGTCCCTGCTCCTGTTCGGTCATGCTGATCTTGACGTTACTATCGCCGTCAGAGCCCCTGTGTGTCCCGTCTCCCTTGACCAGCTTCCATTCCTGTTTCTTGATATCTTTGTGTGTGATCGTGAGAGTCTCTTTGTCGATGTCGTAATGATCCGGGGTGACTCCCCCCGACACAATGGCTTCGCCCAGCCCCTTGATCGCCTCGATGACGATCACCTTGGTATTGCTATCACTGGGTTCCACCGTAAACATCACGCCAGAAGATTCCGACTGCACCATCCTCTGAACAGGAACTGCGATGCCGACTTTGAGATGATCAAAATGGTTTTCTTCTCTGTAGAAAATAGCTCTAGCGTTGAAAAGAGAAGCCCAGCATTTCTGCACGGCCTCAACGACGGCACCCTCGCCTTCGATGTTGAGGTAGGTTGCCTGCTGGCCTGCGAACGACGCTTCGGGTAGGTCTTCCGCTGTCGCCGAGGATCTTACTGCCACCAGACCCTTGCCCATCTTGACGTAAGCTTCCCTGATCTCCTTGCCAAGTTTGTCTGGCATGGCTGAGTCCAGAATCAGTTGCTGAATTCGGCCGGCAACACGCTGAAGTTGCTTACTATCGTCGACATCGAGTCCGATGAGCTGTTTCGCTATTTTCTCCGAGAGGTTTGTTGCATCGACGAAGCCAAAATACGCCGCAGCGGTGACGATAAACCCCGGAGGAACTGGAATCCGGGCATTAGTCATTTCTCCGAGGTTGGCACCTTTTCCTCCCGCCATCCCCACGTCCGTCTTGCGTACTTCTTCAAACCAGACAACCGATTTGTGATCTACAGGCAACGAGGTCCTCCTTACGAATATCGGGAATGAGTATCAGAAGGAGAGATGATTAGACAATGTCCCGTTTGAGGAAAATTATAACATTTGCGAAGTATCGGCTTCAGCGGTGATCGGTGCTCCCAAGGATCAAAAGGACCCTGTTTTTTGTCAATGGGCACCTCGTTCGCAGGCATCCGCAGGGATAGTTACTGTCGTGAGTAGTATCTGTAGGCGTTTCTCAGGGCGCGAGCTCCGCGTTCCATGCCAAGGAAGGCAACGATGCCCATGGCTTGAAGCTTGCCCATTAGTTCGAGCGCGGTTGCTGCACTTTGCGCTGACGATGAGCCGGTGATTATCGCCATCACTGGCTTGTCCGTTTGATCTCTAAGCCCGGCGAAAGGCGCGAGCATGCTATCGAGAGAAGCCCTGCCTCCCGGTCCAGCGTGGCCCGCGGCAAAGAGCGTAACAATCGTGTCTGTGTTCTCATCCCTGGAAAGAATGCCCAAAATCCGGCTCATCTCGCGGCGGTTCGCGTTGTACGTGTCCACCGGGTTCTTATAGTCCCCGCCTATCATCACCCAGAAAGAGGCGAACTCGTCGTATGAACGACTTGAAAAAGGAGGCAACGTCAGGCCCGCCTCGGCGAGAGTGTCAGCAACCGCCACAGACCCCCCACCCGAACCTCCAACTGCTGCGACCCTTGGTCCCTTGACGGGGCGAAGAAACAGAAGAGCCTTCAAGGTGTCAATCATTTCTTCCTGACCGGATACTTGTATGGCTCCGCATTGCCGCATTGCGGCCTCCCATATCGTCTGAGGGATTGCCAGAGAACCGGTGTGTGATCCGATTGCTCTAGCTCCTTCACGGCTCCGGCCGCCCTTCCAGATGACCACAGGCTTCTTCGCCGCCGCTTCCTTCAGTACTGCGAGGAATCTGCGGCCATCCTTCACGCCCTCGACGTAAATGCCAATTATCTTGATCTCAGGGTCCTGCGCAAAGTACTGCAGATAGTCCGCCCCGTCGACCACGATTCCGTTGCCGTAGCTCGCCACCTTATTGATATCAATACCTTGGATATGGGCTTCCTGGACGAAATTGACGGCGTGGTTTCCGCTCTGTGATATGAAGCCAACCGGTCCAATGGAATCGCAATACTGCTCGGCATTTTGCTTGATTCTGGCTTTGGCGCTGAATATTCCCATGCAGTTTGGCCCTATGATATGGAAATTAGCCGCCTCAGCCATGTCAGTCATACGCTTTTCCAGGCTACGCCCTTCTTCTGTCCCGGTCTCAGAGAATCCGGCGGTGAAGAAGAAAGCTGCCCCAACGTCTTTCTTGATCAAGTCAGAGAGGACTCTGATTGCCACTGCACGAGGTACGGCAACGATGGCAAAATCAACAGGCTCCGGAATCTCGAGAACGCTGGCGAAGTTCTGTATGCCGAGTGCCTTTATTCCTTCCAGTTCGGCCGGGTCGACCTGAACCGAATACAATTTTCCCTTGAAATCCTTCTGGGCCCTGAGCCACATATAACCTGAGTCCTTCTTGTCGCCGATGACAGCTACCACTTTCGGATTGAAGGCCCGTTCTAGCTTCGCGAAATCAACTTTCAATTTCTGCTCCTGGGCGTGGCCCACTAAAGTAGGCCCCTCCGTTTCATGCTCACGAAACGAGTGCCAGCAATTATGACATGGTCCAGCACGTCGATGCCAACCAGTTCGCCCACTTTGACCAGTCGCCCGGTGATGGCGACATCCTCAGGCGATGGTTCGGGATCGCCCGATGGGTGGTTGTGAGCGAATATGACTGAAGCGGCACCGGACCCGATTGCCTCTGAAAAGACTTCTCGAGGGTGAACGATACTGGCATCAAGGCTGCCGACCGAGATCTCGGCTATCTTGATCAGTCCGCCTCTGGTGCTGAGGAGGAGGGCCTTGAAATGCTCCTTCTTTGCATTGGCCAAGCCTCGCTCCGACCTGGTCAACAACCTGTTCTGGTGTCTTTACGATCGCCTTCCTGGCTTCTTGAGTAGTGGCAAGCCTATTGGCCAGCTCGAATGCCGCCCGAATCTGAGTCGCCTTCGCAAGCCCGATGCCGCGAACCTCACAGAGTTGTTCTACAGAGGCAGCAGACACGCCTCTCAGCCCCCCAAACGTCTTCATGACTCGTCTAGCCGTGTCGAGAACGGACTCGCCGCTTCCGCTGATCAGAATGATTGCTAGCAGTTCATCGACTGTCAACGCGTCGACGCCTAACCGAGCAAGCCTCTCCCTGGGGCGATCGGCGAGAGGACGGTCCTTTACCGTCGCGCCTTTCAAGAAGCTGTCACCGCTATTCTGCCAACGGCAGGCTTGATCGTGCCTCCAAACTGTTGCTTGACGTGTTTCTGCCACAGTGTGTTGAGACCTTCGCTGTCGAATCCGTAGACTTCCTTGAGCGCGCCGTCGTAGGTACTCCCTTTGCTGAATACGTCGAGAAGCTGCAGCATTTCCTCCTGCCCGTATGCTGAAATCAAGAAGTCGACTACGCTGTAGCTTTCCGCATAGGAAAGCGTTGCGACTTGCGCGTTTGCCGAGAACGGACTTGAAAGGCTGCGAACGGAGACTAGATCGTTCGAGTCGACGGCCCGTTTCAAGGCCGACGAGAAGGATACGTCCACAGTCTGTTCGTTGTAGACGGCAAGCCCTTCATCCAGCCAACGCGGCAAGTCGTTGTAGGGATTTGATGTGACTTGATGAATGACCAGGTGGCAAAGCTCGTGAGCTGTTGCGTTCTTCCCCCAAATTAGGTTTGAGGAAGAGATACCAATGGCGATTGTGCCGTAGGGAGCCAGCGTTATTCCCCCTGTCCACTCGTACGGGAATATCAGAGCGCCCTGCAAGTCCTGGCTGGAAGCGTAGACATAGAGCTTGACGCGTCGCTTCAGCTCAGCCCCCGTACTGGATTGCAGCCTGATCAACGCGTCTTGGGCCGCGGACATCACTTCGTTTGAAAAAGCCGACCCGCCGCTGTACCAGTAGAGGTCGACTAGCCCTTTGGACGTCTTCTGCCACTTATATCTTGAGTCGTCGAAGCTTATGTTGCTTGGCTGGGTCTCGATCTTGGCTCCGGAGAGGTCTTTCACGACCCACCAATAAGTCAAAGCGGTCCCCGGAGGATATCCTCCTGTCTTTCGCATGTCCATAGCCCATTGGGCATTGACCGTCCTGGCTTGAGTGAATGGAACAATAACCTCCGACGTAACGTCTGCGTAACTCTCTTCAGCAACGGAGTACCGAAGCCGGATATCGCTGATATTGGCGTTGCTGGTAGCCGTAAGGCTGAAATCGATCGCAGTCGGGAATTTGATCTCAGCGTTGCTTTTGGAGACCGCAAGGGTCGTCTGTGCTGTGGCTCCCGAAGGAAAAGCAATCCAAACGAGCAGAAACGCGCACGCCGCAAGAAATCCCCGCATCCGCATCAATTTTCCTCCCCAACCCGGCTCCTCAGGTAGGCTCTGACAAAGTCGTCGATGTCTCCGCCTAGAACAGCATCGGGGTTGACAGTCTCAAAATCAGTGCGGTGGTCCTTCACGAGTTTGTAGGGCTGGAGTACGTAGCTCCTTATCTGGTTGCCCCAACCGGCGCTTACCCTTTTTCCCTTAAGCTTCGCTCGTTCCTCTGCCTGCTTGCTCAGTTCTTTCTCGAGCAGGCGGGACTTAAGGATCCTCATCGCTATCTCCTTGTTCTGGTGCTGCGAGCGTTCATTCTGGCAGGTAACCACCATGCCGGTTGGCAAGTGCGTTATTCTGACCGCCGTGCTCGTCTTCTGAACGTTTTGCCCGCCAGCTCCGCTGGAACGGAAGACGTCGATCTTGAGATCCTCCTGAGCAATTTTCATATCGACGCCGCCCTGCGCTTCGGGCATAACCTCGACCAGGGCGAACGAAGTGTGACGTCCGTGGTCTGCGTCGAAAGGAGATAGCCTGACCAGGCGGTGCACGCCGTGTTCCGACTTCAGGTACCCGTACGCGTAATCCCCGTATATGGCTATTGTCGCTGTCTTGATCCCGGCGATCTCGCCCGGCGTCGAATCGAGGACGTCCGATTTGTAGCCGCGCCGTTCAGCCCAGCGCAAGTACATTCTCATGAGCATTTCAACCCAATCCTGGGACTCGGTGCCGCCGGCTCCGGCGTGAATGCTGAGAATCGCGTTGCGCGAGTCGTATGGAGATGTGAAAGCAGCCACCAGTTCCATCCTGTCCAGTGCCACCTCGATCCCATCCAACTCTGCCTCAACCTCTGTCTTGATAGAAGCGTCCTCGTTCGCCAGCCCCGACAGCTCGCCAGCATCGTTCAAGCGTTTCTCAATGGAACGCCAGTCTGAAATGAGCTTACGCTTTTCTGCCAGTTGTCGCATGATTTCGCTCGCCGAGTTGCTGTCGGCCCAAAAGTCTTCAGAAACAGACCGCCGTTCGAGGTCGGTCACTTCTTTTTCTTTAGTTGCGATGTCAAAGACGCTCCAGGGACTGCGATATTCTGCTTCGCAGGTCCTGAAGCCTCGCGCTTTCTTCCAATTTGTCCTCCGTGGTGGGAAATGAGAAATCGATGACTTGGCAGATATCTAGGGTTTGTTCAAGCCGCCACTGCGATGTTGCCACCTGCCGCAAGATGGGCCAGGCGGGTTGGCTCCGGTAATCTATAGCCGCGTGTACAATCTAGCACTCGTCTCACCGCGAGGTCGAGGCTGATCTTGTGGCCGACGGAGATGAATAAAGGCTTGGTTCTTGCCTTCGTTCGCACTACAGCTCCGATCAACTCGCCTTTATCTGTTAGATCAGCGCGGGAAGCTGCTTCTTGGCCCGGCTCCAGGTATTCTCCACACAGCCGAGACTTGGCGCAACCAACCGTCGGAGTATCCAGGAGAAGGCCTATGTGCGCTGCGATCCCGAAGCGGCGGGGATGGGCGATGCCCTGGCCATCGAGGAACACGAGGTCCGGCCGTGAACTGAGTTGTTCCAACACCCTCAACAGAAGCGGGGCCTCCCTGAACGTTAAGAGGCCTGGGACGTATGGGAATGTTGGGGCGCCTTCCATTGTCTTTGCTTCGACTATGGTCATCTCCGGGTATTTCAACACCACAACGGCGGCGATAGCGAATTTACGCTGTATGATTGAAATGTCAGCCCCCGCTACGAGGAGAGGTTCCCTCTTCTCACCTTGCCGCACGACCTCATTGCGTAGTCGTTCCTGGATCTGCCTGGCTTCGGTTGTGGTCACGTTCCAAGAGTGGAGATATCTTATCTTCACAGAGCGAATTATACTGAGTGCCGTCTCCCCTTACAAACGATCCAGAGAATCCGATCGCGCTTTGATCTGCAGCTCGGACTCCGATAATCGACTTTTCCGGCGTGACAAGACCGGTGTCGGGATCCTGGCCCTCGAATTGGTTCCCCACTCAGTTGAATCCGCCGGAGAAGGGTTTGTCTTGACATCCCCCTAGATATAGCCGATAATACACAAAATATGGTTAAGTTGAGATTAAGAAGAACCGGGGGCAAGAATCAGCCGAGTTATCGGATTGTTGCCGTCGATTCCAAGGCACCGCGCGATGGGGCTTTCCTAGCTATCCTTGGTCACTATGATCCACTTACCGATCCTGAAACCGTAGTCATTGACAACGAAAAGGCTTCGTACTGGCTCAGTCACGGAGCTCAACCTACGGTTGCGGCTGCCCGACTCCTTAAGAAGGTGGGCGTGATTGCGGATAAGACCAAAACAAGCGAGGAAAAAGCATGAAAGAACTTGTCGAATTCATCGCAAGGGCAATCGTGAATGCGCCCGATAGCGTTGAGGTGACTGAGGAGCAGACTGAGCAAGGGATAACCCTTAAGCTGAAAGTTGCCGACGACGACAAGGGCAGGGTCATAGGAAAGCAGGGTCGCATTGCAGAGGCTATGCGCACCCTGATCCGCGTTAAGGCTGCTAAGACGGGTACTCGGGCTACTCTCGAAATAGTCTAAGTCTCCGGTCTGGTCTGAAAAGGCCGTTCGCGACTTCCGTGTATTTCCCTTTCGTGAACTCATTACAAGGGCTGTCTTCACGCGTCCGAGTGTAAGGGCGGTGGATTTCTTGCCTCTACCGAGGAATGGGATATGAGTTCAACTCCGAACGAAACCGAAAACTGGGTTGTTTGTCCGGTATGTCACCAGGCCAATCCAGCCGGTACCAAGTTCTGCAAAGTCTGCTGGGGCGCGGGCCTTGAGGGCGAGGAACTGGTCCCCACAAAGGATCTTGAGCGAGTGCTTCAATGGCACCGCAGCAGGGACCGTCGTCGTCGGAATCTAATTCGGCTTGCGATCTGGGGTGGGGTCTCCGTGGTGGTTTTGGCGATCGCCTGGTTCTTCTTCCGCAACTATACAGACGTTCTTTCTCCAATATCCGCAAACCTGAGCTCTGATTCTCCGCCCGGGCAATGGTCGATGTTTCGCCATGACCTGCTGAACACAGGAGCATCGGGCAACAACGCAGTCCTTCCAACCGGCACATTGAAGTGGAGTTTTGCCACTGGAGATGCCGTTCAAGGTTCTGCCGTTGTCGTTGCCGGGACCGTCTATTTTGGTTCACGGAACGGCAAAGTCTATGCTCTGGACGCTCAGACTGGTGTTGAGAAGTGGCACTTCACCACAGAAAACCGGGTTGATTCAAGCCCCGCTGTCGTGGACGGCAGGGTCTACATAGGCTCAAATGATGGGCATCTGTATTCTCTTGACGCCATGACTGGAAAGCAGCTTTGGCAAGTCAACACCTTCTATCCGGTAACCTCATCCCCATCGGTGGTCAACGGAGTGGTGTATTTCGGGGCTGATGACTACTGCGTATACGCGGTCGATGCCAGGACCGGAGCCAAGATCTGGAAGTACAACACCGGGGGACCGGTCCAGGCCTCCCCAGTGGTGGCAAACGGTCTCGTCTACGCTCCGTGCGGAGGGCAATACATATTCGTTCTGAACGCCTCGAATGGAAGACCACGGCTTCGTTTCCGCACGAGCGATTCGACTTATGCCTCTGCAGCCGTGATGGGGGAAACCGCATTGATCGGCAACTTCAGAGGTGAAGTCTACGTTTTCAATGGGCATGCCAGGAACTGGCCGCTCGAGTACGAGCTGAAGCCTTACTGGATCCAGGTCTGGGCTTTTGGTCTTGCCCCCGCTCCGCCCCTCGAATCGGGGTGGCTCTGGGGATACAGAGTAGGGTCGACGATCTCCGCGACCCCTGCGATCAAAGACGATGTCGCCTTTGTCGGCACTGACGGGAATCTTGTCGCACTTGATCTTGAATCAAGGACCACGCTCTGGAAGTTCGCCAGCGGGGGCGATATTGGTTCAAGCCCAGCGGTGGCGGGGGATGTCGTCTACTTCGGCTGCCAGGATGGGAAGGTCTATGCGGTCAACAAGAATGACGGGACCAAACTGTGGGATTTCTCAACCGGTGGGCAAGTTAACTCCTCACCAACGCTGGTAGACGGCGTACTTTACGTGGGATCTTATGACGGCAGTCTCTACGCGATAAAGTAGCCAGATACCGAGCAATATTGCAGGAAACGAAAAGGGGGCCGACCAGGCCCCCCTTTTCGTTTCCGTTAGAACTAACCTTACACACGTGGCGGTCGGCGTCGCTTCTGAGAGACCTTGATACGGGTGAGTGCCCGCTGCAATGAAGCTTCTGCCTGAGCCATATCCATTCCGGAAATCGGATGGCTGAGAGCCTGCCTGGCGCGCTCTTTGGCTGCCTCGGCTCGCTCGGAGTCAATTTCGTCGGCGCGCTCCGCTGCGTCGGCCAGAACGATGATCCTGTCGGGCCTCACCTCTAGAAAGCCACCGGCAATCGCTATCGAGGATTCCTCAGGGCCTGTTCTGAAGACCAGCTCTCCCGGCTGAAGAGTTGTCATAAGAGGCGAATGATGCGGCAAAATGCCAAGCTGTCCTTGAGACCCTGGAGCGACCACGATATCCACATCCCCAGTGAATATCACGCGCTCGGCGGTGACTATGTCGAGCTTGACCGGTGACATTTATGCTGTGACTCCCAATTTTTTGGCCTCTTGGACCGCCTCATCGATTGTGCCAACCATGAAGAAAGCTTGCTCGGGCAGCGAGTCGTATTTCCCCTCCAGGATTTCCTTAAATCCGCGAACGGTCTCGGCAATCGGCACGTATTTTCCCGGTCGGCCTGTAAAGACCTCTGAGACGAACATCGGCTGGGACAAGAATCTCTGGATTCTTCGCGCTCTGGCGACCGTGACTTTGTCTTCGTCACTCAGCTCCTCGATACCAAGAATCGCGATGACGTCTTGAAGGTCCTTGTATCTCTGCAACACTCTCTGAACTTCGCGAGCTACTCTGTGGTGCTCCTCGCCAACAATCTCTGGTGTCAAAATACGAGATGTTGACGCAAGTGGGTCCACAGCTGGGTAGAGTCCCTGCTCTGCGATCGATCTTTCAAGGGCGATGACTGCGTCCAGGTGGCCGAAGGTGGTCGAGACTCCAGGATCAGTGTAGTCGTCGGCAGGCACGTAGACGGCCTGGAACGACGTGATGGAACCGCGTTTTGTCGAAGTGATTCTCTCTTCAAGTTCGCCAACTTCCGTGGCGAGGGTCGGCTGATAGCCCACGGCAGAGGGCATTCTGCCCAGAAGCGCGGAGACTTCCATTCCGGCGAGGGTGTACCTGTATATGTTGTCGATGAACAACAGTACGTCCTGTCCTTCGACGTCACGGAAATACTCGGCCATGGTGAGCCCTGTCAGCCCGATTCGGAATCTTACTGCCGGGGGTTCATTCATCTGCCCGAAGACAAGGACTGTCTTTTCGATGACCCCCGATTCCTTCATCTCGGTCCAGAGATCGTTGCCTTCACGAGAGCGCTCTCCGATTCCTGCGAAGACCGAGAACCCGCCGTGTTCGGTGGCGATGTTTCGAATCAGTTCCTGGATAATTACCGTCTTGCCGACCCCGGCACCGCCATAGGCACCGACTTTCCCGCCTTTTGTAAACGGAGCGATCAGATCGATGACCTTTAGACCCGTCTCCAGAATTTCGGTACTCGTCGCCTGTTCATCAATCCCGGGCGGAGTCCGGTGAATGGACCATTTCTCTTTTGACTTCACCTCTCCCAAGCCATCCAGAGGAGTCCCCGTCACGTCGAACAGTCTGCCCAGCGCCTCCCTGCCGACTGGCACTTTCAATGGGGCGCCTGTATCGACCGCCTCTGTGCCGCGTGCCAGCCCTTCAGTCGGAGCGAAGGAAAGGCATCGCACCCAGTTGTTGCCGACGTGGGCCTGGGCCTCAAGCAACATCTTTTCGCCGTTCGTACTTATCTCTATAGCATTGAAAAGGGCCGGAAGCTGACCTGGTGGAAATTCTATGTCAACGACCGTCCCGATTACTTGTACTACTTTGCCTTTGGCCATGTTACACCTCTTAGATTAAGCAGGGCTGAGGATCTATCCACCTTCGGCTGCAAGTGCTGCTACCCCGCCTGTGATGTCGAGCAGTTCCTTGGTTATCGCTTCTTGCCTGGCTTTGTTATAGGCAAGGGTAAGGTCTCCCACCAGTTCCTTAGCACTGTCAGTGGCGTTACGCATCGCCACCATTCTGGCCGATTGCTCACTGGCAATTGCTTCAAGGATGGCATGGTAGGTCTCCATTTCGACGAAACGAGGCAACAATCCTGCGAGCACCGCGGCGGCATCCGGCTCGTAGATATAGTCGACATTCTGCGCGCTGGGAATCGCCGCCGGCTCCACCGGCAGTATCTTCTGTACAACCGGTTTCTGGGTAAGGGTCGAAATGAACTGGGTGTAGGAAAGGTAGGCGGCATCGATAAGCCCGTTTGTGTAATCATCGATGATGATTTTCGAAATGGGCAACGTGTCTAGGAAACTTGGCTGATCTCCCAGCCATGTGAACTCGGCCCTCAGGTCCCTTCCATATCGGCGCATGAAATCAAGGCCTTTGCGGCCAACAGGGGTGACGGCTACCGGCAAGTGCTGCTGAACGATAAAAGAGCTTGCGCTCCTGTTCACGTTCGCGATTAATCCGCCGCACAATCCGCGATCCGGAGTTATGTGAATAATGGCGATCTTGGTAGGAGGCCGCTTTTGCAGCAATGGATGCAAAGGCGCGTCGCCTTGGACTGCCGCCAGGTCCGAGATGACCTGACTGATCTTTTGGGCATAAGGTCTCCCGGCGAGGCCACGTTCCTGGGCGCGGCGCATTTTGGAGGTAGCGATCATTTCCATCGCGCGCGTTATCTTGGCGATGCTTTGCACGCCACGGATGCGACGACGGATTAGACGAATGTTAGCCATGATGACCTACTTAAAGCTTCCTTTGAATTGCTGGATGGACGCTTTGAGCTTGTCCTCGGTGTCCTTGGGCAATTCCTTGGTCTTGGAAATTGTCTGCAATATCTCGGCGTAATTCACCTCGAGGAACTTGAGAAACTGCGATTCGAACTGAGGAATCTTGTCCGGTGCTACGTCATCGAGGTATCCGTTCACGGCCGTGTAGAGAACGACGACCTGCCTTTCTGTTGGCATGGGAGAGTACTGGTTCTGTTTCAACACCTCGGTTATCCGTCTGCCCCTCTCGAGTTGCGATCTCGTTGAGGCATCGAGCTCCGCGGTGCCAAATTGGGCGAATGCCGCTAGCTCTCTATACTGTGACAACTCGATTCTTAAACGTCCCGCAACCTGACGCATCGCCCGGGTCTGCGCGCTGCTACCAACCCGTGACACTGACAAGCCCACATTCAATGCTGGTCGTTGTCCCGCGTTGAACAAGTCGGCCTCAACGTAAATCTGGCCGTCGGTGATCGAAATGACGTTGGTTGGTACGTACGCTGAGAGGTCGCCAGCCAGAGTCTCGATAATAGGGAGTGCTGTGAGCGACCCTCCACCGAGTTCCTTTGACATCTTGGCGGCTCTTTCCAGAAGACGGCTATGAAGGTAGAAAACGTCGCCAGGATAGGCTTCCCGGCCCGGAGGTCTTCTCAGCAGCAGTGAAAGCTGGCGGTAAGCCCATGCGTGCTTAGAAAGGTCATCGTAGACAACAAGGGCATCGCGTCCCTGTTCCATAAATTCCTCGCCAACGGCGCAACCGGAATACGGCGCCAGGTATTGCAGAGCAACAGAATCGGCAGCGTCAGCCGCGACCACTATTGTGTGACTCATCGCTCCATATTGTTCCAGAGTTGCGACAACTCGAGCCACCTTTGAAGCCTTCTGCCCGATAGCTACATAGATGCAGATGAGATCGCCGCCCTTTTGGTTGATAATGGTATCGAGCGTGAGGGTTGTCTTACCTGTAGAGCGGTCTCCGATGATAAGCTCGCGCTGGCCTCTTCCAATCGGTATGAGGCTGTCCACGGCCTTAATGCCGGTTTGAACAGGAGTGTTGACTTTGCCCCTGGTGGCAACGTTGGGAGCGATTCGTTCGATCGGCCTGTTCTTCGTTGTTTTGATCGGTCCCTTGCCATCAAGAGGTCGCCCCAATGGGTCGATTACTCTGCCAATCAAAGCGTCTCCGACGGGGACTTCGGCAATGCGTCCCGTACTTCTGACTTCGTCTCCCTCTTTGATCAGGGCATAGTTGCCCATGATGATGGCAGAGACATTGTCCTCTTCAAGGTTCATGGCGATTCCGACAATGTCATGAGGGAACTGCAAAAGCTCGTTGTATTTGGCCTGGGAGAGTCCGTGGATGCGGGCGATGCCGTCGCCAATTTCGACGACTGTTCCAACATCCACCATCGTGGTGCCGCTCTTGCCGAATTGCTCAATCTGTTGCTTGATGACAGATACGATGTCTTGTCCGCGTGTTGTCATACTTATTCCTCGCTCCTCGTTTGCCTACCAGAGGAGAATTGGATCTTTCCCGCCGTAGAGTTACGCAGCGCCCGCGATTCTTCTTTTCAAGCTCTCGAGCTTGCTCCGGGTGCTGCCGTCAAGGAGCTTCCCCTCGAATCTGGCGACGACTCCTCCGATAACGGAGGGGTCCACTCTCGCCTTGATGATTACCTTCTTACCCATAATGCTCGAGAGGCTGGATTCAAGCTTTCTCACATCTTCATCGCCCATCGGAACGGCAGTCGCAACTTCGGCCCGCTCTATCCCCTGCCTGATATCCATCAGCCTCTGGTAGGCTTCGAAAATCGATGGGAGAAGCTGTATTTTGCCTCGCTGAACCAGCAGACTGACGAGGTTAGTGGCCAGACTACCGAGTTGCGGAAAACGGCTTCTTAGAAGTGCTACCTTGTCTTCGGAACTCAGGTTCGGGGTCTCCAGATTTCGAATCAGAATTGTCTCTTCCTGAATGCGTGAAAGTGCATTCAGGTCCGAAAGCCAGGACTCGAATTGCCGCGTCTGTTCGGCTATCCCGAAGATTGCCTGGGCGTATCGCCGCGCCTGTGCGGTGTTTGCCACTATGCCTTACCCCTGTCTAAGAGTGCTTGCTTCATCGAGTACCTTATCGATGATCTCCCTGTGCGCAGCTTTATCGAGAGATCGATCGATTACTTTTTCGGCTGCGGATATCGTCAAATCGGCGAATTCCTTGCGCAGTGCTCCTACAGCCTCATCCCGTTCACGCTGAATTTCGCCCCTCGCTCGTGCGACAAGCGCCTGGGCTTCTTCCATGGCTTTGCCCTGGGCCTGCTGGCGCACTTCTTCGGCTGCCTTACTTGCTCGGGCCAATAGCTCCTGGCCTTCCCTGATTCCAGCCTCGACGCGGAGTCTCGATTCGTCTTGAGCCGCGGCGGCCTCGGCCCTGATGCGCTCCGTCTCCTCCATGCTCTCTTTGACCTTCTTTGACCGCTCGTCGAGCATTTTCAGAAGAGGCTTGTAGGCAAAAATGCGCAGCAAAAGGAACAGCAGCAGAAACGTTACAATCTGCGCTACGAGCGTAGAAACATTGAGACCAAGACCCTCCATGCTCCTACCTCTCTACGGTTTAACTGCCTGAAATACGGCCATTAGAAGAATGCCCGATGTGATCGCGGCCCCGAGAATTACCAGACCGCACAGAAGGGCGATGGACAAAGGAAAATTGTCCTGACCCATGGTGACCTCCTAACCTTGGAACTATTTGGCGATGAGCATCAGGAATATGGCAATGATGAGGGCATAGATGCCGATGGCCTCAGCAAGACCCGCGACGAGGATCATGCTGGTGAAAATCGGGCCCCTCGCCTCAGGGTTTCGAGAAATGCCTTGCAGAGCCGAGAAACCGATCATGCCCAGAGCGAGCGCTGGTCCGAGTAGACCAAGCCCTCCGACGATCCCCACCGCCGCCATTTTCATTACATCAGGTGTCATCGTGTAAGCCTCCTTTTGAACTGTTGTTTAGTGAGAAGCGTGCTCCTCTTCGTGAGACGCCACCGAAATGTCAAGGAATATCAAAGTGAGCCCGGCGAAGATGATCGCCTGCAGGAATCCGACGAGTAACTCAAGCAGGTAAAAGGGAAGAGCGACTACCATGGGGACAAGGAACAGGGCTACCAGAAGCAACACCTCTCCCGCAGTCATGTTGCCGAAAAGACGGAAGGTGAAACTGATAAGCCGTATCACGAATTCGCTTAGGAATTCCAGAACGCCTATGAACATTTCCACTATGCCGGTGAGGGCAGTGCTCAACCCGTCGATGAACTTGCCCGTGACTATCTGTTTCCCGCCGCGCAGGAATTCGGTGAGGCCGTGAACGTTGAAGAATTTCTTGAAATAGCCTGGCCCGACAGCAGTCAAACCGGTGATCTGAACTGCGATCACGGCGACTATGGCGATTGCGAGGGTCGTGTTAAGGTCTGTGTTGGCAGGACGGATCAGGTGAGCCGCACCCTCGCCCGTGTGAATCGTGATCGCGCTGTACCCCGGGAGAAGGCCGAGCCACGCGTTGAAGCTCACGAAGAGGAATATCGTCGCTACCAGAGGAAAGAACCTTCGGCCGTTCTTTTCCCCGGCGGCGCTGGTGCAAAAGTCATAGAGCCAGCCAAGGAGAAATTCGAACGCGGCCTGCATCCGGCCCGGGACCAGCTTCATGCGTCTGGTTATTAGCACTGAGGCCAGTATCAGGACAACAAACGTTATCCATGTGGCGACCATGGTGTTGGTTATGGCAAGAGGGCCAACATGGAAAACGACATCGGCGGGCAGGCTGATTTCTGGGGTGGGTACGCTAAGCCATCCGGGCAGGTGAACGCTTGGAAACAGGCTCTTGCCCAGGGGGCCAGCGATTACACCAACGACGACCAAAGCAAGGACGATGACAGTGAGGCCAATTGCAAGAGGGAAAGAGCAACCCAGACATCCTTTTCGTTTCTGTTCAGCCACTAGGAGCCCTTTCCGTTGTTGTTCTTGTATAGAAGAGGCTTGATCATTCTGTATAGACCGTACATTGCCAGGGTCAGGCCGAGTAGTAAGCCCAGGATAACAAAGAGCGGCTTTGTATTAAGCCGCCCATCGAGCCACAACCCGCCCAATATCCCGCCACCGATACATATGCCGATGTACCACGCAAGTCCAACAAGTCTGAGCGCTGCTTGCCACTTTTCCATCGGCATCAGGCCGGGAAAACGACCCCGTCCAAATGGACTAAAGCATTATATCCTCGGGACCCGAAACATGCAACAGGGTCAGGTGGAGACCGTAGTATCTCCGCGCAAGGACGCGTGAGGAACTCGTCCTGCTAGGACTTTCGCTTGTCGAAGTCGGAAAGATCGATACTATTAATGAAGTCCTGGAAAGCGGACATCTTCTTCATTTCCTCTTCGGTAACGGCCTTGCCTTCCTTGGTATCGGCTCCTTCCTCATCGGAAATGGGCTTGCCACTCTCGCGGTCAAGCAGAATGCCGGCTTTGTCCAGCACAGAATCGTCCACATAAATGGGAACCTCGACTCTCACTGCCAGCGCCAAGGCATCAGACGGCCGTGAATCAACTTCCATTTGTTTGCCGTCTACGTTAAGTATGATCTTCGCAAAGAAGGTGTCGTTCTTGAGGTCGCAAACGATTATCGAGTTGACCGATGCTCCCAGGGCATCCACCACTGATCGCAGCAGGTCGTGGGTGAGTGGCCGAGGCACCGTTGCCCCCTGGAGCTTTACGGCGATTGCGTCTGCCTCGGCAGGGCCGATCCAGATAGGCAAATAACGATCCGCGGCCTTCTCCTTCAGAATCACCACCCGCTGATAATTCATCAGACTAACCCTGATGCTATCAATCGTCATTTCCACCATACGGGCAACCCTCCTGGACCAAACACAGCATGATTATTCTAGCCTAGCAGTATAGGGGTGTCAAATGTAATTGAGTCTAAAAACGACCCCGGAGCGGTGCTCGCGGCCTGGCGCGCAGGTCTCAGCTGGACGGAGGCAGGAAGATTTGTTCCATCGCAACGACGAGAGGAAGGGGCTGTTTAGAGAAGTTCCGCCACTATCTCGGCGAGGTCTTTGGCGTGGACTTGCTCGGAGACCCCTTTCGTCTTCAGGCCGTCCTCGAACATTGCCAAACAGAACGGGCACGCGCTGGCGACGATGCTTGCGTTGGTCTTCAGGAATTGCTCGGTTCGCTTCACGTTTACCCGCTTCTCTGGAGGCTCTTCCATCCACATGTGACCGCCCCCGCCTCCGCAGCAGAAGCTGTTTGAACCTGATAGTGCCATCTCAACCGGACGGACCCCGGCGGCCGCCAGGATATCGCGAGGCTGTGTGTAAATGTCGTTGTATCGCCCCAGATAACAAGAATCGTGGAAAGCGACTGTCTCCTTGCTGACCGGAGCTTTAAGATGCAACCTGCCCTGCTTGAGCAGCGAGGAGATCAGTTCGGTATGGTGAATGACCTCGTAGGAGCCTCCGAACTGTGGGTACTCCTTCTTGATAACGTTGAAGCAATGCGGACACGCGGTGAAAATCTTGCTGACGTTGTACTTCTTGAATGATTCGATATTCTTCTGACACAGAGTCTGAAAAAGATACTCGTCGCCAATTCTTCGCGCCGGGTCGCCGCAGCAACTCTCTTCAATTCCCAGAATGGCGAAATCCACGCCTGCGGAATTGAGGACCTTAACCAAAGCGGCGCTTACCTTCATATTCCGCTCTTCGAGCGCTGCCGTACATCCTACCCAATATAGGTACTCCGCGTGCGGGTTCTGCTCCGTGGTCTTAACGTCAAGCCCATTCGCCCAGTCTGTGCGCCCCGCGGTGGTTCCCCTCCATGGATGGTCGCGAGTGCTCAAGCATTTCAGAGCTTCCTGGGCCGATTCGGGCATCGAGGTCCTCTCCATGGTCAGGCTGCGGCGCATGTCGACTATCTTGTCGATCCGCTCAATGTACACCGGGCATGCCTGCTCGCAGGCTCGGCAAGTCGTGCAATCCCATATCGCTTCGTCGGTGGCGCCCTCGGAGATCATGTCGGGCCTCGTTTCAACCGGCTTGGTCGAAAGAGGAACCGGATATACCTGGCCTACATGGCCCTTGAGGTCCTGGATGATCTTCTTTGGGCTCAGCACCTTGCCGCTGGCAAAAGCGGGACAGGCATCCTGGCACCTTCCGCAACGGGTGCAGGCATCGAGGTCCATGAGTTGCTTCCACGTGAAGTGCTCGAGCTGCGATGCGCCGAAGTTATCCGCTTTTTCAAGGTCTATTGGTTGGAGCTCTCCCTTCGGTTTCAGCGAGCGGAAGAACACGTTAAGTGGCGAGAGAACTATGTGTTGCAGCCTCGATTTCGACACCCACATGTAGCCAAGAAGAGCGAGCGCAGGAGCCGTGTGTATTAAGACCCTGTGCCATATGAGCAACTCGTTTCTGGGACCAATACCGAAGACAAGAAAACCTCGAGAAATTGCGTAGCCGATGGGCGACCACATGGCCCAGTCGGTGGGCGCAACGTCGCTTACGGCGATGCGGTATCCCTTGATCATGAATCCGGTGAGAACGATGGCGAAGGCCCAGACGTAAATCAGCGTATCATCATGCTGATTGTCTAGTCGCTGCGGTTTCACCACGAAACGCCGATACACTGCCATGGACCCACCGATGAGAAGCAGGGCTCCACCAATTTCGGAGACGAGCGAGGCATACAGGTAGATGCTCTCGGGAGGAATGGTGAGTTTGAAAATCGAGAAAAGCCGAACGAATTTGCCCAGGAATAGTAGCGCGGCCCCGCCGAAGATAGACAGGTGCATAAACCCGGGGTATAGCTCCCCACGCCTTATGAACCGAACGTGTGGAATTGCGACCACCAGAGTCGTCTTCAGCCTGGTCAACCAACTGTCACTTCTCTTCTCAGGGCGGCCCAACATCCATATTCGCCACCTGCGGGCCATTCCGAAAGCGAACATCACCGCAATCGAAGGGGAAATAATGAGAACGCCGATAAGGACAGGTATCATAACCTGCCTCAGGTATACTTCTTGCCCCTGCCAGAACACCAGCGATTCCAAAGTGCCTACCTCGACAATGTCGGATAAAACGTAATCAAATGAACGATGAAGAACACCAGTGCCAGGCAGCCCGCCATCGAAAGGGCTAGAGTGACAATACTCTTGTACTTGGGCCTCAAGCCCAGATCGAAGAGAACCAACCTCATGCCCCAAAGAAGCGAGAACATCAGTGTTGCCAGGATCAGGACCTCGATCGCGATCGCGATTGCCCTATGCATGTTTGTCAACTTCCTGGCCTTCTGAAACAGGCAACAGTTCAAGGTACTTGAGCCCCAGTACAAAGAGCAGGGCCACTGTTGCGAAGATGCCCACACCTAGAGTCATCTCATCAGGCGTTAGTGCGAAGGTGCCAACCGCTCCCCAGACACCCTGAATCTCACCTGGGTAGTAAGGCATGGGGTAGGCTGCGCCGGATATCACGAGGTAGTACCGTTCGAAGAATACGCCCACTACAACCGACAAAGCGGCGAAGCATATCGGGCCGATCCTCTTGTTCATTTTTGGATTGAGCAAGATGACAAACGGAATCACTGCTCCCATTCCTATCTGGAGCGCCCAGAAAATCCAGGCAAAGTGCCCGGTGAGCAGGTAAACCGCTGCCGCACGGTCGGGACCGTAAAGGTGGGTCAGTTTATCGAGCGTAATCAGCACGAGAAGGATTCCGATGAACGCCACGAGCATCCGGCTAAGGGAGATCAGCGTCTCCTTTTTGACAAACCGTCCAGTGAATCTCGTCGTTACAACTACGACAAGGATTAGAAGTGCCACGCCTGAGGTAAGTGCTGCTGAGAGGAATTCCAACGGCCTGATTGGCGATACCCAGGTCTCTCTGGCCTCGATGAAGCCAAAGATAGCGCCGGTTCCCATGTGCACCAGCATCGCCCAGCAGATAGCTACTATCCCCATGATTCTCGTTATTTTTGGCTTGTTCGCCAATATGAAACTGAAGTAGACGAGAGTGATCAGGAAGTAGCCGCTGTAAAGGATGCTGTTCAGGGCAAACATGGAGGTCATGTTGTTTGTCATGAGAATGCCAAACAACCGCCAGAACTTCTCCGGCCTTCCGAGGTCGACGAAGATGGAAATCATGGCGCCGAATATGAGGGCGATGGCCAAATAGACGGCCACCCTGGCGATTGGCTTGTATTCCTCGCGTCCGAGGACATATGTGAGAGACGACAGTATGAGCGATCCCGCGCTGAGGCCAATGAGGTAGATCGCGAGTACGATCGGAAGCCCCCAGGGAATCAGGTTGCTGCCTCCGAACACGCGATGGCCGGCGTAGTAACTTATTCCAAAGGCCACCATTCCAGTTATCGAAAGTGCAGCAAGCACAGCTACTAGTCCGGAATAGCGCCTGGACTTCCCTTCTGTCGTCGAGAAAGTTAAGTTCACTACTCGTCTTAGCCCTGCAGGTAGAATACTTTCGGCTTTGTGTCCATTGATTCTCTCAAACGGATATGACTTCGCTGGGCCAGTATCTGAGATACTTGACTGTCTCGATCGGTGAGGTCACCGAAAAAGCGAGCGCGAGTCGGGCAGGCTTCAACGCACGCGGGCACTACATCGATTCCTATCGTCTTGCCTTCTCTCAGCCCCTGATCAATTCTGTGGAAACAGAAAGTGCACTTCTCTACTATTCCGTGCACACGACGAGGGAATGGCCACAGATTCATCGATTGCCTGTCTGGAGGCAGATCTGGCTTGTCATAGTGTTCCTCAACGGGCTCTTTGTAGTTGAAATTGCGCGCCCCATAGGGACATGCGGCTATACAGTATTTGCAGCCAATGCACTTTCTGAAATTCTGCACTACTATGCCGTCTTCGCGGCGGTAGGTTGCCTTGGCCGGGCAAACTGTGACACATGGTGGATTGTCGCAGTGCATGCAAGGCATCGGCACTATGTCCAACCGCGCCTCCGGGTATTCGCCGGACGCCGAGGCTATGACCTTGTGCCAGAAAATCTCTTTCCTCACGCGTTCTTCTTCTGGCGAACCGTGAGGAACGTCGTTTTCAGCTTTGCACGCTACGGTGCATGCCTGGCAGCCCACGCATTTGTCCAGATCGATTACCATGGCCCACTTAGGCATCGTGAGCTCCTACGTACATGGTCATGCCCGGTAAACCTTCACGCGCGTGTTGAAAATAGCGGCTTGACCACTTCGTGTGTCGAAGTCAACGGCAACAATGTCGTTCGGATTGACTCCAAGTCCTCTCTGCCACTTCCCCGGTGCATAGTGCCCTTGGCCCCTCGCGATCGCCACCGAACCCGGCCTAATCCATTCCGTGACTCTGGCCTTGAGTCGCAGTTTGCCAGAATGAGACTCAACCCAAACGTAGTCTCCATCGTGGATCCCCAGCGTTTCTGCCGAAGCTCGCGACATCTCCGCCAGGTTTGTCCAGCCTATCCCGTGCATAGGAAGGAACACCTCTTGTGCCCACGCGTAATTCTGGCTGCCGTTCTCAAAAGTGAGAACCGGTTGGTACGTAGTCAGGACAAAGGGGAACTCCTTTTCGTCTCCCTGAAATTGCGGGGGCACGTAGCGCGGAACGCCTGGGTCCTTGACTGAGGAAAGTGGCGCGTCTAACAGCTTGAGAGACTCCGAGACGAACTCAAATCTCTTGGACGCAGTCTTAAAATCGAGATGCTTGCCATAGTCGTAGTCCGGACCTACCCATACGCCTGCTTTGAGAAGTTCCCCGAACGGCAACAAAGGCGCCGTGCGCAGCTTTACGAATCCTTCGGCGCTGTCGCCGATGCCTCTGAAACCCTCTGCAATACTTCCGCCGAGCCCTGATGCGATGCCAAATACGATGTCGCCCATGATCCTTGCTGGAGATGCGGCGTCAACTGTGGGTTGTTTGACCCTCATCTCGGCGAAACCGGACCCGGCGGGGCTGTGGTCGTATCCCCACTGCTCAAGAAACGTTGTGCTTGGCAGCACCATGTCTGCGTAAAGTGCCATTTCGCTGATAAACGGACTGACATGGACGTAGTAAGGCAGCTTCGCCATAGCTTCGTCCCACTTTGCGCTCGCGGATGACGTCATGTTGAAATTGCTGTTGAATCCTATCGCCATACCCACAGGGTAAGGACCATCTTCGACCACGGCCTCGGGGAATCTAATAAGAGATCCCTCGCTTTCCTGGGGAAGGAGTGGACTCGTTGCGCCGATTCGCATCTTCTTGATGCCGGCCGACGCCACGGCATCCGGCTTCAACTCCGGGAGAGGGGCGTACTGCGGGTCTTCCTGGTAAATTGCTCCGCCCGGGACGTCAATCGATCCTACCAGGGCGTTCAGGCAATAAATCGCATACACACTGAGCGACCCGTTGGGCCATCCGGATACTCCTCGGCCAGCCCATGCTATCGCGGGGCGAGTCTGGGCAAACTCGCGAGCTATCTTCTTTATAGTATCGGCGTTTACTCCTGTTGCATCTGCGACTTGCTCTGGGGGGTACACGCTCAAGAGAAGGTCTCTGAATCTCTCGAAGCCCGCGGTGTGTTGGGAAACGAATGCCTTGTCATACAGACCTTCGTTAACTATCACGCTGGCAATCGCAAGAGCCATGGCCGCGTCTGAGCCAGGGTTGATAGGTACCCACTGATCTGCCTTCGCGGCAGTAATCGAATACCTGGGGTCGAACACCACGACCTTGCCTCTGTTTGGCCTGTCACGCCGCATCTTGCCCCACATTCTGAGATTCCGTGCCAGAGGCCTTTCGGATTCCACAATGCTTGCGCCGAAAGCAAGTACGTAGTTGGCCAAACCCAAGTCGTACGCGACTGAACTGTAGCTGCCGTCGGCAACCCACCGCCCGGTCTTTTCGGCTTCGACTTCCAAGGAGCTCGTAGTGAACATGTTGGGAGTTCCAAATGCCAGTGCGAACCTCCTGATGAGGTCTTCGTCGCTCCTTGCATTGAGGCCTGAAAAGACAGCAAGCCCTTCGGGTGCTTTTCCACGGACCGAACTGAGCCGATCCGCTACCTCTTTGAGGGCCTCATCCCACGATATGGGCGTCCATTCGGGATCGACTGTTCTTCCTTTCTGGGTATTCGTTCTCTTAAGGGGAGTCCCGATGCGAGACTCGTCGTAGATAACTTGAAGGCCTATGTGCCCACGGGGACAGATTTGCCCCTCGGATACTTTTGAGAGGGGGTTGCCTGTTATCCTGACCGCCTTGCCGTTGACTACCCTGACTGTGATAGCACATCTGGCAGGGCAATTGAGGCAAGATGTGTTTACGAATTTTTCGCTGACAACGCCGGCTGGTTCTTGGCGGGCGGGAGCGGTGATTGGGGCGCAGCAGCGGCTTTGTTGAGGCGGAGCTGGCTTGCGGCAAAGATAGTAATCCCAGCTGCACCTGATGCTTGGAGAAAGGTGCGGCGACTAATTCGCAGACGTTTGTCCTTTTCCCTCGAGGTGGACACGCGCACTCCTCAATCAATCAGAAAGGCTCTGCCGGGCCTTGCGGCCGGCTAGAGCCTCCCACCATTCCAGTCATCATTGGGCCGAAGATGTCCTCATTCTTCAGCCCGGCCTTGGACTCTGCGGCCCTTACCAGAATCGGTCTGTCAGATTTCCGAAGCTCGTGCGCATAGTAACATAGCAGATTCGAGAGTGTCAACGTATGCTGGTTGTATGTCCAGAGTTGTACCTGTTTTCGCGCGTTTTCGCGCACTAGTTTCATTGACAACCCTTGAGGCGCGTGATAGCATCATATATCACTTATTCCACGAGCTAACTAATTGTGACATATCGCTCCTCCACAGTCCATTGACTTGAGCGAAGACAGGGGTCTACAGTAGGTGTAAGGTCGACTTGGAGGCTTCTCTGAGGGGGGACACGCATTGAGATACGCTGAGACTGGGGTCAATCTCGAAATCGACCTTTCACGCGGCAGCATTGAGAAGGAACAGACTGACCCTGCGCTAACGAAGCTGCATCTGGGTGGGCAAGGAACCGCCCTCAAGATACTCTGGGACCGAGTCCCTCCCGAGACTGAGCCATTTTCCCCGGACAACCTATTGATATTCAGTTCTGGCCTCCTGGACGGAACCGCGGTGGCAGGCGCCAATCGAGTTGCGGTGAATACCATTTCTCCCCAGACCAATCTCGTAGCTCATTCGCTGATGGGCAGCTACTTTGGGCCCGAGATGAAATTCGCTGGATACGACAAGATCATAATTCGAGGCAAATCGCCCCATCTGGTATACCTCTGGATAGACAACGACAAGGTTGAGATACGGGATGCCAGGCATCTCGCGGGCAAGGGCACACGCGAAACGGGAGAGATGATCAGGGCAGAACTTGGGCAAGACAAGGCCCAGGTCGCGGCCATTGGTCTCGCCGGGGAGAACAGGGTCTTCAGTGCTTCTATTGACCACAGCGACGCCAGCGCCGCAGCGCGGCGGGGCAGGTGCCATCATGGGCGACAAGAAGCTGAAGGCTATCGCTGTGCGGGGCACCAAAGACATCTACGTGGCGAAACCTGCTGAACTCTTTCAGATGTGCATGGCAGCCAGGAAAGAGATCATGTCAAGGCATGAAGAGACCGAGGAGGCGGCCAGGGAACGAGGCCGCTCCGCAATATACCAGGAAATGGCCAAACACCGTCAGCAACTGGGTGATTGGATGGCCACCGACGAAGATGATAGTTTCCATCACGACAATTTTGCCTGGGGCAACGCGCGTGCCCGTCGGCACAAATTCTGGAGCAAGGAACTTGAGGCACGGTGGACCAAGATCAAGTTCGATAACATGGACCGGCAGACCGGCTGTTTCAATTGCCCCAAGATTTGCCACAACGTAATCACCATGCCTGGAGGGCAGACATTCTCCTATAAGTGCTACGCTAAGGACACCTTCCACATGGCAGCCTTTCAGGAGCTCGATTTCAGCTATGAGATGCTTCCAGTCGCGCAGGAATATGGCGTTGACGCCGTACTCGACACCCCAGATGATCGCCTTCGCTCTGGAGCTTTTGGAAGCTGGGATTTTGACGGAAAAGGATTTTCCGGGGATGCCCCAAGACATACGAGGAAGGTTTCATTACCTGCTTGACATAATTGTTCGCAGGGAAGGGATTGGTGACACTCTGGCGAATGGCGTGTATTGGGCTGCACGGCAAATTGGCAGGGGCGCAGAGAAATTCGACCACAATACCACCAAGAAATTCGAGCAAATACCTATCAAACTGGGTAAGGTGAATCCTACGTTCTTCCTGATGATTGCCACCGGTGAGAAGATGGGGATCACTCAGATAGAAGGCTCCTTTCCCCAGAATCCTATGCCGACGGCGGACGAAAGGGAGGCCTTCGTCAAGGAATGGACGGCCGTTCCTGACGAGAAGTTCAAGCGGTACTTCCTGCAATGGGAGAAACGCGACCAGATAACCAATCAAATGGCCTGCGAGATCGCCGAATGGAATGAAATGATGCACTATATCGACGACTCCCTTGGTTTGTGTGCCTTCCTGTCATCCTTCAGAGGGCAGTTCGGAGGCAAGGTCGCATATACCATTCACAATGACCCGGACTTGATTTCTCTGGCTGCCGGTATTGACCTCGATGAAGCGGGCCTCTGGGAAGTGGGGCAGAGGAACCGGAATCTGATAAGAGCGATCAATGTTCGGCGGGGCATGCGTAGAAAAGACGAGAGACCGCCGGAAGATCACTGGGCGGTCAGAAACGAGGAGACCGAGCAGAAGCTCCTCAGCGATTATTACTCCTATAGAGGTTGGAACGAAGAAGGCATTCCGACAGCAGAGACCCTGGAGAAGCTTGGGCTGGACTACGTCAGGAAGGATCTGCAGGAGCGGAACATTCTCCCCGTGAAATGACCACCTCGGGTGGGCCTAGGCTTGAGTTAAGACGACGAGGCTTCTGAATGGCGAAGAAGGACAAGATTATCAAGGTAAACACTGACAAGTGCACTGGCTGCCGTTCGTGCGAGGTCGCGTGTTCGGCATTTCACGCCACGCCCCAATACAGCATTACCAATCCGGGAAGGTCCAGGATTCGAGTCTTCCGCAACGAACTGGCCAACGAGTATGTTCCCGTATATGCCAGTGATTACACTCCGGCCCAGTGTAATGGCCGCCAGGTCCATACCATCAGTGGCAAAGAATACTCTCTGTGCACGTTTTGTGGTGCTTCGTGCCCATCCAGGGATATCTTCAAAGAGCCTGATTCCGGGCTTCCCTTAAAATGCGATCTTTGTGAAAGCAATCCACCTCTGAGTGAGCCGATGTGCGTTCAAGTGTGCGAGCCTGGTTGTCTAACGTACGAAGAACGAGACGTCGAAGAAGAGCCGAAAGAATCGGTCGCCGAGGCCAGGCAAGAAATGGAAGTAGGGCTTGAGAGCCTGGTTAAAAAGCATGGGCTGAAGACCGTTAAGGAGACACTCGCCAGGTTGTCGAAGTAAGATCGTCGCCAAGAAGGATTGGACCGTGGAGACTGTAGCGCCTTTCAAAGAAGCGATCGATGCAATCAAGCAGGCTGGAGGAGAAGCCTTCAAATACTGCTATCAGTGTGGCCTGTGTGACAGTGTCTGCCCTTGGAACAGGGTCAGGGAATTCAGCATACGCAAGATCGTACGGCAGGCCGCCTTCGGCCTTCCTGAGATTGAAGGCGAGGATATTTGGCGCTGCACGACCTGCGGTACTTGCCCATCTCGCTGCCCCAGAGGCGTCAAACAGATTGAGGTTGGTGTCTCGATACGCAGAATCGCCGCGGAGTACGGGGCTGTTCCAGACCCCATCCACACCGTCGCAGCCAGCATCGGCTCCGAAGGGAACCCTTTCGGAGAGAAACGAGAGAAGAGGGCGGACTGGGCAAAAGACATCAACGTGAAGCCATTTTCCGAGGGGATGGAGGTTCTGTATTTCCCGGGATGCTTCCTATGCTATGAACCTCGTCTCCAGAAGGTGGCGCAGGCGACAGCGAACATACTCAACAAGGCAGGGGTTGATTTCGGAATCCTCGGAACTAAAGAGAACTGCTGTGGTGAGAGCATTCGCAAGACGGGGGACGAGGAGCTCTTCAAGCGCCTTGCCAGGGAAAACATCAAGAATTTCATCGATGCTGGGGTGAAAAAGGTCCTCGTTTCATCTCCTCATTGCTATCACACCTTCAAGAATGAATACACCCAGTTCAAGGTGAATTTTGAAGTCGTTCACATTACTCAATACCTCGGGGAGCTTATCTCGTCAGGAAGACTGAGGGTAAGCGGGAAGTACGGGAAGAGAATCGCCTACCATGACCCATGCTATTTGGGCAGGCACAATGGTATCTATGCCGAACCCCGCGAGGTCCTGAGACGAGCAACCGGATCGGCCCCTGTTGAATTGGCAGACTCGAAGGAAAGCAGCCTCTGCTGCGGCGGTGGTGGTGGCCGAATCTGGATGGACACCGCCAAGAACGAGAGATTCTCCGATTTGAGGTTTAAGCAAGCGCTGGACGTCAAAGCTGACGTTCTTGCAACGTCATGTCCTTATTGCATCACCAATTTCGAGGCCAGCAAGCTGACTCTCGGCGACGATACGCTTGAAGTTAAGGATATCACCGAGGTTGTTCAAGAGGCGATTCAGGATTAGTCATGACTCTGCAGCAAAGCGATAAAGAGACCATTCAAGGAGTATCACCTGGTCTTGAATGCCGGCGTTTCTCAGACGAGGGCTGGTCCGCGATCGAAACCCACGTTCCTGAAGAAATGGACTTGACGATCTATGTGAACCAAAAAGAATTAGTTACTATTCTTTGTACTCCGACCAAACTGAATTGCCTCGTCGTCGGCTTCCTCTATGACGAAGGCATTATCTCGAACATGTCTGACATAGCGAGCATGAGGGTATGCGAAGATGATTCCCTCGCTGATGTCAGACTGGTCTCGAAGGAATTCAAGGTCCCGGAATCGCGGACTCTCACATCTGGATGTGGTGGGGGCGCTACGTTCAAGCGGCAGGGGCAGCCGGTGGAAACCAGGTTTCTTGTGCCACCATCCAAGCTGCTTTCGTTAATGAAGCAATTCCAGGACAAGATGGAATTGTACCGGTCCTGTGGTGGGGTTCACGCCTCTGCGCTTGCCGATGGCAAGAACATAATGATGATCGCTGAGGATATCGGAAGGCACAATACCCTGGACAAGATCCAGGGTGAGTGTCTGTTAAGAAACATTCCGATCAATGACGCCGTTTTGCTCACTACCGGGCGTGTGTCTTCTGAAATGCTGGTCAAGACTGCAAGGATGAGGGTGCCTGTGGTCGTCTCACGAACCTCACCGACTCTTCGTGCCGTATCGCTTGCCGATGAATTGGGTATTGCGCTGGTAGGTTACGCGAAGGCAAATCGGATGCTGGTCTACTCTCACCCGGAGCGCCTTGGTGCCGCTTAGTCTATTTGCTTAGGCTGTCAAGGATGGACAACGTGGAAGAAAGATCTGAAGGGCAACTGGATACCTCGACAAATGGCGTGGGCGACGTCCTCGTGGTTGGCGCAGGTATCAGCGGGATCCAGGCGGCCCTTGATCTTGGCGATAAGGGCTTCAAGGTCTTTCTGATCGACAAGTCTCCTGCCTTGGGCGGCAAGATGGCACAATTGGACAAGACGTTCCCTACAAACGATTGCTCAATGTGCATCGAGTCTCCGAAATTCATCGAGTGCAGCAGGCACCCTAACATCACCATCATGACCTTTACCGAGGTGGATAGAGTCGAGGGCGAGGCTGGCGATTTCCACGTTCGGCTCATTAAGAAGCCACGTTACATCCTTGAGGATCGCTGCCGTGGGTGCACGACCTGTACCGAATATTGCCCCGTAAAGATGCCGAACGAGTATAATCAGAAGCTCTCCCAGAGCAAAGCCAGCCACGTGTATTTCTCTCAGGCAGTTCCCCTGGTTCCCTATATCGACGCTGATAGTTGCCTCTTCCTCAAAGAAGGCAAGTGCACTATTTGCTCTGGCGTTTGCAGGAACCAGGCCATCGATCTCAATCAGAAGCCCGAGAAGGTAGATATTGAGGTAGGCGCCATTGTCTTGGCACCCGGCTATGAGCCTTTTGATCCAAAGCTGCGGGCTGACTACGGCTACGGTCAGATGGGCAACGTGGTAACCAGTCTGGATTTCGAGCGGCTTCTCTGTTCCACGGGCCCTTTCGAAGGCGAGATCAGGCGCCCTACGGATGGTAGACACCCCAAGAAGATCGCCTGGATACAATGCGTCGGTTCGAGGCAGGTGCTGGAGGGTGGAAACAGCTACTGCTCTGGAGTCTGCTGTGCCTATACACAGAAGCAGGTAATCCTTGCCAAAGACCATGACGCTGATATTCAAGCCACCATATTCCACAACGACATCAGAGCGTTCGGCAAGGACTTCGAGCGTTTCTACCAGCGTGCCGAAGCTCTCTCCGACGTCCGCTTCATCAGGAGCTATGTGTCCGTCGGCAAAGAGATTCCTGAGAGCAGAAACGTGACCATTCGGTACTCCACCTTCTACGCTGGGGTTAAGGAAGAGGAGTACGACATGGTGGTGCTGTCGGTCGGATTGAACCCGCCTGCCGATGCCAAGGACCTGGCGTCCAAGTTCGATATCGAGCTTAATTCACATGGCTTCTGCCTGACCAATCCTGATAATCCCATTGAGACCACGCGAAGAGGAGTCTTTGTCAGCGGCGCCTTCCAGGGGCCGATCGACATCCCTGAGTCCGTGGTGACTGCCAGCGGCGCAGCTGCACTTACGAGCTCCCTGCTGGCCTATCGGCGTGGCCAGCTCAACAAGCAGAGGGAGTATCCTCTCGAGAGAGACGTTCGAGGAGAGGAGCCCAGGATCGGCGTCTTCGTTTGCCACTGCGGCGCCAATATTGGAAGGGTCGTTAACGTTCCCTCGGTCGTTGAATATGCTGCCGGCTTACCTAACGTGGTTCACGCTCAGGACGCGCTTTTCGCTTGTTCCACGGACACAGCAAGGAAGATTTCTGAAACGATCAGAGAGAAAGGTCTTAACCGCGTGGTGGTCGCCGCGTGCACGCCACGCACACACGAAAACCTGTTCCGTGACACCGTCCGTGAAGGGGGCATCAACCCTTATTACTTTGAATTCGCCAACATCAGAGAGCACTGCTCCTGGGTTCACTCGCGAGAAAAGGAAGAGGCGACTGACAAGGCCAAAGATATCGTTCGCATGTCTTGCTCGCGGGCAGGCCTTCTCGAGCCATTGGAGGAGTTCGAGCTACCAGTAGACAAGCGAGCACTGGTTGTGGGTGGCGGTGTAGCCGGTATGACGAGCGCCCTCAGCATTGCTGACCAGGGTTTTGACGTGTACCTTGTGGAAAAAGACCCGGACCTGGGGGGCATGGCGCGCAAGATTCAAACAACGCTGGAAGGCATGGACGTCCAGCCTTTCCTGAACGAGTTGGTCCACCGCGTGTATCAGAATTCCAGGGTGCATGTGATCACAGATGCCGCCGTTCTCGATGCGACGGGATATGTTGGCAATTTCGTCACCAAGGTGAAATCTGGTAATCGCGTCAGAGAGATAAGGCACGGCGTGACCATTATCGCTACTGGGGCAGAGGAATACAAACCCACAGAATACCTGTATGGCCAGAGCGACAAGGTCCTTACGCTGATTGAACTGGAAGCCAAGATTGCTGGGAATGCTCCTGAGATAGTCAATGCTCAGGCGCTCGTTATGATCCAGTGTGTCGGTTGCCGTCAAAAGGACCGCAATTACTGCAGTCGCGTGTGCTGCAGTCACTCTGTGAAGGAAGCGTTGAAGCTCAAAGAGAAGAATCCTTCAACGGATGTGTACATCCTGTACAGAGACATGAGGACTTACGGCTTCAAAGAAGACTTCTACAGACAGGCTGCTGACAAAGAGGTTCGGTTCATTCGCTATGAAGCGGATGATAAACCGTTAGTAGAGGAAGCAGAGTCGGAAGGAAGGAAAATTCTAAGAGTCACTGTCACTGATCAAGTGCTTCGACAGAAGATAGCCCTTGACGCTGATGCGGTGATTCTTGCCGCCGCCGTAATACCGGCCGCCACTAATCCTGAGATGTCCCGCCTCTTCAAGGTCTCTCTGAACCCCGATGGCTTCTTGCAGGAAGCTCACGTCAAACTACGACCGGTAGATTTTGCCGCAGACGGGATCTTTCTGTGCGGCACTGCCCACTACCCGAAGCATATTACGGAGTCTATTGCCCAGGCATACGGCGCCGCGGGAAGGGCAGCCAATATCTTGACTAAGGATTCTGTGATTGCCTCTGGAGCAATTTGTGAAGTGGCTGAGAACAAATGCATTTCGTGTGGCGCGTGCATTTCGGTCTGCCAGTATGGGGCCATCGAGTTTGTCGAAACGCCGCAAGGGAAAAGGGCCAAAGTCAATCCGGTCCTGTGCAAAGGAGATGGCCTCTGCAATTCGAAATGTCCCACCGGCGCCATCTCTCTCAAGCATTTCACTGATGACGAGATATTCCGACAAATCGACGCCGCCTCCAGGACGGCGGAGGTTCCGGCCCTGGCATGAGCATTTTCAAGTCAACCGATCAAGGAGCCGACATTGGATTCAGGATTTGAGTTCAAGCCGAAGATCCTGGGTTTTCTGTGTAACTGGTGAGCGTACTCCGCTGCGGATCTAGCCGGAGTTTCCAGGCTACAGTACCCAACAAACGTAAGAATCATCCGTGTTATGTGCACCGGAAGGGTGGATTCGTCTTTTGTTCTTCGCGCCTTCTCCAATGGCATGGATGGAGTTTTCGTTGGTGGTTGCTGGCTGGGTGAGTGTCACTATCTGACCCAGGGCAACTATCATGCGGTGAGTATGATGCAGCTGACGCGTAAGGTACTGCATCAGATTGGCGTTGATCCTGAAAGATTGCGCATCGAATGGATCTCGGCTTCGCAGGGAACTCGCTTCGCTGATATTATGTCTGACTTCGCCAGACAGATTCAGCAAATAGGGCCGTTGTCATTGGAATCGGACCGGACTCTGCAGGCAAAGTTCGATGCCGCCAGGAGCATCGTTCCCTACCTGAGGCTTGTGGAAAGAGAACGCCTTAGGGTGAAATTCGAGACCAAGGAAGAGTACGAGAAGTTCTTCAACACCGAAGAGGTCGATCGCATATACCGGGAATCGGTCGGTGACAAACTTGAGATTAGCCGGGTATTATCGGCCCTCAAGAAAGGGTCGATGACTACCTCGGAGATTGCCAGAACTCTCGGGTTGAGTGTTCGTGAAGTCTCAAGGCTGCTGGGCGTAGCCGCAAAAGAGAAACTGACTACCTTCGATGAGAATGAGAAACGTTTTGCCGCGGCTCGAGCCTAGGCAAGCCGACAGGTTGGCCAATGGAAATTGAAAGAATCGATCAGATCATAGACAGGCACAATGCCGAAGCCGGCAACTTGATCAAGATTCTGCTTGATGTCCAGGGAGAGAACAAGTGGCTGCCACCCGAGGCACTCGGACGTATTGCCGAGCGTCTCGAGCTGCCCATGGCGAAGGTGCAGCACGTCGCCACCTTTTATAAGTCCTTTGGTATTATGCCGCCTCCGAAACACTGCGTTCACGTCTGCAACGGCACGTCGTGCCACATGCGCGGTTCGCAGCGGATAGTAGACGCCGTCGGGGATCTGGATGGGTCTGAAGAAGTGCCTGGTGAGTTCCAGGTTGAGTCTGTTACGTGCCTGGGCTATTGCGGTTCTGGACCTAATCTGGAAATTGACGGAGCGCCGCATAACTCGGTCACGCCG
Organism: uncultured Chloroflexia bacterium; assembly: GCA_963745605.1. Lineage (GTDB taxonomy): Bacteria > Chloroflexota > Dehalococcoidia > Dehalococcoidales > UBA2162 > JBBITI01. Next base: position 4,514 of record CAVUYC010000012.1, on the reverse strand, counting down.
GACCGGGCCGCCGATTTGATTAAGAAGTTGAGTTGATAATGCCCAAATTGACTTCTCCCGCTGATCTGGAAAACCTGCGCAAGGGCGTACTTGCGAAGATAGATCCCAGCCGCCCTTGCGTCTCTGTCTGCGGCGGAACCGGTTGCCATGGCCTTGGCAACCGGGACCTCGTCGAAAGCTTTAGAGCTGAAATTGAAAAGCAGGGTTTGTCTGCCCAAGTAAGGCTGATGACCACGGGGTGCCCGGGATTATGTGAAAGGGGGCCGATCGTTGTTATCGAGCCTGATGGCATCTGCTATACCCAGGTCACGATTGGGGACATCAGCGAGATAATTGAGAGAACTGTTGTAGAGAACAAGATAATCGAGCGCCTTGTGTACACTTCGCCCGATACAGGGGAGAAGATTGTGCATGAGAATGATATTCCTTTCTACAAGCTTCAGATGCGGGTCACTACGGCCGACGCTGGGAAGATCGATCCTCAGAGCATCGAAGACTACATTGCCGTCGGGGGATATTCTGCCCTCTCCAAGGTGATGAGTGGCATGTCGCCGCAGGAAGTGACGGCCGAGGTCAAGAAATCAAACCTTCGCGGCCGCAGCGGGGGTGGCTTTCCCGTTGGCTCCAAATGGGAGGCCTGCGCCAGAGCTGAAGGCGACACCAAATACGTTATCTGCAATTGTCATGAGGGAGATCCCGGGGCATTCGCCGACCGCAGGGTGTTGGAATCAAGTCCTCACCGAGTGCTTGAGGGCATGATCATCGGCGCCTACGGGATGAAGGCGACGGATGGCTTGATATTTATCGGTAATGAGTTCCCGATCACCATCAGGAACGCGGAAGTCGCCATACGGCAGGCCGGAGAGTACGGCCTGTTGGGCAACGATATCCTTGGTTCGGGTCTCAATTTCGCTGTCAAGATCAATATCGATGGCGGAGACTACGTCTGCGGCGAGACTTCTGCCCTTATGGCTTCAGTTGAAGGAAGAGTCGGAGAGCCCGTCACCAAGTACGACCACGCCGAGCGAACGGGGCCTTTGGGAAAAACCGACTGACATCAATAACCTCCAGTCCTTTGCCAACATTCCCCAGATCATCAATAGGGGAGCCGACTGGCACAATACGGTAGGCACTGAGCGCAGTAAGGGCACAATGGTCTTCTCTTTATCCGGTGCTGTAACTGACAGTGGAATTGTGGAAGTGCCCATGGGAACTTCCTTACGCCGGATCATCTTCGACATAGGCGCCGGTGTGCGAAATGGCGGCAAATTCAAGGCTGTCCTCGTCGGAGGCCCCATGGGCGGTTTCGTGCCCGAGAATATGCTTGACCTGCGTGTTGACTTCGACGAGATGAAGAAGGCCGTGGGTACGATGGGACCAAGCCTCATCGTCTTGGACGAGTCAGCCTGCATGGTGGACATGAGCAAGTATTTCCTCACCTTTCTCTCCAACGAGTCCTGTGGTAAGTGCACTCCTTGCCGTGAAGGCATCAAGCAGATGATCAAGATTCTCGATCGCGTTACCGAAGGCAAAGGCAGGAATGACGACATCGAAATCCTTGAGCTTATCTCGTCGGCTCAAAGGCAGGCGGGTTTTTCTTTTTTCTACAGGTCGCGTATGCTTACAGTCCACAATTTATCAAAATCCTACGGGATTGAAGCCGTCCTGCAAGGGATCGCCTTCAGCCTCAGCCCGCGGCGAACGGATTGGCCTGATCGGTCCAAACGGATGTGGCAAGACTACCTTGCTGCGCATCCTGGCCAGGATCGACCAACCCGAACTCAGGCTCCGTGCAATATGACCCTCCTGCCCTGCAAGTCGGCTACTTGCCGCAGGGGTTCGAGTTTCCCCCTCAAGAAACAATCGGGGCTTTCATCGACCGCGCGGAAGGCGAGCTGGCCGTTCTCTCCTTACGCATCGAACAGCTGGCGGCCGAACTTGCTCTATCTCCGCAGCAACCAGACACCCAAGGAGAGTACGATTCCGCTCTGGTGCGCTTGCAGGTCCTTTCTGACGCGTCTGGAAAGGGTCCATCCGTCCTGGCGGCCCTGGGTCTGGGCGCACTACCCCTCTCCACGCCGGCTGCGATCTTGAGCGGCGGACAGAAAACACGCCTGGCCCTGGCGGGTGTGCTGCTGTCCTCTCCACAACTGCTGCTGCTGGACGAACCCACCAACCACCTCGACCTGGACATGCTGGAATGGCTGGAGGACTGGCTCACCAACAGTCCGGTAAATGCAGCCGCGGCCGCGCTGATCGTCTCTCACGACCGGGCATTCCTCGGCAACACAGTGACAGGCCATCCTCGAGCTGGACCCGCTCACCCACACCGTCCGGTCGTACGCCGGCAATTATGGCGACTACCTGGAACAAAAGCTGGCTGAGCGACAGCGTCATTGGCAGGAATACTCCGACCAACAAGAAGAGATCGCCCGCCTGCGCCTCGCTGCCGCGCATATGCGCGGCGAAGCCCAATTCAAGCGTGGCGGCAAAGCCGATACAGGGCGATAAATTCGCTAAAGGTTTCTTCGCTAACCGTGGCAAGGAAACCGTCCGTAAAGCGAAGAACATCGAGCGCCGGATTGAGCGGCTGCTCACCGATGAGCGGGTGGAAAAACCCCGGCAAAGCTGGCAGATGAAGCTGGAATTTGGCGACACGCCCGGCAGCGGCAAAGATGTGCTGGCGTTGGAGAATCTGACCATCGGATATGATTCCAACGCGCTTATTGAGCGGCCTCAACCTGCAAGTGCGGCACGGAGCGCGCCTGGCGCTGGTTGGGCCGAATGGCGCGGCAAGACCACCTTGCTGCGCACCATCGCCGGTGACCTTCCGCCACTTGCCGGACGCGTCCGCCTGGGCGCGAATGTCAGGATCGGCTACATGCAGCAAGAACAGGGCGATCTCGATCCCGATCATGGATGCATTCACACACTATCCGCAACATGGCTCCTTTCTCAGAGACTGACGCCAGGGCTTTTTTACACCAGTACCTTTTCAGCGGCGATGACGTGTTCGTGCCGGTCGGGTCGCTCTCGTTCGGGGAGCGCGCCCGGCTCTCGCTGGCCTGCCTGGTAGCCCAGGGCCGCAACCTGCTCCTGCTGGATGAGCCCATCAACCACCTGGATATCCCTTCTCGGGCTCGCTTCGAACAGGCTCTGGCTGGCTTCGAAGGCACCATCCTGGCAGTGGTCCATGATCGCTATTTTATCGAAGGCTTCGCGACCCAGGTGTGGGAAATCCGAGACCGTGGTATAATTCAGTCAATTGAAGTCTGAAATCGCGTTGACCGGGACGAGTAACCGGACCCAGACCCGACAGGGACAGGAGATCACCGACTGAGAATCTCCTGCGGCGCTGACCGGCGAAAACCCCCCGCGAGCGTGACCCGCAACGGCTTATGGCTTACAGCCACAGCCTATTATGGGAAACGGATGGCCCCGTTACCGGCCCAAAGAGATAGCTACCAGGCTAAGAGATTGGTGCTAATCTGGGTGGAACCGCGTGATATAACTCTCGCCCCAGTCCGGGCGAGAGTTTTTATTTCGAAAGTAAGGTTAAGATGGCAGAAAAAGAGCAAGAACGTTATGAAGATAGCGACCTGTACCGTATCCGCCACTCGGCGGCGCACGTCATGGCTCAGGCAGTAACCGAAATGTTCCCAGAGGCCAAGTACACCATCGGCCCGCCAGTAGAAGATGGTTTTTACTACGACTTTGACCTGCCGCGCTCCCTGACCCCTGAGGACCTGCAAGGCATCGAAAAGCGCATGCGCCAGATCATCGCCGGCGACCATCCCTTCGTCAAGAAGGTCGTGTCTTCGGAAGAAGCCCGCCAGATCTTCAAGGAACAGCCCTATAAGCTGGAGCTGATCGCCGGTCTGGAGCAGGGCGGCTTTGACGAATACGGCAACCCGCTGGCTGAAAAGCCGGATATTTCCATTTACACCCACGATAAATTCGTGGACCTGTGCCGCGGCCCGCACGTCGAGAACACTCGCAAGATCAACCCTGCCGCCCTCAAGCTGATGAGCGTGGCCGGTGCATACTGGCGCGGCGACGAGCACAACCGCATGCTGCAGCGCATCTACGGCACGGCCTGGCGCAATCCGCAGGAGCTGGAAGAGTATCTGTGGAAGCTGGAAGAAGCCAAGAAGCGCGACCACCGCAAGCTGGGCAAAGAGCTGGGTCTGTTCTACTTCTCCGAGGATGTCGGTCCTGGGCTGCCGCTATTCACCCCCAAGGGCGAGATGCTGCGCTACCTGATGGAATCCTACGTGCGCGAAGTCCAGACGCGCTACGGTTACCAGCATGTGTGGACGGGCCACCTGGTGAAAGAAGACCTCTACCGGCGCTCGGGACACTATGATAACTACAAGGATGTCATGTTCCCGCCCATGGTGGATGAAAATATCTCCTTCCGTCTGAAGCCGATGAACTGTCCCAGCCACATGACGCTGTACAAAGAGATGGGTCTTCACTCGTACCGCGAGCTTCCGCTGCGTTTCTCCGAGTTT
>CAVUYC010000011.1:0-40312 GCA_963745605.1 uncultured Chloroflexia bacterium | reverse complement strand
CCTTGACCCTGGGACTAGTCCCCAGTAGAATGTCGGCGTTTAGTAGGCAAGTAGCGCCAAGGATGGCGTCTTAAGAATGAAAATGGAGGCACCATGAGCGACAGCAACGGGAAAACGAGCACTGGACTTCAGCCGAATGTAGCGGGACTGCTTTGTTATGTGTTGGGATGGATCACAGGGATAATTTTCCTCATCCTGGAAAAGGATAATCAATTCGTTCGCTTCCATGCTATTCAATCGATCATCGTATTTGGTGCCATCACTGTACTGGACATCATTCTGCGATTCATTCCTTTCATCGGCTGGGTACTGGCTTTGATCATAGGAATCCTCGCTTTTGTTCTTTGGATAGTCCTCATGGTCAAGGCATATCAGGGACAACGTTACAAGCTCCCGGTTGCGGGCAATGTCGCTGAACAGCAGGTTAAACCCGAGTCCTGAAGATATCTAGTGAGACCAAATTGTTTACGGCAAAGGCTGTTGCCACAACGGAAAGGGAGAAGATATGAAACGACGATTTAAAGGCCAACATGGGAGGAATCGCGACAGTCCTGGTAGTTGTGTTCATCCTGCTGGGTGTGGTGGTAGTTGGGATTGTTGGCACGGCGGCGGTGCTGTTGTCGAACGACATAGAGATCACTGTTCAGAATCAGACCGGCAGAACGCTCGACATCGCTCAGGGTTCGGCGGCACTAAAACTGAATTTCCTGCCCGGTATTAACCTTCCTTCGCAGATTGCCCAAGGTGATGAGGCCGTAGTCCAAGTTCCTCGGCGTTTCGTAAACTCTGTCACTGTCGTTCCCGGCAGCGTACAAGTGAGCGCCTTCGGCCAATCATGGATACTGGGAACATCAAGCATCGACATGCAGCGCTCGACGTGGGACGGGGCTCCGCTCGCCGGACTCGTGGGGAAACAGGTCAATATTTCCGGCAGCCATACGCTTGTGTTGGCGTCGAAATAACCATTATTTGCGGCGCTTCGCACACACGAACCGGTTCTGACTGGGTAGTAGCCAAACAGGAATGCAGTCCAGCCTGTAAATGAAACTCATCCATACTATTGGTTGATTCATATGGCAAGCACACAACATGTGAACGACTGAACATAGAGTGAAAGAAGATGAAAGATGAACACTAGTTTTAGTTTGCTGGCCATGTGCTCTGTCACTGCCCTGACCTTGATGCTTGCGTCCTGTGGCAAGAACGCTGTCATCACGACCAAATCACCGAACGCCAACACTACGGCTCAGCTCACGAACTCGACGACTAGCAGTCCATCAAGCGCAGCTGGCATCCGTGTGGTCGCAACAATAAAGGTGGACAACGGAGCGTTATCACTAGCATATAATCCCAGCCGGGGCGAGTTACTGGTGGTCAATGGGAATAATGCCCTACCGCAATCGGTCATATCGGATGCCACCAACATTGCCGCCCCAGGCGTGGCAGGCAACGGAGCCATGCTGATCGCTTATGACTCCGGAAAGAACGAATTCTTCGAGACCAGGAACAGCTTCTACAACGGCTGGGTCATTTCCGGCGACACTAATGCTAAGATTGCCGACATGATTGTGCCCGAGGAAGGAGTCTATCTTCCCTCAGGAATTTGCTATGACTCGGGCAAAGGCGAAGTTTTCATTGCCAATTCGGGTGCTAATAATGTTGTAGTTGTGTCCGACAAGACAAACGCCCAAATTGCCAAAGTCGCGGTTGGTAAATCTCCCCAGGGCATAGCCTATGATTCAGGCAAAGGTGAGATATTCGTAGCTAACAGCGGTGACAGCACCGTGTCGGTTATTTCGGACGGTAGTAATCAGGTGGTTGCGACAATCGCCTTGCCTGCGGACAGCTATCCGACAGCAGTGGCCTATGATTCCGCTAAAGGTGAAATCTTCATTGCCAATAGTCGCTCCAGCACTATTACGGTTATCTCGGACAGCAACAACAAAGTGGTTGCGACAATAACACTACCCCCATCCAGCCTACCATCGGCACTAGCCTATGATTCCGGCAAGGGAGAAATCTTCGTGGCCAATCCCGGACAGAGAACTGCCCCCGGCACCGTTTCAGTTATATCTGATATCACCCACACCATCATCGCAACTATCCCCGTGGGAACCAGTCCAGTTGCCTTGGCTTATGACTCCGGAAAGGGAGAAGTCTTCGTGTGTAACAGTGCTGACAAGACGGTTTCGGTGATAACACGCTCATCCCCTTAAGATTTGGACTCAACGGACTTGATCCGGGCTGCATGTCGGGCCAACTGGAACGGGCTACAAGCCCGCCTGTCCCAGTCTATTCGTGGCGTTTACGCTCCAATGAGCTCTGGATTTTTGATGGATTTGCCTTCATCCCGTTGTCTGTGTGGTGGTAGTCTCGGTCGAATCATGCGACAGGTAGAGCTGCGAAGCTTTCTGTTGCATGGTTCGCCAGTGCGGCATCCCAGTGGAGATTTAGAACGTTGTCAGAAAGCCATTCCATCAACCCGTCGATTGCTGCTTGCGAAGGACTTCGACTCCCCCCGCCTCCACCAAAAACACAGACGAGCCTAGATAGGGCTCGTTTAGGATATAAATACCTGATCCTTCCACGGAGGAACTGAATGTCAGGAATACTGGGATTGAATCTGAGTGGTGACGTGTTCCTGGAAGATATTGCCAGCGCTGCGGGCATTATGCAGCCAAGGGGTGACGAGTGGGGAGGTATCGCCGTCGGAAGAAACGGGACAATCGACCGTTTCGCCAGCCAGGGAAAGATCACTCCGCTTTTCGCGCGGGAACATGAGCAACTGTCAGGGGCAAGACAATTCATCGTTCACGTGAACCAGAGTCCCAAGAACCCGCAGCCCGCATGGATTGAAGAAACAGACATGGGATCAATTGCCCTCGCGTTCGATGGGAAGATCAACAACAAAGAGGAAATCAGAAGGCGGTCACCCTACCTCATCGGTTCCGAAGCGGGCATCATGGCGCGCCTTGTCGGTGCTGCCTCTACCCCGCTAGAAGGGATCGAGAGTGTGTTCAATACCATACAGGGACCTTTCTGCCTCGTCCTGCTAACCAGAGACGGCATCTACGCCGCCCGGGATACCCTTGGGATAAGACCCCTACACCTGGCCCGGTCGATGGGGGAGAACGCCGGGTGCGGCGTCGCTTCAGAGTCCATCAGCCTTGAACACATCGGGATGGAACTCATCAGGGATGTCCGGCCCGGAGAAATCGTTGAGATTCAACCTGAAGGGTTCAGGGTGCTGAAAACCATGCCCGGAGCCCACCTTTCGATTTGCAGCTTTGAATACGGCTACTGGGCCAGGGGATCTTCGCAGATCGAAGGGGTATGGGTCAGAGATGCCAGGTGCAGCGCGGGGAAGGAACTGGCGAAAGACTGCCCGCAGGCTGATCTGATATCCAGTTTCCCGATGTCCGGCAATCTCACCGCGGAAGGACTGCACCTGGCTACTTCGATCCCTTACCAGAGCGTTTATGACTACAACATCGAGGCTGGAGGTCGGAGCTTCCTTCCCTTCGATTCCAGGACCAGGAGATCAAGGGCACGGAACAAGCTGCTGCCCATCTTATCCGCCATTGCCGGCAAAAACATCATCATGGTCGACGACTCCATCGTCGAAGGCAACCAGACGCGGGAAAGGATCTACAAGCTGCGAAACGCCGGGGCGAAAGAGATCTATATGGGCGTTGAAACCCCACCCATCAAGTTTCCCTGCCCGTTCGACATCACTCCAAGGGGATCGCTTCTTGCCGCCAAACACAGCCTGGAAGAAATGCAAAAGCTTCTGGGCCTGAAGAAGCTCTGGTTCAATTCCGTGGAATCCTTCGCAAACTCGATTCTTTCGAGCCAAAGCGAAGAACGTCTTCAGGAAGACCCGTTGACAATGGAAAACCTATGTCTCGGGTGTTTCACCGGGGAATTTCCCAAGTACGGCCTAAGACTGTTCTAGAAAGCAATCATGGCGAGAAAAGTCGCGAGCTGCTGACAGCATGAGGATCTTGTTGAAGGGCATGCCACTCCCATCGGCAGGGATCGCCTACTACCCGAACCGCAGATCACCGCCAAAGGGCCATAAAGAGAAGGCAAGCGCCTTTACAGGTTGGCCGCTGAGCATAGGGGCCCTTTGATTGGGTACGGCGCTATTCTGAAGCAAATAGGGGAAGCTTTTCCCTCGCGAAGAAGCCACTCAATTTCGTGTCACAGCGCTACCTGGACTTCAGACACGGAACACTCTTTCCTGCCAAGTAAGAAGAACACATGCCCAGGGGCGCCAGTATTCAGGAGTCACTAGGTGCCCTCCGCCACCATTCCGTCTTCTAGCCTGATGACACGGTCAACGATCCTTCCGTCTTCGGGCTCATGGGTAACCATCACGATCGTCTGTCTGAGCTGTTGATTCAGTTTCCTGAACAACTCAAGCACAACACGAGCCGAGCCAGCGTCGAGGCTCGCCGTTGGCTCGTCCGCAAATAGAATGGCTGGCTCGTTAATCAGCGCCCGCGCAATGGCTGCGCGCTGTTGCTCACCGCCCGATACTTCGCTTGGGTAGTGCTTTAGCCGGTGGCTGAGACCGACGGCGTCGAGGAGCCCTCTGGCACGGTTCGCATAGTTGCCTCCTCTGCCAAGGCACACCGCAGGCAGGCAAACGTTCTCTAGAATAGACATCTCGCTAACCAATGAATACTCCTGAAAAACGTACCCTAACTTGCGCAACCTGAACGACGATTTTTGTTCGTCACTAAGAGCAATGGCATTCTCGCCGTTTATGTATATCTCGCCACGAGTCGGCTTATCGAGCAGGCCAAGCATGTGGAGCAGCGTAGACTTGCCTGAGCCGCTGCGGCCCATAATGGCAACGAACTCGCCGACCTTGACTCTCAGACTCACTCCTTTGAGGGCATGCGTTCCCGAAACCAGGTTTCCATAGACCTTGTGCAATCCCTTGACTATTATCATCTCTCTCTAATTCTCTCTAATTGCCCCAGATCGCTTTGATTATGCTGTGGCGCATGATATTGACGACAGGAATAACGCCGGCGAATGCCGCTGCCGTAAGTATCCCCAAGACCGAATTGCGAATTGTCACCATGTCCGTTGCCAGACTGACCAGCCCTATGGACAGGTCTATTGGGTGGGCCGCAAAGTACGGCTCGATCACGTAACCGAAGAGGAGCCCTCCGAGGACAATGCCGATCACTGCGTAGAAAAGTGCCTGCCAAAGGTACGAAACATAGATGGCAAACCGGTTGACTCCGATGGCCCGGAGTATGCCGATCTGTCTCTTCTTGTTTACCACGCTGATGTAGATGACGATGAACATGACGATGGCTGCCACCACCAACCCGATGGCCCCTATCAGGGAGGCGATGATGTTGAAGCTACCTACCACACCGCCCACGCTGCCGCCATATTCCCGCCATGTCCTTACTTGGCCGCCGGTGTTCAAGGCAGTCAAATTTGCGGCAATGGTGCTCTCCTCCGCCGAAGGCACTGTCTTGATCAGAATCTGGCTTGCACTGTCGGACGACTCTGGTCCCAGCACTGAAACCATTTCGTTGTAGGAGACAAACGCCTGCCGATCCGCTTCGCCGTCCCGCGCCTTGAATATTCCCTTGACATGATAGACTCGTTGCGTTCCGTCGGAATATGTGAGCCTAACGTCTTCGCCCACTTTCACCCCACCCAGATTGAGAAAAGAAGCGCTCGATGCCTCTGGGCCGCCGGCAATTTCGACGCCCAAGACTATCTGGTCGGTGTCATCCTTCGACAGATAACTGCCGGAGATAAGCGTCTTGCTTATGGTCGTTACTTTGCTTTCCTTCTCAGGGTCAATGCCTATGACCCGCCAGTCTCCCCCATCGTCCTTTTTCGTCGCGTCCGTCCGTGATTGCCAGTTGTACTCGAAGTGGGCCCCGGCGACGAGGTGAGCGGTCGAGGCGACGACGCCTGGCTGCTGTTCGACTGTTGATTGGATCTCGCTTGCACGCGCCAGAAGGTAATCGTCAACGGCCGGGTCGATGAGAACGTTAGCATAGAGAGTGTTGATCTGCTGCTCATTAAGCGCCTCGGTGACGCCAGACAGGATCGCAGGGATCAGCACGAGTTGGGCAAAACTGAGAGCCATAACGCAAATGATGAGGAGAGCTGCCCAACGATTGCCCTTCCAAATGGACTTGAAGGCGAGAAGGAATGCCAGTTTGATGTTACCGAAAAATCCCCGAATCATTCTGAACGGTACCTACTTTAGTGTTTCTTGTACAGCCAAGCCGACCTTGATGAGAAGTCTGGTTAGTGTCGCAAGTTCCTCTTTTGTGAGATACGTTGTAATCTTGCGAACACGCTCCACTATGCGGCTCTCGATGAACCGGTAGAGTTTCTTTCCTTTCGGTGTAAAGGCAACTCGCACTACACGGCGGTCTTCCGGGTCGTTGAAGCGGTAGACGTATCCCTTTTCGACCAGAGTGTCAACGACACGGGTCGCTGTAGACAGTGGAACGGAAAGGGCCTCGCTGAGTTCACCCATGCTCAGGCTAGGAGCCCCGCTGATGGTTACGCCGACTCTGAACAGGACGTCGTTGTCCCTGTTGAAACGAGACTCGGTTCCCGGTGGTCTGTGGGTTCGAAGCGTCGAGACCTCTTTCGCGATCGCATCCTCGAACTTGTTCCAGACCTGGACGAAGCCGTGAACTACAAAGTTAATCTGTTCTTCTGTCGCCTCCGCCGGAACTGCAATGGTATTTCCGTTCCTCAATATTTCCATATTGCAAGTATACCACAAGACAGTCTCTTATGGTAAATGGCGCTTTAGTCCTATTCTGGCCGGTAGTCCTATTCTGGCCGGCGGGTCTCGCACCAGTTGACTTGTGAGCGGAAGTGCTGTAGTATGGTTATTAAGGTTTGTTATCACGTTTTACAACTGGTGATTATATAGGTCATCTGATTAGGGGAATGGGTAACAGATCGGGAGCCGCTTAAATCAGGCGGCTTTTTTGTTTCTGGGCGTTTTTCAATGCCTGTTCCCCCGGCAAATCAGCCATGTGATCCAGCCAGCCTGGAACTCTCTCGATCGTTGAGGACTTCGAAAGTCGCCCGGAGACCAGCTGTGATACCACCAGTTCCATTCTCCATGGAGGTGATTCAGTGTCAACAGAGATAATCGTGTACGGTACGTCGTGGTGCCCTCAGACAGCACGAGCAAAGTTGTGTTTGAGCGAGTGCGGCTCAAGCTTCAAATGGTGCGACATTGAGCAAGATCCAGTCGGGTGCGCCTTCGTAGAGAAGGTCAACCAGGGGAATCGAAGCGTCCCAACTATCGTCTTTCCCGATGGCTCTATCCTTGTGGAGCCAAGCAACGGCCAACTTCGCGAGAAACTGGGCGTTACCTGAACTCTCGGCAATGACTCAGCTCAGACACCGACGAAGAACGACTTTCTCCGGCTGGATTCATAAAATACGTGGGGGCGTGATCCACGCTCGTTTTGCGATGATGGACGTTACAGCGCGAGAATAGCTCCTCACCCGATCGCCCGTCCTGATGGCATCACACGGGCAGTCAATACGTGCCTGAGAGAGGAACGATCGAATGGGAGATCCGGCAGCTTTCGCCACCTACCGAGAGATCACGCGGAGTGTTTGCCCGGAATGTCTTGCCATTGTCGAGGCCCAGATCATGATCCGGGACGGCCGCGTCGTTATGCAGAAGGAGTGCCCGGCGCACGGCAAATTTGAGGCGCTGCTAAGCTCAGACGCCGGCATGTATCTCGATTCGCTTCCCTACAACAAGCCGGGCCAAGCGCCCCTCGAGTTCAGCACCCAGGTCAAAGATGGATGCCCTCAAGACTGTGGCCTTTGTCCCGATCATAGGCAGCATACTTGCTCGGCCCTCATCGAGATAAACAGCCACTGCAATTTGGAGTGTCCGGTCTGCTTCGCTGACTCTCAGCCGGGCTTCAGCTTATCTTTGGCTCAAGTAAAGCGCATGCTTGACCGCTTTGTCGCTTTAGAGGGGAAGCCAGAGGTTGTGCAGTTCAGCGGCGGCGAGCCAACCCTCCACCCCGACCTCATCCCGATGATACGCGCCGCCAACCAGAGGGGAATCCGGATGGTGATGCTGAATACCAACGGCATTCGGATTGCTCAGGACGACGCCTTTCTCGCTCGTCTGGCAAACGTCAGGCCGACCGTTTATCTCCAGTTCGATGGGTTCTCATCAAGATGCCATGAGATGCTCCGCGGAAAGAACCTCCTCTCCATCAAGCTCGAAGCGCTCGACCGGCTGAACCAGGCAAAACTCGACGTCGTCCTCGTACCCACGATCGACAAGAATATCAATCACGACCAGATTGGAGAGATTGTGAAGTTCGGCCTTAAGCATCCTGCGGTGCACGGAATCGCATTTCAGCCGGTGACACACGGCGGAAGACACCCCGCGTCGGACCCGCTCGAGCGCGAAACGATCCCCGACGTTATCCACGCCATTGCGGAGCAGACCGGACGATTGCTGGTAGAAAAGGACTTCATTCCGGTGCCCTGCTGCCACCCGACCTGCCGCTCGGCAACCTACATCTATCTCGACGGTGACGAAATGACCCCGTTGCCGAGGGTGGTTGAGGTGGACAAATATCTAAACTACGTCGTCAATCGCACGTTGCCGGAAATCAGGCCAGAGATTTTGAAGGCGCTGGAAGGACTATGGTCGGCAGCATCAGTACCAGGGGCTGCGTCAACCCTGCGTCGTTTTCGCGCGGCCTGCTGTGAACTGCCATTCCTGGGCCAGGCAGCTTACCTCAAGAGGCACGTGTTCACGATTGTAATTCAGGACTTCGCTGACGCCTACACCATGGACCTTAACGTTCTACACAAATGCTGCGTCGGCGAACTTATCCCGGACGGACGTATGATCCCGTTTTGCGCTTACAACAGCCTGGGTTACCGCCAGAGGGTCAGGTCAGCACTGGCAAACGGCATGATGAAGTAGGGGGACAGCATGTGTCCTGTCACGCTCAGATTAGGTACGGTGGAACTCCCAGCGTACACGGCCTGTTTCATGGCTGCTGTTCTCGTCGTGGGATGGCTTGCTTACCAGGAGGCAAGGCGCCGCTCCAGGCTGACCGAAGAGACTCTTATGGTAGGGTCGGTCGGGCTGCTCGGATCCGTGCTCGGCGCTAAACTCGGGATGCTCGTCTTCCTCGGGCCAGCCGAGTTCTGGAGGCTATTGCCTACGATTCCATCTCATGGCTCGACTCTGTTCGGCGGGATAATCGGCGGATACATTGCCATAACCGTGACAGAACAGCTGATGCACGTCGACCGTTGCACCGGAGATCTTATCGCTCCTTTCTTACCCCTCGGCCAAGCTGTGGGGCGTTTGGGCAATTTCCTGGCAGGAGACGCCTACGGGCTGCCGTCATCGTTGCCTTGGGCAGTATTCCAGGATGGAGCTTACCGACACCCGGTGCAGATATACGAGCTCATTCTCGACCTGGGTCTTTTTGTCTTCCTGTTCCGACGCCGCCTGGTATCTTTCCGCGACGGTGAGTTGTTTCAGATGTACATGATCGGCTACTCGCTGATACGATTCCCGATGGAATTCGTGCGTTACCAACCAACCCCAGTACCTTTTCTTGGGTTGACACTCGTGCAATGGATCTGCATTGCCAGTACTATTGGCTTTGGATCCCAGCTCTACTATCAGCGTAGGCGCTACGTTTCGGAGGCATTTTTGCCGAAGCGGGCTTCTAAGATAACGCCGGTCCCGTGAGCGCAAGCCGGAGAGCTAAGGAGGTGAACGGCGCTTTCGAAGGAACCTTCCGCCCGCTGTTTCCGGGTTTATCAGGGGAAATCGGTTGGCCCCGATACAGGACTACTGCAAGGAGGACTGAAGTGGAGAATAAGCTCGAACAACCACAGCCGATGCCTCAACCGCGCAAACGCCGCGTGAGTCTCTTCTGGGCAGCGACTCTGGCCACGGCGATACCTCTAGCTTTGCTGATCGCCCTGGCCATGCTCGGTGGTAACGCTCTGCTGGGAGGGATAGCAGGCGGAGCAGCCGTGGCTTCGTTTCTCACTGCCCTCGTTCTCATCATTATCGGCAAACGCGAAATCGCGTCAGGCATTCTAGCAGGTATCGGATTCGGAGCGCTGGCACTGGTAACCACCTGTTTTGCCGCTCCTTTTACCAGATGACCACGTCGGATGAATATGGAGGCAAATGTCAGAAAGGGCGGGACTGCTCATCTTCGACCTGACATGGGTGACTCTCGTCGCCGTTGCCTTGGTGACTCAGGCTATCTGGCACGATACAAAACGTAGCAAACGTGGCGGAACTGTCACCGATTTGCTGATTGCCGTACCTTTTGTAATTGTCTTTGGACTTTTCTACGTCGGCTACTACGTCGGGACGTACCAGGGCAACGCAGTAAGTCGGGCCGCCGGAGCCATGTTTGCCGTCATAGGCCTCGCAGTCTATTCGGCGTCGCACATCTACCTTAGAACAAACTGGTCTCTAGGGGCATCAATCAGGCATGGACATGAGCTGGTAACCAGGGGCCCATATAGCCGTGTCCGGCACCCGATGTATTCGTCCATGATTGTTGTAGTCTTAGGATCGGGATTGCTTGTCAGTAACTACCTGATAACGACTTCGACAGTCCTGGTGACCATCGTTTACTTTGTCCGGGCAAAGAAAGAGGAAGCTCTCATGGCGGAAGAATTCCCGGGGTACCTCGAATATGCGAGCAAGACGAAGCTGTTCATCCCGGGCATATTTTGAAAGGAATTTGACGGGGTTCATGCCTGACCGAGTTACATATGTTGGGTCCCTGACTGGCTGTCCCTGATTGAGGAAGGTCGCACGATGCAGGGCTGGTTAAAACGGTTCGCTGGACCGAGATACGTCGGGCCAAAAGGTATCCTCCTCTTCGGTTCAGTGCAGGAGGTCATTCTCATACACCACTTGCTCGCCGACCTTGGGTTTCAGGTAAGACTGGTCGCACCTCCTCCCAATGTCAGGGTCGGTTGCGACCTCGCAGTGGAATTTGCACTCCTGGAACAGGAAGCAATTGAGACTACTCTGAGGCAAACGGGAAACACTGCCCTCAAGATGGTCTCTACCAAGGAGATGTTGCCAGACATTCTCAAGCAGTCAACGTTTACTGAAATCAACGGCTACATCATGTGCAAGACCGGGAATATGAAAATCACGGCTGAAAAAAGAAATCACCGCATCGTCAATATCTCTGGAGGCGGCTGCCCTGATATTCCGTATGTCGCCCGGGAGTTGCACAATGTCCGAATCGAGGATGCGAAAAACCCGATTCAAATCGGCAACAGTCTTTGCTCATACATGCTTCAGATATCCTTTGATGCCCTCAAACAGAGGTTGACCGCTCGATGATACTACTGGTAGGCACTGTCCCTCGCGAGACCGGCGTATATGTCGGCAACGCGATCGATTGAGAATGATAGCCTGCATCTAGGGAGCACCCAATTCCCTATCGAGCGAGGGACCGCGGCAATGGCAGCCGCGTGTGCCCAGGTTTGCCGGTTTTACGGTCTGCCGATGCCGGTATGTATTCTCGGGGGCGATGTCGCCGACGGCAAGGGCACGGACCTGATGTTCCAGGAAGTGGACGCCAATCTCAATCGACTTGACCCCGAGATCGTGACCCTTCATTACCTGTTCCCAAAGATCGCTTACGGCAAACCGTTCATTGACAAAGTGAAGTCTCTGCCGAAGAAACCGCAACTGATCGCCGACGCCGGGGGCATGTATCTCATGAAGGCGATCAAGCAGGCTTCGCTCTTCGACGTGTTTACTCCCGACCGGGGAGAGCTGGCTTTTCTTGCCGACGAATTCGCCGCTCATCCTCTCTATGTGAGAAGTGAGATACTTGGCAAGGCACACGATATAGAGTCTCTCGTTCATGCTGCCTACCGACAGAATGACGCTGCCAGGACTCTCGTCCTGAAAGGAGCTACCGACTACATATTTCGGGACGGCGAGAAGGTGAAAGAATGCAGCGCCCCGAACATTCCGGCCATGGAGGCCGTCGGCGGCACTGGTGACACAATCACCGGAATGCTGACGGCATTCCGGTTTCGCCAAGACGACGATGCCGACTACAAGGCCCTCGTTGTGAACCGGATCATCGGTGAACTAGTGCAATGCACGCCGGCCACCCAGATAAGTCAATTCATCAAGGCGATCCCAGCGGCCTTGGAACGCTATGAAAGGCATGCTTCGTAGACACTGGTCATTCTTGCCGACCGGGGTAACCCTGGCAGTTCTACTCATTTTGCTCTGGTTTTTCAATCAGAGTTACCTCAGTCCAGCAGGGGGAACAACTGCTTCTTTTCTGGAAGACCCGGTCCCAACCTTCGGACTGATAGTCTTTGGCTCCTATGTCGCTGCGATGTTATCCGGCGAGTTTAGTGTCAAGATGCCTCTAACCGTTGAACCCCTGGTCCTTGCCTTCGCGGGAGGCCTTACTGCTGGGGTGGGGTCGGTTGTCGCTGGGATGTCCGTGCACTCCACCATCCTCTTCAACCTGGCAGGGGTATTTGTGCTGCCCGCCTTTATGATTGCCAAAGGATGGATATACATTGCATTCATGGTCCTGGGAGGAGCGGCAGGATCGAAGTTGCTCGTACTGTCAACCCTGAGGATGGGGCGCTACAAAAGGGAGATTGTGCTCCCCGGCGCTCTAAAGTCAGAGAGGAATCAGCGCGTCCTATTCCATGGGGTGGCCCTTCTCGTCGCTGCAGCAGTAGTACTAACTCTCTTTCTTCATCGCTCCGGAAACGAAAAGACCGGGCTGGTCCTGGCCATGGTCCTTCTGGCGCTATTTGGTTTCGCGGTGGAGCGCGGCACTGTATGTATGTCCAGCATGCTTAAGGAGTGGTTCATCTCACGGTCAGCCTACGTATGGAAAAGCGTACTGTTCACCATCATGTGCCTGTCTTTGTTCTACCAGATCGGACTGCAACTTAACCTCTACGAACCGATCGTTGTGGATAGCGTCGTCTCCAGTCCGTTTCTCCTCGCAGGGGGTTCTTTTCTTTTGGGGTTTGGCTTCATTTTCGCTGACGGGTGTTTTATCGGCAGCCTGTGGAAAGCCGGGCAGGGCAACGTGGTGAACGCGGTAGGCATCGGCGGCCTGCTGGCCGGCATCGCTGGCTCAGAGTTTGTCAAGACGGCCAGCAACGGACACGCCTCGACCGCGATCGGCATGTCCAACTATTTGACTTCACTCGTCAGCCCTCTATTCCTCCTGATCTTTCTATGGGTCGCCGGTCTATTGTTGCTCTTCTTTGTTCAAACAGCAGCGATACCGATACTAGGCAAAGAGGCTCGGGAAATTCTAGCTCTGCACCGGGTCCGCCTGCAGGTGAGGTCCCTTGCACGGCGCCAGGCGAACAGAGGGAATCCGCAACAAATCCATGGCCCATCCTCAAAGAACTCAACTTGTCGCCCAGGCGCACGATGTGCCAGCGTTTGCGTAGTCGGCAACAAACCATTGTCTGAACCTCTTGTCTTCTCGCACGAAGGTCGCTGCGATGGTAAGATGGAATGTTTTGGACTCGCAATGTTGTTGCTATCATGCGACTTGACGACGAAGTTACAGATTCTCCTTTACGTCGATAACTGAGGAAGACCATTTGAACTCTCAAGCTTCCAGCAAGAACCGCAGCCGATCTGCGGACGATATCGGGCATGGCGACCGGGTGAGCACATTCTCCTCGCTCGGAATAAGGAATTTCAGATTTCTTCTTGCTGGTACCGTCCTCTCCAACGCTGGTCAGTGGATCCAGCAGGTTACGCTGAGCTGGCTGGTATACAACCTCACAGGTTCCGGCACCATTCTTGGGACAATGAACGTCGTGCGGTCAGCGGCGTCACTCAGCATGATTCCGATCGTGGGAATGCTGATCGACAGGAGCAGCCGTCGGTTGATCATGATGCTGACCAACGGCTGGCTCTTTACCATAACTTTCGCTATGGGAGTCCTGTTGTTGTTGGGCCATGCCAACATAGCGCTTCTATTCGTCTTTGCTTTCATGGGCGGTTTGGTCCAGACCATCGACGGTACCTTGCGGCAAGTCCTCGTATTCGACCTTGTGCCCAGATCACACGCCCCCAACGGTGTTGCTCTCATCCAAACTGGCTGGAGCCTGATGAGATCGTTTGGACCTGCAATAGGTGGATTCCTCATTTTGTGGTTCGGGCCAAGCGGCAACTTCTTCGCCCAGTCAGGAGCCTACGTCCTCATAATGGTCACTATATTTCAGATAGGCTTTCCATCTCGAAACATCGGCGGCGTACGGACTTCACCTGTCCAGAATATCCGTGAAGGCATTGCCTACGTTGCCAGGCACAAGACCACCCGGACCTTCATGTTTATGGGATTCATCCTGCCGCTTTTCATCATCCCCATCTACGGAATCCTGCCTCCCATCTACGCTGTCCAGGTATTTCACGGCGATTCCGGCACTTTGGGTCTCCTCCTGGGCTCGATCGGGGTTGGCGGCATTCTGGGTGGCGTTGTGGTTGCGTCCTTAGGCAGATTTCAACGCAGAGGCCTGATCCAACTGGCTGCCCTCTTCATGATGAGCGTCACTCTTATTGCCTTCGCCCTCAGCAACATTCTGCTGCTTTCGTTGGCCCTGTTGGCGATCTCTGGCTTTTTTGAGATGATTTTCCTCACAACGAATCAGACATTGCTTCAGCTTTCGATCCCGGACGAGCTACGCGGGCGCGTTACCAGCGTGGTCAACCTCAACGCGGCACTCTCACCGCTGGGCGGACTCGCGGCTGGCGTAGGATCAGACCTTTTTGGAGGTCCGTCAACCATTACGATCGTCATGGCCAGCATTGGCGCGGCGATCGCATTATTCGTTTTCTTTTCGGTTTCGACGGTGCGCGACTACAGGCTGTCTAATGCTATGCAGAATTGACGTGGCCCTTCCGGCAGGAGATACCCTTGGCTCTCCAACGGAGCCGTTCGTCAGCTGACTAACCGGTCAAACCAGCGCGAGCAGCTAATGTCGCCAGGACAGAGTCTAGCGACGGATCGGGCTGTCTAGAGGTCTGGTCGGCAAGCGGAGTCGATGCAACCAGAAGATACGTATCAGCCGCGCCGAGCAGCATTCGTTCCGTGAGTCCCACGCTCTGGAAGGTCTTTGCGATCTCCTCCATTTCTCCCACCCATCGTCGCGCACGTCTCGGCATGGAACAGATGCGGTCCTCCAGAGCGGCAACCTGAATTCCGCTCATCTTCAGTTCCGCATCCAGGGCCTCTTCCAGGCCAAGTCGTCGCGCTGCAACCAGCAGCTCTGTCCACAAAGCAGTGATTCCCTTGGTGGAGGCGGCGTACACCATCTTCAATCCTGACGCTTGCCCAATTGAGTCGCCCACTTTCCTTACGTCCAGACCCCCTGCTGTCAACGACTCAAAAATCCCGGTACTGGGTCCGGAGCAGTAGATGCGAGTGTTTCTCCTGCCTTTGACTGGGGGAGCGCCTATAATACCGGCGTCGATGAAATTAACCGCGAGGCGTGACATGATCTCACCAATGCTTCGGACCGTCTCTGGAGCGATGGCATTTAGATCAGCGTAAGATGGCCGGTGGGCTGTCCGGCGCATGCTGTCGGCAACGTGGCTCGCCACACTTACAGCTTCTGAAGGGACGAGGACCGAAAGGACGATATCCGATGCCTCTACAAGTCCATCGAGCGTACCTGCGTCAATCATACCGGACTCTTGAGCCCTCGTCCGGGTGAGACCGCTCCTACCTTCGAGAACGGTTCGGACCGGAAACCCCGAGTCGACAAGGACTTTGCCGATCGCCGAACCCATATCTCCAGGACTGATGATGCCAACGCTCAGGCTCGTCATATTAATTCTCCTCCGGCCCCTTAACTCGCGAAGATGCAGGACACGTCTAGAATCGAGGCTACAGGACGGTCCATAGATGCTAGTGCCCCTCTGGCTGGTCCTTGTTGCCTTTCAGGAACTCCTCAGCAAATCGTATGGCTTCATTTGGTGAGATGTCGAGCGTTTCTTTATAGGGCATCTCGACATAGCTCTTTTCAAGCTCCTCGACATAGGCGTTGAACTGGGCGTTCTGCTGTCTGAAAGAATCCAGCTTCCCCTGGATGTCCCCAATGTCATCATCCAACTCTTCGAAATCCAGGGGCAAGTGCATCATGTCGCCAAGTCTGACTAGAACAGCTTTCATGGATTTTGGGTTGTACTCGATAGCCAGATTGAACTCAGGATAGTACGGGCCCCGGGCGGTGAGAGCCACTCCGTCCAATCCTCTCTTCTGGCAAGCGTACAGGAGCACCTGATTGAGAGTGGCCGGCCCTTCGCGACTGGAGAAGCTGACTCTGTATCGCTCCATTTCCTCCTTCATTCTCAGGCTGGTGCACGTGCACGTGATCCTCGGCTCGCGCGCGTAGGGAAACCTGTCAAGAATGGCGCCGAAGGCATACAGTCTCGATACTCCAAAGTCGCATGCCAGGCTGATCACGGTATCTGCGTATTCCTCCCAGTAGAGGTGGGGCTCAGTCCCCAAAAAGAAAATAAGGTCGTGGTCCGAGGATCGGTCCAGCCCGTAGTAGAACTCATCCTTAGGGAAACGAGACTCCGCGATAAGCCCTTCATCCATCTTGAATATCGGACGCAGTCCTTGTTCGCCCGACAGGTTGTACACGTGGAAACGAGCAGTCTTCATCTCAGCAAACTTCGTTGCCTTGAATTGCCGCATCAGGTATTGAATGCCTCCCGCCGATACGTTGCCGGCATTGAGAGAGCCATCTGAGCCACAAACCAGGTAAGGGCTGCGCAGATTAGGGCGGGTGTCAACTATCAAAGCATTGTTCTCTTCCATATAATCACCTGCGACGTAATATCACGCGGTCCTCTTATCTGCCATTCCCGCTCGCCCATCATGAGCAAATTTTCAGTCACTCCCTGGAATCCGACCAGACTCGACCTTGTTATGATCCTGAGAACCTTCAGGATTGGATGTGCCTACGACACGACCATTTACACGAGCAAAAGGCGCCGAGGCACAAGAGCGAAAGGGCGAGGAGATGAGACCCCACGCCGTGCCCTGATGGAGGCCGCCGTGGGGTGCAGAACTCGCAAAGTGGGCTATGGACGCTTCGGCGTCTCACACAACTCAGTCAGCATTCCGCCAACCGCGTCGGTGTCAAAATAGGCCCACCGGCTGTTTGGCATCGCTCCCGTCTGGACCACCTTGAATCCTCGCGCCTTCATATCGGCGACTTCGCCATCAAAATCTTCCACGCCGAAGGCCAGGTGGTGAAGTCCCTCACCTTTCTTCGCCAGGAACTCGGTATATACAGTCTCACCCTTTAGGGGCTGTATCAGCTCAAGGCCAATGCCGCCGTAGTTGCTCTTCGCAAGTCTCAGGTCCATATCATAGTCCACCTGTTTGCCGTGCACTGTCTTTCCGCCGAAGGACATGCCGGGACCACCAAGGAAAACAGGGAACGGACCCACATCCAGTTTCGAGAAGTAGTCCATGGCCTTGTTGATGTCTTTCACCACGATACAAGCGTGCATGAATTTCCAGTTCTTGTGCATCTTGTTCCTCCTCTTGTTTCAAATATTTCGACTCAACACCTTTGACCTCGAACTCCAAGCCTTACCCAAAGCCCGGGGACACGGAACACAACGAGCTCTGGGAGCCGGTCATAGAATTACGCCGGATTCTTTGAGCTGCCCCATTTCAGGCCAGGTGTACCCAAGCTCCAGTAGTATCTCCTCTGTGTGCTGGCCCAGCTCGGGAGCCGGACTTCTGACCGGAGCAACCTTCCCGTCGAACAGAACCGGGCTGGTAAGGACCCTTATGCTGCCCGCTCCCGGACAAGCAACATCAGCGAAGAAACCCGCGGCGACCGCCTGCGGATCGGTAGTGACCTCGACCGGCGTCTGGACCCGTCCATATATACAATTATGCTGTCTGAACAGGGCCTCCCACTCAACCATCGTCTTGGACCCGAGTATTGCCTCGATTATGCCGATGAGTTCCTCTCGGTTCTGTCTGCGCGTTTCAATAGAGTTGAACCTGGGATTATCCTGCAGATCGGCCCTGCCTATTGCTCGGCAGAAACCAGGCCACGCAGGGTCAGGCTGAAGCATTGCCAGCCAAAACCACCTGTTGTCTTTGGTGCGGTAGCTGTTCCAGAGCGGATTGGTTGCCTTGGTCCGGTCGTGTTTAACCGGTACCTGTCCGCCCAAGGCAGGCTCAATATCCAGAGCCAGAGCCCACGCCCCGGCATGATAGAGCGAGACTTCAATCTCCCGGCCTTTGCCCGTCCTCTCCCTTTGTAGAAGAGCCGCACAGATCCCGCTCAAGAGATGTGCCCCTGCCGCACTGTCGATCATGCCTGCCGCGCTGTGGAGCCGGAGGCGTTCCGGGTTCACCTATCATATGCATCATCCCTGAACGGGCCCACCCGGCGGTGAAATCATAGCCTCGTTCGTCCTTATCAGGACCAACAGGGCCAAAGCCGCTGACAAATCCATAAACAAGCTTTGGATTCAATCGATTCAGCGTTTCATAGTCCAGTCCGAGCCGGCGGACCGAATTACGTTCGTAGTTCGACATGAACACGTCCGATCGTTTGATCAGCCGGCTCATGATCTCTTTGCTCTGCTCCTTCTTGAGGTCCAGCGCCAGACCGCGGGTATTCCTGTTCAGGACCTGCATCACCCAATTGACTAAGGTTGCATTATCCACGCCCTGATTAGTCTTGAGGCCCCTGTGCATTTCCCCTGTAAGGGGCTCGACCTTGATGACCTCGGCTCCCCAGTCTGCCATAACTGAACTCGCCGCAGGAATTGCCACGATCTGACCCATCGAAACGACCTTGATGCCTTCGAGGATTCCAGACATATCCCACCTCGCCAGCCAGTCTCGTTCACGAGTAGTATTGAGCTGATAATACTCGGCGCCTCAGTTCAGCGAGCCGACTCCTGATCTCCGCCCCGTTCACGTCTTGCGTGATCTCGCGCCGTCACCGCCGCGCCGAGAGCGGTGATGAAATGTGGATATTCCGGCACAAGAAGCGCAACGCCGAGTTTCAGTTCTACGCTCTTGACCAGGCCCGCATTCAAGGCACCACCGCCGACAAACGCGCATGGCTCCTCCATCCCAACCCTCCCCAACAAAGCTCCCAGCTTGTCAGCCAGGGAATGATTCACGCCCGCAAGAATGTCCTCCTTGCTTGTCCCTTCTGCAACCCTAGAGATGGCTTCTGATTCGCCGAATACGGCGCAGCCGGTAGAAAACACTACAGGGTGACCTGACATCAACGACAGGCGGCCTGCGTCCTCAGTCCTCACCTGCAATATGCTGGCTACGATGTCCAGAAAACGGCCGCTGCCCGCCGCACACTTTTCGCTGACCATGAAGTTGGTGACCTGACCCCGACTACCGACTCTTAATACCTGGCTTGTTTGCGCTTCTACATCGATCACTGTGCAAACATCGGGATACATCTCACATGCGCCGCGGGCGCAGCATTGTATGTCGGTAACATATTCCTCTCCGAACGAGGCTGAGGAATTCATGCCAGTCATGACAACCCGTGCCACCTCCTTGTCGGACAGGTGAGCCCTTTCCAACAGTCGGTCGCGGACAGTCTCCGCAACCACACTGTAGCTGGAAGCAGAGGCCTCGACCTGCCTCGCAAGAACGTCCTTTCCTTGCAGGAGCACGCCTTTGCATGTCCTAGATCCCACATCAATTCCCATGTACACTCTCATTGCCTTATGTGTAGAACTTCGCCTCACTCAGGCGCCGGCCACCTGGAGCTGAACTGCCACCCCGTCCCTGGCGCACGATGTCACAGCCAATAAGGGCTGCCCCAAGAGCTCCCGTCAGCAGAGGATCATCAGGAACTTGAATCTTGAGACTCAGGTGTTCCTCCAAAGAGCGCCGCACCCCGACGCTTCTGGCGACCCCACCCGTAAAAATCACATCCTGCTCGATCTTCAGCTTCCTGGCCATTCTTGCCACCCTTCCACCTATTGAATTGAAGAGTGCAGCCGCGATGTCGGCCAAGGGGACGCCATGTGATAGCAGAGTGATGATCTCGTGTTCAGCGAACACCGTACACGGGCTGCTTATGTTAACTCGCTGAGTTGAAGCCGAGGCAACCATATCAAACTCTTCCACCTTCAGGCCAAGCACTTTCGCTATCACTTCGAGGAATCTGCCGGTGCCCGCCGCGCACTTATCGTTCATCACGAAGTCAATTAGTTTACCGTCTTTGATGACGAGCGCCTTGGCATCCTGACCCCCAACATCGATGCCCAATCTCGCCTTGGGGAAAATACTGGCCAGACCTCGCGCATGGCAGGTCAGCTCAGTTGTTTGTCGATCCGCAAACGGCACATTCATCCGGCCGTAACCGGTGGCGACAATGAACGAAATATCTTCGATGGCAAGGTTGGCAAGAGCGAGAGCCTCTTCCATAACCATGTTCGCCATTTTGCGGTGTTCGGGCGCTGTGTGGCGAGCGACACTGCACCTCTTGCAGTCGTCCTCGGTTATGACGACCTTAGTCATCGAGGACCCGATGTCTACCCCGGCGAAATAGATCTTGTCCCTCCCTTACCCGGCGGAGTCCTCTACCCTATTATCTCAGTGAGTCCCTGCACCCTCGTACGCATCGGCGCCAGGGCTCCCTCAGTGTAGTCGTGTTCGAGGTAGATACTCGGAAGACCGGACGCTGCGAGGAAGTCCTTTATCCCGGGCACCTCGTACCCGTGCCCATCGCAGTATCTCACCGACTGCAGAATGACGCCGTTGACCTTCCAGTCACGGGCGTATTCGGTCACGTAGGCAAACCTCTTCTCAAGGTCCGCCAGGTAATCCTTTCTAACACCCTTCGGGCCTGAGTCCTGAACTGTACGCGGGCACTTGAGATCCCTCAGGTAGTGTTCGGCCAGCCCAACCAGAGGATCCCCAGTCACCGGGACGTCCGAGAAATATGCCCTGCTGCCGACGCACATATCATCCATAACTATGTTCGCATCCAGGGATTCCACCATATCGAGAAAAGCCGTATCGTCAATGATGGAGCCCCATACTAGCAGCCTGGCCCGCTTCTTCTCCAGTACGTTTTTCCTGGTGTTAACCTCTTCGATCGCCTCCCTGAGGAGAGTATTTCCATCCTCGACTGGCAGGCTCATCACGGCCTTCAGGACTTTCAGTGTCTCGGACGCCGATATGAGCGGAGGATCAGGCCTTCTCAGATCATAAAGTGCCCGGACTAGGGCCCTTTGGCTGTTGTGCTCGGCCACAGCCTCTCTTATCGCGGCGTCTGTGAGACCGACACCTCCAAACCCTTCCAGTGCCTTCCGGAAATCGCCGACCAGACTGCGAAAATGCGCGAGAGAGGCAGCGTGGGTAGTGTGAGGCACGTCCAGGAAATAGGTGAACTCAGTGGGCACGGTCTGGCGCCACATGGACGGAATCATGCACGTCACATCGCAGACATGGGCGAACACTACGCCGTCGAGAAAGTCGTATCGCCCCTTCATCGCCGTGTCGAGGCAGCTCCGCATAAATGGACAGACCACGGGAGCCATCTGACTGTCCGCCTTCGAAATCGGCTCGCGCATGTCTCCGAAAATGCGGTACGGGACCATGCCCGCTGCTGTTATCAATTCGATCACCGGATAAAGGCAAACGTAGCCTACGACTCGTTTCCCTTCGGCCTTGAGCTCTTTTGCGCGGGCAGACCTATCCTGGTAAATCGTTTGGGCTCTCGCAAGCCCATGAACCGTCTTCCCTTTCACGACATCACCTCGTTCGGGTGGACCTACCACTCGAGACCTTGTGCTTTCCTTATATCACGGAAGTGAAGCATCGTCTCTTCGAACACTTCGCATTTCTTCATCGTCCCTTCCATATCGAAGAGCCTTGCATCGACGATGTCGCCTTCGATAATCAGCGAGGGAACGCCGTAAACGTCAAGAAGGTTCTTCTGCCTGCTATTCTGGGTCCCACTCATCTGACGGCAGGTCAGATTGCTGTGGAAAATGACGCCGTCAAGCTGGTACTTCTTCGCAAAGCGCACGTTCGGCTTGTTCGAGAGACCCTTTGTTTCTATCTCCTCAATAACCGTGCGGGCCTCGTCGGCTGGAAACTCGTCTTCGATCGTCCTTCTCGAACTGCGATGCCTGTACTTCACCATTCGCTCCAGCGGATCCTTGATCTCCTTGACGTCTGGCATCGGGCGTGGTGGATGATAGTCCTCCCTGGCAAAGTTCCAGCCCCTCTCAGCAAGCCTGTCGAAAAGCGACAACGCATGCCACGGCGCAAGGCCAAAAAACCCGACGCGGAACTTCTCCTTACGGTTGATCCCGGCCACTCCGTCGCGAATTCTTTCTTTGACCTCGGAATACATGTCCTGATAGAGGCCTTTTACCTTAACAGGGTCCCTTGCCCTGAAAAGCGATGAGCTCATGGCACTGAAGTGATCCCGGCTGTGCATAGGGCACGGCCTGGACGTCCGAAGTTCATCGGTGATGGAATACCATACCGCGTCCATGTCCATCGACGCGTCGATATCTTCTGAAAAGCGGTCCCAGTCGATCTTCTTGTGGACGAGGTTCTCCATGAATGCTGCGAACTCTTTGATTTCCTTTAGGAGGAACTGGACTTCTCGCTCGTAGACACCTTCGGCCATGCCCTCGCGTTGTGCAGAGCGAGGCGATTCCAAGGTCCAAACGGGAACGTCGATGTATTTGCCAAGAGCCTGAAACCACTTGAATCTGGCATCACAAGCCGCCCCCGAGGATAGCAATACGATTGGCTTAGGCATCCCGCCTTGAGGGGCCTCCTCAGGGATCTGCCCTTTCAAGTCACCGAACATCCTGGCAGCGTAGCCAAAACAGTTCTGGGCGTAACCGCAGAGGTGGGTGGGGAAACCTTCAGCTTCGGAGCGCTCCAGAAAGGGCGTTGCAGCACCTGCCGCCGCGCAAACCGTGCCATAGTTCTCTGGATAAACGGCTTCAACGCCTAGGGCGTTCAGGATGGGAGGGTAGAAGCCGAAATCAAGCATGCTCCAGGCAACCGGCTTGTTCGCCTTGGCCGCTTCCTGGGTATCCTTATAGTTTTCATCGACCAGGGCCCGCAGAGGATACATCGACTTCAGTCGATTTAGAGGTCTGTCGCTGGGCTTCACATTTCTATCGTTTCCCATTTATCACTCGCCTCCATCGATCAAAGCCTGGCCGAAGGACTGACACCGAAATAATCGCCCTCAACTCTTCAGCCAACGCCTTAATCCAAACCTGCAGCGCGCAAACCTGGGATAGAAACCCGGTTCCTCATGCCCCGAAGTCCCTGTTTTGCGGTGGAAAGAGGGCAGGCTCGGAAAGAATCAAGATTGCCCCATTCTATTGTCGGATCGAAGTCCTGTCAAACCCAATCATAGGGCGACTTCGGTGAGGTTTGTTCACACAAACCTCAGTAGGCCCAACCCTCCGAATCGCCCTACTCTCACACTCTTGCATGGGCGAGGTCGGGGTGCGAAGATATGCGCAATTAGGCGTCGTCCACAGGCCTTCCCGTTTCAAAATAGACTCAATCGGCCTGATATTCTTGGAATTGAACGAAAAGCTCTGGCCACTACTCGTGCTTCACCGGGGCTGCGAAGGAGAAACATGTACAACTGCAAATATCCGCACCTGTTTTCGCCAATTCAACTGGGCAACACCTTGTTCCGCAACAGGATCTTCGCGGCCCCAACCGGCGTGTCTTACTCCGACTCCAGGCACCGTCCCATCAACGAGACGATCTCCTATTACGAGCGCAAGGCTAAGGGAGGGGCGGCGTCAGTGTGTGTTGGAGACGTCATGGTCGACTCTGAACACAGTCAACATGGCCGTTACAACATGATGATGGACGACCCCGAGATGATGCCAGTGTTAAACAAGCTCTCATCGGAGATAAACCGGCACGGAGCCGTTGCGACGATCGAGATTTTCCACGCAGGCTCAGCCGCAACCATCACTTATCTCGACGGACGCGAAGTATACGGCCCCCAGGAAGGCTGGGTCGAGGGCGCCCTCGGACATCCAAGAGTGTATGCGCACGCACTGGAGCGAACCGCTATGGACCGGGTGATCACGAAATATGTCGAGGGAGCGGCCTTAGCGAAACGGTGCGGTTTCGGAATGGTGTTGTTGCACGGAGGGCACGGCTTCCTGATGCACCAGTTCATGTCTCCCACCCTGAACCACCGCACAGACGAGTACGGGGGGTCTTTCGAGAACAGGATGCGATTCCCCCTCGAGATCATCCAAGCAGTACGTAAGGCCGTGGGGCCTGACTTCCCTCTGGAGCTCCGCATTTCCGGAAGCGAGGTCTACGAAGGCGGCTACGACGTAGACTATGGCTGTCGCATTGCCGAGGCTGTCGACGGTATCGTAGATCTCGTGCATGTTTCCGCAGGCTCGCATGAAGACCCACGCGTTTTCACAGTCACCCACCCGTCAATGTTCCTCGAAGACGGAGTAAACGTAAAATACGCAGCAGAAGTAAAAAAGCACGTAAGGAAATCCATGGTGGCCACGGTGGGCGCTCTCTCAGACCCTGAGTTGTTGGAGGAAATAATCTCCACGGGCAAGGCCGATGTTGTCGAACTTGCCCGTGGCATAATCTGCGACCCTGACTTGCCGAACAAGGCGAGGACCGGCCGCGACGTCGAGATAAGAAAGTGCGTGCGATGTTTCACCTGTTTCTCCAACCTCATCACCCACGGTCAGATCGTCTGTGCGTTGAATCCAGAAATATCCGACGAGGCTGAACGAAAATACCAAAGACCTTCGGCCACACATGAAAGAGTGCTCATAGCGGGCGGCGGAGTGGCAGGCATGCAGGCTGCTCTCACCTGCGCCAAGCGCGTCCATGAGGTAATCCTATGCGAACAATCCAGTAGGCTCGGCGGGGTCCTCCGCTGTGAAGATAACGTGCCGTTCAAGAAGCACCTGCGTCAGTACCTCGACCAACAGGAGATGCTAATCCAGCGACAACAAATAGAGGTGAGACTGAATTGCAGGGTCACAAGGGAGCTGGCGCTTGAGGTAGAGCCAGACGCAATTATCGCAGCCATTGGCTCTCAACCTCTCCGCCCTTCAATCCCCGGAATAGGCGGCCCGAATGTCATCGGAGCAGAGGAACTCTACGCCTCACCGCAAAGGGCAGGTAAACGAATCGTCATTCTGGGTGGGGGATTAGTGGGTTCCGAAAATCGCGATTTACATGGGCTACTTGGGTTTCGAAGTGACAATTCTGGAGATGCTCAGTCAGCTCAACTCCAGCGATAACATCCTTCAAGGGCGTGCCATCGCTATTGAGATTGATCGCCTTGGCATCAAGCTGGCGCTTGGCACAACGGCACGCGAAATCGGTAATAGGGGAGTCATGGCTCAGAGCGCAGAGCGGTCGCCAGTTCTTTGAGGCGGACACGGTGGTCTGCGCACTTGGCCGTCTCCCTCTGTGGAAGGACGCTAACGAACTTCGCTTCTGCGCGCCGGAATTTCATCAGATCGGAGACTGCCTGGCTGCAAGGAATATCTATGAAGCCACGAGATTAGCCCATCACGTGGCCATGGACCTCGGCGAACTCTAACGCGCCCCTGTGCAAAACGTGTTCTCCGGCTGATTTTCCCGATCGCGCTCCACGAGGCTCAGTATTCCTGGACATGAAGTCCTGGATCGGAACTGAAGCCGAAGTCCAACGGCGTCGACCGCTTCAGGCGCAGGACGGCTCAGTGCAAGTCCCGCCCCTTAGGATTGAAGTCTCTTCCGATGCTGAATGCCTTTGCCACAACATTGCCTATGGCAGAGTAGCTTGACTCTTCAAGATTGAAGACCATGGGCCTCATCTTCTCCACGTCGGGTTTGCCATCTTTGAGACAGTCATCCCGGATGTACGACGATTTGACCTCTCCGATGACGAACGCGTGAGTACCCAGGTTGAGCACGTGGACTACCTTGCATTCCAGGCTCATCGGACACTGCTCAATCATGGGAGCGGTTTTCAGTTCACCGAAGAACACCTCGAATCCGCAGTCCGCAACCTTGTCCACCTTCCTACCGGACGCGATACCGCAGTAGTCGGTCTCCTCCACCATATCGACAGAGGGAGTATTCACTGAAAAGGTCATGTTCTGAAGGATCCCCTTGAGGGTGTACTGAAAATGCCTGATAGGCACGCCGATCATTGGAGGCCCGGCGTCAGCCACTCCACCACCACCAACGGTCATGAAGTTGGGTTTGCCGTCGACATTCGCCCCGACCAGAAGGACGGGTCTGGGGTACATCCATCGCTCGCCAGGCATCTTGATCTTAGCCATTACATTTCCTCGCGGTAGCAGTCCGACCAAATCCTAATTCCTGATATAGACCCAAATCAAGCAGTATTTGTTCTCGACAGCCGAAAACGCTTCTCGATAATCACAATTTGAGCCGTCTCACCTTCCTCCCTCATGTGCTATGCGTTTTGCAATGCGCCGGACAAAGGGCGTTTGGAGACTCATACGCACGCAGCAGAGACACGTCACTGACACATTCCTGGGTTCGGAATCAAGAGTCCGAGACCATCACCCACGAAAGAACGCGCCCCCAACTCGTCGAGGGGTTACTGGAGGGGCTACTGATCGTTACCCCGGAAAAATCATAGAATCTTCATGCCAGAGCCTTGTCGGTTGCTGGATATCCTTGGCACATCGGAATAGACGGTTTGTTCTATCCGCGTCGCCAGGCCTGGATCGGTGCGGCCAAATGGTCCGACCGATCGGCCTCGGTTTGGGGTTCCAGATCGAGGTGGCCTCTTGATCCGACTCGCAAGGTCGGGGATATTGGTGCGCTACGGCAAGGTAAGGTATTACGCAGTATTGACCGTCAAGGCCCTGGCTCTCGACAATAACTTCTTGAATACGATCCGATCTCAGTCTCGGCCTCCAGTGTCTTCCAGGCAAGGCAGTACCGTCAGGCAAACTCTGTCTGACCCGGCGGACAAAAAGAAAAGGGGGCGAGACGAATCTCAACCCCCTGTCCTGTCTTCAGAATCGAACCCCCGTTCGCATCATGCATTCCATGATGCAGTGTTCGGTCTTTGCCAAATTCGAGCGGGCGCCACGAATCGCCGATCTCGAATGAGACCCTGCCTATGACGCCAGCCATATCTATCGGACGGGTAAACCTGATCAAGGTTCGGTATGATCCATCTTCACGCAATGTCTCATCCATCTGCGCACCTCCTGCCCACTAAAAATAGTCTACTTGTCCGAATCACCCTCCGTATGTGACATCGGTCGCAGGACGTGGGGAATAACCCAGACTTCCGAGGTGCGCGATGCGCCGCCAGTATTAGTCTGACCTGGGTGGCCCCGTCCGGGCCGGGTGTGGATCACAAACGCGAACCTCGATTCACATTTTGATCATGCGTCCGGCAGGCCCGGATCGACTTTCGAGAATCCTGATCCCCCTCGGTGCTAGGCACCAGGTCTCGCCCCCAAAGTGACCTGCACATCTATTTGGGCACCACCCCGAAGAACCTTCAGGGTGGCGGATTGCCCGACAATGCCAGATCGCTCCAGGAGGGTAACTAGATCATCGGAGCTCTTCACCGCCTGCCCGTTAAAGGCAATTATCACGTCTCCGCCAACCGAGACCTGCTGGCCGTTGATCGTCACGCTGGTCTGTCCGCCTTTCAATCCAGCCTTGTCTGCCGGGCTACCTGCCGTCACCGATCCTACAAGAGCCCCTCGCTGTGTGATTGGAAGATTCATTGCTTTTGCCAAGTCGGGAGTCACCGAGCCAACCGAAATCCCGAGGTACGGGTGGTCGTAGTGACCGCTCTTGATCAGCGCGGGTACAACCCGTTGAACGGTAGCAGAAGGGATCGCAAAACCGACTCCAGACGACGTCCCAGTTGTCGTATCGATTGAGTTTGTTACCCCAATCACCTGGCCGGAGTCGTCGAGAAGCACTCCTCCGGAGTTGCCGGGATTGATCGACGCATCAGTCTGGATGACGTCGGAAATGCTGTAGTTAGGACCAGTACCGGTTCGGTCAGCAGGCAACAACCTGCCCAGCGCACTGACAAACCCCACGGTCATCGTTCCCTGGAGACCAAACGGGTTACCAATAGCTATGGCCAACTGCCCCACTTTGAGCTTTGTGGAGTCCGCCATTACAACTGGCCTAAGCTGCCCCGCAGCAGGATCTACTTTGATGACAGCCAGGTCGCTATCAGCATCATTGCCCACCAACGCTGCATCCACGATTGTTCCGTCGAAAAAGGTGACTGTGATGCTGGTTGCCCCATCGACGACATGGTTGTTGGTAACGATGTCGCCGTTCGTGTCCCACACGAAACCTGATCCTGAGGCTCCTCCTCCCGGGTTCGTTGGGCTCGACGGAAGGATGACCTCAATATTCACCACCGATGGATTTACTGCCGCATAGGCGGATTCGGTGACGCTCTGAATGTCAGCCGCCGAGCCAGGCACCGTGCTCTGCAACGCAGTTGTCGGGGCGGGAGAGACAACCCCTGCCGGAGTAGTTGTGGTCGCGGTCCCCTGTGGGGTACATCCTGCAAAGACCCCAGCCAGGGCGACAATGAGTGAGATTGTCCATATCCTTCTTTTCATCTGATCAGGCTCCTTCAAACTTGGTCTCCCTAGCCCCCGCCCGCAGTCGTGAGAGCGCCTGCTGGCGATCGAAGGAAGCACGCAATACCCCAACAATAGTCCGGGATTGTTAATATTTCATGTGTTCGAACGGGCAAGGCTGTGACACTCAGCTCAAGAGTTCTCATCATCGCCGAGTTCGCTAATTCGCCGATCGGAGTTCATCATTGCCAGCTATTCATCGAAACCCGTAAGCTGGCGATTCGTTAAGGATTTACGACTATGTTATTTCCCACTTCGGTCACACCAGGAGCAGCCCATGCCGCGTTTTCGGCCTCCCATCTCTCTGCCCAGGAGTGAACGCTGCCACTGAGAACCACATGGCCACCTTCAACCTTCACTGCAATCTCTTGCGCGTCGCACATCGCGTTGCGCTCGAGCGCACTTTCGATCTGGTCCCTGATATCCAACGGTTCCTCAGGAGGATTCACCGTTATATCGTTCCTGACAGCTCTTACGCCCATGAGATTGCGTACCGCATCTTCCGCAGCGTTCCTTTGAAATCGCCAGTCCACGTCGCCGCTAAGGGAAATCTCTCCGTCCTGGACTCTGACCTTGATACGCTCATGAGGTACAGATGTGTTCCATTCAAGCACGTTCGCGGCTGCCCGGCCGATGTCTTCGTCAGGTCGCTCAAACGAACCTGGCAATCGCACCCTAATTTCGCCGGCCAGCGCTTTTACTCCAAAGACTCGAGCAGCGACTCGTTCGGCGTTCCATTTTTCGCCAAGGCTGTCAACGTTCCCGCTGAGAGTCACTACGCCATCCTTGACGCCAACACCGATCTCAGCCGCATCAACGCTTGGCTCCCATCGCAGTTCTTTCATGACATCGTTCTGGAGTTCACTATCGGTCTTCATTGGAGCCCCCACTATTCAATTCTAAGTACCAATTCTCACCATTTGGACCAGAGCGAGAATATTGCCCTCCGTGTCCTTGAACCACGCTGATTTGGTCTCGTATTCCGCGCCAGTCATGGTGGCAATTCCATCAACCGTCTTGATGCCCATCTCGGGAATGTCGTATTCCTCAAATTTGATCCTTCTGTTGCGTCGAAGCTCCCGCACCTCAGATGCGATATCTTTGACCTGGAATGATGCCACAGTGTGGTCTGCCATCGTCCGTTCTCTCTGGTAGAGGTACAGGGTGGAACCGTCGCTGGACTCAAAGATGACCCCGCGGGGCTCCTCCAGGTGGATCTTGAGACCAAGCACGTCATGATAGAATTTCTCCGCCCTACCCAGGTTCTCCACTGGCAGAGTCGCCATGATTCTCGAACTTGAAATCAAATTGTGACCTCCTCATACACTCAAACGTCCATTCGGACTCAAAGACCTCTTGCCTCGCCGCGTTCCTTGGCCGCTCTCGGCAAGGCTACCAGAGGACAGGGTGTCCTCATTTTCGTTCTGGAATGACACTATTCTAGGAAAACGAGCATTAAGAAATCACAAAGTCTGCCCCCAAAACCTAAAGAATTCGTGACACTTCGTGATGTTCTCCTTGTTGCCGCGGCAGCTTCTGCAATCTATTCGTTCTGGATGGTCGGTTCTCCTCAGGTCAGGAATCCGCTGACGGCGATTATGCCGGCGGTGTCTGCGTGCCAGCCGTAGTTTGCCGAGTGCACACAATGGCGTTAGACTGTACGCGGTCCCGGAACTCGAGTCTCAGAGAGGTATCGAATTAGCGACTCGCCTGGGCTGCATTTGAACCAGTTCACCAGGTCGCTCTGGCGGCCGCTAAACCGTCTCGGATCCGGCTGAATCACTGAAACAAGGAGGTCGTGAATTGAAACTCGGTGGCAAGGTCGCACTAGTTACGGGAGGTGGCACTGGTATCGGTGCTGCTATTGCCAGGAAATTCGTTGAAGAGGGAGCAAAGGTCTGTATAGCCGGTCGCCGGCTGGAGAAGCTGGAACAGACGGCAAGTTCTTTGCCCAAAGGTTCGCGTCGCCGTATGTTCGGGTGATATATCGAAGAATGAAGATACTCGGCGAATAGTGGCTGCAGCACTGGAATTCGGCGGTAAACTGGACATACTGGTGAACGATGCCGCAATTGAGGCGATGGGTAGAGTAACTGACCTTGATTTGATTGACTGGAGACAAGCCCTTGATACCAATCTCACCGCCCCTTTTCTTTTGATGAAGGCAATCATTCCCCACATGATAGAAAATGGTGGCGGTTCGATAGTCAATATCGCGTCTTTGGGCGGCATCAAGGCCCTTCCCGGAATGCCAGCGTACTGCGCCACAAAAGCAGCTCTAATCATGCTGACAAAACAGGTTGCGCTCGATTACGGGCCTCAGAAGATACGGTGCAATGTCGTCTGCCCCGGCGCCACAAGAACAGAAATGAACAAGAAGCTGGTGATCCCGATTTCTGAGAAACTTGAAACTGACATTGAAAGCGCTTACAAGCATTTCACTCGAAACGTTCCTTTGCGCCGGGCCGCTGATCCTTCCGAAATCGCAGCCCTCTGCAGCTTTCTGGCCAGCGATGATGCCTCATTCATGACCGGGTCCGAAGTGGTCATTGACGGTGGAGCCTTAGTTGTTGACTTGCAGGGGGCTACTCTGACCGATATCCTCGCCTGACACTGACAATTCGACGCAGCCGATCCACGAGGGAGCTGAGAACGCTCTGCTATTTGTAGTGTCTCAGTATGCTCCCGGCTCCAAATCCGGAGAGACCGAACCCAATCAGGAGGCGGTTAAGGACAAGCTTGGTTACCAGGCGCCGTAGCCACATATTGGATCCTGGCCCCGGGACGAATACTTCGAGGAATCGAGCGGCCCTATGCTGTGTAGCGATGGTTATCGGTCTCAAGAAGTGCTCGTAAACATCGAATGCTCCCCGGTGATCTCCTGGGGAGCGCTCCAGTTCCCGGGCAATCACGAAAGCCCCTCCCATTGCCAGATGCGACCCCTGCCCGGCAAATGGAGTCAGACAGGCGCAGGCATCACCTGTGAGAACTATCCGGCCTGAGCTCCACGAAGGCATTACTATCTGAGTGATGGGGTCAAGGAAGATCGGCGTAGTTGGCCCGACTTCTTCCAGTACCTTTGCTGCTATCCAACCTGAATTCCGAAATCTTTCTCTCAGAAACGGAAGGCGCTTCTTTATTGGAACGAATCCCGGATTCGGGCTTCGAAAAATATAGAATACGGTGATCAATTGATGGCTCAACGGCTGAACCCCCATAATTTGGCCGGGTTGCTCGAACATCTTTAAGGAACGGTCCAGGCCATACTTGTTGACCGCTTGGAAAGCTGCAACGTACGCCCCCAGATATCGCGCAAACCGCTCTTCGGGTCCGAAGGCTAACTCACGTACCCTGGAATGGACGCCGTCCGCGCCAACCACAAGAGAAAAGGAATCGCTGCTGTCGCCTTCAAATTCGACTTTTACTGAAGAACCGGTATCCTCCAAAGATCGAATAGTTGTGCCAAACCGCACGATGACCCCTGCTCTTTTCGCTCGCCCAGAAAGAATTGCCTCAAGGTCAGAACGGCGCAGGCGGACATAGTTGCCGCCCAAGGCGCGTCTGACGTCATTTACTGAAACCGAAGCGTACGGTCGGCCGGCATTGTCCACGTATTCCAGGTATTCCATTGGATACTTGACTGCTCTGAGATCTTCGACAATGCCTATGCGCTCTGCCACGTCCCAGCCGGTGCCGAAGAAATCCATCATATATCCTTCGGTGCTTGGCATCGGGTCCCGCTCGACTACCAGCGGTTCCCAGTCCCTTTCACTGAGCAAAATGCCAAGTGTCAGACCGGCGATTCCCCCACCTGATATAAGAACCCGCTTACGTGCTTTGTCATCGACCATCTATTCTTTGTCAACATTATATGCTCCTCCCAACGACCCTCTACCTGCTCAGAGGATTCTTCCCTTGTGTCGATTGGGTCAGAGGCCTATCATGACCATCAAAAACAGACAATCGCTTACGCATCCAGGCTACACGATACGAGATGGGAGTCTGTTACCACAGCTGTGGCTCTTCTCATTGCAAGGTACTCTTAGGGAGGCGAAATGGATGTCATAGACTCACTGATGCACGGCGCCATAGACATGCATATCCACACCAGCCCCGATCCCCATGCTCCCCGCAGCGTTGACGCATTTGAGGCGGCCGAGCAGGCCGCCCAAGCAGGCATGAGGGCGATCGTTCTGAAGAGCCACGATTACCCCACAGCCCCGGTCGCCATCATGGCGAGCGCAAGAGTCCCGAACGTCAAGGTATTCGGGAGTCTCAGCCTGGATGCCGCAGTTGGCGGAATCAATGCCACAGCCGTGGAGTCATCGGCCCTGATGGGAGCGAAGGTTCTGTGGATGCCCACTTTTTCGGCAGCTAATGACATGGCTAGACGCGGCATGGCAGAACAGGGGATCAGTATAATCGATGAGCACGGACTGATGCTCCCCGCATTAGCCCAGGCTTTGAGAATCGCCAAGCAGCATGAAATGGTCGTGGCCACCGGCCACGTAAGCCTGGCCGAAATCCGCGCCCTTGTCGGGGAAGCCAGAAGGGTGGGCATCAACAAGATTGTAATCACCCACGCCATGGAACCTCGGGTGGGAACGACGTTGAC
Source organism: uncultured Chloroflexia bacterium (assembly GCA_963745605.1). GTDB lineage: Bacteria > Chloroflexota > Dehalococcoidia > Dehalococcoidales > UBA2162 > JBBITI01. Next base: position 6,959 of record CAVUYC010000011.1, on the reverse strand, counting down.
TATCGATCAACAGCTGGAGATGGCTGAACAAGGGGCATACATCGAACACTGTTTCGGCACGACCCTGGCTTCAGGCGGAGGCATCAGCATGCAAACCATTGCAGAAGCCATAATGGAGGTCGGGACGGAGAGATGTATTCTCACCACAGATCTCGGCCAGAAACACAACCCGCCGCCGGCCGAAGGGATGAGAGCATTCATCAGCGAGATGCTTGAATGTGGCCTCGAACCGCGTCGCATTGAGAAGATGGTCAAGACCAACCCCGCACGTCTACTGGGATTGTTGTGAGTTAGCCTTGTGTTCGTCTGACGGCCCCCGAGTTCGTCTCGACGGTAACGTCATTCCGCCCTGGCGTCCCAACCACTAACCGGTGGGCGGTTGTTTGGTGCAGGGGGATTCGGCATGCCGATCCGGAAGTCTTCTCCAGTGGGCTTTCTCTTCCAGCGCACCCTTTGGTTCATCGGGTGGTTGAGAATAATCGAGCCTTGCTGCCACCTCGGACAACTCTCTACGCAGACTCCGTCGTACCAGCACTCATCGGGGTATAAGACAATGGGCGGCTTACCTTTCTCAGGGTTAGGCATGAGTATGTCCATCACACAGCGCTCAACGCAATTGTTGCATCCGTTGCAGACTGCCTCATTGAACACCACTGGGTTGTTCGGTGTAACGATATTCGGAAACATCCTCACATCTTGATTCTCTTCTGCCATCAGCATCTCCTCAGGCCAGTAGCCCCGAATGTGCCTCATAATTTTTCGCCATGTCCCCGCTGTAGTCCAGTGGCAATTCTCCCACTCTTACATGGCCCTGATCCAGCTTGACCGTGACCCATTTTCTCCAGGGCTTCGGGTCCATCTCGGGATAATCCGAGCGTGTGAAACCCAGCGCAGATGCACCCGCCTTTCGCGCCGGCAACCTTCCATAATCATTTCGCCATTAGTGATGATATTGAATACCTCAAGAACACGCACCAACTCGTGAGGATTCCGCGCGAAACGCGGTAGCCGCCTCGCCGGACCATATCTCTTCGAACCACTTTAGTCCCAGTCTCAGCTGCGTCTCGTTCTTAATCGCACCGCAGTAGTCCTGCATGACCTTGCATACCCCGGCATTGAGCTCCTTCCAATCCATTCCGTTCTTCCGCAACACTGGCGCATAGACCCTTGCCTTTTCGGCCTGCACCTGGTCGCGGTCTACGGCTGACTCGCTACGCCCTGCGGCATAGGCCGCAGCGCGCCTGCCCGAATACCTTCCAGTGGCCGCAGCGTAGGCGTGGTCCCCGTTAAAGAAGATTTGCCCTCCGGCGGCAAACAGGCCCTCAAGACTCGTCATGAGGTCCCAATCAACCACAGGCCCACCACCCGACGTCACGCCCCCTCCCCCTGACTGTCTCCACTTGGAAAAACCCCCGCCCGCGTAGGCCTGGAGTTGGTCCTTCTCGGGATCGAAGCCCGCCTGTGTATACGTCCGATATATCGGGATAAGGGTTTTCCCTTCCTGTCCGATCATTAGCCCGAAGATGACCCTTCGCTCATGTTCGGGCATCGATGTGAGATCGGCATAAAGCGGCAACTCCGCATCGAACGGCTTGACGCCAGCAGGAGGAGGTCCAAAAGACTCCATTCCCGTAACCGGTACCATCCTGGGCGACTGGTAACGGTAATCGAAGCCCTCACCCCCTCCGGAAATGAAAAATCGCTGACCAGGCGCCGGCCGGTATCGTTCGGATACCGTCTTCAGGACATTCCCATCTCTGTCAATCCAAGGAACCTCCCTACCGTTGGCATCAACCATTGTGCACGCGTACCATGTATTGTTGGCATTCCCATAGCCATATTGGGGATACCCGTAAGGACCCGCGCCTAGAGGACTTGAAGCCTCCACCCCCGCCATGACGGCGCCTGCTGTCCATGCCATGGCATGACCGTCGCCCGTCAGGTTTGGCGTGCGATGGGAGTAGGTCAACCCCCTGATTTCAGTCGAAAACGCCCATTGTCTCTGCGGGAAGTACATGCAAAGCACGGAGGCTCTTCCCTTAAACACGTAAAACTCCCCGTTGCGCATACCCACCCCAGTTGCCCCTACGATTCGCCCCCCCTGTTGGCCTCCGCTATTGAGGAGGCTGGAAACGAAGACATGGTCGTAGATAGAGACGCCAACGCGTTCGCACTCCTTGTAGATGGCCTGTTTCACATAGTGTCCCCAGACGCGAGCGCAATACCTGGCCGTGTAGTCGTAGGCGAAGAGGAGTTTCGTAGCCTCGTCTCTGAATTCGGCCCCTTTGAATTCGTCATCCGAGTCCCTTATCTTCATTCCCATCTTCTCTATGTCGAGAAGACAGTCGTAGCTCTCCCTGCATGTTATGTAAAGAGGTAGACCGTTCCGCCACCCTCCACGGCTTTCCACAAGGGCTTCGGTAAACTCCTCAGGACTGATCTTGCTTGTCGGGTTGGTCACAATACAGTGCCAGTGATCCACTCCCGTTCCGCCGGCCCCGCTTGAGACAGTCGCCCCTTTTTCCACGAGCACCACCTTCGCCCCCTTTTTGGCAGCACTCATGGCGGCCCAGCATCCGGCAATTCCTCCTCCCAGGATGAGAACGTCACAGCTTACCTCGTTCTCCTTCCCATAGTTCACCGGATACGGCCACTTTGGAGCATATTGCTCAATCATCTTCTCGTAATTCATGATGTCTCCCTACGCCACGGCTTTCCTCAACTCCCCAGATGCCGTGCCTCGCCGGAAAGCTCCGTTGCAGTCCCGGCTGGCAAGGTCCAGAGGCTCTTCCGTCGGTCATCCGACCGGAACAAACTCAAGGACATTGCCGGAATTGTCGCGCACGAATAGAACCGTTCCGTCCTGGCGTTCCCTGGCAATGTTGGCACCCTTTTCTTTTAGCGCCGCTGTAAGCGCACGGAGGTCGTCTACAGCGAATGCCATCTGCCTGAAACCGACCGTCTCGGTGCCGGGTGCTTGGTCGCTCTCACCTTCCGGCCTCAGCTATTATCGCCTCATGCTGGAAAATCTCGATGTTGAAATCGCCGTTCGTCAAGAGGGCATTCTGCGATTTTAGGTTCGGAATAAAAGTTGCGTCGCGCCACGGCAAAACCAAGCACGCCGCAATACCACGAGATGGAGGCCTCGATATCCGCCACATTGATTGCCACATGGTGAGGCTTCAACTTGAAACTGCCATTTGTCTGCTTTGCCATGATTCGCCTTGTTCCTCCAGCAAATCTCTGCTGTGGCCAAATCTAAGGATGTGCCCATTGCCCTCAATGATCTCCTCCTAGTCTCCCACCAGAGCCTGGTACACCAACCGATCGTAGTCCGCTCTCATCGCACGGTGCTGTCCCGTTGGTTGAGCGTTCGACACCTGGGTGAACATCAGCATAAAGAGATCCTCTTTCGGATCGGCGAGATAATAGGTGATGTACGCTCCGTTCCAGCCATAGGCGCCGGCAGTTCCGATGATTGGAGCTGCGGAGAGACTCAGCCGCACGGAAAGACCAAGTCCATACCCATACCCCGGCCCTTCGGGATAGATGCTGAAGTCTCCGGTGTGATTGATCGTCATTAGCTCGATCGTCTTGCGCCCGATGATACGGGCTCCGTCCAGCGTACCGCCATTCAGCATCGCCTGAGCGAACCGGGCGTAATCCATTGCCGTAGACATCAATCCGCCCCCCGAGGAAAGGAATGTCTTCGGCCCCACCACCCTGCAACTGGTAGCCGGGCTGTCAATTAGCCCAATCATTCCCCACTCGTTCTGGTCTACTGTGTACAACGCTGCCAGTCTTTCCGTTTTCTCTTTGGGAAGATAGAAGTGAGTATCCACCATCTTTAGAGGGTCCAGAATTCGCTCTTCCAGGAACTTGTCCAGTCTTCGTCCCGAGATCTTCTCGATCAATACTCCGACCACTTCGTGGCCGGGATGATATTCCCAATCCGTGCCCGGATGGAAATTCAATGGCGCCTTTGCCAGCAGTTCCACCGATTCCTCCAGCGTTCCTTGCTGCCCTGGTTGATTGACCGGAGGACCCTTCGTCCCTGGAACAACTGGTTTCGGCTGCGGCGCCCCCGGGACGAAACGAGACAGCACCTTTCCCCACTCTTCAGAGCTGAAACCGGCGGTGTGGGTCATGCAATCGCGAAACGTGATTTCGCGCCTGGCGGGTTCCGTCATGCTTCTCTTGCCCTTCACTCTCATGTTCTTAAAGGCAGGCAGGCAAGTTGATATCGGCTGGTCGAGAAGGAAATGCCCCTCTTCGTAAAGCATCATCAGGCCCACGCAAGCGATCGGCTTTGTCATCGACGCGATTCGAAATATCGTGTCATGAGCCATCGGTTTCTTGGCTTCGATGTCCATGAGACCCTGGGATTCGAAGTGGACTATCCGACCGTGTCGGGCAACAAGAGTCACCACGCCAGGGATCTTCCTGGCTTCTATATACTTGTGCATCGCAGGTCCTATTCTGGCCAGACGCCCGGAAGAGAACCCTACCGCCTCGGGTTCTGTCATTCGCAACGTTGCCGCAGGTCCGGCCTGGGATTTCGCTGGGCTCATAATCTCCTCCGTCTGACCTAAATTCAGAACCAGCTGTAACGCAGTCATGACAGTTCTAGTGTAGTGCTTCCTAAATAGCATTAGTTATGATATAATGCTGGTCATGAGAACCAGTAAGCGATTGACGGTTACGGACAGAGGATCGGAAAGTGCTTGAGACGATAGCACGAGACGGGAACACGCCTGCAGAAAGTGGCGTTGAGGGCTCGGGTTGCGTTGCTGTCTGCCGATGGTACAGCCACAAGCGAGATCATGCGCCGACTTGGGACTTCGACGCCGACGATCACCCGTTGGCGTCAGCGCTATGAGAGGTTTGGGATAGCCGGCCTGCTTAAGGACCGGGCTCGTCCGGGGCGTAAGAAGCGGATCGACGAAGACCGGGTGCGAGCGGTCGTAGACAAGACGCTGCAGGAAAAGCCTGCTCACGCCACGCACTGGAGCACGCGGAGCATGGCGACTGAGGTAGGTCTGAGTGCGGCGACTGTACGACGCATATGGAAACAGCACGGGCTGAAACCGCATCTGATTCGCACCTTCAAACTGAGTCGGGACCCCAAGTTTGTTGACAAGCTCCAGGACGTTGTTGGGTTGTATCTTAATCCTCCCGAACACGCCCTGGTACTCAGTGTCGACGAGAAGAGCCAGGTTCAGGCACTTGATCGTACGCAACCGGGGCTGCCGATTAAGCCGGGCCGGGCGCAGACCATGACGCACGACTACAAACGCAACGGGACGACGACGCTGTTCGCTGCGCTCAACACCCTTGATGGGAAAGTGATCGGACAATGCTTGCCTCGTCATCGTCATCAGGAATTCCTCAGGTTTCTGCGTACTATCGATCGGTCCACCCCCAAAGATGTCGACCTTCATCTCATTCTCGACAACTACGCCACTCACAACCATCCGGTCGTGAAAGCCTGGTTGGCAAAGCATCCTCGTTTCTTCTTTCACTTTGTTCCCACGTCATCTTCCTGGCTCAACCTGGTGGAACGCTGGCTCAGCCAGATAACCCAGAAACGAATCCGGCGAGGTACCTTCCCCAGTGTCCCCGACCTCATCTCTGCAATCACCGATTACATCCAAGCCACCAACGCCAGTCCCAAGCCTTTCGTCTGGACCGCTACTGTCGAGACTATCCTTACCAAGGTCAAACAAGCTAACGAAGCGTTAGATGCACTACACTAAACATCGCGAAGTGCAATTTGCCGCTTTGACGAAGGATGCACTCGCATCGTGCCACGTCCACGGCGACAACCGCTGTCTCGATCCTCTGGGGGCTGAACTCTCGGTAACTACTCACGGAAAACGCAATAGAAGAACACTATCGTCAAAACTAGCGGATAGAACAACTGGAATGTCCCGGTGCGCACCAGCGCTGTCGGATTACGTTCCCACCATCTCAGACGCCAATCATCTTCCCCAAGAAACGCACGTCCTGATTTGTAGAATCGGCACGCTTCACCGTCGCGTGCGATTTGAAGCGTCCCTCTGTCATCTCCCTGGTTCCAATAAGAACTCGACTCAGAATTCTGACACTCGCCAACTCTGCTGTTATCACCCAATGTTCCATACCAAAGGCAACTGCCGCATCTGGCGTTGGACCCCACCGGCTTGCTTCTCATCTTTCTGATGTGTCCATTCTTTCTGAAGCTCACCGGAAGGCAAGTCGAGAAAACTTCCGGAAACAGGCGGTGTCAGGAAGCCGTCACGTTGGCCGGCCGCAGGCTCAGTTCGCCGCTCCTTTGATTTTCGAACGTGGTACTCCCGCTGCCGGCATACTCTTCTTTCGGGACTGGCCACGCTTTCCCGACGATTTTGCGGACTTGGGCTTGACTACAAAAACTGGGATAAGCGTCCTTCTTGCCACCGAACCAGCGACGTTCCCCATGAGAAAACGCTTGAAACCCTCTCGCCCATGGCTCGCCATCGTCATCAAGTCGATGCCGTGGGCCTCGGCGAATTCGACGATGGATTCTGCCGTGCCATAGCCCTCAACCACAACAGTTTCCGCAGGGACACTCCGCCCCGCCAGCTCATAGGCCAACTTCAGCAAATAGAGTTTTGCATGGTTCGCTCTGCGCGAAAACTTGTCCACTACAAGATTCCCCGGAATCAGAGCTGACCCTGTAGAGATCGGAACGGCAAAGCTCGAAATATCAGGCCTGCACACGTGAAGAAGGAACACTTTGACGTCGGATTGTCCAATTTGGGCTAAGACATGAGGAATCGCTTGCTCGGCGAACTCGGAGCCGTCCAGACACACCAAAATCTTTCGGACCATCTCAATCCCTCCCATTCTTTTGTCACGGTCGCACACAGACCGCAAGGTTCTGGATTCGGGTCCCGTTATTCACTTAAGGTGTCCGTGGTCGCCAACATGTTCGACAT
>CAVUYC010000010.1:0-74995 GCA_963745605.1 uncultured Chloroflexia bacterium | reverse complement strand
CCGGCCCGCGCGCGACCCCTCTCTCGCCGCGCGCGCGTTCGTCCGCCCCGGAGCCGGGCGCGTAGAATCGAGGCTCGTGCAGAACGAAGGAGATTCATCATGCGGACGCGGTCATCCCTCGGCATCGCACTCTTCGCCCTGGCGGATCCCGGGGCTCGCGCGCGCGGACAAGCTCGACAAGGACGACAAGAAGTGGCTGGACGACGTCCGTCCGATCCTGCTCTCCGAGGAGGAGAAGCAATTCAAGGATCTGAAGGACAAGGCCGACCGGCCCTGGAGTTCCAGAAGATCTTCTGGGGCGCGTCGCGACCCCGATCTCGCGACGCCCGAGAACGAGTACCAGCTGCAGTACGCGAAGGACCACGCCGAAGCCGACACCCAGTTCCGCGTGCCGACCCAGGCCGGCGCCAACACGGACTGCGGCCGCGTCTTCATCCTGCTCGGGAAGCCGGACGAGGTCCTGCGGACGAGAGCTCGAGCATCACCCAGCGCACCGCCGAGAACGTGGACGTACCGCGACAAGCCGGGCGCCACGTTCGCCGGCGGCAAGGTCGCGATCGCGTTCGACGCCGACTGCCGCGGGACCGCCGGCCTCTGGTCCCAGCTCGACCGGCTCGCGTCGGCGAAGATCGTCCACCCGAACATCGACTACCGCAGCGGCAAGGACGGGCACATCGTCAAGCTCGCCGACCAGCTGCCGAAGGACACCAAGGCCCGCGCCCTCTTCAAGACGCCCCGGCAGGAGTTCCCGGTGGCGGCGCAGGCCGCGTACCTGAAGGTGGCGGACGGCTCGACGGCGCTCCTCGGCCTCGTCCGCGGCGACGCGTCCTCGCTCGCCGTCGACGCGGGCGCGACGAAGACGGTGAACGTGTCGGTCGCGGCGAGCGTCGTCGCCGAGGACGGCAAGGAGGCGGGCTGGACCGAGCAGACCATGAACGCGCCGGTCGGCCCGGACGGCGCCTTCGTGGGCTCGTTCAAGATGGGCCTGAAGCCGGGCAAGTACACGCTCAAGGCCGGCGCGGTGGACGTCAAGAGCGGCAAGGGGTCGCTCGGCTCCATGCCGATCGAGGTCCCGGACCTCGCCAAGGTCGAGGCCGCCGCGGACGGCACCCAGCGCCCGGTGCCCTCGGCGGCGTCGATCCTTCTGCTGCGCGAGATCGAGGACCTCCCGGCCGGCGCTGCCAACGACCCCGCGCACCCCTACGCGGCCTTCAGCCTCGGCGTCGCGCGCCTCGTCCCGTACTTCGGCTCGACGTTCCACAAGGCCGACCAGATCTCGATCTTCTTCCAGGTGTACGACCTCGCGGTGGACGCGGCCGGCAAGGCCGACGCGACGGCGACGATCAGCATCCTCAAGGATGGCAAGGCCCCCATCGCTCGCACCCAGAGCGCGATCAACACGGCGGTGGGCGGCTCCGTCATCGGACCGGTGCCGCTCGCGTCCTACGAGCCGGGCAAGTACGTCGCCCAGCTCAAGGTGACGGACAAGCAGGGCCAGAAGGATTTCGTGCAGGAGGCACCGTTCGAGGTCGTGCCCTGACACGGACCATTCCCGAGGCCGCGACCGACGGACGGACCTGACGGCTCTGGAACGACCTTCGGGCCGTGTAAGGAGGAAGTCCCGGGTATCGACCGGACCATCCACCCAAGAACGTCTTCGGCTTCGCCCGGATCATTCGCTCGGATGTGCCGGCGGCCTCGCGAATGATCCGGGCGTGCATATGAACAAGGCGAAGCTCGTCGCGCGGGTCGCGCGGGAGACAGGCCTCACCCGGGCCGACGTGCTGCGCGTGCTCGACGCGTTCCTCGACACCGTCGTCCGTGCGCTGCGCAAGGGCGAGCCGGTGAAGCTCGTCGACTTCGGGACGTTCCTCGTGACCCGCCGCCGCTCCCGGCCCGGCCACAACCCGCACACCGGCCAGCCGATGCGGATCACGGGGCGGCGCTGGCCGCGCTTCTCCGCCGGAAAGGGCCTGCGCCAGGCCGTCGCCGAGAGGCGGCCTCGCGCCGGGACGGCCGCGGCCCCCGCGGACGACGTCTAGGCCGTCGCGGCGGCTCGACTCTAGGCCGCGGCCTTCGCTGCGGCGCCGCCCTTCAGCAGCTCGAGCGCCTTGTCGAGGGCGCGGTCCGGCCGCGGCGCGTCGGCCGGCAGGTCCTCGTCCTCCTCGGTGCGCTCGTCCACGGGCACCGCGGGCTTGAGGCCCTCGCCGTGGATCGCGTTCCCCTTCGGCGAGACGTACTTGGCGGTCGTGAGGAGGCCGCCCTCGGGCAGCGCCACCGGCTGGGTGACCCCGGCGCGCCCGAACGTGCGCTCGCCCACGAGCTTCGCCCGGTCTGCCTCGGAGAGGGCGGCCGCCACGATCTCGCCTGGCCCGGCGGTGCCGTTGCCGATGAGCGCTACGAGCGGCCCGGACCAGGCCTGGCGCGAGGCGTCGGCCTGGAGCACCTGCTCGGCCTGCCGCCGTCCCACCAGCTTTGCCACCGGCCCGCCGTGGAGGAAGACCTCGGCGACCTTCGCCGCCTCGGCCGGGGCGCCCCACGCGGCCGAGCGCAGGTCGAGGACGAACTGCCTTGCCCCACCCTTCTTCAGGGCCTCGACCTGGGTGCGCAGGTCCTCGGCCGTCGACGGCGTGAAGTCGGCGACCTTCACGTACCCGACCGAGTCGGCGAGCAGCCGTCCGCTCGGGGCCGCGGGCACGAGCCGCTCGCGGACGAGCGTCAGGTCGAAGGGGTCGGCCCCCGCCCGCAGGATCCCGAGCTTCACCGACGAGCCCGGGGCGCCGCGGAGGATCCGCTCGGCCACCACCGCCGGCATCTGGCGCGTGTGCTTGTCGTCGATCGACTTCACGATGTCGCCCGGGCGCAGCCCGGCCTTCTCGGCGGGTGAGCCCGGCCGCGGCGAGACGACCATCACGAACGCGAATCGGCGCGTGAGCGGCCCGACCTCGGCCTCGCCTTCCTTCGGCGGCTGCTGGTACAGCCGGAAGTCCTCGGCCTCGAGGTAGGCGCTGTCGCCGTCGAGGGCGTCCGACATGCCCTGGCGCGCCCCGGCCATCGCGCGGTCGAGGTTCACCGGCTCGACGTAGGCGTCGAGCACGAGGCGGACGACCTCGTTGAATATCGACAGCTGGCCGTAGCTCGTGTCTCCGAGGACCCGGCCGAGGAGGGCGCCCACCGCGATGTAGGCGATGAGGGCGGTGGAGACGAGGGCGACGGCGAGGCGCGAACGAGGGCTCATGGAACGAGGATAGCACCCACCGGGCGGGACCGTCAGGGGCGCTTCAGCCAGTCCGTTGGATCCTCGGCGCGACCCTGGTAGCGCATCTCGAAGTACAGCCCGGCCCCTCGCCGCCGCCCTCGCCGGTCGTCCCGACGACGTCGCCGGACGCGATCACCTGCCCCGCCACCACCGCGACCTCCCCGAGCTGGGCGTACAGCGAGTGGTGCTTGCCCCCGTGGTCGACGACCACGAGCAGGCCGTAGCCGCGGAAGCGGTCGGCGTACGCGACGACGCCCTCGTGCACCGCCCGCACCGGCGTCCCCGCCGCCGCCCCGATCTCGAGGCCGTTGTGGATCGTGTAGGTGTCGAAGCGCGGGTGCTTGCGGCGGCCGAAACCCGCGAGCAGCCTCCCCTCGACGGGCCAGGGCAGGCTGCCGCGGAAGGCGCCCATCGGCACCGCCACTGCCTCGCCGCCCTCGAGCCCGCCGAGCATCTGCTGGAGCCGGCCCTCGGCCTGCGCGAGCTCCTCGACGTACGCCGCGTTCGTCTCCTTCCGCTCGACGAGCGACGTCAGGAGGTCCGTCTTGCGCGCACGCTGCTGGTCGAGGCTCCGCCGCACGACCTGGAGGCGGTTGCGCAGCTCGATAGACTCCTTCGTCCGCCGCTCGAGCGCGGCCTTCTCCACCCCGAGTGTCCCGAGGTCGCGGCGGAACACGGCGACGCGCGCGTTGTCGTTGCGGGCGAGCGTGCTCACGAAGCGGTACCCGCGGAAGAAGTCCGACGGCTTGTCGATCGACAGCAGCAGGCGGAGGTAGCTCATGTCGCCGAGCTTGTAGAGGGCGCGGGCGTGGGCGGCGAGGGCGGGCCGCGCCAGGGCGAGGCTCTCCTCGAGCTTTCCCACGCGCGCCACCGCGGCGTCGAGCTCGGCCGCGAGTCTTCTTCAGCGTGAGCTGGATCTCGGTGAGCTCGTCCGTGCGCAGCCGCAGCTCGAGCTCGAGCTGCTCCACCTCGCCGAGGAGGCTGCGCTCCTCGCCGCGCAGTCGCGCGAGCTCCTTCTCGAGCGCGGCCCGCCTCTCGCGGACGCGGGCGAGCCGCTGCGGGTCGGTGAGCGCGGCGGTGGGGCCGGGACCGGAGGCCGCCGGGGCGGTGGCGGGCGGCGCGTCCTGGGCGAGCGCGGCCAGCAGGACGGCGAGGGCCGCCGCGCTCACCGCCCGCTCGCCCTGCTCACCAGAGCGGCTTCCCGTCGTAGTCGGCGGGGATGGGGGCCTCCAGCAGCTTCAGGACCGAGGGCGCGAGGTCCATGATCGACGGCTCGTCGGTCGCGATCCTCCGGTTGGAGAAGAAGACCCCGTGGCTGATCTCGGTCGCGGTCGCGCAGTGGTCCCCCGACCACTTCTTGTTGTTGTTCTCCACCACCGCGCGGCGGATCGTGCCGAGCGTGTCCTGCCAGCCGACGCGGTAGCCGTCGAGGAAGCCGACCTGGAGGTCGGGGGCCATCTGGAGGTACTCGCCCTTGTAGATGTCGTCGCGCCGGTAGACGTCGGCGAACACGCGCTCGCCCGTCTCGGGGTCGACGAGCGTCACGAGCTTCGAGCGGATCTCCTCCTGCAGCTGGCGGTACTCCTCGCCGGCGGAGACGATGCCCTTGCTCTCGCGGCCCTTCAGGTTGAAGTAGATCTGCCCGAGGCCGACACCGTAGGCCTTCGTCCTCGACCAGTCGACGCCCTCGAAGAACTTGCCGCGGCCGAAGAGGTCCTGGAGCGACTTCTCCTGGCTCTGGCCGTGCACGACCATGTACCCGTTCTGCACGAGCCAGGTGTTGAGGTTCACCTCGCGGCGGAACGAGTGGAAGCCGTGGTCGGACATGACCAGGAAGAGGGCGTCCTTCGGCACCTTCTGGCGCACCTGCCCCACGAAGTCGTCGGCCCGCCGGTAGACCTTCTCGATCGAGTCGCCGTACTTCGCCGCGAGGTCCGCGTCGTACATCGGGTGCCGCGGGTCGATGAGCCGCCACATCATGTGCGAGATGCGGTCGGTCGTCTCGATCGCGGCCACGAAGAGGTCCCAGTCGTCGCGCTTCAGGTTCTCCAGGATGATCTTCTCGCGGTCGTCCATCGCGCGGTCGGAGTCGTACAGGAACTCCGCCTCGTCGAGGCGGCCCTCGTTGAGCGGCTTGTCCGCCGACTCCGCCCACCCGAGCGTGCGGTAGATGCCGATCTTCTCCGCGAGGTCGGCCGAGAAGGAGTCGGGTGTCGAGATCGGGATCGGCGGGTTCCGCGGGTCCATGTTGACCGGCGAGGCGTACAGACGCAGCTCGCGGTCGGCCTGGCTGACGTGGAACTGCGTCATGCCGTGGACCTTGATGAGCGCGTTGATCCTGAACGTGAGCGGGATCCAGGGGCTCCATTCGCCCGCCTTCAGGCTGAGCTTGTTCCCCTGGATCTCGATGTCGGCCCTTCCCGCGCCTTCGGTCCAGCGCACCGTCATCGGCAGGCTGATGTCCTTGCCCGTCGCCAGCTCGTCGAGCCGCGCCTGCTCCTTCTCGGAGAGGCTGCCCGTCTTCTTCTTCTCCCGCAGCGCGGCCTCTTCCTGCTTGAGGATCGGGCTCTCGGGCCCCGTGAGCAGCGTCTCGGACACGCCCCCGTCGAACAGCAGCCGCTTGAGGAAGCCGCCGAACTCGGTGTTCCCCTCCTCGTACGAGGAGAGGTCGGTCGCCCAGTAGTAGAAGGTGCCCATCGTGGCGCGCACGTCGGGCAGCGGAAGGCCGCCGAGCATCTGCCGTGGTGCAGCTCCTCGGGCGGGAACGTCACCGGCACGGTCAGGACGACGCTCTTGATGCCGTCGGCCGAGGCCGTCTTCCAGAACGACGTCCCACCCCGCGTCGAGATGATCTTCGGCTTCCGTGTGGGGATGAACCCCCACAGGAACTTCGGGGGCTCCTTGCGGACCATGTTCAAGTCGGGCATGTAGGCGAAGAAACCACGGGCCGGGTCGTCCTCGAGGTGGCGGATCAGGAAGTCGTAGATGCTGTGCTTGCCTGGGTTGACGCCGGTCGCGAAGCTCGACCAGGCAGTCGGCGACTCGGAGGGCTGCGTGGACTTGAGCCGCGCGAAGGTGCCCTCGTCGGCCAGCGCCTTGAGGTTCGGGAGCTTGCCTTCGTCCATCCACTTTCGGGCGAGCGTCGGGTCCATGCCGTCGAAGCCGAGGACGAAGACGCGCTGCTTCGCCCTGCGAAGCGGCTTGCCGCCGGGCAGCGTGTGCCGGCAGTCGGCGAGGGCGAAGGGAAGAGCGAGGGCGCAAACGGCGGCGAGGGCGGCGGCGCGCACGCCGAGAAGTACGAGGGCCGCCATGCCCCCGTTCAATTCCTTCTGGAATTTCCTGGTAGCCTCTACAATTTCGGTCAATTCATTTGTCCTCCTTGCCAGTCCTGGAGTTGCAGTGCTTCAAGGTCTGAGCGCTAATGTCGCCGACTCCTGGTAACTTACCGCTACTATTAACTTATTACTATACACAAGATAATAGTAAGGCAGGGGATTTGGGTTGTCAAGTGACGCGCAGGAACTGAATGACGTTCACAGCAAATCTCGAGCAGCTATCTATCGCTAGCTCTTCATGAGATTCTGGAGCTACTCCGGACGGGCGCGTGGGGCGCAACCGAGCGCAAAGTTAGACGCGCAAAGCTCTGGGTTACACAACGCTGCACGGGCTAACAGCAAGTCTCTGGAGGCGATCTACTACCTGGTTGCTCCAATTGGGCGTACCTGGCGAGCCGCTCGCGGTGAGCGGAATGTCAACTGCGCTGGCGCCCGAAACTAAGTACTAGACCTTGAACTTGGAGTGCACGAACTTGGCTCCATCGATAGGATAGATAGCGGCGGTGAGAATATCGCCAATGTCATCGGAAACGTCTCTGACGGCGTCCCTGGCCTTATCCATTTCCGGCTCAAGATAGTCGGCAGGCCGGCCGGTCACCGGCGTCTGACCTTTCTTGTATCGCCTCAGGACAAGCTTCAGGATATCGGGGTCGATGGGAGCGGGGGGCTTCCCGTAAAGACCGTAGCAGTAGTCCATAACCTGGGTCGGTATCAATTTGTATCGTCCGACGATGACGTTCTGGACCGCCTGCACCCCCACGATCTGGCTCGTCGGAGTAACCAGAGGGGGGTACCCAAGATCCTTCCTGACTCTCGGTATCTCGGCATACACCTCAGAGAGTCGATCTAGCGATCCGCTCTGCTTAAGCTGCGAGACCAGGTTGGAAATCATGCCGCCCGGTACCTGGTGAGACAGGACGGCAGCGTCGATCACAGAGACTTTCGTCTGATTGATGAGGTCCTTGTATTTCGATGCCACACCCTCGAAATAGTCTCCAAGCTTCAGAACCGAAGGGAGACTGAGTCCGGTATCCCGGGGCGTCCCCTGAAGGGCCAGGATAATCGGTTCCATCGCCGGCTGTGATGAGCGCAGGGCGAATGGTGCAAGCGCAGCATCTATCACATCCACGCCGGCCTCGATCGCTTTAAGGTACGCCATCGACCCGAGACCAGCGGTGTAATGGGTATGAATCTGCAGAGGAACACGCAAGACCTTCTTCAAGGCGCTCACAAGGGTAAAGGCATCATCAGGGGAAAGCAGGCCGGCCATGTCCTTTATGGCGATGCTGTCCGCACCCATATCCTGGAAGATCGTGGCTTTGTTAACGAAGTAGTCGAGATTGAAAATAGGGCCGCCCATTTTGCTCTCAGTCAGGGAGTAGCAGATTGCCAACTGGGCGTGCTTTCCCGACTCTTTGACTGCTTTCAGCGCGGCTTTCATGTTGCGCTCGTCATTCAGGGCGTCGAAGACGCGGAAGATGTCTATCCCCGTGTCAGCCGCATGGCGAACAAAAGCGCTGACCACATCGTCTGCGTAATGCCGGTAGCCTACCAGGCTCTGACCCCTGAGGAGCATCTGAAGAGGAGTCTTCTGAAACAGCTTCTTCAGGACACGCAGGCGGTCCCATGGGTCCTCGTTCAGGTAGCGTATCGCTACGTCGAACGTAGCCCCACCCCACACTTCAACGGAGTGGAATCCGACACGGTCCATGTCGGACGCGATCTTGGTCATGTCCTCAGTCTTCATCCTGGTCGCGATGAGCGACTGATGCCCGTCACGCAACGTTGTATCTGTTATCTTAAGCGGTTGGGTAGCTATATGATCTTTCCTCAATGGTATTAAAACGGGGATCGCCCAGGAGATATGCAGGGCGCGTAATCGCCAGTCTAGAGGCCGAGGGCGATCGTTGTCAACGAACATGACCTTTACGAGTGAACGGATCATCATTTGGCTGCGAAAGCTGGGCTCAGTTACAATGAAGGAAGCTTTGGATAATAGGGGACGAGCTTGTCAATCGTGAAAATCAACAGACTGGTTGGACTACTGTCGTTGGCATTCCTGGCCGTGCTTGGGACTGCCGCTCCAGTCCTGGCTCAGACTAGTACCGAGCCGACAGGGCTTCAGAACGTGAGCGTTTGGGTCAATCCTGAGTACGACGATGCTCTCAAACTGGGTGTACCCTCGCTCCTGGTCATGATGGAGGGACAGATCACCGGGGTGCAGCCCCCCACGCAGATCCGATTTCTCGTCCCAACGGGCGCCCGCATGTATTCGGCAGGGTCAAAGAACAGCGCCGGAACGTACATTCCGCCGGGGGCCAGCCTCAAACAGGTCCCATCCTCAATAGCAGGATGGGATGAAGTGAGTTTCCAGCTTTCAGAGAAGACATTCAGGGTGGAGTATTACACTCCTGTCGGGACAGACCCGGCCCGCGCGTTTGTATATCAACTCGCGAGGCTGTATCCAATTCAGGGATTGACAGTGACTGTGCAGCAGCCTAAGGGTTCCGATAACTTCACGGTTACTCCCGCGGGCGCCCCAGGCGTTGACTCAGAGGGATTCAATGTCCAGAGGTTCACTTACGACACTTTGGATACAGTTACACCAGTCAAATTTCAGATAAGCTACATCAGGCTCGATTCGCAACCTTCCCTGTCCAACCCTCCCACTTCTCCAGGCTCAACATCCAAGTCCAACGCAGGACTGATCATCGGCCTCGGGCTTGTGGCGGTGGCGGTGGTCGGGGGTGGCATTTACCTCTTCACGCGAAACGGTCAGAAGTCGAAGCCCGCCTCGAGGTCGGCACGACGGAGGGCCGTTCGATCTGCGCCGGCAGGAAAGGCGCCGACAGGCAGAGCGCCCGTTTTCTGCAGTCAATGCGGCCGCAAGATCGATCGTGCAGGCAAGTTCTGCCCGGGGTGCGGGGCAGATCTCTAGTTCAGGATCCTCCTCACCGACATCCGAAGGTCTGATGCCGGCACATAGCCCTTTTAGTGCTTAGTTGGCCAGTTGCTCCATTCTTGAGAGCCGCTCATGATGAGCGGGTTTTGAATTACGCTGATTTCCGCAACTAGGTACTAGTAGCAACCCTTGGGGATTCCGGCCAGGACAGCATTCCTCGTCAGGTCCAATAGCCGTGGGACAATTCCGCGGTTCGGTATCGCCATTTTCCTGGACTGGGACCCCGCCGGGTCTAAAGAACCGATGGCGAGCCGACGCACCGGCAGCGCCTGAGATGAATCAACAACAGACCAAAGGCGCGCCGAAGGGCAGGACGGAACGGGCAGCAGAAAGATGGTGCCGGGGGGCAGCTAGCTAAGGCCGTAGAGGCGGCAAGGCACCTTGGACCCGCAATCGTGAAACACCGAGCTGTCTTTCTGGGTAAACTTGCGTCCCCCAACCATTCCTTCGGCCGTGATGCTCACCGTCTCCATCGCTTTGCAGGTGGGGCAGAAGGCTACGATGTCCCGTGTGATTCCATCGTTCACGACCCACATGGCCTTGAATTGGGGTTTGTTTGCCTGGGCAATTTGTTCGATTAGTGTCATTTAACTAGAAACCTCATCGTTTAGGTTAACTTGCTGATGTTAAGGGATTATTAACGGAAGATGGAAAAACGTTAATGTCAGGTGACACTACCGTTCCAGAGGGGTAACAGAAGGTGCGGAGGCCGTTCTGCGTGGCAGCCAACTGCGTGCGTGCAGTCCCTTTTATTTCCAATGCCTAGACTATTGTGCTATCATGTGCCACGATGCTAGCCAAAGTGATGACCTGCGCCATCGTCGGGCTCGACGGCGCCATCGTCGAGGTCGAAGCGGACATATCGCCTGGTTTACCCATGTTCGCTGTCGTTGGACTGCCTGATACAGCCGTGTCCGAGTCAAGAGAACGGGTACGCCCCGCAATAAGAAACTCCGGGTTCAACTTCCCCATCAAGCGGGTAATCGTGAATATGGCTCCGGCCGACCTCAAGAAAGGGGGCCCGGCGTATGACTTGCCCATCGCCCTGGCCATCCTTTTCAGTACCGAACAGGTTGCGGCAGACATTACCAGGACGGTCTTTCTGGGAGAACTGTCACTTGATGGAATGCTCCGGCACACCACGGGCATTCTTCCCATGGTCTCACTGGCCCACCAGCAGGGCTTTACTGACATCGTTGTTCCCGAGTGCGACGGCAAAGAGGCGTCCCTCGTCAAGGGCCCCAACATCATGCCGTTCTCCTCGCTGGCCCAGATAGTGGCCTATTTGAGGGGCGACATACCTGCTCCCCAACCAGCGGTTGCCGACGTCGAGGGCGGCCCCATCGAAGCCGCACCCGGAACAGACCTCGCCTATATCAAAGGCCAGGAACATGCCAAACGTGCGCTTGAAGTCGCCGCCGCGGGCGGGCACAACCTGGTGATGGTTGGGCCTCCGGGAAGCGGCAAGACCTTACTCGCAAGGGCGTTGCCGTCCATATTGCCTCCTCTCAGCGACGACGAGGCGCTCGAAGTGACCAAGATCTACAGCGTCTCCGGACTCTTACCCTCGGATACTCCGCTCATGCGCCAGCGGCCGTTCCGCGCCCCGCACTACACGATCTCTAATGCTGGCCTCGTCGGCGGTGGCCATCTCCCTAAGCCCGGCGAGGTGAGCCTGAGCCACCGTGGAGTGCTGTTTCTCGATGAACTGCCCGAGTTCGGCCATAGCCTCCTGGAGACGCTGAGACAGCCAATCGAAGACAAAGTCGTGACCATCAGCCGCGCCCAAGGCAGCGTCATCTTCCCGGCAAGTTTCATGCTGGTGGGAGCGATGAACCCATGTCCGTGCGGGTTCTATAACGACAAATTCAAGCAGTGCTCATGCTCGCCGTCGATGGTCTCCCGTTACCAGCACCGCATCAGCGGGCCCTTCCTGGACAGGGTGGATATCTTCATCGAAGTCCCACACATTGACTACGAGAAGCTGGCGGACAACAGATTGTCGGAAAAGTCCGAATCTGTGCAGAGCAGAGTGGTAGCCGCCCGCTCTATTCAAGTCAGGCGGCTTGCCGGAACACGTCTCACCTGCAACGCCGAATTCTCGGCCAGCGAAGTGAGGGAATTCTGCCAGGTCGAAGACACGGCGCAGGCACTTCTCAAGGCGGCGATGAAACAACTCTACCTATCGGCGAGGGCGTTCCACCGCGTTCTCAAACTCGCCCGCACCATCGCTGACCTCGAGGCGAGCCAGATCATCTCGACCAATCACGTCGCCGAAGCAATCCAGTACCGGCCTAGAACGATCGCTTAGGGACCTGAGCCAGTTGAATATCGCCCGCAAGAGCGCTTCGAAGTTCCCCCCCTCAACCCCATCCTCCCTGTTTACGCCTGTCGCCGGCTCAGTTCTTTCTGGTCTTGAACCCGCCGTGTTCGCCCGCCAGGCGCGCTCGAACGCTGGCTTCAGCGGTCTCTTTTGTCGCCGAACTACCCACTACCTCGTTGCGGTCTTCGTTGATGATGACCCATGGCGCTGCGTCACCCTTGGCATTCCTGTGCCCTTCCCGGTATTCAACACGGTACGGCATTTACTCCCTCCGGCCTGACAGCATCCGGTAACGGCTATCCGAACGCCGCAGGTTGCGCTTCAGGAGACTCACTGGCCATTTGGCGACCGCGGGGCGGTTCAAGTCTGTGCCTGTTCAGGCATCCCGAACCGGGACTCCCGGAGTTCCTCGTCCGTGCTGCCGCTCGACGTGGTTTCAGCGCAATCTGCGTCCACGCCTCCTGCCGGCTCCAGCAGACTGAGGCACCGTTCGCAGCGTTGCAGTGGCTTGTACCTCAGCGACCAACCCTTGTACAGAATCCCACAGACCGGGCAAAAAGCGCTTGGAATCGCCATATGCAACCTCCCATCCACCATTCCAGATTATCGCTCGTTAACATTAAAAGGTCATGAAATTAGGGCCTGCAAGCATTCCAAAATGCGCGCCCGTCTGAGGGACGCTAACCGCCAGATGGCGGCGCTTGACCGTCGGCTGGACCCGGATTTACTTCTTGCGCCGGTTCGATGCGGTGCAGCGCCCTCTCGACCTGCTTTCGCACTTTAACTCGGTCCGACCGGGCTTTTTGCAGCTCCTTCAAAAACGGAGTCGGCTCGGACCTTCGCCAGGCGATCTCGGCGATACGGCCAACAAGTGACGTGTAGCCCACCCCTGCCTGCAACGCAGCCAGCGCGAAGGCGCTTGTCCTTTCAAGGTACGGATTAGCATTCATCTCGACGACCATCGGCACGCCGTCGGCGGTGAGTCTGATATCGACTCTGGCATAGTCTCGTACCTTCAACGCGATGGCTGCCTCCTTTGCTGCCATCGTTATGCGGGCTCGCGTCTCGGCCGTAAGTTCGGTCGCCACGACGGCGTTGACTGCGGCGTATTGAGGGCTTGTGATGACGGACTTGGCCTCATGGCCGTAAATGCGGGGCGAACCTGGCGGTAGTTTAGAGAAATCAAGTTCCATGACCGGCAGCACTTCCGCCGGCTCGTTGCCCAGAATACTCACATAAAACTCTCTTCCTTCGATATACTCTTCCACCAGCGCCGGTTCCTTGAGTTGGGTCTGAATGAAATGGATGCGCTCATCAAGCTTGGCATATTCGGTGACCAGGGAAGAATCATCAATGCCAAGCGAGGTGTCGCCGCGCAGAGGTTTGACAATGAGGGGAAAGTGCATCTTGCCAGCCAACTCTATGTTGAACCTGTCAAAGACCGCGAAATTCGGATAAGGGACCTCGTGAAATTCAAGAAGCTTCTTGGTGATTGCCTTATCTTGTCGCAACGCCATCCCTGCCGGGCCCGTTCCGGTGAACGGCTGTCCGAGCATTTCCAGAACTGCGGTGACATGCATTTCGTTGTCGTCGTTATCGGCGAATCTCTCGCAAACGTTGAACACTAAGTCCGGACGTCTATCATCGAGCTTATCAAGCAGCTCGCGCAGGTCATCGCCTATACCGATGAGTGATGTCTTGTGACCACCTTCGGAAAGCGCCCCAGCGATCTCGTCAACTACTTCGTCATGGAGAGTGCCTTCTTGTTTTCGCTCTTCCCAGTACAACACCGATATTTTGAGCCTGTCCACGTCCGTCTGCCTCCAAACACGAAAGTCTTCTAATCAGGAACGAATTGACCACACCGAAGATAGTTCATCGCCAGCGCTGCCACGAAGACCGATACTCGGGCCAGCTCAGCTGAGTCTCGCAGACCGGGCGTTCTCAGCTCCAGCACTGCTGTTCGCTCGACGAGCTCATCAATCAGGCCGGCGACAAGATGGCGGTCAACTCCTGTCCAGTTGTTCACGTCTCTGATAAGAGTCCGACGGCTCGCAAAGCAGAAATTCGGTGGCTTGTTCGCCTTTAGCAGCGGGGAAAAGCGGCGCACATCAATGTCAAGGGATCCCGGTAAAGAGGGCCGTCTACCGTAAGACTCGCGGCATCGCTCATACCAGCTGTCCAACGTCATCGTCATATCGTCGACAGGCATATCCAGTTTGCCCCTGTAAACGGCACGCGGCGTTTTCCTCCATAGTCACGGCAACGGCTTCGTCGACGTAGAGGAGCTTTGCTATTGCCCGTGTGTTTTCGTACGTCTTGCGCCAGTCGGACCCAGGGTTCAGCCAGACGGCAAACGTCTCAGCGAAATCATCGTCCGGATGTTTCTGAGCGTACCAGGCGGGAGCATGCCGTACGAAACTCATGCTAAACGGCTCAGGTCTATATTCTTCGTTGTATGGCTGCGAGTACGGGCCGAAGATATCCTTCCACGACTTCTTCCCGTACAGCCGGTATGCATAGTTGAAAGCATGTCCCACCTCGTGGCGGAGGTACAGGCACTTCAGCGTCGGTCTCCGCTTCAATCCCTGTCATTTCGTCTTCCAGAGCACAGAGAGCCGGGTCAGCGAGGTAAAAGGGAATGCCAATAACAGGCACCCCACTCGGACACCCCCACTCATCCGAAAGATAAGTCGCCGGCTTGAAGGAGATACCCTTGCCGTCAAGCTCACGGTAGACCTGGTTGATCAAGGGTTCGAGACGTGTGCCCGTAATAGAAAGGGCGAGTTCGCTTATCCTGGCTGATAGCAGCCCGTCTGAGACCGCCTTGGTTTCGCCCACGAGAATCACCTCTCCGTGACTGTGGAAGCACCTGATTGATTATAGTCACGCGGCAGCAGTGGCGATCTCTTCGACGGAGCTGTGCCATTAGATTGTTTCTTAGCTATTTAAGGGGCAGTTGACGCGCTTGGTAAAGCCGAGGTCGACTGCACTAGTACAGAGTGGGATTACTCACAACAGGGAAATTTGCCTGAACTCATCGCTCCTGCCTGCCAATCGGCGAAAGGAATCCCGACCGAGGCGAGCGCCGCATCAGCGGAGGCTGCATCAAGCGTAAAGACCGAGGCTTTTGCCATATCGTACTCGGACTCAGTGGCTCCCACGGGCGCCGCGAGCGCTGTAACCGAATTGGATTCCTCGCTGCCGGGGAGCAGAAAGAGAAGGACGGTAGGCTTCAGTCCCTTGTCTTTGGAGGCCGTGATCATCAGGCTGTCTCCCTGGGGCGTGAGAACAGAGCACCTGAGGACGGTGCTTCCTTGCTCATCCAAGTCAAGGGAACCGTCAACGTGCGATGGCGGCCCGGCCATCGTAATCGAGAGTGAGCTGGCAGAGACGCCTTTTGCTGAACACGAGGCAAGGATTAACGTTGACAAGAGCGCCACTGCAACCAGGCCTAAGACAACTCTGGACCTGTGTTTCCTAAGCATTGTTCGTGTCCCGGTTATTTGGGAGGCCGTGCAACCAACTGCCGATGCCGTGGATTCCTTTCTTGAACCGACCGGTGACCCCCAGGTAAATGAGCAGGGGCACGATGGCGATGGAGATGGCGCATGCCCCTCCACAAGCAGCGCATGAGCCGCCGGAAGACGCACAACGCGAGAGCACGATGGGAGTGGCCGTCCCGGCCGCGAGACCGTAGGAGAACAAGATGGCCGAACGAGCCCGGCGCTTCACGAAACCCTTGGCCGTCGTCATGTCAGTTACCAGCCCGGTAGGAATAACAATCTTTGTCACAGACCTTCTGGCATTCAAGGCACGCCGTGCACGTGCTGCGGTTAATCTCTACTTCTTTCCCTTTTCTTGAGATTGCCCAGGAGGGACATACCGCTTCACACTTACCGCAGGAGGTGCAGTTGGCCGACTCATGTCGAACTCTGAAGAAGCCGATCTTCGAACCGATCGAGTGCAGCCCATTCGAGACTGCTCCGAGGGGGCATCCGTAAAGGCACCAGCCCCTCCCTCCCTGCCAGAAGACACCGCCGATAAGGAGCCAGCCTCCCATCACCATGATGGCACCGGAGTGCCAGTAGCTGAGCGCTGCGGGGTTGAAAATCCCGTTAACGAGGTTCTGCAACTGACTCGAAGCGCAGTAACGGCAACAGATGCTGGCGAGCCCGAGGGACGGGGCGAATACCGCAAGGGCAGATACCAGGACGAAAGAACCGAGGAAGCCGTATCTCAGAGCAGTTGGGTTAATACGTTTGGAAAGATCGATCTTGGCTTTCCGCGGCACTGTCTTACTCAGCATTTCGGTTGAGGAGCCGACGGGACAAAGCCAGCCGCAGAAGAGGGGCCCGAAAAAGAATGCCGCGCCGAGCACGACCCCAAGGAACGAAATGAGGAAGATGCGCCCGTCGAAGGTGTCAAATTTCAGGCTGGCGATCCAATCGAAAGGCATCCTGAAACATGTCTTATGCAGGTCAGGCATCGCGGAGCTTCCCTGAATGGCGAAGACAACTCTGGTTAGAAGTGCAGCAGGATAGACAAAGAGCGCGAAGCCCGCCGCGATCGCGAGATAGCGCCACTTGTGCCGTTTAAGAGCGTTCCAGAATCTCATTTCGCCGCTCCATTCAGAAATTTGATTGGAATAGTTGTCAGGGTTTCATTTGTATCGGCGTCGAACACAATCAGAGCGCCGTCGTACCAGGTCTTCGTTCTTTGTACGTCCTTGGGGAAGAAAAAGACCCAATCCACGCCAAGGTCGGCGATGCGTTCGCCTGGAGCGACGGCCTCCCCGAAGGTGTGGGTCTTTTCATCCCATGGAATGCCGGCATGAACGTCCCATTCAACGTCGAAATTGATATTGGTGAACTTCAGGCCGATGCGGTGGGGCTTAGTGTCTATGTTGTCCAGCCAGTGGGTCGAGAGACCCTCGGCGCCGGGATTGAACAACCGTTTTAGAATGCCCCGCTGGTCGACGTTGACCGTGATAGGACGTACGAAGATACTGCGGGAGCCGTCCGGCGTCTTCACAGTCGCGGGCCTGACGACCCTTCCCGCGGGAAACGGTACAAAGAAATGCGACAACTCATTTGGGTTCAGCGTTGTCTTCGCGTAGAGACCGCTGCCGAAAATTAGTCCGCTGAGGACCACGGCCCCGACAATCGAAAAGAGAACCCGGGATTTACGTTTGCCGCTGTGCATCTACGCCCCCTTGAAAACAAAGACTCTCTTTCTCAGCATGAGGATCGAAGTAATTGACGGCCTGGTCGCGCCCTGCAACACCCGGGAAAGCACGAGGCCAATGCCCCCCAGTGCCACACCCAGTCCGCCCGCCAGTATCAGCAGCGGTTTCATCAACGTATTGCATATCATTAGCGGCCCTGGACAGACTCCGATCAGCTTCGTCGGAAACGCAATGGCGAGTCCGCCAAGAGCGATGGACAGGACGCTCAGGATGGTGAGTGTCTTGCGGTTCTTGTTCGTGGTCATAACCGCTCCGACCATGTAAAGCGGCACGGCCACACCGATCTCGGCGATACCCGACCAGTGGCATTTCATGGGTGTTGTCGCACCACCCATCAGTTCAAGGGCCTTGCCGCGAGACTCGCAGTCCGAAAATGTGGGCACGGCAACGAGGGCTACGCCGACCAGAATGAGAGCTATTCCCAACAGCTTGAACATGCAGACGCCCTCCTGTGTATTGTTCGAGAGACTGTCACGCCCGGGTTGGTATCTGAATACGATGATAGGCCGCAGTCCCGGGCATAGTCGTCAGTAGAAGCAGACACTCGTGTCAGTCAAAATCTGACAGGGTACTGGCCGAAAGGACTATGAGGAACCGCGAACAGGATGCGGACTAACGGACGATTGTATGCCGCAAGTAGTAGGACATGGCTTCGGACCTGTTCTTAAGATGGAGCTTTTCAAGGAGGCGCCCTACGTAGGTGGATACCGATCCCTTGCTCAGGAACAACCTTTCTGCGATTTCGGAGGTGGTGAGACCCTCGCCAACAAGAGAAAGGATCTCTTTTTCTCTTGGGCTCAGAGAATTCGGCTGTCCATTTTCTTTAAGTTCGAGGAGGAGCTTTGAGGTCATTCGCGGCGAAAGAACGGCGTCGCCCTCGACCGCTCTGCGGATAGCATCAACAAGGCCGCCTACGTCCGTTCTCTTAAGAAGATAGCCTGCCGCCCCGTAGCGAACGGCTCTCAGCAAGTCATCTTCGTTCTCTGAGACGGTGAGAAAGAGGACCTTAACCTCTGGAATACTCTGCTTGATGCTGAGCATCGCCTCAAGGCCGTTGCGCCGGGGCATGTTGATATCCATGATGATGACATCAGGATTGAGAGCCGAGGCTTTGGCTTCTGCGTCGAGTCCGTCCGAGGCCTCACCCAGGACGATGATGTCAGGTTGACTGCCTAACGCGGAGTGCAGGCCTTCACGAACGATGGGGTGATCGTCGACGATCAAGACGCCTGTTGGTTTGCCGCAAGGATATCCGATGGACATTTCCAGGGAACCTCCAGCCGGATTTCGGTGCCGAATCCAGGACGAGTCTCAACTTCCAGTCGGCCTCCAACCGACTCAGCCCTCTCCTTCATGATCTTCAAGCCCCAGCCGTCGCTTCTCCCGGTGTCGTCAAATCCAAGACCGTCGTCTGCCAGCGTAGCAAGGAACCGATCCGTGGAGCCCGTTATTCGCACCAATATCTGGCGGCATCCGGAATGCTTGATCGAGTTGCGTAAAGCCTCCTTGCATATGTGGAGAACTTCGCTTCGGACTGTGTCGTCCAATTCATTGCATTGTTCGTCTTCATCGACATCGAACTGGATGCTGTGTTGGCCCTCATATTCGTTGAGAAATGCGCCGAGGGCAGCCTTGATGGAAACGTCCGAACTCGGGGTTTGAAGGAGGCTGATAAGGCTTCGGGCATCCACTTCGGCCTGCTCGGCGAGCTTCTCAAGTCTGGCTTGAGCGATTGTCCGGTCATTGCCCGCGGTTCCGTTTCCCATCATTTGTACGTGCCAGCGCAATGCGTAGATTGTCTGGCAGAGATTATCGTGGATTTCACGGGCCAGTCTCTGGCGCTCCGACAACATGGCGTTAAGTTTCATTTTCTGCCGGTCTTTGTCATTCATCAGATAGGGCAGAATCGACGTGAGGGAGAGGGCGGCCAGATAAACCGCAAATTCGTTCACCGGAATGACTCCTGGATGTGACCGGGCATTGAGCGCAAGCGCTGCGCCCATGTATGCACCTGTCACGCCAGCGATGGCGAAGCTGTAGACGCGCTCTAACAAGATGGCTGCACTAAGGACAGGGGCCAGGGTAAAGAGGGCGAAGGGGCTGTGAATGCTTCCGCTCAGCATAACCAGGAAGGCAGAGACCGAGAGGTCTGCGGAGAATAGGGCAATGTTGGCCGCGGTGCGCGAATGCCATCGCGGAGGCTGAATCAGTTTGAAGGCTGTGTACACGGAGGCGACGGCGCCGAGGATCAATGGCACAGTGCGCTCCTGGGAAGGTAAAGATAGTACCTGAAACCAGGCAAAGGCGAGGACTACGATGTAAAACCAGTGCCGAATGAGCCAGCGATGGTCTGACGGGTTGGCGCCAAAATCCCTGCGCTTTTTTGCCATTCGGATTCCCCAGCAAGGTTTCTAAGCGGTATTGTCCTCAACAGGTACAGGAGTCGGCACTTTCAAGTACACATACATTCTAGATTGCCAAGTCTCGCGGGGTCAGTGAGGCGTATGAACGGAGTCGCGACCTTGAGATGTCCAGGAGCCTAATCAAGGCCACCCCCTGATCGGTCATGACACTGGAGGACGGTTCCCTACGCAACGCCATGGTAGATCGCCCCCCAGAGAACGTGAGATCTCGATTGACATCGCCTTTCGCCACCGGATATCATCGAATCTGTGTCCCATGCGGGTTATCTCAGGCACGGCGAAAGGCCGGCACCTTAAGGCGCCGGACCGCCCCACCCGTCCCGCAACCGACCTTGTGCGAGGAGCCATCTTCTCAATACTGGAGAACATGGCAGAGGATTGGGACACCGTGTTGGACCTGTTTTCAGGCAGCGGGGCCCTTGGTATCGAGGCCCTGAGCCGTGGAGCAGGCTCGGTCGATTTTGTGGAGCGTGAACGAACTGCCTGTGCTATAATCAAGGAAAATTTGGAGAAGACTGGGCTCGCTGAAGGCGCCCGAGTCCATTGCACAACCGTGGCGAACGCCCTATCCTCTCTTAAAGAAGAATACGGAATAGTTCTCATCGATCCCCCTTATTCCGACCCTTCCATTGGCAAGGTGATTCAACAACTGGCCGAGACCAATCTTGTCGGTCAAGACACTGTGGTCGTAGTTACGCACTCGTCCCGCGTTTCCCTCGAGCCAAACTATGGCACGCTGCATATGAAAAAAGAGCACCGCCATGGCGACAGCACAATAGCAATCTTTCGCAAGGAGACCAGGGCATGACCGTAGCACTGTACCCGGGGAGCTTCGATCCCATAACCAACGGCCACCTGGACATCGCCGCGAGGGCAGCCAGGATATTCGACAAGGTAATCATCGGAGTCTACGATACCCCGTCTAAGAATCTCATGTTCAACACCAAAGAGAGGGTGGAGTTGGCCAGGCAGTCGGCCGCTCAGCTTTCCAACGTGGAAGTCACCTCATTTACCGGTCTCACGGTGGAGTTTGCGAAGAAGGTCGGGGCAATGACCATTGTCAGAGGCCTGAGAGCGGTCACCGATTTCGAGAGCGAGTTCGAAATGGCCATGATGAACCGAAAGCTTTCTCCAGACTGCGACGTGGTCTGTCTTATGAGCAATTTGAAATTCCAGTTCCTGAGCGCAAGCCTGTTGAAGGAAGTCGCAAGGCTCGGAGGCGATGTCCAGGATCTGGTGCCGAAGCCAGTGGCTGCGGCCCTGCGAGAGAGAATCCCCGTAAAGCCGTAGTTTCGACACAAATAACGGAGGTATAGATGGCCTACAAGATCACCGAAGACTGCATCAGCTGCGGAGCCTGCGAACCTGAGTGTCCCAACCAGGCGATAAAAGAGGGTGATACGATTTACGTAATCAACCCCGAGAAATGCACTGAATGCGTAGGGTCTTTCCCCAATTCACGGTGCGCCGAGGTCTGCCCCGTGGAAGCGCCTAAGCCAGACAAGAAGGAAACCCGAGAAGTCCTTCTAGCACGCTGGAAGAAGCTGCACCCGGGCGAAACGCCCAAGGCCTAGAACTTCTCGAATCGAGCAGGCAGCGGGGTGGTCATTGGAGCCACCCCGCTTTTTTGCGTTGAGCACTACCTGCGCCGTTACCCGTCGGATGCAGGCTGTCCAGCGTCCCTGGGTCTCTCTCGACTAGCCGTAGTGCAGAGCTTCGATGGGATTGAGACGCGCCGCCCGCATCGCCGGGTAGATGCCCGAAGCCAGGCCGATAAATAGCGATACTGACACGGCGAGTGCAACAATATCCAAAGAAACGACCGCTTTGATCGCGATGCCGGAGAACTCGATGTGAGAGACCAGGAAAGCAAGGGACCACCCTCCCAGGATCCCGATCGCTCCCCCAAGAAGGCTTAGCATCGCGGCTTCGATGAGGAACTGGACCAGAATGTCCCGCCTCTTGGCTCCCACTGCCTTCCGGATGCCGATCTCACGCGTTCGTTCCGTAACCGAGACAAGCATAATGTTCATTATTCCTATGCCGCCGACAAGAAGCGATATTCCGGCAATCGAGCTGAGGAAGATCGTAAAGATGCCAGTTATCTGACTGAATATCCCAAGAACTTGTGCCTGGCTGATGACGGCAAAGTCGGCCTTCGCCCCTTCGGCGATCCGGTGGCGCTTCCTCAAAATCGTATCGATCTCATCCGTGACCGATTTAATGGAATCGG
Organism: uncultured Chloroflexia bacterium; assembly: GCA_963745605.1. Classification (GTDB taxonomy): domain Bacteria; phylum Chloroflexota; class Dehalococcoidia; order Dehalococcoidales; family UBA2162; genus JBBITI01. The sequence goes on along the minus strand of CAVUYC010000010.1, from coordinate 53,212 downwards.
CGTTGGATACTTTGACCGAAAACGATTGGACGGCGTCCTGTCCAGTTGGCGTAAGGGCGGTGAAAAGCCTCGTCTGAAACGTGGTTATGGGGACCACCACGACGTCATCGAGACTCATACCGGCCAGGGCCCCTCCCTTGGGCTGGAAAACGCCGACAACCTCGAATCTGATACCCTTTATCTTCACCCGCTGGCCAACCGGGTCTTTCGCTCCGAAGAGGTCCTTGCCGACCTGACTTCCAAGGACCACTACCGAGTCGCGGCCTGTAACGTTGCGTTCGGACAGGAACTGGCCGGACTGCATGACATACGAGTACGCCAGCAAATACGCCGGCGTGCTGCCATCTATGATGCAGCTCTTGGTCTCCCCGCCATAGCTTGCCTGTACCACGTTCTCATTGACGGGGGCGACCGCATCGACGTTGGCAACCTTTTCAATCGCCCGGGCATCGTCAAGAGTCAGGGACGCGGTGGCAAAGCCCGGAGAGAACCCCGAGAAGCCGCTCGATTCGGGAGAACGAGGCATAACATAGAGGACGTTAGTCCCCAGTTGTTCGAAGGTTGAAGAGACGGTGGCCTGTGCGCCTCTTCCCAACGACATCAGAGATATTACCGCCCCCACGCCGATGATTATCCCCAGCATGGTCAAGGCCGAGCGAAGCTTGTTGCTGGTCAAAGAGCGCAAGGCGATGACGAAGGATTCGATGAATTTCATTGCTAGTTAAGGCTGTCGTTGATAATGACGCCGTCCTTGAGTCTGATCGTCCGTTTCGTCGCTGCCGCGATGTCTGGCTCATGGGTCACGAGTATGACCGTAATACCCTCGCCATTGAGACTCTTGAACAGGCTGACTATTCCGCCCGCGGAAACGGTGTCCAGATTGCCCGTCGGTTCGTCAGCGAGTATCACTGAAGGGTTGTTGATCAAAGCCCGTGCGATAGCTACACGTTGTTGCTCCCCTCCGGAAAGCTCGGTCGGTTTGTGGGTAGCCCTGTCTCCCAGACCAACCCTCTCAAGCGCTTCAACCGCCCTTTTACGCTTTTGGCCAGCTCCAGAGTAGATTAGCGGGAGCTCGACATTTGAAGCGGCATTCGCTTTGCGAAGGAGATTGAAGTCCTGAAAAACAAACCCGAGTCTGCGATTTCTCAACTCCGCGAGGCGATTGTCATTGAACCGGCTGATGTCACGTTCTTCGAACAGGTACTTTCCAGAGGTGGGAATATCGAGACACCCAAGAATATTCATCAGGGTAGACTTTCCCGAACCAGACGCCCCAACGATCGATACCATCTCTCCACGGTCGATGCTGAGGCTGACACCTCGGAGGGCCTTGACCTCGACCCCGCCCATACGGTAAGTCTTGGTCACATTCTCAAGGTGGATCATCGATGAGCTAGAAGAGGCTACCATTCTGTTGGGCCGGCCGTTCAACAACGATCGACTCACCCTCGACCAGTCCCGAGATGACTTCAGTCTGAACGCCGTTGTCAATGCCCGCAGCAATGACCCGCTCTTCGGACTTGCCATCCTTGCTTACCGTGACAATGGTCTCCCCTTTGGAGTTCTTCCCTATTGCCCGGTCCGGGATCAGCAGTACCCCCTTCCTCTCCGCAAGGACAATGTCAGCGGATGCGCTCATACCCGGACGCAGGCCGCTGTTGGCGGGCACATTCAGACTGATCTGCGCGTCGTATACCACAACACCGCTCTGAGGCGAAGGAAGAAGAGAAATCGAACCCACCGTCCCCTGGATCTTCAAAGAGGGTAACGCATCCAGGTCCACCACCGCCGCTAGGCCGGGTTTGACGTCAGGGATATCTATCTCATCCACCTGAATCTCAAGCTTCATGGCCGAAGTGTCAATCAGTTGGCCCAATATCACCGCTGGGGTGACGGAGTCTTTCTCCCTGACGTCAAGCGTGGCCAACCAGCCGTCGAAGGGAGCGTAAAGCGTCGCATCGTTGAGTTGCGTTCTGGCGTGGTCGAGCGATGTCTGAGCGAACTCCAGCGTCTCCTGGGCAAGCGCGCTTTGCTGTTTAGCCGATTCGAGCTGAGACCGTTTCGTCGCAATCTCCTCGGTGTCGTAGTTGCCGAGGAGGGCGTCAAGTTTGGCTTCAGCCGCGGCCAGCTTTTGCTGAGCATAGATTAGAGCTGTGGCCCAACTCTGCTGCTGTCCGGGGGCCGAATTTGCCATATTGGTCGTTATGTACTGGAGATACGCCTTGGCCTCGTCAACATCGCTCTGCGCAGTCTTAACCTCCGTGTACGTCGGCCGGCCGAGAGCCGCATCCAGAATCTGTTGCGCCGTCTTAACCCCTACGTCGGCCTGTGCTATGCCCGCCTGAGCCTGAGCGACAGAGAGTTCAGCCTGAGAGACAGCAAGTTCGAGTGAGTCCGTTGACAGGGAGGCGATCCTGTCGCCTTTGGCAACTCTCTGTCCTTCGCCGACGTAGACATGGGAAACCTGGCCGGGGATGGCGAATGTCAGCATTCGACTGTTGATCGGATCGAGTTTGCCGCTTCCGCTGACTGTGACGGTAAGATCGCCGCGCACCACCTTGATCAATTGCTGGGAGCTAGCGGCTTTGTTGCTCAGTGCGCTGCACCCGCCGATGGCAGCCGCCATCATCATCGCAAATAGCGGGACCACTATCTGACGCGCTTTCAAAGTGCCTCCTTAGGTGGGCCAACGGTATTGTATATCAGGCAACCGGCAACGTGTAGTCTATCGCACTAACCGGCACGCGGCGACTCGCCCGATGCGTTCTTCGTCTTCAGCAGCACGAAGCAAATGGTTCCCAGCAGGCTGGCTCCGGACCAGAGAAGGAAAGGCCAACTTGGATTGACCTCGGCCAGTCTGCCGCCCGCCAGCGGCATCACAAACCCACCGAAATTGGCGAAGCCGCCGATGAGACCAAGCGCGGTCCCCGCATATAACGAACCAATGCTCTTCAACTGCATCGCCTGGGCGACGACCAGCGTGCCGACGCCCTGCGTGAGACAACCGGCCAGAGGGATCAACAGCCAGAACATCGCAGGGGAGGCGACGGAGAGAAGCACGATCGCCGCCGCGGTCAGGACGGCACTGGCGATCAGAACCGCCTTCGTTCCGCCGATCTTTTCTGCCAGAAGAGGAATCGCAATCGCCCCGACGATGCTCGCTACGAAAAGAGTTGAAGACATCGTGTCTCCCATGCTCTTCGAGAGGCCTATCTTCTCCAGGTAAACGGGCAAATATCCGTTAAGCGAAATGTAGCTGCCGACGACCCCGAGGTTGCCGATAGAAAGGAGCCAGGTCTCCCTGACGCGAAAAGACCGCGACGATGGACTCGCCGAAGGACGGTGTGTGAGATTGTCTCGAGCTCACGACCGGACCGGGCGCCACGCCGCGCATCACGATGAACCAGACCACTCCCATGATCACGCAGAACGAGCTGTATAAGAACAGCACGCTCCTCCATGAACCCAGTGCGGACATCAACGCAGTGCCGGCAAGGGCAGTGGTGAGCACACCGCCGACGGCAAAGCCTGCAACCTGGATTCCTGTGGCAATCCCCAGTTGCTTCGGTGGAAAGAACACCACCCCGACCTTCTGCAGGTTGGGGAAGATGATGGCCACCGTAGCTCCGGTGAGGAACATGGTTGCACTCATGGTCAGGAAGCTCGTCGACAGCCCTCTCAGCAAATTGGCCGCGGCGACGGCAAAACAGCCTATGCCAACGGCTTTGACGAACCCAATTCGGTCGCCGAGCATACCACCTGCAAGAGCCACTGCAGCGGCTCCCACGGGCAGCATGCCCCAGATCGTTCCAATTTGTGCGATGGACAGGTGAAGCTCTTTGGAAGCACTGCTGAACAGCACCGGCATCACAGTCCACGGGAAGCCAACTGCCAGCATGTTGATCAAGGTGACTATGGCGAGGACTGCCCATTTGTTCATGGAGCGCTTTTGAGAAAGCGCGTTCGCAGCTAACTGAGACTCGAGTGATCTCTCCAAATCATTCTCAACTTTCATCTTCAACACAATAGGTTCCGCAAGCGGAGGCTCCAGTCTCAGATGGGGTTATCGCCTTGGCTGCCGGTTCAGCCGAAATCCCTGCTGTTCGTCCAGTATCCTGATGACGTCGCTATCCGGGACATCGTGCCAGTGTCGGTAGTATTCGGAAATGGAGAAGCGAGGTCCGGTTCCTTGTGCCACGGTACGAACCAACGCTACTTTGCTCACTCTCTCCACGGCAATTGGCGACGCCGCGGGGACGGCGACGACGATTTCGCCGGGATGGCGCCGGCTCATCGACTGCACCGCGGCTAACATGGTATAGCCCGAAGCCAGCCCGTCATCTACCAGGATCACGGTCTTGCCTCGAATGAGCGAAAAGGAACGGTCTTTTCGATATAGCAGCGTTCGCTGTCTTACCTGCGAGGTCACCAGCGCCACCTGATCGTCGATTTGCTGCTGCGTTATGCCGTGCTGCGCCACGAGCTCTTCGTTGAACACAAAAGACCCATCATCTGCCACAGCCCCAAAGCCAGCCTCGGGATGCAACGGCATAGGCAACTTGCGCACCACGACAATGTCGAGCTCGGCATCGATAGCTTTCGCGATCTCCGAAGCGACAGGGACGCCCCCGTTCGGAACGGCGAGAACAAGGGCAGACTTACCCTTGTAGTCTGTCAGCTTCGCGGCGAGTTGACGGCCAGCGTCATAACGATTCTCGAAGAGAGGGCTTATATAGGGATGGAACAACGAAGCTCCTACGGTTGCCTGAGCTTCTATTCTAGCAAGGCCGCGAGGGGTAGTCCAGAATTTCACGATCGCGGGTCGGTGAAAGGAGATATCCCAGCGCCTTACCCTGCCAGAGCTACCTGGCAGGCACCGGCTGAGCGGGGCCGGAAAACAGTTCGTTCCGGCGGACCGAGGAAAGCAACAGGCCCTTGAGCCACGGCTCAGCCAGCTGGCTCTGATAGGCGAAGATGGCCTCTTGTTTTGTATCTTCGACCGCTTGTGTGAGCGGGAATTGGCTCCAACTGCGGTCGAATGTTACAAGGTTTCGCGGCGGAAGCAGGTAGAGCGACACGTCGAATTTGCGCGGACGGGGATAAAGGACGGCGAAGTGAACCAGGTACTCGCGGCGAATTATCGACGGATGGACTTCGAGTATGGAGTCAGTGATTCTCCCGATGGTGTAGTGGTCGGGATTAGAATCCCGCCGGTCCGGATATACAAGTATGTCGGGCCTGAAATCATCTATCTGCTTCTCCAGAGCAGCGCGGAGCAATAGATCGTCGCTGTGTGCGAGGCTTGCGTCTGGAAAATTAAGGAACACGAGATCATCGGGAGTCACGCCCAGAATGGCAGTCGCCTTCTCAAATTCAGCGTGCCTTATCTCCTTCTTGCCATGCCGATTGCCATCGGTTACGAGAAGAACGCGCACTTCCGCACCGGCCTTGATTGAGGCGACGATGTACCCCCCTGATCCGATCGTCTCATCATCCGGATGGGGGCTGATAACAAGGACCTTCTGCCCGGACCGTGCCTGGGTGTCGTCAGGCAATTTGTCGACGGAAGACTGTGCAAGGACTGATGGCACTTCCTCGTGATACGCGAGCGCGACAACCACAAGTACGCCAACCAGAAGGAGGATCCAGGCTCTCAGGACAATCCGAAGGAACTTCTTTGCCTTTTTGGTACAGTCTCCCATACACCACTAGACCCGGTCCAAGTTCGGCGCCATGCGTAATTATAGAAGAAGAAATGGAACCAGGTCCCATCCAGGACTGTGTCCCAATGGATCGGAGATATTTCGATCCATATCAGTCTGGGATAGATTGAACAATACCACGGGCCCAGCCGCGTCTTCAAGAAGACGCCCACGTCAACACTGGAGGCTGACCAATTTGAACTGGCCCACATCGACCAGTCCCAGATCAGTCAAGCGCAAGGCAGGGATCACTGGCAGGGCAAGAAAAGAGAGAGAAGCAAAGGGTGATGGGAGGGTGCATCCCAGTTCCAGAGCGGTCGCTTCCAGCTTAAGCATAGCGTTAACAGTCTCATCGAGCGGCCTGTCTGACAGCAGCCCAGCGATTGGCAGAGGGAGACAAGCCAGAACGTGATCTCCCAAGCACGCCACCAATCCCCCTCCCATTCGCTCAATTTCCTTTACTGCGCAGTACATAGAAGTATCATCCACGGCTGCGACGATAATATTGTGTGAATCGTGGGACACGGAGGATGCGATCGCCCCGGATTTGAGCCCGAAGCCGCGGACAAATCCAAGGCCGATGTTCCCGGACGCCGTGTGCCGCTCCACGACAGCGAGCTTGAGGATATCGCGGTCCAGGTTCGACCTGACATCCAGGCCTTTCGTTTCGATATGCTCGATTACCTGTCTGGTTATGATCTGCCCCGGTACGATCTCAATGACGCGCAGCGATACGTCGTTGGCCCCGGAGGGGGATGACGGGACTCTCAAGTCTTCGAGGACAAAGGGCTTGACTTTGAAGATTCCCCTCTGGCCGGCTGAAGTGGGACGTTTGACCTGGAAGGCCGACTCACCAGCTTCCGCGACGAGTTTTCCGTGATAGAACACTCGGTCAACGCGGAGACCGCTAAGGTCCTCAATTACCGCGATATTGGCCTGATACCCCGGCGCTATCGCTCCCTGTCCCTCGAGCCCGAAATAACGGGAGGGGTTTATCGTCGCAAGCTGGATTGCCCTTACGGGGTCGAGCCCGAGCCTGATAGCCCTGCGCACTACTGCATCGAGGTCTCCATCCTCCAGAATATCGACACAACTCCGGTCGTCTACGACCAGCATGCACATGGGATAGGTCTTGTCGTTAACCAGCGGCAGGAGGGCCTCAAGGTTCTTTTCACTCGAACCTTCTCGGATCATTATGTGCATGCCCAGACTCAACTTCTCTTCCGCCTCGCACAACGCGACCGATTCATGGTCCGACCGAATTCCTGCCGCAATATATGCCCGCAAAACGTTACCAGTCAGGCCAGGAGCGTGGCCATCCACCCTCCTGCCTTCAAAAAGCGCAAGCTTGGCAAGGACTTCTCTGTCTCCAGACAACACGCCCGGGTAGTTCATTACCTCGCCCAGGCCGATACATTGCTTCCACTCCCGGACTTGGACCAACGCTTTGGCATCCAGGCAAGCGCCCGAGGTCTCAAGGCTCGTCGCCGGCACGGCGGAAGGCGCCATCAAGAAAATGTCGAGCGGAAGGTCCCGAGCCGAATCGATGACATACCTCAGGCCGGCTATGCCTGAGACGTTGGCGATTTCGTGGAGGTCGGTGACGATACCGGTCGTGCCGCGAGATGCCACTGCCATGGCATACTGTGGGACATCCAGCATCGAACTCTCGAGATGAGCGTGGCCGTCGATGAACCCAGGGGCAACATATTCTCCGTGGAGGTCAATTCGCTGCCTGGCGCGGGAATAGTCTCCCACCGCCGCGATCGTCTCGCCCTGGATGGCCACGCTACCCCGTTCCACTCTGCCGTTGAGTACATTGACAATGCGGCCATTAGCGAGGAGAAGATCGCATGGCTGCTCTCCTCTGGCCACGCTGATGAGATCAGCCCGGATGTCCATCGTCCAGCGTGCAGATATCGGAGAGGTTGCGGTATTTCTCGTCCCAGTCAAGCCCGTAGCCCACGAGAAATCTATCGGGAACGGTGAACCCGAGGTAGTCAACGGTAACATTCACACGTCGACGCTCCGGCTTGTCGGCCAAAGCACAGATTCTGATGGACGCCGGATGTTTTCGCTTCAGATACTTGACGACCTGGGAGATAGTCAGCCCGGTATCGACAATGTCTTCGATAATGAGAATATCTCTGCCCTCGACTTTGCAGGACGGCCGCAGCATCATCTTCGCCCTTCCCGAAGTGACAGTCCCGGTTCCATAGCTGGACATACGGACAAAGTCGATCTCCATGGGAAAATTAAGCTTGCGGATGATATCGGCCAGAAAAATGAATGATCCTTTGAGAACCCCTAGGACCACCGGGTTCTTGCCGCTGTAGTCGCGGCCGATCTCTGAGGCAAGGCGCTCGACTGCGCCCTCGATGTCGTTGCTTGTCAGTAGCGGCTTACAGACCTTCTCGCTCAACATTAAGCATCGCGCCGAGAACCGCGAAGAGGGTGCCCTAGAAAACCCTGCGCGGGTTCTCTCTCCACTTGAAATACAACCCGGCAAGCAGGCCAAAGGCCAGCCCGCCCAGGTGTGCCTGCCACGCTACGTTTCCTGCGGCGAAATAGGTCAGCAGGAATGCGCCAATCACCGATAGCCAGAGTGGGATAGGCGCTGGAATGGGAAAGACAAAGACTGGCAGTTTCGGCCTCAGGACCACAAGAGCTCCCTCCACGGCGAAGATCGCCCCGGAAGCGCCAACCACTACCGAATACGGGCCGGTTAGTGCCCAGAAGACTAGATTCCCCACTATGCCGCCGATGAAGTACACCAGGATAAAACGGGTGTTCCCGACGAGACCGAGCAGAAAGCCACCGAAGAAATACAGGACCAGCATATTGAACAGGATGTGCGTAAAATTGGGAAATGGGGCATGAAGGAACATGCTCGTCACGATGGACCATGGCTGCTTAAAGAACTCGCTGGGCTGAAAGCTCAGGAGATTGAAGAGGGCCGCATTGCTTGGGATCGAGGTCGCTACATACAGTACAACGCAAGTAATGATGATGTAAGTTACGATTCCCAACCCCTGATTGCCGTAGCCGCCCGATCTCATATGTTCTCCAGCTCATCCATGCTTTTGAATATAATAGCGATAGCCTCAGTCTGTTTCAAGGAAACAGGCATCGACGACCTTGAACGACAATACTATTGCTCTGCCATCCACCCATGCGTATGATTTAGGCTAGTACGCCCACCGTTGGGTGCCCCGCAGCAACCTTCTGCCGGCTGGTACCGAGGAGATAGAGTGAAGGTACTGAAGGGAATCGCGCTCGCCCTTCTCAGCTTTGTATTGTTTCTTTGCTTGTCCGCCTTCGGGGCGGCCCTTGTCGTCAATGGCGCGGTGCTCAATAGGCACTTCGTGCCCAATGAGCTGGACAAGCTCAACATCGGAGAACTGACCTCCGAAAGCCTGAGTTCCCAAACAGATTTGACCCCGAAGGCACGAGAAGTCCTGGTCGGTGCGATCTCCAGTCTGGAGCCCCAGCTGAAGACCCAGCTGAGAGCGGCAAATTCACAGATCTATGACTATCTTCAGGGCAGAACAGGTAGCATCGATCTTCACGGCATCATCAAAGCCACGGTTCTCAGCCAGGGATTTGTGAACTCGGTAGCAAACGATCCGGGAGTTCTATCATTTGCCAGGCAGAGCCTCAGAGACGAACTTGTCAGATACATTCCTGCCGTTCTGCCCCAGCTCACGGTCTATCTCGACCAGGCAATGCCTGCCCTGGACCCGTGGCTTGGGCAGCAGATAAATGCCGCATCCGGACCGATCGTGGATTATTTTGTAGGAGACAGATCCACTCTCAGGTTGGTCATTTCGCTTGATCAGATGAAGGCGACGTTGAAGACGAACGCGCGCGCCGCTTTTCTGAAATCCCCTCCAAGCCAACTGGCTGGTGCATCTCAGGCCCAGCTCGACTCCGTCTTCAACCAGTACTATGATGTCTTTGCGTCGCAGGTCCCTGCCTCCGTCGTGATCGATCAGTCCTCGCTGGGACTGGGAGCATCCTCCTCCATGGCCGATGCCATAGCCTCGACGCAAAACGGGTTGGAGAACGCTAAGAAGGCCCTCGACCATTTCCGTTTCTACTTTGTGCTCCTCATCGTTAGCATCTTGCTGCTCATCGCGGCTATCGCTCTGATTCACCACCAGATCAAGGGAGCATCCCGCGACCTCGGAATCACCTTCCTGGTTTATGGGATCACCGAGGGAATTGGCGTCGCCATCGGGGGTTTCTTTGTCGGGAGGGCTTCCATGACGAGTATTCCTGCAGCTCTGGAGGCGTGGCTGCCTCATCTCTATTGGGACGCGCTGAGGCCATTGTTGGTTTTCAGCATTGTCATGGCAATTGTGGGAGTTGGCCTTCTAGTCGTGTCGTTTGTCGACCGCAGGAAGGCCGCCTGACTCTGGTACGACAGACAGTCTGAGTCCTTCCTGATCCACCACGGTCACTCTCGCGCCCGCCTCTAACCTGCCCGCAGTGGAGCGGGCCGACCAGAGTTCCCCTTTTATCTTGACCATGCCGTCAGGATGGAGCGTCTTGACCACGACGCCCGTCGTGCCTTTCATATTCGTCAGGCCTTCCACGGGCTTCCGGCCCAGCGCACGAGCTCCCGTTTGATAGGTCAAGACAGACCACCCAAGCCATAGCAGCATGAGGACGACAAGGACGAGGACAGGTACATGGATCCCGAACCTGGGCAAAACCCAAAGCCCGAGAAACAGGGCTGCCGCTTCTTCGGCAAAAGTGCTGATGATGGTAGTCACCAGACGTCCCTTCATATTCAGCATGGATTATAGCAAAGCACAGGTGCGGACACCGGTAAGACGACTCCCCGATCTGGTATAATTCCGCGTATCTTTGATTGAGGTCGACGATGAAGCTCACCAGAGAAGAAGTGCTACATATTGCCCGCCTTGCCAGGGTAGGCGTCACTGACACAGACGTTGACAAGATGCAGGAACAATTATCGAATATCCTCGAAAACTTCGAAATCCTGCGCGAGGTGAACACTGATGGGATCCCCCCGACGGCCCAGTCCATCGCCCTGAACAACGTCATGCGGGATGACAACATTGAGCCCTCCTTGCCTCAGGACAGCGTGCTGGCAAACGCGCCAAGGCAAGAGAGCGAGTTCTTTAAGGTCAATGCCGTACTCGAAGAGTAATCCGGGTCGGCGCAACTAGATGCCGCCCCACGGCCCCCCACAGGCAGCCGGAATGGAGAGATCGTTGGAAACGAACCTTACGATACACGAAGCCCACGAATTATTGACCACGAAGAAGATTTCATCGGTCGAACTGACAAAGGCTTACCTTGACCGGATTGAGGCCGTCGAACCCAGGGTCAAGGCATTTGTGACTGTGACCGGTGACCTGGCGATGCAGCAGGCGAAGAACGCCGATGAGGCAATCGCCGAAGGAAAGGCGGGTCCTCTCACCGGCATCCCGGCTCTAATCAAGGACAATATGTGCACCAGGGGCACGCTACCACCTGCTCCTCCAAAATGCTGGAGAATTTCGTTCCGCCGTACAATGCCACCGTAGTCGAAAAGCTCAACGCCGCAGGGGCGGTGATTGTCGGCAAGGCCAACATGGACGAGTTTGCCATGGGCTCTTCCACCGAGAACTCCGCCTTTTTCACCACGCACAACCCCTGGGACCTGGCGCGTGTGCCGGGCGGCAGCAGCGGCGGTTCGGCCGCTGGTGTCGCCGCCGGGAGGCTGTTTACGCCCTGGGCTCCGATACCGGCGGCAGCATCCGCCAGCCGGCCGGTTTCTGCAGCGTCGTCGGGCTGAAACCGACCTACGGACAGGTCAGCCGCTACGGGCTGGTAGCCTTCGCCAGTTCACTCGACCAGATCGGCCCGCTGACCAGGGACGTGCGAGACTGCGCCCTGGTGATGAACGCCATCTCCGGACATGACCCGCGGGACTCGACCTCCGTGCCCAGCCGTGCCGGACTACACCAGAAACCTGGGGCGTGACCTCAAAGGTCTGCGACTGGGTGTGCCCAAGGAGTACTTCGTCGAAGGCATGCAGCCAGAGGTCGACCGGCCATCAGGGCTGCCATCGAGACCATGGAGGAGCTGGGGGCTGAGGTAGATTGGGACGTCTCCCTGCCTCACACCCGATGCCCTGGCCGTCTATTACATCATCGCCCCCTCCGAGGCATCGGCCAACCTGGCCCGCTACGACGGCGTGAAATACGGCTATTCCTACAAGGAGACGAACAACATGTGGGAAGCCATGGAAAAGACCCGCCAGTTCGGCTTCGGCCCCGAGGTCAAACGGCGCATCATGCTGGGCACCTACGCCCTTTCCGCCGGCTACTACGACGCCTATTATCTCAAAGCGCAGAAGGTGCGCACCCTCATCCGGCGGGAATTCGATGAGGCTTTCGAGAAGTACGACGCCCTTGATCACGCCCACCTCCCCCACCGTGCCCTTCAAGATCGGCGAGAAGGCCGACGACCCGCTCCAGATGTACCTGAGCGACGTCTGCACGCTGCCCATCAACATCGCCGGCGTCCCGGCCATTTCCATTCCCGCCGGCTTTGCCAATGGCCTGCCCATCGGCATGCAGATTATCGGCAAGCCGTTTGCCGAGGAGACAATCCTGCAGGTCGCCCACGCCTACGAGCAGGCGGCGGGGTGGTGGAAGGCAAGGCCAAACATCTAACAGTAATGGGGACAAGAAACGGAATCGCTCCCTGAAGGAACTAGCCAACAACTACAACGCGGTCGGCTGGATTTTTACGTGGGTCCGGCCAGCGGATAGGACTTGGATTCCCGCTTTCGCGGGAATGACGGTGTCGCTTTGTCCCTTGTCTCCACAGGACAATTTCGCGTCATGGGAAGTACGATGCGTCAAGACCACTTTCTCGCGGGCCAGCCCATCGTATTGAGGCAACTCTGGCAGGGAAAGATCTGGCAGGCAAGGCCCGCTATCTGCGTCCAAGATAGTTCGGATCTAGTTGCATGCTATCTGCCTCAAGGGATTCTGTGGAAAAGCGGACGCGGTTCTTAGCGGGCGAGTTCCTCAGGCCAATCGAAAGGTCAAACTGGGTTTTTGCGGATGCCACGTGGCCCACCATGAGCTTGTTGCGCATGTCAGTTCCCGGCGACGAGTACTCGGTTTTGATATTCCGCAACGCTGATGACACACTAAGCCACTGGTATATTAACTTTGAAGAGCCCCTTAAGCGCGGTTCTCTAGGGTTCGATTTCGAAGACAGTATTCTCGATGTTATCCTGACGTCTGACTTGAAGGACTGGCGTTGGGACGATGGGGACGAACTTGAGGAGGCGGTCGTCGCAGGGCTCGTATCCGCAGAAAAGGCCACCGCCCTCTACGAAGAGGGAACAAAGGCTGTGGGCTTGCTTCAATCAGGAGAGTCAATCTTCAACAGCTGGGAGAACTGGCGGCCGGACCCATCTTGGTCAACCCCGATCTTGCCTGAAGGCTGGGATGTCCTATGAGCGATCCCGAATGATTGAGCCGAGGGAGGAGTTTCAACCACGGTCTGAGCCACCCTTCAATCTGGTCATTTCTGCGGAAGCAGGAATCCGCGGCCTCGACCTCTCGGGAACCGGCAAGTGCGGCTATTTCTATGTCATGTCCAGTGATCGAAACGGTACTCTCTACGTCGGCGTCACAAGCAATCTCCTGAGACGCGTGGCTGAGCACAAACAAGGCATCTTCGAGGGTTTCACCAAGAGGTACGCGATTCACCGGTTGGTGTACTTCGAGCAGTTCGAGAGCGTCGTCAGGGCCATCGAACGCGAAAAGCAGGTTAAGAAATGGAAACGCGCCTGGAAAATCGAACTCATCAGCGCCTACAACCCGGATTGGCTCGATTTGTACGAGGGCTTGGCCGGAGGGTAGGACGTGGACTCCTGCTTTCGCAGGGGTGACGAACTCACGCATATGCTCTGACTGCGCGTACTGAATACGCGGTCCGAGTCACGGGTAGTAGAATCTAAACCAACAGGCAAAGTAACGGAGGGTCGCTTGAAGATTCTTGGTTGGTACACCGTCATTTTCAACCTTGCTTTGATCCTGATGCTGTTCCTGACATCTGCCGGCATAATCAAGCAGCCGCCTTTCACCTGGTTCGAGACTCTTGTCTGGGGTGTTTTCACTCTGCCCGTTATCATCCTCGGGTGGGTAATCGCCAGGAGCGCGAAATGAACCGGCTCAGGCACTTCAGTTCGTTTACTTGCGGGCGAGGAGTCTCGGACGCTAGTAAGGCCGACACCGATATGATTAAATACTCTGAGGCTGGAGCCTGAGCGGAGGCAGACATGTCATCAACACCTGTTCCGGGAACGCCCCCTGTATCACCTGAGCCAGCTCCCGAACAATCGAGGAACGGCTGGATGCCGGTTACCGCCGGAATACTCACCATCATCGGTGGCGTCCTCGTATTCTTCCGCGGCCTCGCCCGCGAGAGTCGAATGGGTTTCTTCCCCAGGCTTGGAATGCTCCTGGGTATCGTGTACATCATCGCCGCTATTCTCGCCATTATCGGAGGAATATTCGCTGTCCAGAAGAAAAGCTGGGGCATGTCCCTTCTGGGAGCAATCTGCGCCCTTTTTCCGCCGGCAACTGTCCTTGGAATCCTTGCCATCGTCTTTGTCGCAGTCGGCAAGAATGAATTTAAGAAGTAGGTAACTCCTGTGCGAATCTCTAAACTCGTGACCAAAACCCAGCGCGAAATCCCCTCCGAAGCGGACACTCCTTCTCACCGGCTGCTTTTGCGGGCAGGCATGATCAGCCAGGTAGCATCTGGCATCTACACGTACCTGCCGCTGTCATGGAGATCCCTGAGAAAGATCCAGAACATCATTCGTGACGAGTTTGACCGCGCTGGCGCTCAAGAGATATTCATGCCCACCCTCCAACCCCTGGAGCTCTGGCAGAAGTCGGGGAGGGACAAGGCCTTTGAGACCACGCTGCCCGTGTTTCTCACGAAGGACCGCCGCGAGCGGACCCTCGTGCTCGCGCCCACTCACGAAGAGGTCGTCACCGAGATAGTCGCACACAGCGTCCGCAGTTACCGGGACCTGCCGGTCAACCTCTATCAAATGCAGAATAAGTTCCGCGATGAGCCCAGACCACGTGCCGGGCTGATCCGAGTTCGCGAGTTTATCATGCTGGATGCCTATAGCTTTGACAGAGACCAGGCGGGCCAGGATGTCAGCTATGCGCAGATGGTGACTGCCTACAAGAATGTCTACTCTCGATGCGGTCTCACCTCAATTATGGTCGAGGCCGACAGCGGAGCCATCGGCGGCAAGGACTCTCACGAATTCATGCTGCCCACAGAGACGGGAGAAGACACGATCATCAACTGCCCCAAATGCGGCTACGCCGCCAATGCCGAAAAGGCGAGCTTCGACAAAGCTGTTGTCGCTAACCAGACAGGAAGTGGAGATCCTCTGCCCATCGAAGAAGTGGCTACTCCAGGATTGAAATCCATCGAGGAGGTCGCAAGCTTCCTCAAGGTGCAGCCTTCAAAGATGCTTAAGGCCGTGTTTTACGTCGCGGACGGGGCATTCGTCTTCGTCGTCATTCGCGGAGACTTGGCGGTAAACGAAATGAAACTGTCCCACGCTCTGAAAGCGAAGGAAATCCGACTGGCAACCGAGGCAGAAGTTGTGGCACAGGGGATATTGCCCGGTTTTGCCTCGCCCCTCGGATTGAACCGGATCAGGGTTGTGGCAGACGATTCCGTCCCGGGCCAGCCCAACCTTATCGCAGGGGGAAACCGGTCCGACACGCATGTCAGGAATGTGAATTACGGGCGCGATTTTACCGCGGAGGTGGTCGCCGACATAGCGCTGGCGGGGGCGGGCAACGCTTGCTCCAGGTGCGGCATGAAACTCGAGGCAGTACGGGGCATCGAGGTCGGCCACATCTTCAAGTTGGGCACGCTGTACAGCGAGAAGCTGGGGGCTTACTTCACGGACGAGGGTGGCGACTCGAAAGTGATCACCATGGGCTGCTACGGAATCGGGGTGGGGAGGCTGCTGGCCGCGGCGATCGAGCAGAGCCACGACGACAAGGGGATCATCTGGCCTCTCAACATTGCCCCGTATCAGGTGCACCTTTGCGCTCTGTTCGTCGAAGATGCCAGGGTGTCGGAGACAGCAGACAAGTTGTACGCGGAGCTGACCGCAGCCGGAGTCGAGGTGCTGTTTGACGACAGGGCCGAGTCTCCGGGCGTGAAGTTCAACGATGCCGACCTGCTCGGTATGCCATTGCGGGTTACCGTCAGCCCACGCAACCTGGAAAAGGACAGCGTTGAAGTCAAATGGCGCACCGAGAAGAAAGCCCAGCTTCTGCCCATCGGCGGGATAGCGGGAGTGGTGAAAGCCATGCTGGACAAGGGTCCTCCTTAGGCTCGTCGATCTGCGTGCGTAAGCTTGAACTTCAAGTGCCTCTTTGCAGGCTACCGCTCACGCTGGCCAGTCCGAAAGCGCGATAGTCATGACGATCCGGGTAGGGGTACCCACCGCATTTCTCCCCGCCGTCAGGCGATCGACATACTACCATCAGCCGGGGCACATTGCCCGGCTGAGCAAGGGTCATGCTTAACATACGTTCATTAACCTGATGAGTCAGAAACGCGCGATTTTGATCCTAAAATCGGAGTCCGGGGTCGAATCGCTTTTCCCGATCCTTGACGTTCGATGGGCCCGGGAATATACTGACAGTTGCGTGTCGTAGAAAAACGACTAGTAGGGTTTTTCTAGGAGGAAGAAGACACCATGGTTAAGAAGGTCGTCAAGACCGATTGTATTCTGTGCATCAACAGTTGCGGCATTAATGCCTATGTTGAAGACGGCAAGATGGTCAAAGTCGAGGGTATGAAAGAACACGGCGTCAGCGAAGGGTTCATCTGCCCCCGAGGCGAGGCGCTGATCGATTACGTCTATTCTCCTGAGCGCCTCCAGTATCCGATGAAGAAGGCAGCCGATGGGAGCTTTCAGAGGATCAGCTGGGATGAAGCGCTGAACACCATTGTCGAGAAGCTCAAGGGCATAAAGGAAAAGTACGGGGCCCAGGCGCTGGCAGTCTACAGCGGCTCGATCGGCACGGAAAACATCGAGTTGGCTGGGTTTGCCCAAAGGTTCCGCGGCGTGTACGGAACTCCCAACCTGCTGTCCGTTGAAGGCAATTGCTTCCGCTCCCGCATTATGGCAAGACAGATGACCTTCGGCACCTATCCTATCGAGGAGCCCTGGAATGCCGGCTGTCTGATTGTCTGGGGCCAGAACATGGACAATTCCCGGATGACCATCGCCAACAAGATCTACAAAGCGATGGAGGCCGGCACTCTAAAACATCTCATCGTCGTTGACCCCAAGCGGACGTCGATCGCCGAAAAGGGCATGCACGTGCAGATCAGGCCGGGCACCGACAGTGCTCTCGCCCTGGGTCTGATGAACGTCATCATCGGCGAAGGACTCGAAGATAAGAAGTTCATCAATGAGTTCACGCTGGGCTTCGACAAGCTCAAAGAGCACGTCAAAGAATACACGCCCGAGAAGGTTTCCGAGATTACGTGGATTCCCGCGGACGACATCAGAAAAATCGCGCGTTTGTTTGCGACGACGAAACCGGCCTGCATCAACCCAGGCACGTGCTCCATCGATCAGCACATTAACGGGTTTCAGACCAACCGCGCCCAGGCACTCCTCCAGATCATCACCGGAAATGTTGATGTGAAGGGCGGATGGACGACTATTCCGTTTATCAGACTTGGCGACCTGAGGGTGCCTGAAGTCGGCGAGCCGATTGGCGCCGAATCTCATCCCTTGTTCCGCCGGTTCTGGGGCCGCACCTCTCCCTATGGGCAACAGATGCTTTTCCCAGACGCAGTTCTGGATGGCAAGCCTTATTTCATCAAGGCCCTTATCTGCCAGGGCGGCAATCCTGCTCTGACCCTGCCTGACACGGTGCGCGTCCAGCAGGCTATGAAGAAGCTCGATTTCATGGTCACGATCGACCTCTTCATGACGGACACCGCGAAACTGTCCGACATCGTACTGCCGGCCGCCTCACATATGGAAAAGGGCGGGGTTGGTTACGTCTACGGAGTCAACACCTGCATCCCCTATGCCATGCTCAGGAAAAAGGTTGTCGAACCTATCGGCGAAAGTTGGCCTGATTGGAAGATCTGGACCGAGCTTGGCAGAAGAATGGGATATGCCGAGCAGTTCCCCTGGAACACTGAGGATGAGGTCATTGACTTCTTCCTCAAGCCCAGTGGGCTGACCAGACAACAGCTTGAACAGGACCACCCGGAAGGCGTGTTCTATATGGAAAAGAAGTACGCCCAGGGAGGCTACCGCACCCCGTCGGGCAAGATCGAGATCTACTCGCAGACCCTTGCCGACGCGGGCTACGATCCGCTCCCGAAGCACGTCGAGGACAGCCAGACCCCCGTACAGAGTCCTGAACTGGCCGAGAAGTTCCCTGTCATCCTGACCACCGGGGCAAGGCTGCCTCAATACACCCACACCCAGTTCCGCAATATCCCTTCATTGCGCAAGGATGCAATGGAGCCGATCGCCGAGATCAATCCTGAAACGGCTGCCAAGTACGGCGTCGCAGACAAGGATATGATCGTCATCGAGACGATCACGGGACAGATCACCATGAGGGCGAGCACCACCAAGACGCTCCATCCCGGAATCGTGAGCATTCCTCATGGATGGTCCCAGGCTAACTCCAACATGCTGACCCAGCTCGAGCCTCGTGACCCGGTCACCGGGTACTCACAAATGAAGGCGCTGCTTTGTCGAATCACGAAGGCTCCTGAAACCTCTCCGGCGAAGAAGTCGGCAGCCAGAGTCAAAGCGGCCGTCAAGAAATAGGCCAGAGCGAAACATCTCAGGGCGGGGCTTGTCCCCGCCCTGCTTTATTAGTGAGGGACAGCCATGAACCAACGTTCGTTCGATGACAATCCCGCAGGTTCTCTTGAAAAGTGGATCAAGGACTTTGTCCGTGAGAGCCCATCGAATGTCGTGGAGAAATCCGGGGGGCCGTTCTTCGATGAACCCCTGGTCGGCTTCGCCGCCGGTGATGATCCCCTATTTGAGCAATACAAGAGCATTATCGGCACACAGCACCTGACGCCCAGGGAAGCGCTGGAGCTTCACGCGCAGGCCAAAGGCGATGCTTTGAAACCAGAGAACGCGAGCGTGGTCTCGTTTATCATGCCCATCGCAAAGGCGACACGGGCAAAACAGCGCCAGGAGACAAAGGTTGGCTGCCTGGAGTGGAATCTGACTCGCTGGACCGGACAGGAGTTCGTGGCCAGGCTCTCAAGGGACTTGGTCTCGATGCTGGAAGGTCTTGGCTACGCAGCGACTGCTCCGGACCTCGAGAAGTACCACAAGGTTGATATGAAGAGCTTCAGCTCCAACTGGTCGCAGCGGCACATCGCCTTCGCCGCAGGGCTGGGCACGTTCGGCCTGACCGACGCCTTCATCAATTCCAGGGGCATGGCGATGCGTTGCGGAAGCGTGGTCACGAATGCACCTCTAAAGGCAACCGAACGGACTTTCAAGGACCATTACGGAGCCTGTCTGTCTTACCAGGGGAAGCAGTGCGGTAAGTGCATTGAGCGCTGCCCGGCAGGCGCCATCACCGCCAGGGGCCACGATAAACAGAAATGCTCTGACTATCTCAACAAAGGCAAGGACATCGTCAAAGAGGAAGGCCGAGAAGGGTACATCGGCCACTATGCCGGCTGTGGTCTGTGCCAGACGGGCGTCCCGTGCGAGAACGGAATCCCCAAGGGCTAAACCCAGGCCATAGAGATCCCGAACCCCAGGAGACGGTCGTGGTCACCGTCATTCCTTCCGGTACAGATCCATAACCTCGTGCCGGATCGACCGGCAAAGACCGCACCCACGTCTTAACGGGGGCTTGTCTTGGGGTAGGCGGCCGTTCGGTTAGTCTCTCCCCTTGAGACCGCCGACCCCGTTTGTCCAGGAAAAAAGTGGGCTACTGCTTCGGTGATGCAGGAGGCTCCTGGAATAGCCACGTTGAAAGGTACCTCTCTCCGGTGTCCGGAAGGATCACCACGATCAATTTGCCTTCGTTCTCCGGCCTCTTAGCTATTTGGACCGCCGCCCACGTCGCTGCACCCGACGAAATCCCGGCGAGTATGCCCTCTTCTTTCGCAAGCCTTCTAGAGGTCTTGCCCGCATCGTCCGCGGTCACTTTGACGATCTCATCGATGAGCTTCACCTGGAGAACATCCGGGACGAAGCCGGCGCCAATTCCCTGGATCTTGTGCGGACCCGGTTTCCCTCCGGACAAAACGGGAGAATCTAAGGGTTCCACGGCCACCGCCCTGAACTCAGGCTTTCGCTTCTTGATGACATCGGCGACTCCGGTGAGCGTTCCGCCAGTCCCCACCCCGGAAACTAGAATGTCAACCTTTCCCTCAGTGTCGCGCCAGATCTCTTCGGCAGTTGTGAGTCGGTGAATTTCAGGGTTTGCCAGGTTCTTGAATTGCTGAGGCATCACATAGTTGGGGTTTGCCGCGACCAGTTCCTCAGCCCTTTTGATGGCGCCTTTCATCCCCTCGGGACCCGGTGTCAGTATGAGCTCGGCGCCAAAAATGGATAGC
This sequence comes from uncultured Chloroflexia bacterium, assembly GCA_963745605.1. Taxonomy (GTDB): domain Bacteria; phylum Chloroflexota; class Dehalococcoidia; order Dehalococcoidales; family UBA2162; genus JBBITI01. The sequence continues at coordinate 32,846 of CAVUYC010000010.1, read as the reverse complement.
AGCTGACGCCGCTCCATCGACATCGTTTCCGGCATTGTCAGGATTAGCCTGTAGCCCTTGGCGGCTGCCACAAAAGCGAGCGCAATCCCTGTATTACCGCTCGTGGGTTCCACTAGCACCGTGCCCGGTTTTATCGCCCCGATCTGCTCGCCAGCCACGATCATGGCAACCCCGATACGGTCCTTAACACTATGAACCGGATTAAACGACTCCAGCTTCGCCACAACCTGCCCCTGCGCTCCGTCCGTGACTCTATGAAGTCTCACCAGGGGCGTGTTTCCAATGAGCTCCGTGGAATCGTACGCGATGCCCCTTCTTATCCTGGGTATCCGCAGGCTCCCGAAGGTTACCGTGTCTTCTCGCTGTCCCGTCTGTACCATGTTCCTCTCCTGTATTTGTTGAGTTTTATTACCAACTTGGTCTACATTGTGTCAAAGATACCATCCGGTGCAGCCTTTGTCAACGGGCGCCATCAAAATCCCGGCTACCTGAAGTGTAGACTTGGACAGGACGATAGATTAGGCCCTGAGGCCGCCCGGTCCGTGCTACAATGTACCGATTTTGGGGAGGGGCGAAACCGGAGCCGATGCTAACTGAAGTGCAGGGATTATGAATCAGACAGATCCTCCCGCAAGGCACGGGCTCGGAGCGGTCGCCGAAGTCTCCGCGCTATTCTTGAAGCTGGGGGCTTTCTCTTTTGGTGGTCCAGCCGCGTATATCGCAATAATGCAGCGGGAGACGGTACGCGCAAGACACTGGATAGACGACCAGGAGTTCCTCGACCTCGTTGGAGCCACCAACCTCATTCCCGGGCCCAATGCCACTGAGATCGCCATCCATCTTGGGCTGAAAAGAGCGGGGTGGCGGGGATTCTTCAGCGCCGGTGTCCTCTTCATCATTCCGGGAATGCTGGCAACGCTCGCTCTGGCGTGGGCATACGTGCGTTATGGCTCGCTGCCACAGGTAGGCTGGGTGCTCTATGGAATCAAGCCGGTCGTCATCGCGATTGTGCTTTTGGCCCTGCTGGATTTGGGCAGAAAAGCTGTCAAAGGCGTGGTCACGGCGCTTGCGGGACTGTCGGTGGTGGCTCTGTATCTGCTCGGAATAAACGAGATACTGTTGCTTTTCGCCGGCGCCGCGGCTGTGCTGCTGGTCTATGCCGTCAGGCGCTTCGGATGGAAGGGAGTCAGCGGTGTCGCTCTCCTTCCCTTGATGAAGGTGCCGTTTTCTTTGACGGCTGGCGTCGCCGCTTTCAGCCAGCTCACTCTGTTTCTCTCTTTCCTGAAAATAGGCTCCGTCCTGTACGGCAGCGGCTACGTCTTGCTCGCCTTCATGAGATCAGAGTTCGTTACACGCCTGCACTGGCTCACCAACCAACAACTGCTTGATGCCATTGCCGTGGGCCAGGCCACCCCCGGCCCAGTCTCCAGCAGCGCCACGTTCGTCGGATATCTCGTCGGGAGCTGGCAGGGTGCTTTGCTGGCTACCCTTGGGATGTTCCTTCCATCATTTGTTTTCGTCGCCCTTCTCAGCCGCTTCTTGCCCAGGGCAACGAAGTCACCATGGGCCCGGTCTTTCCTGGACGGGGTTAACGTTGCGTCTCTGGGTTTGATGGCCGCTGTCGCCTGGGAACTGGGCAGGGCCGGAGTAGTGGACATCTTCACCACGCTTTTGGCGATCACATCTCTTGTGCTCGTCTTTCGGTTCAAGGTCAATTCCGTCTGGCTCGTTTTGGGAGGAGCTGCCATGGGGATCATCTACAAATTGGCTCTGGGTTGATGTAGCACCGTCAGTTGATAGACCGTCTCTTATCGTCAAATTCTTCCTTGCCGATCTCTCCGCTGGCGTACCTGCGCTTCAGGATATCCCCATCCAAAACCTTGCCACATCATGCTTGACCTCCGTTAGAGCGAGCAGATCGCTTTCCCGCCCTTTCCGTTGACATCCAGGAATCCCATCGAGACCCCGGTCTCCCCGGCGACCGGACCACCGGTTACCTTAAAATGTCAACCCTCAGGACGCTTGGCGAAGCCGGCTTTCGGTGCTCCACCTGACGTCCCGAGGGTTCTTGAAACGTCGCTCGAGTGAAGGGCTAGTCTGGAGTCAGAGTATTCTGATACGCCGTCGTCAGGTCGGTCATTTTCATCACGATTGAATCGCCTGAGACCTGGTACGAAACCGAATCCTTGCTATATCGGATGCAGGCTCCGCTCTTTCCCTTGCCGGTGACGGCATCAAAGACGGTGCCGCAAGAATTGCATACCAGACTGCCGTTGGTCAGCTTGAAACTACGCGATCCGCAGGGCGGGCAGATGTCTGCCCTCACGGTGACCGTTCCGTTCCACACGTATGCCATGTATGAAGCTGTGCCTTGAGCAGTGCTCACCGCGAACCGTGTATTGAACTTTGATTTAACATCGCTAAGTGATATCGAAATCGTGTCGCCGTTGATCTGGGGAGTCAGCGTGGTTGGGTCAACCGGCGCCTTCGGATTAGCGATGGCTGTCTGAGAGCCTGCCGAAGGAAGGGTCGCCGCCTGGCTGGGAGAGGAACAGCTGTTGAGCGCCGCCAGCACCAGCGCCGCGACGATGAGGATGCCTACTCCTGCAAAAGTGATTTGAAGCCATCTTCGATTTGCCACAGAACTAGTTTTCACTGCAACTCCAGTTGTTCGTTACGTAATTGATCCAGGTCCACCGCCTATTGAACGGCGGCAGACGGCGATGCACCCGATATGCCGTCCAGCCTTTTGGCCAACTCAGAAAGGCTCAGCGCACCCGAAGCGTCTCTAATCACCTGATCTTGCCCGATGAAGACGAGGGTCGGGTAGCCATATTGACCCACATAGTCGGAGTAGGAAGCGACAATCGAGTTGTCCGAGTCGAGGAGCCATGACCACTGTAGATTGTTGCTCGCGGCAAATTGCTTCAAAGCATCTACGGGACAGCAGCCGCAGAACACGGACACGGGAACAAAGTCGCTGCGGCTCTGGGACAACTGCCGGATTGCTAGAAGCTGAGCGCTCACGACATCATTGATCTTTGGGCTGCAGCCGTAGTTGACGAAGTTGAGCAAGACAGTCTTCCCCTTGAACTGGCTCAGGGTGATCTTCTCTCCCGTGACAACATCCAGCGCGGTGAAATCCGGCGCGGTCACCCCAGCGCTGACCGCACCGGCACGGTCGGCCACAAACCCGCCGCTGATGTTAAATGACTGGTCTGCGGTCGCCGCATTGGACTTGGAGCAACTCGCCAGAACGACTGCCAGCACGATCGGCATCAGACCGGCAGACAGGAGTTTCGCGGGGATCTTCATATTTGTCTTCTCCCTCTCTTCTGGTACCAAAAGGGCACAGTGGTCAATTCTTGACCTCCTCGATGACGCGTCCATCTCTTAAGAAGACAGTGCGATGCGCCCGAATGGCAGCGTCAGGGTTGTGGGTTACCATAATGATCGTCCGACCCTCCTTATTGAGTTCCACGAAGAGGTCCAGAATCTCTTTCCCTGTCTTCTGGTCCATGTTTCCCGTGGGTTCATCGGCAAGAAGAAGCAGGGGATCGTTAACCAGAGCCCTGGCAATGGCCACCCGTTGTTGCTCACCCCCGCTGAGCTGGCCGGGACGGTGCGTCGCTCTTTTCGCCAACCCCATTCTTCCGAGCAATTCCATCGCCTTGCCGTTTCGATCGATGTTACAAAACGTCAACGGAAGCAACACGTTCTCAATCGCGGAAAGCGAGGGCAAGAGGTGGTACTGCTGGAAAACGTAGGCCAGCTTGTCCCGCCGGATCCTCACAAGCTCGCTCTCGCTGAGCGAATCGAGCCTTTCGCCATCAAGCACAACCTCCCCTTTCGATAATCGGTCGAGTCCGCCTATTATGTTAAGAAGAGTGGACTTGCCGGACCCTGAGTGTCCCATGAGAGCGATGAAATCGCCTTTTTCGACGGTGAAAGAGACGTTGTCGAGCGCCACCACGCGCCCGTCACCCTCGCCGTAGATCTTGCTGACGTCTTTAATCTCAAGCATTCCGATCTCCTAGACAGCCCTGAAACAATCCGCGATCCTGATTTTGGTAGCGTGGTACGCAGGGTACAGAGTGGCCAGAACTGCGATGAGGACCGCGAGCCCTATTGAAACCGGCAGGTATAGCGGCACCAGGCTGACATTGCTCCCATCGAACAGGATCGGTCCGACCAGGCGGGCCAGCAGCGTTCCTCCCCCGTACCCGATAATCCCTCCTACAATGCCGATGATCACCGCCTCGTAAATGAAAGCAACCATGATTTGCCTGCTGGACGCTCCGACTGCCTTCATGATTCCGATATCCCTGATCCGTTCGTGGACTGATGTCATTAAAGTGTTGACCACGCCGAATCCCCCCACCAGCAGGGTCACGCCGCCCAGAGCCATCATCAGCTTGTTAATCTTGTCCAGCATACCCATTTCGGTTGCTGCCACCTGCTTAACTGCTACGGCACGGATACCCGGAATGTCCCTGTTGATTGCGTCGGCTATTATCTCGACCGGACACACGTTGCACAGGGCGCGGATGTCTATCGTAGATAGCAGGCCCTCCTTGTCAAAGGCAACCTGAACTGTCTTCAAGGGCAGAAACACACGATAGTCGTCACCCGAACCAGTCTCCGCGAGAATACCTGTGACGGTGATATCGGAGCCTCTGAGAGCGAACCTGTCTCCGACGTCGAGTTTCAGCACCTCGGCGGCGGTTGCTCCGATCATCGCCCCGCCGCTGGAGTCCAGGTATTTCCCCTTACTCACCTGCCACCAGCTCTTGATCTTTGATTCAGCTAGGGGATCGATACCGGCCACGATGACCCCCGTTCCGTTCACTTCTCCCTGCGCCAGAAGCTGGGGAGCGATCGTAGCGATGTCTCCCGCTTGTTCCACCTTCAAAGCTTCGCGTATCTTGCTGTCGGTAATCTCCCTGATTCGCGGTATCTGATCTTCCTGAATGTAGTTCTCGCCAACCGTCACCGAGCCCAGGGTGAAATCTCCCAGCCCCGTATCCAGACTCTTGGTGGCTGGGACAAGAGAGAGGTTGGCCCCATATTTTTCAAGCTGGCTGTAGATCCTTGCCCGCCCGGCCAGCGCTATGGTCAGGATGCCGACGACGGTCATGGACGCAATGATCACGCCGACCGTTGCGTACAGAACGCGTTTCTTTCGCCGTGATACATCTTTAAGGACCACCTGGTGCAGCTTCATGCAACTCCTATCCTTCGGGGACTCAATCCACTTTAGATTCAGTCTATGGCTCGCACCTTAGCCCAGGGTTAGAGGAACATTAGAGCAAGATTAGAAATTTCGTATCGGGAGAGGGGAAGACACACCGGACCACGCCTGGACCAGGTCTGCGGCAATGCCGTGCTGGCCAGACCGCGGCGAAACGGGGCATTTCGAGATCCGACAAGTGCTAAAATGGAAGCTATCATGAGTGATCGTGTCGGAGCAAAGGGCCCAGTTGAAGGCTCTGAGGTTTCAAGGTCGGTCCGTTCCCTGACCGAATCTGTCTTCGGTTGGCTTGACGACAATGCGCTGTGGGCAATAATCTTCGTTCTTGCCCTCGACATTTCTGTCCTTTTGTGGCTCGCGCTGTCTAACCAAAGATACGGCTGGGCCTATTTCCTCGCCGGGTTCAACCTCGCAGCACTTGTATTCTGCCTGCTGAAATTCCGCGTGCGAAGGCGCTGACCTTTCTTCCGGCTTGTGCGCACCAATGAGAGCTGATAAGAACAACCCGAACGATGTCTACGCCGACTACTGGGACTGGATCACGCGTTCCTGGCATATTCTCCTTTTGCTGAGCCTGATTCTGAGCTACGCTGTCTATCTGGCTACGACCGAGGAAGTCTAGCCAGCAGACGAATCAACGCGCAATGACCAATCAGGGAACAGCTATCTGCGTCTCAGTCCCATGTTGGCCAAATGTCACCAAACCTCACCAAACCTCAATTATCCTATTGACTTGCCATGCCGATGGGATTACTATATGGCAGTTTCCAACTGCGCCGGCCAAAATATTGGACAAGAGGGATGGATTTGAAAGAATGTATGCCCACGGTCCTTATCGTCGATGACGATCCTAAGATCCGCAGCTTGCTGCAGGACGTGCTGGAAGGCGAGGGTTACAGTTCTACGTGTGCAGAGAACGCTGATGACGCCCTGAACTTGTTGCAGGTACAAAACTTCGAGTTGGCTCTCGTTGCCGTGAAGCTGCCGGGCACTTCAGGCATGGAGCTGCTGAAAAGCATCCGAGCATCCTATCCTGATACCTCTGTGGCAATGGTCACGGCTTTGGACGACACCAAGACGGCCGTTGAGGCGATGAGACGAGGCGCCCGTGACTATATCTTGAAGCCGTTTTCCCGCGGCGAAATCAGCGCTCGCGTCGCTACCATGTTGAGGGAAAAGGCGATGAGAGGCGCCGGTGGAGTCCTGAGCGAGGACTTGGCAACTACCGAAGCCGAGCGCCATATGTGGGCAATTGCCAAAGGGGTTGAAATCCACGTTGCCCGTTTAGACATGCACGATCGAGTCGTGGCCGCAAAGACCGTCGAGGTCGCCAGAAGTCTCTCCATTCCCGAAGAGGCCATATGCAGTTGGGTGAATAAGCGCCGGCTGCAGACAGAGGCAAGAGAGCAACGAATGCAATGGGTGAGTAATACTCTCTCGACTGGTGTCAAAATGAAGAGCAGTGGCAAACGTTCCAGGACACCTTCGTCTCGGCTCTGATTCTCGCGAGACTGTTCAGGACTGGTGAATTGCGGAGCGCAACGACCTGCGGGCTGCTGCAAAACTGCCGGCCGCAGCGTCGGCTGCGGCCGAATTTGCTCAACGCTCCGCCGGGGTTGGGCTTTTCTCCTTATTTGACACGACCAGCGAATCGCGCCTGTAAAATAACCGTTCGAAGCCGGACTTCTAAATCAACCTGCTTCCGGCGGCGCCGCTTCTTTCTCTGAGCGCAGATGCCTCCGTCTCAACTGTCCGCAGGCGGCGTCGATATCCGAGCCTTTTTCGAACCTTTGCGTGACCTGAATCCCCCGGCTGGACAGCAAACCTCTGAATTCGTCGACTCGCTGTCGCTGCGATGGTTTCAGTCCGGCGCCGCCGACCGCATTAAACGGAATCAAGTTCACGTGACAGTTCAACCCGCGGAGGACTCTGGCCAGTTCCTGGGCCTCGACCTCGTGGTCATTCAAATTATCGAGAAGACAGTACTCAAAGGTGATGCGCCTTCCGGTAGTTTCAATGTAGTCTCGACACGCCTCGATGAGTTCTTTCACGCTCCAATTGGTCATTCCGGGCATGAGTTTCTTTCGCAGAGCGTCATTGGGTGCGTGCAACGATACCGCCAGTGTGATCTGGAGGCGCTCTTTCGCCAGTTCCTTGATGGCCGGTACCAGCCCTGAAGTACTCAGCGTGATGTTCCTTGCGCCGATACCCATTTCCTCGTTCAAGAGCGATATCGCTTTTAGAACGGCCGCAAGATTCAACAACGGCTCTCCCATTCCCATAAACGTCACATGGTCGACCCGTTGCGCCAGCGCGGTCACCGCGAACGAGGCCCCCTTTTCCGCGACCTCGCTCACGGTGAGGACCTGGTCGACGATCTCACCGGCGCTCAGATTCCGTGAGAAGCCCCCCCCTCCGGTGGCGCAAAAGACGCAACCGATGGCACAACCGACCTGCGTAGAAACGCAGCAACTGAAACGGTCGGAATACGGCAGCCCTACGGTTTCAATCGCAGCCCCATCCCCAAACTCCAACAAGAATTTGAAGGTCCCGTCGGCGGCTGTCTGTCGACGGAGTATCTTTGAACGACCGACGGTCCAATGCTCGGCGATAAGACGCCGAAAATCGCGGGGAAGAATGGGAATTGAGTCAAGACTATGGACGCCCTTCCGGTAAATCCATTGCGCCAGTTGCGCTCCCCGGTAGGCGGGCGCTCCCAGTGATCTGGCGATGTCACTGAGCTCTTCGGTATTCAGCCCCACCAGAGGCGACGGCCCCTGAGACTCTTTGCTCACAAGGCAACTATAGCACGGCGCGAATGTGCGGCGAAGGTGCCGCCTGTCCATCGCCGTATCGTGCTAATATTGATTTTCAGGTAAACGGACGAAGGAACGCCTTGCAGATCATCTCGCCGACGATAAAACAGCTCCGAATTCCCATTCCAAACAATCCCCTTGGCTTTACCAACGTCTATTTGGTCGGCAGAGCCGAGAATTACGTGCTCATCGACGCCGGTTTTGACAGCGATGCCGCGTTCGAAGCCCTGCGGAAGGAATTAGCCGAGGCGGATGTCCCGCCGCGCTATATCAGGGACATCGTCATCACCCACGGTCACGGCGACCACATCGGCCTGGCGGGCAAAATAAGAGAGCTGTCGGGAGCGACGATATCGATTCATCGCATGGAAGCGCGGCAGCCTGCCCCTTTAAGCCGCGAGCGGGCTGATCCGGCAATCGCGAATGCCGAATGGGAACGCTCAAGCGGTCTACCCAGGGAATCGGACGCGGAGTCCGGGCACCGCTGGCATGGACCGGCGAGACCGGGCCTCGGTGCTGTCATCCCCGACCGCATTCTCGAAGATGGAGACCACGTACATTCCTTCGGCGTTGACATGCGCGTGCTCTGGACGCCGGGCCACTCCCCGGGTCTGATCTGCCTGTACGTGCCTTCGGAGAAGGTACTGTTCTCGGCAGACCATGTCTTGCCTGTGACAACCCCGAACATCGGGCTGAAGCCGGGGACGAACCACGGAGAGAACAATCCACTCGGTGACTATTTGAGATCTCTCGAGAAAATAAAGTCCCTCGACGTCGAGCTGGCTCTGCCCGGCCATGAGCACCCATTCAACGATCTCAGGAAGAGGGTCGAGGACATTCTGCGACACCACGCACACCGCAACGAGGAGATACTCCTGGCGTTGTCCACAGGGCCGAAGACTGCGTATCAACTTTCCGAAGCGATAACCTGGCTTCCCGCTACCGGAGGAACCAGATTCCATGATCTTCAGCGGTGGGACCAGAGAATGGCGGTGGCCGAAACGCTTGCCCACCTTCGCGCTCTGGTAGCTGACCTCAGAATCGAGAGATTCGAAAAGCAAGGTGTTGTATACTATCAAATGGAAGTTCAGGCTTAGGGTTGCCTTCTCCCGCATCGGCAGTCTTGCCAAACCGAACATCGAGGCGAAAGGACCCCGGACACATCAAGGAGGACAAGCGTGCCAACCAGAATCGGAATTAACGGCTTCGGCAGAATAGGCAGACTCACATTCAAAACGATCAATCAGTATCACTCCAAAGACCTCGAGATAGTGGCGGTAAACGACCTCACCGACACTCGCACCAACGCCCATCTTCTCAAGTGGGACTCGAGCTTCGGCAAGTACCCTGACGAGATTGAAGTCTCGGACAACTCATTCAAAGTCGGGAGGACATGAGGTAAAGGTTTTTGCCGAGCGCGATCCGGGGAACATCCCTTGGAGGAGCGTCGGAGCTGAGATCATTATTGAATCCACCGGACTCTTCACCGACGGTCCCAAGGCCGCCGCGCACCTTAAGGGCGGCGCTAAGAAAGTGTTGATATCTTCCCCGGCGAGGAACGAAGACGTCACTATCGTGCTTGGAGTCAACGAAGAAAAGTACGATAGGACCAGGCACAACATTATTTCGAACGCGTCTTGCACTACCAACGCTATCGCTCCCCTGGTGAAAGTGCTTCACGAGAGCTTTGGTGTGACCAAAGGCCTCATGACCACCGTCCATGCCTACACTAACGACCAGAGGATTTTGGATACCGTACATCGCGACCTGCGCAGGGCGAGGAGCGCAGCCCTGAGTATTATTCCTACCACCACAGGGGCAGCCAGCCTTGTGGGCACTCTGATTCCTGATCTCAAAGGCAAGGTTCATGGCCTTTCTCTGAGGGTACCAGTGCCCACGGTGTCCGTCATCGATTTCGTCGCCGATCTCAAGCAAGACGTGTCTCTGGACAAGGTGCTCGCTGCCCTCAAGACGGCCTCGGAGGGGCGGCTGAAAGGGATCCTCGATTATTGCGAGGAAGAGCTCGTTAGCGTCGACTTCAAGGGCAATCCGCACTCATCGATTCTGGACGCTCCCAGCACCATGGTTATAGGTGGCAACATGGTCAAAGTGATCGCGTGGTATGACAACGAGTGGGGCTATTCGTGCCGACTCGGCGATCTGGCCGCTTTCGTTGCAAGCAAGGGAATCTAGAAACGGGGCTATCTGCCTGGCAAAAGATATTCACCATTTGTCCTTGCCGACTCCGAATGGACAATGAGCCCGGTGGCGTACCGCCGTAGATGAAGAACTTCTTGGGAGCGCTGGGGAAGACCTGGCGCTCTCTATTTTTCCTGATTCCGGCATGTGCCCTGGTCGCTTGCGTGCCCGTTGCATCTCCCACCCTAACCAGCGTAGCGCGGCGTCATAGATGGAGACACGGTCGTTCTTTCTACCGGGGAACACCTTCGTTACATCGGCATTGACACTCCGGAGATGAATCCCCTGCAACCCTTCGCGAGAAGCTACCGACGCCAACCGCAGGCTGGTCGATGGCAAATCGGTCCGGCTCGAAAAGGATACTTCTGAGACTGATCGATATGACAGGCTGTTGAGGTATGTATGGGTCGGCAACACCATGGTCAACCTGGAGTTGGTCCGGCTGGGACTGGCACAGGCCAGGGCCTACCCACCAGACGTGCGTTACCAATCGCTGTTTGAAGCCGCCGAAATCGAGGCTAAACTGGAGAGGAAGGGGATGTGGGCAAAGTAGACGGCATCCAGGCCGGATGCGACCGGAAGAACAAGAAGGGGGGCGGCCGTTGGCCCGCCCCCCTTCCGAGTCAAACAAGAGATGGCCTACTTGATAGCGTAAGTCACCTGCACGCTGACGGTTATGTCCAGTTCTCCCAGCGCTGACAGGGGTGGACGCTCCAGCCGCTGACTTGCTGTCCATGGCCATCGGAATGGGCTGATAAGGCGTGTACGAGTTCTCAGAAATATAGGTGGGGGAGCCTAGTTTGACGCCTCCCTTGTCTGCCAGTTGCTGCGCCTTCGACTGGGCATCGGCCATAGCCTCATCTCGGGCCGCTTTCAACGCGCCCTCTTGATTCTCGAGCGAGAAGCTGATGCCGTTGATTCTGGTCAGATCTCCTCCCGCTGTCCGCGACGTCGTCAATTATCGCCCCGGCGGCGCTGATATCCCTGATCTTGGCCGTGACCGAGTTCGATACTCTGTATCCTGTAACCACCTGGGTCTGGCTCTTGTCGTCCCACCGGGTGACCTGCGATATGTTGAAATACCGGGTCTGGATGTCTTTGCCGGCAACACCCTTCGCTTTAAGAGCCGCTATCACCTTGTTCATGGCATCGGATGCCTGGCCCTGCGCTTCAGAGACGGTGGACGCCTGGGCTTCAACTCCGAGTTGAATCGTAGCCACGTCAGGGGTGACGGTCGCCTTTCCTTGCCCATTCACCCAGATCCCCGTTTGCTGATTGCCAACGTTAACACTGACGCTGCCCGGGGCGGTCGATGCCGGAGTGTCCGACGCATTTTGTGCCAGCGCCATGCCGCCCGCTCCAAGCGCCAAAGCAATCACCAGTAACACCGCAATAACCACTAGTCTCTTCATATGTTCTCCTCCAAAACTCGCGTGTTGATGTTTGCATATGTTCTAACGATGGGATGGCGTAAAAGTTAGGCCGCGCAAGACCGTGGCAAATACTCAGCACTGACCCAGGAACGACCCGCCGAAAACAAGCCGGAGGGCAGGCCGGGGGGGCCCACGCACGCGACAGCACTAAGGGGTCTGCAGCGATTGCAGGGCCTTCTCATACCCGCTCTGCAAGACGGCGATCGCGTTGAGGAGTGCGGGCTTCGCGTCCGGCGACGCCGTCTCAAAAGCGGACATCAATCTTGCCGAGTCTTGAGCCGACTGCTGCAGGATCCTGGCCCTCAACTGCGCCTTTGGACTCGTGTCGAGGGCATCACCATACACCGGCGCGGCAGCAATTCCCGGAGCAAGTCTCGTCGTCGCCGGTGGTACAACACTTGATTCCTCAGCGCCCGAATCATTCGTCGAAGTTGACGGGGCTGGGGTAACAACTGGGCTGCTGACCGCGGGAGCTGCAAGCGAAGGATTCGATGCCGCTCCCTGACTGCCCGTTGCCGACTCAGCTCCGCCCGCTTTGGAGCTGGACATCATCGTTTGGGGCACACCCCCCGAGACCTCGGCTATTCCGTTCAGGTAAGTCCCCAGATCCTGGGTTGATCGCTCGATGCGTCTCGCGTCCTCTTTGCCCGCCAGGTACAGAATCTCTTGGACCCTCTGATCGGCCAGACTCGCATAGAGATCCGCTTTGGCATCTGCAGAACGCGTCAACAGCAGCCTGGCACTCTCCACCGTATGCTTGACGCCGTACAAAGGCTGGTCGGGCATGCTGTTGTTGGCCGCCAATACTGTGCCGGCTCCGGCAATCATCACCAGAAGGGCCGCTGCGACACTCATCGCCCAGGCCGGCTGCCACACCGTCGAAATCCACCGCCGTTTCGCCGCTTTGGTGGACATGTCGCGCTGCGCGGCATAAAGCTGTTGCCTGGCGCGTTCTCTGAACTCAGCGCTCGGAACTGCCGCCATAACTGCCTTTTTCGCGGCCAGAGCGGTCTCGATGAGAGGCCTGAGCTCATTGGCCTTATCAGGATATGACTTCAGGCACTCGTCAATGGATTGGCCATCGAACACCCTTTCGAGGCATTCCTCGAAAATGTCAGACAGCAGTCTTGACCGTCTCATCTTCTTTCACCAGTACCTTACGTAACACGATCACCGCCGCATGCTGCAAAGCCTTGATTGCGCCGGGCTTCTTGCCCATTGCTCTCGCTACTTCTTCGATGGACAGCCCCCCGGCGAAACGCATTGAGAGAACCTCTTGCTGAGACTTTGTCAGGCCCTTGGTGGCCAGCGCCAACTTCTCGACGTTCAGACTGAGTTCAGCCATTGCCTCCGGGTCCTTGGCGTCGGTAGGAACGGTGTCGTCGATCTCCATCGCCAAGGGCCTCCTCGATTTCTTCCTCAAATAATCTACCATCTGATTGTGAGCGATTCGGAACAACCATGCTGTGAATGGCGTCCCCTGATATTTAAACGACGACACAGAGCGCAAAGCGTGGAGGAAGACCTGTTGGGTCATATCCTCCGCCTCCTCGCTGTCGCCGATCTTCAGACGAACGTATCTGAAGATCCGATCAAAATTGGCCTCGTAGAGAGCAGCAAATGCTTTTTGGTCTCCATGAACAGCTTCTCTAACGAGGTGTTCCTCCTCTGGCACCTGAGAACTCCCGTAAGCTAAACCAGGCTTCACCTATTGCTCCGGTCCAGCAATACGGTGTTCGCCCCGTGCTGATCTATATAACGATGATCTGACATAAAAGATAGGTCGAACCATTTTGGAATAACGATGACCGCCTCTGGAGCCGGTCTAGCATCAGGCTTTTGCACGCCGTTCTGACCGATGCTAGAATGAGGCTCACCTTCAAAAAGGCCTGTAATTGTCATACTACGTTCGCCCCATGACCAGGGAAGACCTGGACGAGGTAACTGAAATCGACCGTGAGGCCTTTCCAACTCAATGGCCTCCGGCCGACTACGCCTATGAATTCAAGAACCACATGGCTCACTATGTCGTCGTTTGCGACTCCGAAGTTCTCGCCAAGCCAAAGCCCCAACGACGAGACTCCGGCATTGGATCCTGGATTCGCCGGCTTTTGGGCGATACCCCTTCCTCCATCCAGCCGGGCGCCGACGCCCACTACATCGTAGGCTTCGCCGGGTTCTGGATCATGGCCGACGAAGCTCACGTTACCAGTATCGCCGTCCGCAAGAACTACCGTGGAAAAGGATTGGGAGCACTGCTTCTGTCGAACGTCATTGATCTTGCCATCAACGCCAGGGCTGAGGTTGTTACTCTGGAAGTCAGGCTGTCCAACACCTCTGCGCAGCACCTCTATCTGAAGTACGGTTTCAAGTCGGTGGGGGAGAGGAAGAAATACTACCTTGATCGCGGCCCGTCAGGTGAGACCCGGGAAGACGCCGTCATCATGACCACGGACCCAATCTCATCTCCGACCTATCGCGAGTTGCTTCGTCGCCTGAAAGAACCTCAGATCAAGAGTTAGATCAGGACTACCTGCCGAACAGGCCGTCCAACATGCCCGGCCGCTCTTGCTGATCGATTCTGCCTACGTTCGCCAGTAGCCAGTCTTCAAGCCCGTTCTTGATCCTCGGCAAAGCGGGCTTTATCGACTCCACATTCAGCGGCACTTTTTCGGAAGCGTGTGATTTCTTGGCCGCTTTCAAACGCGAGTTGAAATCCAAAGCAGATTCAAAAACGTCAGCGAGATCCTTCTGCAGATTCTTATCGAGGAAATTGATCTTCTTCCGGTTCATCTTCCAACCGGTGACCTCGAATCTCCTCGGCTTCGGCTGCAGATCAAACGTGTCCACCAGCACGGTATTTATCTTTATCTCCATCGCCAGTGTACGAACAATCTCGGCCCTCGCTTTCTTCGGATCACGGCCCCTCATGAGTGTGAAAAGCACAATGAAACCGATCACCGCGGCCGCGAAAATGAACTTCTCGCCTATTGACCCGAAATTCATAGCCCACCTCTGTATGCGCTAGTGGAAGTTGTCACAAGCAGTATACAACCCTCCACCAACAGCTACAAAGGCGCGTACGCAGATGAGCGGCTGGGGGCGATTACAGTTGGTATATTCTCAGGCCACGTGATTCGAGGTTGACGGCTTAGGCAGCCGAACAACGCGTCTGGACGATCAGCGTTGGATTTGCCACGGGCTAGTGGGTCGGCTCTTCTGAGGCCATCTTTCCACCCGTGGCCCAGTTCGTTTTGGGAACGTCGTTGATAATTACGTGGACGGCGTCCGCTGGTGTCCCGACTTTGGTAAAAGCCTCCGTGATCCCCTTGGCGATGGCCTTCTTTTGTTCGAACGACCTACCCGCCCACATTTCCACGATTACCACTGGCATTGACTATCCTCCTGTAAAAACAAAGAGAGGCGCCTGCCTCTCTTTCGCGAATAGCCCGGGACTTCCAATGTTTTGTCGGTTACGTGCTCGCGCTGCCGAAACGAGAATTGAACTTTCGCAGATCCTCGGTGGCTTTGATCTTCTGATATTCGTCAGCGGTCAATTTGGTCAGGGACTGCACGACGTCATCTTCCACCTTGAGTGTGAAGTACTCATGGCATTTCCAGCAGCGGAAAGGCATTTCGTAGGAAGATTTCAGCAAGGACATCGACGAATCGGTCCCGCAACTCGGGCACTGTATCTTGAGCATCATGGCCTTCTTAGGCCCCCTTTAGAAATCCTCAGTATTATCAACGGGAATATTACCGTCAAAACTTGACTTCTGTCAAACGTCTTTCGACAACAACAGGCAGATGTTTTTCGAAAATCGAAGCATCCGGTGGCGACAGGACGACTCGGCATATGACCTGACTATCTTGAACCCAGCCTCACGGGCCACGGATTCAAACTCCCCCCTAGAGAAGAGGTAATAGTACCGCTGGAGCACCGCTTCCTTTGTCCTCCATGCTACGTGCATTTCCTTTCGCCTGAACCAAAAAGCCGGCTGCCACCGGTTCCAGACAGTGACGAAAGCCTCTCCACCGTCCTTCATGACCCTCCCCAATTCCATCATGGCCTGGAGACACGCGACTGCCGCGACTGTAGATGATGATAGGTCGCCACGGCGATAGCCCAATCGAAACTCTTATCGGAGAAAGGCAGAGCAGCAGCATCACCCTTCACGAGGGCCGCCTCGAAATTGAACTTCTTGGCGTATTTGAGGCCGTTTCGCAGCATTCCCATGGAAAGGTCGAGGCCATTCAACCGGAACTCCTTGGCAAACGGCAAGAAGTCAGCCCCATGTCCACAACCAACATCAAGCAGGTCGCCACCTGCCCATCGCTTGGCCAGATCTTCGAGCTCAGGCCTGAAGATGCTCCAATGGCGACGGCTGTACCAGCCCGGTGCCATACGATCGAAGACTTCTTCTTGATCAACTATCATCGCGGATCCGAGTTGACGGCTAAGACAATCGAGTCGATGGGGTTAATTCCCAGGAATGGCCCGCGCCTCCCCGCTGGCACTTTGGTCACTCTGAAACCCCCGTGTTACACTACTTGCGAAGGCGAACCACCGGGTTACGAGGTCGAGCACCCACAGGTTTCAGCTTACATGAGAAAACTGACAAGGACAATCTCGGGAGTGACTCCAGTCGCGGTTATGGCAGAGCCAATGGGTTGTCCCGGCAAATGCGTATACTGCCCCACCTATTCCACCGCCCCTCAAAGCTACACCCCGGAATCGCCGGCCGTACAGCGTGCCCGGGCTTTCGGTTACGATCCCTTCAAACAGGCGCAGTTTCGCTTGAAGGTACTTGCGGAGATGGGGCATCCGACGGACAAGGTCGAGCTTATAGTCATGGGCGGCACGTTCCTTGCAGCGTCAGAAGAATACCAGAGGCATTTCGTCAAGGCATGCTACGACGCCCTCAATGGCCGCGTGTCTTCGGACCTGGAAGACGCCAAGACCCTCAACGAGACCAGCTCCAATCGTTGTGTCGGCCTGTGCATCGAGACTCGTCCTGACTGGTGCGGCCCCAGGGAAATCCAGCGCATGCTGGATTTCGGGGCAACAAGGGTCGAACTTGGGGTGCAGATGCTCGACGATGAGATCTACCGCGTCGTAAAAAGGGGACATCTCGTTCAGGATGTTGTCGATGCCAGTCGTCTCCTGCGAAACAGTGGTTTCAAAGTCCACTACCACTGGATGCCTGGGTTGCCGGGATCGACGCCAGAAAGAGACCTCGTATTGTCGAAGCGGCTTTTTGAAGACCCCTGCTTCAGGCCCGACGGTCTCAAGATCTACCCAACGATGGTAGTAGAAGGGACTGAGCTTCAGCGCTGGTTTGATGAGGGACTGTATCGTCCCTACGACAACGGGGTGATGACCGACCTCGTCGTCTCAATCAAGGCAGAGGTGCCCAAGTATGTCCGCATATCGAGAGTGCTCAGGGACATTCCGTCAAAGTACATCGTGGGCGGACTTAAAGACTCGCTGCGTGATGTCGTTCAGGAGCGCCTGAGAGCTCGCGGCACCCAATGCCATTGCATCCGTTGCCGCGAATATGGTCATAGAAGCCGCAGGATGAAGCCAGGACAGCCCAGCTTGGCACGCCTTGACTACGAAGCCTCTGGAGGAAGGGAGGTATTCCTCTCCTTTGAAGACGACGCCGAGACGCTATTTGGACTGCTTCGCTTACGAATTCAGACCGAACCAATAGAGTCTGTAACGGCCCCGGCGGCCATCGTGAGGGAATTGCATGTGTACGGACCAGAGGTATCGCTGAACGACCATCCGGGAACCGGAGCCCAGCACCAGGGTCTGGGGCACAGTCTACTCGTCGAAGCCGAAAAAATTGCCCGCGACGAATTCGGGGCGTCACATCTTCTTGTACTCAGTGCCGTCGGCGCCCGGCCGTATTACTCCGACGTCGGCTATGGCAAGATGGGACCGTATATGGCCAAGGCTCTTTAAGCCTTTACGGGCGCGAGTTCACTCGGAAGGGCCAGTAGCTACATTTCTCCACGGGCGAGATTCGCCAGGAAGTCCACATTCGTCTTGGCCTTGCGCAGGCGCTCTACCACCCTCTCGGTCGCCTCTGCGAAATTGGGTGAGTCCGAGGATATCATTGAGACCATCCGCCTCAGCAACCACACCTGCTTGAGAGTTTCCGGGTCCAGGAGAAGCTCTTCCCTGCGAGTGCCGCTCCGCTCGATGGCAATTGAAGGATAGATCCTTCTTTCAGCAAGCCTGCGGTCGAGATGCACTTCCATATTTCCAGTGCCTTTGAACTCTTCATAGATCAGGTCGTCCATGCGGCTGCCGGTGTCGACGAGGCATGTCGCAATCATCGTCAGACTTCCGCCTTCGTCTGTGTTGCGGGCGGCGCCGAAGAAGTGCTTCGAAGGATAGAGAGCTGCTGGATCGATGCCTCCGGAAAGGGTGCGTCCGCTTGAAGGCATGGCCAGGTTGTAGGAACGGGTGAGCCTGGTGATGCCGTCGAGGAGCAGAAAGACATCATTCCCACTTTCAACCATCCGCTTGGCCCGGTCAAGAGCAAGGCCAGCCACCCTGGTATGGTTTTCGACCGGCTCGTCAAAGGTAGCCGCAATGACTTCTCCTTTGACCGAGCGCTTCATGTCCGTCACCTCTTCAGGACGCTCGCCGATAAGAACAACCATCAGATGAAGGTCATCGTAGTTAGTCGTAGCACAATTGGCTATTGACTTCAGAAGGAAGGTCTTGCCTGCCTTGGGTGGCGAGACGATGAGACCTCGCTGGCCCCTGCCGATGGGGGCGATGAGGTTCAAGAGACGGCCTGCAAGATCGTTCTGTTTGGTCTCGAGGTCGATCAATTTGTCGGGGAAAGTGGGGGTGAGCGACCCGAAATGGGGGCGGTCTTTTGCCGCTTCGGGGTTCATGCCGTTGACGGCCTCAATCCTGAGCAGACTGAAATACTTCTCCCCTGCGCGGGCGGCCCTGCATTGCCCGGCAACCATGTCTCCGTTGCGCAGCCCAAAACGCCTGATCTGGGATTGCGAAACGTAAACGTCGGTCGAGCTTGGTAACAGACTGCTATTGCGCAAGAAGCCATAGCCGTCCGTCATGATTTCGAGGATCCCGCTGCAGAACGTATTGCCGTCCTGTTCGGTGTAAGCCTGAAGCAGCTTCAGCACCAGATCATGCTTGGTCTGGATGTCGCTGGAAGGGACCCCGATCTCCTTCGCCATTTCAGTGAGTTCTTCTTCTGATTTGTTTTCCAGTTGGCTGATATCAATTGCCATGTGTCTACCTTCCTAAATGAGTCTGCTGGGCCGTTAAACTGGCCACGATATTGCCCTAAGCTAAATGGATGTCAGGCAAAGCAACCTAAAGGGTTTAAGTGGCACTCTCATGCCTGATTTTTCTAGTTGGCAAGGGGAAGTGAGGGCTGAGCACCCTCTCGAAGCACTTCTTTAGCCGCTCCAATAAAATCACGAAACAGGGGGTGAGGCCTGTTGGGTCGGGAGGTGAATTCAGGATGGAACTGGGAACCCAACATCCAGGGGTGTCCCGCAATCTCGCACACTTCCACTAGCTCTCCCTCTGGAGAGAGACCGCTGCACATCAGTCCTGCGTCTTCTAGTTGCGACCGGTATTTATTGTTGAATTCGTACCGGTGGCGATGTCTTTCGTGAATCAGGGCTTCCCCATACGCCTCAGACGCGTGACTGCCCTCCGGCAACTCGCACGGATAATCGCCCAGCCTCATCGTCTTGCCTTTATTCACAATTCCAGCCTGACCCGGCATAAGGTCGATCACGGGGTAGGGTGTATCAGGGTCAAATTCGCTGGAGTTGGGCTTGTCCGATTTGAATACGTCCCGGGCGAATTCTATCACCATCACTTGCATCCCGAGGCACAGCCCCAGATAAGGGATCTTGTTCTCGCGAGCGTATTTCGCCGCCTTGATCATCCCTTCGATGCCGCGAATGCCAAAGCCACCCGGAACCACGATGCCCTGCACGTTGCGCAACTGAGCTTCGGCCCCTTCCTTCTCAAGGCCCTCGGATGAGACCCAGGTAATGTTGAGACTTCGCTTGTGGTACAGGGCGGCATGCTGTAGAGCTTCTCGGACCGAGTAATAAGCATCCTTAAGCTCTACGTACTTGCCGACGAGCGCGATGTTCACCGGCTCCCTGGTTTCCTTCATCGAGGCGACCATGGAACGCCATTCGGAAAGATCGGGCTCTTGTGCTTGGATTCCGAGCTTGTTCACAATAAGCTTGCCCAGTCCGTGTTCCTCGAGGAATAGCGGGACCTCGTAAACTGTCGAAATAGTCGGCAGCGGAATCACGGCCTCAAGTTCGACGTCGCAGAACAGAGAGATCTTCTCCCTGATCGGGTCAGGCACATCGATGTCGCTGCGGCAAATGATGATGTCTGGCTGGATACCCATACGCCGGAGTTCGTTAACGCTGTGTTGCGTCGGTTTTGTCTTCAGTTCTTGCGTGCTTCCGAGGTAGGGAAGGAGCGTAACGTGGATGTACAGAACGTTTTCCCTGCCCACGTCCTTTCGCATTTGCCGTATGGCTTCCAGGAAAGGCTGGCCTTCTATGTCACCGACGGTGCCTCCGACTTCCACAAGCACTACATCCGCCGCAGATTTATCAGCGAGCCTCTTGAAACGCTGTTTGATCTCGTTGGTGACATGAGGAATAACCTGAATCGTGCCGCCCAGGAAATCCCCGCGCCGCTCTTTAGCGATGACCGAGCTGTACACCTGCCCCGAGGTCACATTTGAATCCGAGCTCAGACTGATATCGATGAATCGCTCATAGTTTCCCAGGTCCAGGTCCGTCTCTGCGCCATCTTTGGTAACAAAAACCTCACCGTGCTGGTAGGGGGACATTGTTCCCGGGTCCACGTTCAGATAGGGATCGAGCTTCTGGACCGAGACCGTCACCTGGCGGCTCTTGAGGATGTTTCCAATGGAGGCGACAGTGATACCCTTGCCTACGGAACTGACTACACCACCGGTTACGAAGATGTACTTAGACATGCGGAAAAAAGATGCACCTAAAGAACAAGTCCGGGAATCAAATGCAAAGTGTAGTGGGACGAGGGTGAACTAACCAAATCGAACTTCATTATATGAACTTCTTTGCTGCGTTGTCAAGCACGAGGGTTTGGGGCTTGCCTTGAAGGCAAGCCCCAAACTTATCCGCCTATCTGCGACCGACGCTCTGGAACTTAAGGTCCTGGTCTACCCAGACGTACTTTGCCCACATCCACATGTTGTTGTTGCCTGGGCTCTGCTCGCCACTATATCCCTTCAGCCAGGGCCACCAGAAAGTCGTGGGCTTCGCCAGCACGCTCGGAATCACCCATGCCTGTTCTAGCACATACTTCATCAGGTCCTTATGCAGGGCATTCATCTCTGCGTTCTTGCCCGTGTAAAGGGCCTCATAGATATTCGAGCGAACGTCCCTAACGTGCTGATCATCAACGTAACTGCTGTTCTGCTGCGATGGCCCGTCGTAGTTCAGCATGCGGGGGAAGGTGCCGACGCTGCCATCAACGGCGTAGATCATCTGCTCGTGAGTCCGGTTGCGGTAGATGGTGTTGAGCACGCCGGTCTCTCTGGTATCCAGATTCAGCTCGACGCCGACCTTGGCCCACTGCGACTTGATGACAGAGAGGTAGTCTATCGTGGCGGCGAGGTTGTTGGAGACGATGGAGGTCTTGAAGCCGTTGGGATAGCCGGCCTCTTTGAGTAGCTGCTTAGCCTTGTCCGGATTGTACTTGTAGAGCTCCTGGACGTTGGCCGGGGCTTCCTCGATCGGCAGGTAAGCGTTGATGTAGCCTGCAACCGGGGTCATGGGATAGGTATTCTTGATCCCCGTGCCGCCGTACATATCTCTGCTGATAGAGTCGAAGTCGGTAGCCATCATGAGGGCCTGGCGGACCTTTTTGTCTTTGAAGGGCAAGTCCTGCTTATCCGTCCTCATGTACATCATGTTGCCGGACTCCGGGGCGAAAGAGCGGAAGATGAGGGCCGGGGCGGTCTTCTTGGTCTCATTTGCGTCATCGTAGCCGAGGGCGCCGACCATATCCGTTTTGCCGGTGCGGAGGGCAGCGAGGACGGTGGAGGTATCCGAGATGATGAGGACCTTGACGCCATCCAGGTAGGGGAGCTTGCTGCCTTTGCCGGCTCCAACGGGATCGGTGTCCCAGTAGTTGGCGTTTTTGTTGAACGAGACAGAGCTGCCGGAGATGTAGTCGGTGAGCATAAAGGGGCCGGTGCCGACTGAGTTCTTCCAGTCCCGCTGGTCGCCGTACTTGGCGGTAACCTCGGGGGGTATTATCTGCGACCAATCAGGAATGTAAGACAGGACCCAGATAAACTGCTCGCGCGCGGGACCTGGATATCGACGGTGTATTTGTCTGGGGCCGTGATTTGGATGACCTTGCTCATATCCGGGGCGGACTGCTTGATGTAGGAAGTGGTCTCGGTGGTATAGCGCTTGAGCGTCCAGACGACGTCGTCTGCGGTGAGCTCGCGTCCGTTGACGAGCCGAGAGGCCTCGCTGGCGGGATTAAGAGCGTAGTGGATGCCCTTGCGGATCTTGAAGATCATGTGCCCTGGCTCAACGATCTGGTAGCTCTCGGCGACGCAGCCGGTCTTGTTCTCGTAGTCAATGATGTTGCCGAAGATAGACCAGTCCTGGGCGCCGGTTCCGGCCGGGCCCTTGGCCCAGTCCCCGGTGAGCAGCGACTCGTTGGTGAGGTTGAGGGTAGGGGCCATGAAGTGGATGGTGAAGGTCTGGTCGAACCCGGTGGGGTCCGTGGTGGTGGTGAAGGTGACTGTGCCGCCGTACTTGGGTTTTTCCGCAACCCGCGTACTTGCTGGCGATGTAGGAACAGCGGTTGTCGGTTGGGCAGTCTTGGCAGTAGTAACAGGGGCAGTAGTGGCCGGGGTGGTGGTTTCACCTGATGGGCTACACGAGGCGAGTAACAGAGTCACGAAAAGGGCACAGCACAGTGAAGCAAACACAAACTTTCCTTTCACTTTAGCCTCCTTGTCGGTCTTCTTTCTTTCTGCTACATACCCTCGAACCGTTGTCCCGCCTGACTTATAGCACCAGCCTGAGCATTAGTCAAATCTCCTCAGGCGGCGCTTCCTTTTTGCCAAGAATTACGTAATGATTTACTGACCATTCCTTGACGCTTTCCACTGAGAATCCGGCCTTCAGTAATAACTCTCGTGCCCTCTCTACACTTATCTTTACGTCCTGAGGCGGCCCGATGATCGAGTCCATCCTCCATTCGACGATCGCAAAGCGGGCGCCGGTCCTGAGGATTCTCCTTGCCTCCGCCACGAGATTATCGGGCTTGGCGAGCTCATGCATCACAAACGCCGCCAGGCAGAAGTCAGCACTCCCTGGCTCGAGCCCGGTGTCAGACACATCAGACCGGACAAACCTCATCTGGGCAGGCGGCCCATGTGTCTGGATGTAGTCAAGGACGTCTGAGCTATTATCAACCGCGGTGACCAAACCTCCTGGCCCCACGATATCTGCCATCGGGAATGCAAAAACGCCTGTCCCTGCTCCAAGGTCGACGCACTTCATTCCTTGCTTCAGCCCCGCAAAACTGAGCAGCTCCTTGGGCCTCAATTCCTTAAGCCGTCCGGGGTTGTTCAGTCGTTCAAAGCGCTTTGTATCGAAATGTCCTCTTTCCAATGGCCTCTCCTTACCGCAGCCATTTCCAGCATGCATGTCCTGAACCGAGCGAGGCTCGCCGGCTCAAACGGAAGATCAATCGGTCATGGGCCCGTTTTTCGTCGTGTTAGCTGCTGTCGCAGGCGCCTTCATTATTGGCCGACGGGCGACGCACCAGCGAGTCTACCTGAGACAGTTGGTAGCTTCTGAAAAGCTTCCTGACGAAACGCCTGTGAAGCCGATCAAATAGTCACGTGCAGGACTACTTGTAGACGCCGTATTGCTCGGCCGCCTCTTGCATCGCTCGTAGATTGTCCAGCTTCGCCCTCTCCGCGCTCGCGTTTCCCGCCGCCAGAATATAGCCCCCGCCGGGAGCGCAGGTCTCGATGAGCTTTCGGCAATAGTCTTTGACTTCCGCCGGGGTCCCTGTATGCAGAAGCGAGGCCGGCACGTTGCCTGAGATGCAGCAATCCTTCCCCAGCACTTTCTTAGCATGGGCCATGTCCGACTTATCGAACAGCCAGGCCACAGACCCCTTGGGGAACTGGTTGCACTTCTCGATGCGAGTGTCATACCCCCCTTCGGCGAAAAGCGATACAAGGATGCCTTCGTTTATGAGGGCATCGATCACCTTCTTAAGAGAAGGCCAGTAGAAGACGTCGAACTGCTGCTGGGACAACCAGCCATCAGCCCCCTTGTGCAGAGGGAATGTGGCGAGAAGGCCCTTTGAACTATTGAGTGTCGAGATGACATAGTCGATGGTCACGTCCGCCATCACGTCCATCGCTTTGTGCAGCTTTCCGGGGCACCGGTACATGTCGAAGAAGACTCCTTTGGTCCCGCGCAGAGTGTCCCCGACAGTATCAAACGGAGCCTTAGCCAGGGCCCCGCGGGCGGCTGGATAGCCAAGTTGAGCGGCTCGCCTGTTAATCTTGGACATGACCTCGACCCATTTCGACAGCTCTTTTCCGGTCTCGATGAGCTTCTCAAGGGAGGCTTGTACGTCAGGTCGGGTGAAGGGCATGAGATATCCCTGCACCGTCGGAATTTCGAACACGTTGGTAATCGGCGTGAGATGTTTCCACGGTTCGAGCGCTCCCAGAATGCGCGGTATATAGGTGCGCGTCCAGAAGTCGGAAGGGTCGCGTATGAGGGCGTCATATTCATCCACAGTCATGTATTCGCCCTCAACGTATTGAAAGCCATCGGCATCATCGGGCAGGCCGTGACCGGGCCATATGTAAAGACGGAAGTCGATCATCTCCAGGACCTTGCCCGAGGGAGTTCCGGCAGGACTGACGAAGGTGTCGAGCCCCGACTCGCTGTTGAACTTCTCCCAGGCTTCGATCGCCTTCTTGGGTTCGTACATCACGGTGCGGTAGTCGAGCCCGGCATAGTGGGCGGGGAGGTGGCCGATGGGCACGTTAACCGGGACCCTGTCGGGCTGGCGGACGCTGTACACGTCAATCATGCGCTGAACGCGCTTGCCGTATTCCTTCTCAGCCTTCTTAGTCGCGAATTTGATCGAACTCGAGTCGAGCCACCACTCAAACCGGCGCTGCTTCTTCTGCTCGGGAGTTAGCTTTGCCCAATCCGGATCGGTGGGGCTCTTTTGACTGCTCAGAATAGGCCCTGCTGCGAAACCACCTGTCACCATCTTTCTCCTCCATCACCTGGAAGTCGTTTGGATTCCTGCCTGAGGCCGAGGCCATTATAGACAGGGCAAGCATTCAAAAACAAACCCTAACCTCCCCGCTCGTGCCCCTGTCTCCGACACCATGCCAACAGCCTGTCATTGTATATTCTTGCACATTGGCGGCGGTCAACTCCGGCAAAGGAAGAAGACCTTCTTCGCCCGCGAATCCACGGGAACGGTCCCTTTCTCAACGTCGAAGGCCAACGCCTCCACGTCCCTCATGCCGCTGGACTCAAGTGCTGCGACCACCTCATTCATCGCGTGGCATTTCTGTGTCAGCTGGAAATCCGTGCGCCGCCATCCCTCGTCCTCGACTCTGAATATGGTGAAATCGACTGTGCCTATACCTGCTTCAGAATCGTAGGTGTTTGGAAAGATGCAGACATGGTCTTCCTCAACGATTCCATGCAGACCTTGCCAGTTCTCCAGATATCCCGCCTCGGTGTTCACGTCGAACAGGAATAGACCGTTGGGCCTGAGCGAGTGGTGGACACGCTCAAAGACTCGCCTCAACTCTCCGATCGTCATGACATGGTTCAGACTGTCAAACATGGAAACCACCGCGTCGTAGGATACTGGAGCCTTGAATGTTCGAGCGTCATCCTGAACGAACTCCGCCCGCGGCGCATTCTCTCTCGCGTACTTCAGCATCTGCTCTGAACCGTCTATCCCGGTGACCTTGTATCCCGTTTCGCACAGCGCCGCCGCAAGCTGCCCGGTGCCGCAGCACAGGTCAAGAATCCGGGCATCGCTGGGGATCCTCGGGAGGATGCATCCCTCTATGACTGCCATGGCTCTGGCAGTAAAGCTGCTCCCCCAATGCCTGTTGTACACCCAGGCAAAGTCGTCGTAGGCTGTATATCGCTCGCTCTTCGACATCTCTTTTCAGAACGGGGTCAATACTATCAGTGGCGGGTCCGCTCATTCAACGTGGAGCGTCTGTCATCACCGGGCAGGGCGGACCAGGATGGATCACCGGTTTCAGGTCTACTCCCCAGCCCCGGTGCTATAATCGCGCCATCTGACAAGTAAGGGGGAAGGTAACGAGATGGAAACCTCTCAATTGGCTGAACTGATCAAGGGAAGGCGCTCGATCCGGTCCTGGCAGGACAAACCCGTCCCGCAAGAGCTCCTAATGCAGGCGTTGGAGTTGGCCACCTGGGCGCCGAATGGCGGCAATCAACAGAACTGGCACTTCTACGTCATTTTCAATAAGGAAAAGATCAAGGCCATGGGTGATGCCGCTACTGCGGGAAGGACCCTCATGGCCTCGTGGCCGGAGTCTCGCGAGTCGGGCGCAATGCCACCACCGCCTCCCCCCGGGCCGCCGTCCGCTCCTCCGCGTTCGCCCTTCTCGAGCGCCCCCGCCGTCATCGCCGTCGGGACGATGAGAACGGAAAACCCGATGGAGAAGCTTTTCGCTGCCAGGGCAAAGGTCGACCCTAAAGCCGCACAAATGCGCGATTGGAACGCAACCGTCGCCGCTCGAATTCAATCGGTCTCCGCGGCCATCTCGTATCTCCTTCTTGTTCTCCATCAGATGGGACTCGGCGCGTTGTGGATGACCGGTCCTTTGCCACAGTCCAAAGGCGACGTTGAGAAGATCCTAGCTTGTCCTCCAGGAATGGACATCGTCGCCCTTATACCTGTGGGATATCCAGCCGAGACTCCGACCCGCACCAGGAAACCCATCTCGGACGTGTGTACGGTTATCAAGTAGATTCGCTTCTTAAACAGCCCAGTTTGGCTGGACAGACTAGGAACAAGGAGAAACGGTGAGCAAGAAGGAATTGTCGCCCCAGGACATTACGCCCGCAAGGCCCATATTCATCGTGGGCGCGAACGTCGCTGGCAAGGCCAACTTCATGGAGGTCGGAGGGGGCGGATCGATAAGTTTCAACCCGCCCATGATAGCCCTGCCTATTCAGCCTCATCGCTACACTCTGAAAGGCATCCTGGAGAACAAGACACTATCCATAAATATCCCGTCGGTAGATCTGGTGAAAGAGGCTGACTACACCGGTATTGTCAGCGGGGCCGACAGGGACAAGGCTCTGGACTGCCACTTCAACGTGTTTTACGGCAAATTGAAGACCGCCCCTATGATCGAACAATGCCCCCTGAATATGGAGTGCACCCTGTTGCACATGTTGAGCTCCAACAGCCACTCGATTGTGATCGGCCGTATCGAGGCCAGTCACGTCTCGGAAGAATATCTCAAGGACGGTAAGCTCGATTTCGCAAGGCTCAATCCACTGCTCTGGATTCCCGCCCGGGCTGACTACGTGGGCGTGGGAGCACCTGTGGGCAAGTGCTGGGCGGTTGGCAAAGAACTAAAAGCATGACCGGTTAATCCGCAGGAGGAACCAGTGGACCGAGAAGCAAAGATACTTGTCGGAGGTCTCGTCTTTCCCGAGTGTCCAAGGTGGCATGAGGGCAAGCTATGGTTTTCCGATATGCACGGGCTCAAGGTAGAGACTGTCGGACTCGACGGGCACACGGAGTCCGTCGTGGACGTTCCGGGCCAGCCCGGCGGACTGGGATGGCTGCCTGGCGGACAGATGCTCGTGGTATCGCAAACAGACAGACGGCTCTGGGAGAATACCCCCAGGGGTCTTATCCAGGTCGCCGATCTCAGCCCCCTTGTTCCGGTGAGCTGTAACGACATGGTGGTGGACCGGACCGGGCGGGCGTATATCGGTCATTTTGGAGCCCGTACCGCTGCCGGGTCCTGGGCTCCCGCTGAGATCATTGGCGTTGGGCGCGACGGCGTCCCTTCCGTCGCCGCCGGCAACCTCAGTTTTCCCAATGGGATGGTGATTACTCCGGATGGGCGCACGTTGATCGTGGCGGAATCCTTTGCGCGGCGGCTCACGGCTTTCGCCATCGAGACAGATGGCACTCTTGGCACGCGTCGCGTTTGGGCTGAGTTGCCGGGCATCATGCCCGACGGCATCTGTCTTGATTCTGAGGGCGGGATTTGGACTGCCACCTGCTCTAACGAAGTCCTCAGGGTGAGAGAGGGCGGCGAAATCACTGATCGTGTGAAAACTTCGATTCGTGCCTTCGCCTGCATGCTCGGGGGAAAAGACCGTCGCACTCTCTTCATCACAGCCGCTGAAAGCTTCAATGCCGATGAGGTTCGCTCGAAGAAAAGCGGACGCATCGAGATTGCGCTGGTCAACGTACCGGGGGCCGGCCTGCCGTAGCCCGGACAGAAGTACGCAAATGCCGCGGCCATTTTCGTCGGTCAAATGTGTGAGATGCATGTGCCGGCTCTGAGTCCAGATAAAGCGAGGAAAGGATGAATACACGCAATATCCGTCAGTCGGTTACCTTCGGGATGAGCCCTCACGATTTGTACGAGGTCCTTATGGATTCCAGGAAACACGCCGCCTTTACGGAGTCGAAGGCGAAGATGAGCCGGCGGGTTGGTGGGGAGTTCTCGGTCTATGATGGCGAAATCGCAGGAAAGAACCTGGAACTCGTTCCGGACCGGAAGATCGTGCAGACATGGCGCTACTCAGATTGGCCCGAAGGCCATTACTCCAGGTGCACCTTTTCTCTCAAGGAAGTCAAGGCAGGAACGCGGCTCACCTTCTTCCAGAGCGGCGTCCCCGAGGACAAATACGAAGATGTTCGCCAGGGCTGGCACGATTACTACTGGAAGCCCATCAAGGAGATGTTCGAGACGAAAAACTGAGCCCCCTCAGTCCTCTGAGTTGCTGCATGGAGAGAGGGTGACTTCCTAAGGGTAGAGCTGACGTCCTTTGTCGTCTTCGACGATGACAGCGTTTTGCGGGCAACTCTCGGCCGCCGCCATAATCTTATCCTCGCCTACTGACGTTGGATCGGTCACCACCGCAATGTTCTCGCCATCCAATTCAAAGACTGTCGGCGCCACTGCTACACAGTTGCTTATCCCAATGCACAATTCTCTGTCGATTCTGACTTTCATTGGGTCCCCCCACTAACACTTCGATCGTACGCAGCCTCCATCCACCACCCCCAGTCATTCTGATGTTAGTTTGAAGTTCATTTGGCGGTAAGAGGGGTTGGCCTATTGACAAACACCGAACTCCTGTTCTATCATGTGCGAGAACATTGGTTCTACGACATTGCATTCCAGGAGATGAGTTGATGGATGAGAAATCTCGCAAGGCTAGGCTCCCCATTTGTGACCGCTCGCGATGCGGCCGAAGGTCACGGTCCGGGATCCATTCCCCCGCTCAATGCAGGCTTCTTCCACTGACGGCAGCTCTCGACGGCATCGACCGCGAAATCGGCAACGTCAGCCTCAGGATAGCGTGGATAGCACGCAAAGAGCCCCAGAATTCCGATGCCCTCCGCCTCGCCACTCGCCTCCTCACGCGCATGCTCCGCACCAGGAGGCTGATTGCGTCTCAAATCAGAAAGACGGGAGACGGCGCCGTATCTCTGGCCATGACCAGCTACCTGCTCGCATTCCTTTCGCCAGACATACGCCTCGGCTAGTCCTTGCGACTACCGCGTCGTTAATGTGGAGGCATCCTTGGAATTCCTCCCCCGGACCACTCAGAGGAGTCCCGATGGAATCGGGACGACGCAGGAGTCTGGGGTGGCCACCCCCGCTCAACCCGAGCTGAGAGTCTACCCTGAGCTGGGCTGAAGGGAGGGATCATCTTGGCCAGGCGAAGGATGCTGCGCGCATATTGTCATTGGGTCTTTTTTAGGCGCGTGCGATAACCCCAGAGCTCTGCTGCAACTATAATTCTTCTCGTCCAGGCTGGCCTGGAACAAAACCCAAATAATCGAGGAGTTCAGAGAAGACGCATGAGAATATTCAAATTGATCGCGGCGCTTGCGGCCGCCGCCTCCCTTATCGCCCTGATCGGATGCAGCTCGCCGGCAACAACTACCGGACCCGGATCCACATCCACCACGCCCACTGGCCCCGGAGGAGGACTCGTCGTCCAGAGCGACAGCATCATCACCGCACAGATCAAGGCCTTGCGGAAACAGTCTACGGGTTACCCCTGGGAGATCGACCTCCTTATCCGCACTTCAGACAATGTCGGCAGCTTGCCCAATCCCACTCTCGACAAGGTCGGCCAGGTCATAACAGCCAAGTCCGACCAGGACTTGACCTCCTTCAAGGCCGGTCAGATCGTCGATGCACGCGTGAAATACGTCGGAGACGTGCCCAAGCCTGGAATCCAACTCTACGCCTACGACATCAAGCTGAAGCCGTAGGCATTGTCCGGTGTGAGAGAGAAGAAAATGGAACAGATGTCTCACAGTGAGCGCGTAGTCGCCGCTCTGAAGGGAATGGAAACGGACCGCACTCCCATCAGCATGTGGCGGCATTTCTTCGACAAAGAAACCGCTGCGGAAACCCTGGCTGAGGCCATGCTCGGCTTCCAAGGGCAATTCGACTGGGATTTCATGAAGGTCAATCCCCGGGCTTCCTACCACGTGGAGGGATGGGGAGTGAAGGCTTCATACCACCGAGCGGAGCACCCGCGGATAATCGAGTTTCCCGTCAATCACCCCGCGGACTGGCTCAAGATCAAGGTCCTCCCGGTCGACACCGGCGTCCTCAAGGAACAACTTGATGCCCTCGATATCATCGCTCGTGGTCTGCAC
The DNA here is from genome assembly GCA_963745605.1 of uncultured Chloroflexia bacterium. Lineage (GTDB taxonomy): Bacteria > Chloroflexota > Dehalococcoidia > Dehalococcoidales > UBA2162 > JBBITI01. The sequence goes on along the minus strand of CAVUYC010000010.1, from coordinate 2,129 downwards.
GATCAGGTCCCCTTCCTCATGACCGTCTTCACTCCTGTTGCTATCGCCGGGCGCATGACCCCCACGGTAGACCTGTTCATGGAGGACATAAGGGACCACAGGCGTGAAGTTAACTACGCTCTTGAAGTAATCACGGAGACGTTTACCGCTTTCTCCAGGGCCTGCCTAAACCGGGGAGCCTGGGGCTTGTTTTACGCCACCACCCATTTCGCCACCTCTCGACTCATGAGTTCTGCAGAGTACAAAACGCTGGTGAGGCCGTACGACCTGAAGCTGCTGAACGCTCTCCCTCCGGCCCGGTTCAACGTCATGCACGTGTGTGAGGACGACAACCTCATGCATGAAATGGCGGACTACCCCGTACATGCCTTCAGTTGGGACGTCCTCGGCCACGGCAATCTCTCCCTGGCCAGAGGCCGCAAGTTGCTGCAAGGCAAGGCAGTCATCGGGGGCATCCCGCATCAGCAAGAACTCCTTCGTTCTTCGCCCGACTTGTTAAGTGCGAGGGTTGCAGACTTGAAGGCCGAGATGGGCGGGACCGGCTGGATGCTCGGCCCAGGCTGTACCTTCCCCGCCGAGACCCCCGAGGAAAACCTCAAAGCCATCAGCCAAGCGGCGTAGCGCGACCGTTGCATGCGCCACGCCTCAAGAACCTTGACGCCGTCACTACACGTTGCAGCAACCGGAATTAAGGGTGCAGCATTGCACATACGCCCGCACCATCAGAACTAACGTCAGAGCGATTGACCCAAATGCGATCGCCGCGCTGAATATCCAACCAACTGCAGGCAAGAGGCTAAGCCCCACGCATATATCTCCGGTCATGCTTCGGTGAAGCGTATCGGTGCGTGAGGTTCTGAATCGCGGTCCAGATTGGGACCAACTCAGAAAGGGAGGCACGTCGGTTCCTGTTGCATTGGTTCTCCCTCAGAGATTCGAACTCCGCTACCGCGCTTCAGAGGCGCATGTCCTACCACTAGACGAAGGGAGATCTGAGCACTTCACGGTGAGCCTCCCGACCTCCTTCCCTTCTCAAGGGAGCAATTGAAGATGGGTTGATTCCCCGGCGTGTCTGTCTCGTTCAATCTGATTTTGATTATGTATCGTGCTTCGAATTTAGTGCTTCGTGCTTGTTTTGGAACTTGTTTCTTGGTTATTGGAGTTTCCTATTGGCGCCCTTACGAGGACTCGAACCTCGGTCTCCGGCTTCGCGGGCCGGCACCCTCTCCTCTGGTTCAATCAGACATAGGCCATCTTGGTTCCCGACCAGGATTCGGACCGGGTTGTGGGTGTCAAAGCCTCTCTTTCCTACCGCTAAGAGGTCGGGAATGGTAGCACCGGCGGGATTCGAACCCACATATTTCACGTTCTTAGCGTGTTGCCGCTGCCAATTGGGCTACGGTGCTATGTAGTCGTGCCAGACGGAGTTGGACTGATGAACTCCGCCATAAGATCGGAGAATGGTAGCACCGGCGGGATTCGAACCCACATATTTCACGCTCTGATCGTGTTGCCACTGCCGATTGGGCTACGGTGCCGTATGGTCGAGCTAGATGGAGTCGGACCAATCAACTCCGCTTCATCAGAGGGGTGTTTTGCCGTTGAACTACAGCTCGATATTGTCTTGATCTGCTCGGCTGGGATCCTGCGCGTCCCCTCGGGTTTTCCGAATTCTTGGATTTGGTTCGGATTTCGATATTCGTGCTTCGAATTTGCGAGCATGGGGTGACTACAGAGGTTCGAACTCTGACCAAGAGGTTCACAGCCTCTGATGCTGCCGTTACACCATAGTCACCATGACTGACTCCGGATCGAATCCGCTGGTGGACCGCGCAGGGAATCGAACCCTGATCTCCTCGGTGCGGACGAGGCGTACTCCCCTTATACGACGGGCCCAGAACGGCGCGGCGATGGGCAGTCGAGACCCGATTTTGATGGTCGACAGCCAGCCGCAACTGACGCTGTCCGAAGCATGCTCCCGTTACATCTTGGAGCTACGTCCAGTCTGGAATGATTCGGACCTCTGGCCCCCTGGTCCGAGGCCAGGTGTTCTGCCGGAGTGAGCGCTCTGCCGCGCAGAGACACAGATATGATGGTCAGGGTGGGTGGATTTGTGTCAATAACCTCGA
>CAVUYC010000009.1:0-31003 GCA_963745605.1 uncultured Chloroflexia bacterium | reverse complement strand
CATATCCTCGAAACCAGTCGTTGCACGTGATTTGCCGCTGATCTATCGTCGATTTCTCTCTTTACGACGTGTTGCGTTCAGGGGAAACGGTCAACGATAACTCGACTGCGAAAGAAATGGTCAGCAAGCCACAGAACATCGGGGATCCTCAGCCACTTTGGCACCTCCATCGCAGGGCTGCCGTCACGATAACACTGACACAAACTGGACAATCGTTACCGTTTTCGAGTTGGGATAAGTAGCTCCATCCCCAACTTGAGATGTTGGCGCCACAGGTCGAATCGCCGAGATTATAGCACAGCAGGCCAGGCAATTTCGGTAGGCTTGCGAGAAGTGCTAACACGAAAGACCTTCCAGCGCCCAATTCGCTAATCCGTCGAGTGGGCAAAAGATGAAGCGTCTGGCGTCAACGAGTATCGGAGCAAGGCGGGTAGTTCAGTTGAATGGATATACTACATTGACAGCCATGGTATTGTGTTGTATTATGGACCCGTGGAGACGATGTTATGAGCGAGAATAAAATAACCTCCGACCTGTTGCGGGGGCATACCGACACCATGATCTTACGGCTCTTGTCCGACGCTGACCGATACGGTTACGAAATCGTCAAGCTGATTGCCGAACGCTCTGGCGGCGAGTATGAACTGAAGGAAGCTACGATGTACTCCAGCGTCCGGCGGCTTGAAGCGGACAACGATATCGAGTGGTATTGGGGCGATGAGTCCCAAGGCGGTCGGCGTAGGTATTTTCGGATCACCGCAAAGGGTAAGGCCACTTACGCCGGCAACAAAGGCAATTGGGAGTACGCAAAGCGTGTACTCGACAATTTATTGTAAGGAATATGACGGCATGAACGAGAAACTGACAAACTACTTGAATGGCGTTTTTGCGCCTTACGACGGGGTAAAAAGCGTCGCCGAACTAAAGGCCGACCTGCTGTCCGATTTGCAGGAGCGGTTCAGTGAACTGAAAGCCGAGGGCAAGGACGATGAAACTGCTTTTGAGATGACCATTGACAGCATCGGCGATATTGAACAGACAGTTCAGGAAGTTGCCGACCTCTCCCGCTCGCTGGAGCGGCAGGTACTGACAAACTTCAGCGCAAGTAACCTGCCAAAGAGCGACTTTGCAGGCGTGACCGCACATAAAGGGAAATTTGAAGCGAGCGCGTTGCGCGGCTCCGACTTTTCGGGCGCTGACCTGACCGGCAGCTCATTTAAGGCCAGCGACGTGCGCGAAGCCAATTTCGACGGCGCAAATCTGACAGACTGCACCTTCTACGCCGTTGACCTTACGGACGCAAGCTTCCATCACTCAATCCTTGTGCGTACCAATTTCAGCACGTCGGGGCTGGATGGGTCCAAATTCGCCGATGTAAAACTGTTCGACGTAAAGCTGACACATGACCGACCTGAGGAAAACGATCTTCGAAAACTGTATCTTTAGCGGAGTGGACTTTAAGTATGCCGATTTGCGGGGGCTGTCGCCTTGATGGGCAGGCCTTCATCGGCGTCAAGTTTGACAATGCGGCGCTGAACGAAGTCTCGTTCAAAGGCGCGACACTCAAAAATGTGTCTTTCCTTCAGCCTACACCTGGCACACCTGGTCTAAGAAATATTACCGTGCCATCAAGACCATATGCTTTGACGGTGCGAGAATGGATAAGCTGACCTATGCCGCGCTCAAAGGCATGGAGGCCGATTTGTCAAAGGTCACCGTCAGATAAGCCGAAGACAAGCTAAACAATTCAATTCACGTAGAAGGGCTGGAAAGGTCCCTACAAGAAGCTTCATGCCCTGAAGTGGTAGATTTCGAGGTGGCAAAGGGCAGCATTTTCGCTCCCTTCGGCTCCAACGGCCCGGGCAAGACGATATTCAAAATGCTTTCCACACCGCTCAACGTGATGGTGTAGCCGCCACCCTCAGCGGATTCGACGCTCCCGCCCTTCCCAGGACGACAAGTGACAGTCTGGACTCTTGTGAGTCCGCCTCATGCACGGTCAAGACCAGAATCTGTTTTTGGCCAGCAGGATTAGCCTGAATATTTGATATTTGTTGCCGCCGATTCTTATGTTCCCGGCAAGACCTTTCAGCCAGTCTTGCGGGAACGCCCTTCCACCGTGGAGGGCTCCGACTGCCGCCCCGACTATGGCTCCAACCGTGTCATTATCGTACGTGTCGTTGACCGCTCTCACTATCGCAGCCTGAGCATCGTGGCCGAAGCTTGCCAGAATGAAAAGCACTGACGGAACTGTCTCAAAGAGGCTCGCGCCCGACCCCCACGAGTTACAGGCCTCTCGGACCTCTTTCTTTCTGGCGAGGGCGTCGTGACAGACTTCCCCAGTGAATCTCCAGAGGGGTCCCTCGTAGTTCGAATAGCTTCGGCTTCGTACGTGGTATTTTGTCTGGCCTTCAAGATCTTTGGCGATCCTGCAGTATTCGTCAATCCACCACTCTGGCTTGGGCGGAGCATCCATTCCCGCAAGTTGCCACAACATTGAGGTGAAGGCGACACAGCTCGCACAATTGGCGTAGGAGTTGTGGGTAATCATCGTATCCAACGCTGCGTCGGCCCACAGCGACGGGTGAGGCTTTTGAACATACGGAAGAATAACTGGCCCTATCCTCATTAGGGATCCGTTACCAAGAGAATCGATGCCAGCTCGATACCATGGAACGTGCTTGTCTTTATAGTTGCGTATGAACTCTCGGGTCGTGTTTCCGATTCCTACAATCCGATGCTTACAGAACTTGGCAGCTAGATTCCCTGGGTTTAGGCCACCGTCATTGATCAGTTGCTCAAGAGTCCAGAATGAAAACTGAGTATCGTCGGTTGCGACTCCGACCTCTTTGAAATCAGAACGCTTTCCGGGAAGGTAGCCTCGAATTTCCCCATACTTGATTTGTCTTTCCTGCGGAATTTGCCCTTCGGATGTTGCCCCCATGGCGTCGCCGATCGCAAGCCCGAGCAACATTCCTTCGATCTTGTCGAACGCGTTGACTGCAGAGAGGGGGAGTGGTGGCTGCTTCAAGAATGCACTGTCATGCATCCGGATAGTGCCATCTGCCAGAAAGTCGCTGAGCAGGCCGCTATTATCGATCACGTCAATCCTGTATTACCCAAAACCCGACCAGATTCTACGAAAAACGCAGGTCAAGATACAAGCCGTCACTCTTCGCTAAAACTTGTCGTCGGTAGATAAGTCTTCGAAGGGAACTCCAGTCCGAGTTTTGATCCCTCCGCTCAACAGAAGGCTATCGCCCTCTTCGGATAAGACAGCATAGATACCGCGCTGGCGTGAGAAACGTACTTGTCTGCACGAATAGTCATCTTGCTCGAATTGATCCGCAAGACACTTTTGCCTTCAACTCTTCTGTAGGACAAAGGCCGCTGTTTCTTCCGGTGTCTGATTTGTGCTATCGACAACGATCACTCTGTCGTCAAATTTCAGCATCTCATAAAAGTGTTTTATCCAATACTCTGGCGTTACGCTCGCGTGGCAAGTTCTTGTCCGGCAGCGTTCCACGGCTGTCTGATACTTCGGCTTGAGGAGGAAAAGCCGGTATTTCAAGTTGCGCGATTGAAATGTCTCTATGTACTTGTCCAAGTCTTCCGGCAGTATCACGGTGGACAAGACGAAATCGTCCCCGAACATGGATAGGATGTCTATTTCAATGGCAATTTCAGCGGCGATTTCATGGAAATCCCATTGTGTCGTTCCTTTCTTGTGTTTCACGGACTGAATTACACAGTCCCCATCAATTGGTAGAAATCCTTGCTTCGCCACTATTTCAGCGATTGTGGATTTTCCGCTTCCAGAGGTGCCGTTCAGCACGATAATGTTGCCTCCGTTACATTTGTGCGCAACTTCCACTTCTTTACCGCAGTGGACACAAGTCGGCAACACAGGCGACATGCTAAAGCTCTGCTTACGCAAGCTCTGACTGTAGACGATAATGTCGCTCTTCGCGAGCTCTCCGCAATTCGGGCAAGCGATCATCTCTTTCTTGTTTCTGTCACCTTTGGTGAAATGGTGAAGTCATTGCTGTGGCATCAGCTTCTCAAGACAATAGAATTCGCCCTTTCTGAATTTAACCAAGCCTCTATGTTGGTACTGCAACGATTCATACAGCGCCAAGGCTATTTGGTTTTTGGCAAACGTATCCAGACGAATCGAACTGTAATCATTATCCCTTGCGTATTTCTCTGCAAATAATATGAGTTGCCTGCCCACCCCTTTGTGTTGGAACGCGGTATCGACGCAAAGTCGATGTATTATCAGAGGCCGGCCTCTATCTTCCCAAGTAACGCTCTGATACTCGGTTGACTGGTTTTCGTTCAGGGCTACAACTCCTAGAAGAACGCCCTCGTTAGTCGCAGAGTAAAGGCAAGCCGACGCAATGTCGGACAAGATCACATCCTTGTCGGGATAAATAGCATCCCATTGATAGATTCGATTTCGTTCCATCTCTTCGATGGCTCGGCCTATCAACGACATCACGGAACTCAGTTGCTGTCGCGAAACTCTAGCCATCTCCATTTGTCGCCCCGTCACTTGAATTGGAGTGAATTGTACTGAATGAGAGGCTAGTTGCCAATCAGCGCTCAAAGTCGGGCCAGCGTCACATTCAGAGTAATTGGGACATCCGATTCACTTCGAATGTCATAGTTTCTCGATCCCGATAGCCAAGTCGTTCTTGGCTTCAACTCTGGTCGGCATATCTCCACCACAGGCAGGTTACCAATATGCTCAAGCCACAAACGCCGCCGACAGAGGCATGGCTAACAAACCCCAATGGTGCGTGCGTTTTTCCGGTCAACGCCTCGGCTGCTCCGCTGTACAGAAGCGGAACCGTCCAGGGGAAGTACTCGCCGTAGCCTAGCTGAGTGATGATCTGCCCCAGTACCAAAGCGGCGAAAATGCACCCGACCGCTGCCAGGTAGCCTCGGGCCACACTGGCCAGGAGAGCGAAGAAGGTGCATGTCATCGTGATAAGCAGACCAGTACCCAGTAGTAATCTGAGTCCGGCGAAAATGGTTGCTGCTGACCAACCCGGCAGTTGGAGTACAGTACCTACTCCCAGCATTAGCATGAAGACCATCAGGACCAGAAGCATCGACCAGTACGCTGCAGTAATGGTCTTGGCGACAACTATAGTCAGTCGGGACGTAGGTAGCGAGAGAAGATCGTAAACCGTCTTATCGGTGAATTCACGCCCGAAGATCCAGACGAAGATGAAGCCGAAGATGATAAGTCCACCGACACTCAGCATAATCAAGATCAGATTGATAAAGCTCGGCCAGTCCGCCGTACCTCCAAATACTTGAGCTTTAGCCCCCACAAGACCCAGTTGTCGTGCTCGCTCCGGATCTTTGAGAATGTACATGAATAAACCTGCAATGAGAGTCACAAACGACAAGGCCGCAGCGGTCAGCCATGACAGCTTTGAGCGTCGGACCTTCTGAAACTCCACCCAGAGCGTTGACGCTATCTCACCGACGAGGCCTTCCCTGATTTCAAGCTTCTGGTTCATTGCCGTGTCTCCTTCATTCCTACTGTCTCGAGGAAATAGGACTCGAGGTCCCCTTGCTCGACAACTAGCCTGGTGGGGGCGCACCCAGCTTGGACTAGTAGAGTGGCCACTTTATCCGGATGTTGCACTGCATCCGTGTCCGAGAGAACGAGGCCATTCTGACCTCGGGAACTGACGGCAAAACCAGCCCTCTCGAGTATTGATAGCGCTGTCACAATATCGACAACGTCGATCTCTAACCGCTTTTGTCCCTCCTGAGTTAGTGTTGTCGAGCTGACTTCCTTGACCAGTCTCCCTTCGTGCACGATCCCTATTCTCATCGCCAGTTGTGCCACCTCGGTGAGGATATGGCTGGATATGAAGACGGTAACCCCGTCCTTTTCGGCCAGCCCGCGCAAGAGGTTCCTTATCTCAACGATCCCGGCAGGATCGAGTCCGTTGGCCGGCTCATCCAGGATAAGGAGATCAGGATGATGGATCAGCGCTTTAGCCAGTCCCAACCGTTGGGAATTGCCAAGGGAGAGGTTCCTGGCGCGCCGTCCGGCATATTGTGTCAGCCCCAGTTGTTCCATGATCGAGTCGACCGCACTGCTCAGGCTGATCTTACGCAGTCGACGGACTAACTCCAGGTTTTCACGGACGGTCAGCTCCGGATAGGCGTGTGGGGTCTCGACAAGATAGCCAACCCTTTGCCATATCGAGCGTTCACCCGGTTGTATTCTGGTGCCAAAAAGGCTGACCGATCCGGCACTGGGCCTGATGAATCCCAAAAACATACGGATGGTTGTAGTCTTGCCGGCACCGTTCAACCCCAGGAAGCCATAGATTTCACCTGCCTGGACACTCAGCGATAGGTCTTTTACGGCGATGACTTCGCCAAATCGTTTTGTTAGTCCAGTTGCTGCAATCGACACTGACGCTGCCATTGTTCCTTCTCCATTGTTCTATGCGTGGGCGTTAACAAACAATATAAGTTATACTTTGTTGCTACAAAGATTACAGAAAGTCTAGTTTCACATCATTGTAATTGTCAATGCGTATCACTATAATAAGTACAACAGGCTGGGAGGATGCAATATGGACGGCTTCGAGCGTAGGAAGGAGCGAAGTAAGGAAGAAATACGACAGGCGGCTGAAGAGCTCTTCTCACGGTTCGGCGCCGCTAGAGTGAGCATGAACGACATCGCCCGCAAAGCGGGCGTGTCCCAGGCCACAATCTATAACAACTTCGGCAGTAAAGACGAGCTGCTTCGTGACTACAACAATGCGATCGTCAAGAAGATCGCCAGCCGGTTTCGAGGGATACTACTCATGAAAAAGTCATGGGTAGACAGGTTTCAGGGGTTTCTACAATCCTGGATAGACATCGCAGACCAGTACAGAATTGATTCGAAGAACACTGGTTCTGTTGGCAACCCGATTCTCGGAACGCCAACGGAGGGAGAGACGCCGGGTGACCCGGTCGGCACAGAAATCGACAGGGCAATCCAGCAGTTGATCAAAGAAGCCAAAGAACAAGGTGGCGTACGTTCCGATCTTTCTGATGAAGCGATGGCGACCTATCTGAGCTTCTTCCAACAGGGCATGTCTAACGCCGCTGTGCGTGACAAGACGCGTAGCGATCAAAAGCTGTCCAACGATCTGCTGTCTCTCTTTATGTACGGAGTCGCCGGAAGTCCAGTCAAAGTCGCGGAGTGAACGTAGCGTTCCCGCGCCGCACGAAAGTCAGGATCGTAAAGACTTCGACGAACTGCCAAGGGCTTCGACTATAAGGACCAGGTTCTTAACGTCATCCTGGCTCCTGACCTTCGGAGTTGGCGGGGGGACGACGAAGATGAGCTGTGGATGAGGCCATCGAAGCTGGAGTAATGTCCAACGACCTCGCATCGGAGCTGTACCAAAGAGGCATGATGTAAAGGGAGAAGATGTTGAGTCAGGTGTGAAATGGGTGACCGGAGGAACAGTATTGAAGAACGATGTTGGTGACTTGGGGCCTATCACACTTCTTGAACCGGTTTTTCACCGGAGCAGTAGCGTTTTCGAAGTTCTGAAGATGAGAAGAACCTCCCGAACCATCAGCGACAGGAAGATCCCATTACAGATTCTCTCCGACATCCTCTGGGCCGCACAGGGAGTCAATCGCGCCAAAGGTCCTTTTGGAGCTCCCGGTCTCACTGCGGGATCGGCGAGTAATTCCCAGGAAATCAGCGTCTATGTTGCCATGGAGGAAGGGACCTATTTGTATGAACCCATCCCTCACAAGCTTGTCCCGGTTGTGACCGGCGACATTCGTACTCTGGCAATTGGCCCAAAACAGGGAAAGGCCGGAGCTAATGCTCCCGTCCGGTTCATCTATGTTGTAGATATTGATAAGTTTAGGACTGCCGGATTTCAGGAACCGGGCCTTGATGATCCGGAGATTCAGAAATCTTATTACTTTGTTGATACCGGCCTGATAGCCCAAAACGTGTATCTAGCAGCAGCTTCGCTGGGGCTGGCTTCTTGGTTTCACAACTGCAATAGGCCTGAAATCACGAGTGTGCTCAAACTGAAGTCGTCTCAACGGGCGCTTTTCGGACAGACCATCGGGTACACTATCGAGTAGACGAGAACACAACAAGCGCCTCGAGTGGGCATGGGCCATGTGAGAGTCCAGCCCCACCTGAGAAACCTGTTTGAGCCTCCTCATCCTGGGAAGCTTTTTGTCTTTCGTCCACCGTCCCCGGAAGGACGTCCATATAGCATTTTCTTGACGTTCTACGTTGTGACCTATGTTGTGCAGGCGAGCCTGATTGAACAATCCCGAGAATTGAGAGTGTCGAATCAGCGGGGCTCGGGTAGTCTGAACGATAGTTGGGTGCTACTCTCAGAATTGCAGACAGTCGTCAAATGACGCACGGCAAGTACTTACAGTAATCTGATGTGCCTTTGCCACGAACGGAGTGGACTGCAATTTCTTGACACAGCTCCAGGCATGGCCTAGAGTTTGCCCGTCGCTCAGATGTCATTCGAGGAGGTAGTCAGCATGAGAACCCACAAGGTCAGTGCGTCCTACCCATTACCGATGTCAGATCCGGAAGAGGTTGGGTTTTCGTCTGACCGGCTGGCCCGCATCGGCCCGGCAATGAAGAAGTACATCGACGACGGTAAGGTGCCGCACATCATCACCCTCGTTGCCCGGCACGGGAAGCTCGTGCAGTACGAGGCACAGGGATATCTTGACCTCGATACGAAGAAACCCGCCGGTACCGACACGCTCGTGCGGCTGTGGTCGAACACCAAATGCATCTCAGGCCTGGCGACGATGATCTGCGTCGAGGAAGGTCTGCTCAGTCTGGATACCCCGATCTCGAAGTATATTCCGGCGTTCAAAGACCAGCAGGTCCTCAGCGCCGTCACACCCGGGGAAGGTCCCCGCGTCCCGATGGGGGTCATACCGACCGTCCCAGCGGTGCGCGGGATCAGTGTACGCGACTGTCTGCGCAACACGACCGGGATTATGTCCCAGCAGCGGGCCTCGGTACAGATCGTGACTATGTACCGTGACCTCGTGGCCAAGCTGGGCTGGCTGTCCGGTCCACTCGTGGCTGCCCACTCGGCGAAGGAACTCGTCGAGGCGCAGGCGAAGTTGCCGCTCTATTGCCAGCCCGGAACCCAGTTCGAGTATCACGCCGGCTACCTTGCCCTCGGGCTGGTACTCGAGGCAGCCACCGGTATGACTCTGGAAGACTTCTACCAGGAGCGCATCCTGAAGCCGCTCGGCATGAATGATACCTCATTCTACCTGCTTCCGGACCGGATGCCCCAGCTCTCTACCTGCTACCGACCTTCCCACAACGACGGCGGATGGCAGCTCGCTGTGGAAGACAAGCCGGAGAATAGCGAGAAGGCCAAAGGGCCGAAAACATTTTTCGGAGCTGGCGGAGACCGGGGCGGTCTGCTGTGCACAATCGGGGACTACGCCCGCTTCGCCCAGTGCTTGCTCAACGGCGGCGAGCTTGACGGCGTGCGGATCATCAGTCGCAAGTCGGTTGAAGTGATGACGGGCAACCACCTGGGCCCTGGCGTCGGCTCGCCGATGTTCGGAGCGGACTTTGGCTTCGGGATGGGCGTGGGGGTGTACAAAGGCGGCGGCCTGCCGCAACTACGCTCTGTAGGTACATACGGCTGGGGCGGAGCCGCCGGAACTCAGTACTTCGGAGACCCCAAAGAGGACCTCATCGCGATCATCTTCTCCCAGGTGTTCAGTCACAGCATGATGCCGGACAACCTTTATCAGGAGGACTTCGAGCGGCTGGTCTACCAGGCACTTCTGTAAGACGGCTGCTGGTGGGAGTGTTCGAAGGATGTTGACGTATCGACCTGAGGCGGTAGCGACCTGCGATCTCTTCGATCCCCCTCACATTTCAAATCGCGACCCCCGTGCGCGGGGGAGAGTTATCTTTAATGCCATAGGGCCAACGGCGCAGCCTTGCGATCGGAGGAGTTCATGAAGGGCATAGTCAGCCGACTCGCGAAGTGTCCCTCAGTTGCTCGAATCATGTTCTCTTTTGTTCTCTTTGTAATCGGTGTTTTGCTCAATTTCACTGCCTTCAGACACGCGTGGTTCAGGAACCGCGTAAGATCAAGGCGTCTCACCGTGCAAATCAAGCTTAAAGACAATTCGCTTGGGAGGCGTTTTCTTTTCAGCGAGCGGGGCGTCACTTCCAAGAAGGGTATTTTAGGCGACGCCGACGTTACGATGACTTTCGATAACCCTGCCCTCGCCCTGGAAATACTCGTGCCACCCAGAAATCAGTTGGCAATGGTCTCCGCCGAGAAGAATTTCCAGATCTCTCTCAGCGGCGATGACGATCTGACCAACTGGTGGATGGAAAGCCTCAGCTTGATGCTAAATGCAGAAGCAACATATGGTACGAGGGTGGGTGATGGAACTGTTCGATACACGAGCAACACCAACGGTGGGCCGGTCTTCGTTTATGTAAAGAACGGAAGGATCATAAGGATTACTCCTATTGATTTCGACAAGCATGATGCAAAACCGTGGACCATAACGGCAAGAGGAAAGAAATTCACCCCTCCCAGACACACAACAATAGCCCCGCATTCTCAGGTGTTCAGGTCGCTGGTTTACTCACCAGACAGGATCCTCCATCCGATGAAACGAGTTGACTTCGACCCTAAAGGTGAACGCAACCTCAAGATGCGGGGGGTGTCGGGTTACGAACGGATCACCTGGGATGAGGCCTTGGACATTGTTGCTGACGAGATTAAGCGCGTCAAAAGAGAACACGGACCAGGCGCAATCATGAATGGGAGCGGGTCCCACCACCTTTGGGGAATCCTTGGTTATTGGCTCGGCATCAGACTCAGATTCTTCAACAGTTTGGGATTCACCTCGGTTGTCCACAATCCCGACAGTTGGGAAGGTTGGTATTGGGGAGCCATGCACCACTGGGGTCACAGCATGAGGCTCGGCGCACCAGAAAGCTACGGCACGGTTGAAGACTGCCTTAAAGAATGTGAAATGATAGTCTTTTGGTCCAGTGATCCTGAAGCTACCGGCGGAGTGTATGCAGCTTTCGAAGGGACTATTCGTCGCCAATGGCTTCGTGAACTCGGTATCAAGCTCGTGCACATTGATCCCTTCTACAACCACACGGCAGCGCTGTTCGGGGGCAAGTGGTTTGCTCCTAGGCCTTCCACAGGTAACTCTCTCGCTCTGGCCATCGCTTACGTGTGGATAACCGAAGATCTTTACGACAAAGACTATGTCAACAAACGTACGACGGGCTTTGAAAAGTGGAGAGACTACATTCTTGGCAACGACGACGGAGTCCCCAAGACACCTGAATGGCAAGAAAAGGAAGCTGGAATCCCCGCTAAGGATGTCAGGTCACTGGCGAGAGAATGGGGGAACAAAAAGACCTATCTCGCCGCGGGGGCATCACCGGCTTTGGGAGCGCAGCTCGAGATGCTACCGGAACCGAGTGGGCCAGGTCCATGGTATGCCTAATGGCAATGCGGGGATTGGGTAAGCCTGGCGTGAACATGGGCGGCTTGCAGCAAGGGACGCCCGTTGATACAGGGTTCTATTTCCCTGGATACGCGGAGGGTGGGATGTCAGGGGACCTTCAGGGCACATCGCTGGGAGTCCATTTGTACCCACGTTTTCCGCAACTGCCAACCGTCAACACGGTCAATCAACGGGTCCCCAGACTGAATATTCCGGAAGCTATTCTCGATGGACATACTTCGAGCTATCCAACCGATTCAAAAACCGTGGAAGGGCAGTTCGCGAAGTACGATTACCCGGCACCCGGTTATCCTCAGGTCAAGATGTACTACAAGTACGGTGGCTCGCACATTGGCACTATGGTCGACACCAATCGATACGTAAAAGCCTATCGATCGCACAACTTAGAATTTGTCGTAAACCAATCTATTTGGCTCGAAGGAGAAGCCAAGTTCGCCGACATCATTCTACCTGCATGCACGAATTTCGAACGGTGGGACATTAGCGAGTTCGCAAACTGCGGAGGCTATATCCAGCATAGTTTCAATCAATGTAATCACCGCGTCATCGTCATGCAACATAAATGCATCGAGCCACTGGGAGAATCAAAGTCTGACTTTCAGATATTCCTCGAGCTCTCCAAGAGGCTCGGCTTCTCAACCATGTTCTCGGAAGGAGTCACAGAAATAGATTGGTGCAAGCGACTATTCGAAGCCACGGATCTTCCCAAGGTCCAGTCGTGGAAAAGATTCGTACGTAAGGGATACTATGTGGTCCCTGCCCCGAAGGAGAACATGAGACACCCCGTCTCCTTTCGATGGTTTGCTGAGGACAGAGCAAAAGACACTCCAGAGATTGCCCCACTTCCTGGCGATTACAGCCAGGAAGTGTTCAAAGGGCTTCAGACTCAATCTGGAAAACTCGAATTCGTGTCTTCTAGCCTCAGTCGTTTTGACCCGGATGATCCAGAGAGACCAACCATATCCAAATATATCCCGGCTTGGGAGGGACACCATACTGAAAACTTGATCGCAAAGTACCCACTTCAACTTATTACTCCCCATCCCAGATACAGCTTCCACACCATGAGCGACAGTAAAGGCAGCTGGACAAACGACATCGAAGATCATCGATGCCTAATCGGTGGCTACTATTACTGGATATTGCGCCTGAATCCAAAAGACGCACAATCACGACAGATCAATGACGGCGACCTTGTCAGAGTCTTCAACGACAGAGGCGATGTGATCTGCGCCGCCCGACTTACCGAAAGGCTTAGACCCGGAACAGTCCATTCGTACGAGTCGTCGGCGAAATACGATCCCATCGGGGAGCCTGGGTTCTCCGCCGACAGGGGCGGTTGCATAAATTTGTTGACTCCTGCCCGTCCTATCATAAGCAAGTCCCACAGCATAGCCGCCAATTCATGCCTGGTCCAAATACAGAAGTGGGCAGGGCAAATTCAGTGAAGAAATGGAATTGGGTAATTGATGTAGAAAAATGCGAGAACTGTACCAACTGTTACCTTGCCTGCAAGGACGAACATGTCGGCAACACTTGGCCGGGATACTCTGCTGCACAGCCTGATCACGGGCACAAATGGATTACTGTGAAAGCTAAAGAGCGCGGTCAATTTCCACTCGTGGACGTTGCCTACCTGCCGCTTGCGTGCATGCACTGCGACAAAGCGCCCTGCCTTGAAGCGGCTGATCCGGGGACTATCGTGAAGCGACCTGACGGCATCGTACTCATCAATCCCAACAAGGCCAAGGGCCAAAAGAGCCTCGTTTCATCCTGCCCTTACGGCGCAATATATTGGAATGAAGCCTTGGACATGCCCCAGAAGTGCACGCTTTGTGCACATCTTCTTGATACGGGCTGGACGAAGCCTCGCTGCGTGCAATCCTGTCCGACGGGTGCGTTGGAGCTCATTGCGGCAGATGACGCTGAAATGAAGAAGACCGCGCAAGCCGAAGGGCTGGAGACGTATATGCCAGAATTACACACCAGTCCGCGTGCGTACTACAGAAACCTGTATCGATTCAACCAGTGTTTTGTCGCGGGCAGCGTCGCCATTCTGAGACGAGGTCAACAAGAATGTGCCCAAGGTGCCAGAGTCTTTTTGGCAGGCCCATCAGGACAGAGAGGCGATGAATGCCTCACTGACTGCTACGGGGACTTCAAATTCGATCGGCTCCAGGAAGACAGCGGGACCTACCATCTACAAATATCGCTATCAGGATACAAGAGTACTGCGATTCAACTTGATGTAAAGAAGAGCGTAAACATTGGAGTAGTATATCTGGCCGAAGATGATTGAGCGTAAAGCGAAGTTGGCAGGCCTCGTGCGATCGCACCAGTCGATGAAGTCCTCATCAGAAATCGGGCCCTACTCGTTCGAGGAGTACCGTAACATTGCCAGGTCGTTTCACGGATACCCGGGACCTGGGTTGCTCGTAGGCGGGTATATGGTTGCTCTCGCTTACAGACACCTGCCCAAAGAGGGCCTTTTTGACGCAGTTTGCGAGACTGCCAAATGCCTTCCAGACGCCATACAACTACTTACGCCGTGTACCATCGGCAATGGTTGGCTGCGAATCATCGAATCTGGTGATTTCGCTCTTACCTTATACGACAAAACCAAAGGGAACGGAATCCGCGTATTCTTGGATCTTGCTCAACTCAATGTCTGGCCCGAGATTAGGGAATGGTTCTTGAAACAAGAACCAAAGGAACAGCAAAATCAATGCAAGACTGAAGAACAGATCAGAGAGGCGAAATATAGTGTCTGCAGCTGGTCGACAGTGAACGTTGACTTACCCCGGATCAGGACCAAGCGAAGCCCATTCGCCACCCGCCACCAGTCTGAAAGAAGCTGTCTCTTCACGAGCGACCACGTTTGTCCTGCGTGTAGGGAAACGAAGTACTACGTTGAAGTTACCTGAGTTCCGAAAGGTTGATCAGGGACTGTCCCGCGGTCGAGCGGCGGGATTGACTCCCAGAGAGCCGGAAGAGGAGTTCTTTGTAGGAAGGCTCAATTACGCCAAAGGCAATTCACGCCCATGTCTCCGCAAACGGTTCTGCCGAACATGGCGCCAGACCTCCCTATCAGCGAGGATTGCCTATATTTAAACGTGATCACACCTGCACACGATCCTGACGAGCGGCTGCCAGTGATGGTGTGGATGCACGGCGGCGGGTATGCGATGGGCTGCGGCAGCGACAAAATATGGAACAACTACCGATTGCCGCGGCACGGTGTGGTCGTCGTGACGCTGACCCATCGCCTCGGGCCGATTGGCCTATTGGCACATCCTTGGCTTTCAGCCGAGTCAGATCGGGGAGTCTCTGGGAATTACCTATTCCTCGACTTGATCGCCTCGTTAAAGTGGGTGCAGGAGAATACCGCCGCTTTTGGCGGTGACCCCGGCAACGTGACCATCTTCGGGGAGTCTGGAAGCGGCGCCAAGGTCTCAATTATGATGTCCTCGCCACTGGCCAAAGGCCTCTTTCACAAGGCCATTTGCGAAAGCGGTACTGCTACTGTTCTTCTCACCGGAAAATCCCGCGAAGACAGCGAGACGGCTGGAAAGGCCCTGTTTGAAAAGCTTGGTGTTGGCTCGCTGCAGGCCGCCCGTGCTATCACAGCGGAGAGGCTGATCGATGCCGAAGGTCCGCGCCGCTCCCCTGGGAGTACCGGCCCCGGTTTTGATGCCACTGCCAACAGGTGGGTGCTGCCGGATATCCCACGACAGGTCATAACATCGGGCAACTACCATGCTGTTCCACTCATGGTCAACGCTAATCTCGGAGAGGTCACCGGTCCCGGAACCTTGGTGATACCAGCCATCATTGGTGCCTATGTCGAGATGCTCGAATGTGGTATCAAGACGGGTGTCGATGGTTATGCATGCGTGTTCGACCAGGTGCCAGCCGCCTGGAGGCGTGTCGCGCTTGATCATCCCGGAGAAATATTCAGCTTGCCTTAGATGTGTCAATTCACTCTAAGTCAACTCAGTTGCTGGCTCCAGCCTGAACGAACTTGTACCAGTAAAGCAATGTTTGCAACGAAACGATTCGAGTCGCATCGCCGAGCAAGACAGTATGGTATCCAAGCGGAATCCTGGCAGGTCGGCATTGTTGTGAAGCGCCGCCTGAATTCGCTGCGAGAGAACGCAATACATCAGAATGTTGTGCGGACCCCGGCATGTCTCACATGCAACGCGCCCGGCATGGAATCCGATAAGAACGTCAGAGTAACCCGGCCGCCAAATGCAGATAACGGCCCTAATTGGTCAGTACCTGCTTGGTAATGTTGCCACAGTGAGAGCACATCGGCCGTAGTCATAATTTTGCGTGGGCATTGTTGCAGCAATGAGCCAGACTACCGCCGTTAATGATATCCGTTTACGCATGCACGGCAACAATATCACGGCTACCATCTGTCGTTGCCTGAGTAAGATCGACTTCGAATCCACGAGCCTGAAGACTTCGGCAATCATTTCCTCGACCTCGCGAGGAGACACGCTGAAGCTCGACTACTCCCCCGCCACGGTCCTGATGCCAGTGCCGACCCCGCTCGTCACGGCAGACTTGCCCGAGTGCCGAGGCTACTCTCTGAGCCGGTCCAGCCGGCCCAGTATCTCCCCTGTGCCAAGGACTATGCTGTCAACCAACTCCTTCACGCTCGGAATACGATCGATGCCGGCCAGGGCCAATGACACCATTCGGGTTGGGTCCGCGGCGGTTACGACCTGCTCCTCCCCACCCCCCTCGCCCTGGCTGGCTCGAGGCGACTCAAACGGCTGATCGTCCTTGAGGTTGACCCGTTCCAGCATTCTCAACCATTGCTCCAGTGGGACCTTGCCGCGCATTGCCTGCGCTTCGGCGTATGCCCGGGGATCGACCGAACCGAGGACCCTTCTCAGCAGTCGAGGATCATCCGGGCTCGTTTTGAGTATTTCTTCCTTCAGCGACTCTTTGAGCGGGCTTTCCTTCGTGAGCATGAAGGCTGTACCCATCATCACCGCATCGGCTCCCATTGCCAGCGCCCCTACAAACCCCCGCGCATCGGCAATCCCCCCGGCCGCAATGAATGGAACTCGTATCTTCTTTGTTCCCCAGACCACCGCGGCCATGGTCGGCAGCTGTTCGGGACTCTTGAAACCAGTCCCCTCCAGACCCACCACGATGATGGCATCCGCCCCCAGTCTCTCGGCATGGACGGCGTCCTTGATGCGGGCTGATTTGTGTATCCATTTGAGTCCGGCTGACTCGATCCGGGGCGCGAGCGCATCAGGCTTGTAAAGGGCAGTCTCCACCGGGATCTGAGCTGCGATGCACACCTCCAGCATCTCCTCAATGCGAGGACAGACGCCGAAGCTCAAGTTGACGCCGAAAGAACCATCCGTGGCGGCGCGGCACCGCTCGATGTCTTCCTTTAGCCTCTCCGGCGTACGGGATACCGCGGCCGTTATGGTGCCGTGAGCGCCGGCGTTGGCTACTGCAGCGGCGAACCGCCAATCCCCCAGGCCAGCCATGGCTCCCTGCAGAATCGGGTATTTGCAGCCCAAAAGTTCGGTTACCCGGGTCTTCATTCTCAACCCCTCCGTCACACGGCCGCCAAGAGGATACCAGAGGGACGAACCGACCGTCAAAATGCCGAGCGTATTGAATGATGCGGGCCGGGGTATGTCACAAGGGAGGGGTAGTCTTTAGACTACCCCTCGGAGTTCCTCCTCAACCTTGACTCACCGGCGGTCAACACTACCGGCAATACGTCATTATTGAAGCGAATTGTACACCCATGTTGGACAGACTGTCCAAGGGTTCGTCATGTATGAACTAGCGACAAACCAGCCATTGACGGGAACGCAGTACATGTGTTCTAATAGGCCTCCCCGGGATGATTGAGAAAGATGGCGTGTTTGAGAGTGAGTGAAGAGATGAAGAACAAGCGCGGTGCACCGAAGGGCAACCAGAACGCCAGGAAACATGGCTGTTATGCCAAATACCTTACCGAAGAAGAACGCGCTGAGCTGCGCGACTTTTCTCGGGTCGAGGGCGTCGACGACGAAATTGCCCTTCTCCGGCTGAGGATAAGCTGGGCTCTCAGAGACGGGACCGATGCCAGGGTTCTTGCCATGATGACTGCCTCCCTGGGAAGGATGATCAGGACGAAGAGCCTCATCGGCGTCTCCGACAAGGATGCTCTTAAGGAGGGGCTCGTCACCGTCCTGAGAGACATCGCCCTTCCCGCCGGGCTCGTTGGCGAGACTTTCCGCAAGAGGCTGGAAGCCCGGTCGGCAGGCGACGAATAAACAATCTTGCCTCGAGACTCTGAGAGAGAATTGTTTTGCCAAAACAAACCCTTTCAAAGCCATATCAAGTGGCAAACAAATCGAAACAATCGAGGCTGGATGCGACCTTCCAAGCACGCATTGTTTCGCAATTTTCATTTCCTCCGCGAAACAACTCGGCAGTAAGACCGTTCCGGGCCATAGGCTTGCACTCTCCCCGCGACTGGACCCCCTTATTTGACCTTTGTATCTTGGAGTCTGGGATTTGGTAGTCGGTGGGGGCAGGGCGGCTGGGCTGTTGCCGTTTGGGATTTGCCATTCGCTATTAGGTCCTTGTTTGACCTTTGTATCTTGGAGTTTGGGATTTGGCAGTCGGTGATGGATGGAGGGAGAGGTAGATGTTGTGTGAACTGAGACCGTACCAGAGGGAGGTGTTGAGGGCGGTGGCGGATAGCGTGGCCAACCGCAAAGGCATTACCTTCACCGTCGAAATGGCGAGGCAGAGCGGAAAGAACGAGCTTTCGTCACAGACAGAACTGCTGATGATGGCATTGCACATGTTCGAAAGCGAGAACATCGTCAAATGCTCTCCGACCTTCAAGCCGCAGACGGTCATCTCAATGACGCGGCTGAAGGACCGGCTCGACGACGCCTTTCCGGGAGATTGGAGCACAGAGCAGGGCTACATCATCCGCCTCGGCGAGGCGCGGACCATCTTCCTTTCGGCTGAGGAATCGGCGAGGGTGGTGGGGCACACCGCCCACATTTTGCTCGAGATCGACGAGGCCCAGGACGTAGGCAAGGAGAAGTACGCCCGGGATTTCAAGCCGATGGCGAGCACAACGAATGCCACGACCGTATTGTACGGGACAGCCTGGGACGATACGACGCTCCTCGAGGAGACGAGGCAGACGAACCTGGAGATGGAGCGGAAGGACGGCGCGAAACGGCACTTCAGCTTCGACTGGCAGGAGGTGGCGAAGTATAACCCGGACTACCTGAGATACGTGGAGGGGGAAAGGGAGAGGCTGGGGGAAGAGCATCCGCTATTCCGCACCCAGTACCGGCTTCTGCCGCTGAGGGGTGGGGGCGGGTTTCTTTCCGCCTCGCAGCGGGCGCAGATGCAGGGGACACACCCCAGACTTCACTGCGCGCAGCCGGGGAGAGTCTATGTGGCTGGGATCGATCTTGCCGGCGAGGTCGAGATGGAGGAAGGGGGGCGTTTAGAAGGCCGCCACGTTGGCGAACATGGAGGTCCGCCCCTGCACCAGAAACAGGACTCGACCGTGCTGACAATCGCCGAGATAGAATTGCACGCGCCCCTTCAAGACCTGTTCTTGCCTCGCATCCACATCTCCCATCATCTCGCCTGGACAGGCAAGCGGCATGCAGACCTTTATCCCCAGCTCATCGATCTGCTCAAGAACGTATGGCGCTGCCGCAGGGTGGTGGTGGACGCCACGGGGATCGGGCAGCCCGTTTACTCCTATCTGCGTGAGGCAGTGGGAGGGGTGGTGACGCCGTTCGTCTTCAGCGCACCGTCCAAGTCCGAGCTTGGCTTCAACCTCCTCGCCGCAGTCAACTCGGGACGGCTCAAAATGTATGCCGTTGACGGCTCGACGGAATGCCAGGAATTCTGGAGTCAGATGGAAAGGGCGAAGTCGTACTACCGTCCCTCCCAGACGATGAACTTTTTCGTGCCGCCCGACAAAGGCCACGACGACTTCCTGATGAGCCTGGCGCTGGCGGTCGAGGCTGTCGGCCTCTACGAGCCCCGGGTGGCGAAGGGGAGGTGACTTCACCAATGGCCGCCCTTACAATCGCCCTCGGTTGGGCTACACTTTTTCCACCCTCACAGCAGCGACTTTGAACTCAGGAATCTTGGAGACTGGATCCAACGCCGGGTTGGTGAGGCGGTTGGTAGGGGTGGCCGGGAAGTGAAAGTCCATTGAGACCACGCCGACGGGGGTCATCCCACTGACCTTCGCCCTGGCTGTAACCTCGCCTCTACGTGATGTCACTCTGACAGTATCCCCTTCCTTTATCGAGAGTGATGCAGCGTCGAAGGGGTTGATCTCCACAAAGCCTTCCCCAAGGAGTGCATCAAGGCTCGGTACTTTGTGTGTCATCGTCCCCGAGTGATACTGATACAGGCTACGCTTGGTGGTGAGCACCAGAGGATACGAGTCATCGGGCAATTCCTTCGAGGGCTTGTATTCAAGCGGCATGAACTTGCCCTTACCGCGACTGAAGATTTCGGTATGCAAAATCGGCGTTCCGGGGTGCTCCCTGGTGGGACACGGCCACTGAAGGCCTTTGTCCAGTCGATCGTGTGACACTCCTCCGTAGCTGGGAGTCAATCTGGCTATTTCAGTCATGATGTCTGCCGGCGACTTGTAGTCAAAGCCGCTGCCACCCATCCTGATGGCAATCTGACTGGTTATCCACCAGTCGGGCATCGCGTTGCCGATTTGACCGGCGAATCTGCGAATGAGCTGCACACGACGTTCAGTGTTGGTAAAAGTGCCGTCTTTCTCGGCGAAACTAGCGGCGGGCAATACGACGTGCGCGAGCCTGCCCGTTTCATTCAGGAATATGTCCTGAAAAGCGAGAAACTCCAACTTCTCGAGCGCTTCCACCACATGTTTTGAATCGGGATCGGTCAGGACAGGGTTTTCGCCGATGACGTAGACGGCCTTAATTTGTCCCCGATGGATACCCTCGAAGATATCGGGCAGGGTCAAGCCGGCATTTCCGCTCAACGTCCGCCCCCAGGCATCTTCGAACTTCTTTTTGACATTAGGATCAGTGACGGACTGGTAACCCGAATAAACATTGGGTAAAGCGCCCATGTCGCAGGCGCCCTGGACATTATTCTGGCCACGCAGAGGATTCACCCCGGAAGAAGGTTTGCCGATGTTGCCCGTCAACATAGCCAGGTTGGCAATCGCCAAAACGTTATCTGTGCCGTGAGAATGCTGCGTTATGCCCATGGCGTAGAGGATCGTTGAAGGTTTGCTCGTCGCATAAACCCGGGCTGCCTGGGCGATATCTCCAGCAGGAACGCCGGTTATCCTGGAGACGGTGTCGAGGTCGAAAGCTTTCAGGGAATCCTTGAATGCTTCGTAGTTCTCGCATCGGGCAGCAACAAAAGCGTTGTCTGCCAAGCCTTCATCAACGATCACTCTGGCCATCCCCATGATAAGTGCCACATCTGTGCCCGGTTTGTGCCTGAGCCAAATGTCGGCGTACTTGTTCAGCTTGATCTCGCGGGGGTTGGCAATGATCAGCTTCTTCCCGTTCTTAGCGGCACGCACGGCCTCAAGAGCGATAACGGGGTGTGCCTCTGAGGTGTTCGTGCCGATTGCGAATATGCATTCAGCATCGCCGATTTCGCGTATCGAGTTGGTCATCGCACCGCTGCCGAAGGAGGTGGCCAGACCGGCCACCGTCGGGGAGTGTCACAGTCGGGCGCAGTGGTCTATGGTATTGGTCCCCAGCACCGCCCGAGTAAACTTCTGGGCGACGTAGTTGTCCTCGTTAGTGTTCTTTGCCGAAGAGATGACCGCGATTTCGTCCGGCTTATACTTGCTCAGCTGCATGGCGACCTCATTGAGTGCGGTCTCCCAGTCAGTCTCCGCGAACTTGCCGTCTTTCCTGATCAACGGAACCTTCAGGCGATCTGGATGAAAGACAAAATCGAGTCCGAATTTGCCCTTTACGCATGCCTGCCCTCTGTTGGCAGGTCCTTCGGGATCAGGAGTCACGCGAACTATCGAATTCCCCTTAACGTCGACTCTAAGCTGACATCCGACACCGCAATAGGGGCAGATCGTGGTCACACTACGCTCGCAGCCGGTCGATGCGTAGAGGCTCCTCTCAACCAATGCTCCCGTGGGGCAGGCATCAACACACGCCCCGCAGAACTGGCAGTTTGCATCTTGAAGGACCTTATCGTTGGGCGGGGCGATGACGTAGCAGCGAAGACACCGTTGGGCTTCTGCCATAGCGGTCTCCCGATTCCACCCCTGTTCCACCTCGTCAAAACCGGTCTTGGCAATTTCAGCCGGCAGCATCGCCGTATCGGCATACTTCTCCGGTTTGAGATCGTCCGTGAGCCAGTTGGTCGCTTCTTCAGACGGGGTCAGCGTCTCGCAGATATCGCCTTCTCCGCCGAGGAACTTGTCGATTGCAGAAGCTGCTTTTCTGGCTCCGGCTATGGCGCCAATGACCGAGGCGGGTCCAGTCACGCAATCGCCGGCCGAAAATACCCCTTTTCGAGTCGTCTGCATGTCCTGGCCAACCTTTACGATGTTGCCGCGTTCGGTCTCGACCATCATATCTTTGGGCACGTCCGGTCTCTGGCCGATGGCGGCAATAAGAGTGTCGAGTTCGGTCACAAATTCGCTGCCCGGAATCTCAACGGGCCTGGCCCTTCCGCTCGCGTCCGCTTCGCCGAGTTTCATTCTCTTGCATTCGAACCTGAGCGTCTCGCCTTCCACAGTCACCTTGGAGGGCGCAGAAAGCAGGTTCATGACAACGCCCTCTCGTTCCGCTGCCTCGACTTCTTCAGCAGCCGCCGGCATCTCGGCCTTGGTCCTTCGGTAGAACAAGCTCACTTGTTCAGCACCGAGGCGCAGCGCGATGCGGACGGCATCGATAGCAACGTTGCCTCCTCCGACGACTCCAACTCTCTTGCCCACATGGATCTTCTCACCAAGGTTAGCTCTGCGCAGAAATTCAACGGCTTCAAGAACGCCCGGAAGATTCTCGCCCTCCACGCCAAGTTTCTGACCCTGATGAGCCCCCAAACCGATGAACACCGCACTGAACCCCTGCTGAAAAAGCGAATCGGCAGACGCTATCCTGGTGTTGACTTTAATCTCGACGCCGATGTCGGTGATTTCCTTTATCTCGCCCTCGAGCACATCACGAGGCAGGCGATACTCCGGGATCCCCACCAGCATGGCGCCACCCGGCTTTGGCAACGCCTCGAATACCGTGACCTTATGTCCCTGCTTGGCCAGGTAGTACGCGGCAGTGAGACCGGCAGGACCAGCTCCAACAACAGCTACACTCTTGCCCGTCGGTGGCAGCCTCTTGGAACGCTGCTTCCAGGAATCATCGCCGTTGTCTGCTGCGAACCGTTTTATCATTCGGATTTGCAGAGGTTTGTCGACCTCCAAACCACGCTGACAAGCCCCCTCGCACGGGTGGATACACACCCTGCCCAGGACCCCGGGAAAGGGAACCTTTTCCCTGATCACGGCAAGAGAAGCAGACGGCCTGCCCCGACCGACCATCCTGATATAGCGAGGGATATCGATCCCCGCAGGGCACGCCTTGTGACAAGGGAAAGCCCACTCGATTGCGGTGGCGCCTCGGATGTGATCGCATACGCGGACACACCGCTGGCAGAGGATACAGAGGTTATGGTCACGCAAGAACACCGGACTATCTTCACGAATCGATAGTTTCTTAGGTTGGTATGGCGGCAGTTCATTCAATCCAACATGGTCGACAGCACTCTGAAGCTCGCAGGACCCGTTCGCCGGACACAAAACACAGCGCTGGTCTACGGCAACATTCCTGAGACAAACGTCGGTCGGTCGGCATCTCTCCCTTCTGTTGCAGACGAGGCATCCACTGGGATGTCTCCTCATGATTTCGGTGAGAGCCTTGCGTCTCAGTTCTGTGATCCTTACCGACTCGGTCTGTACTTGTGCGCCTTCACCTACGTTCGAGTCGCAAGCGAGCGCGAGGCTTCCATTGACCTCCACGACGCACAGCTGGCAAGCCATGTCAGGAACTTCTTCGGCCAGAGGCTTGAGGCCTTTGTAGGCACAAAGCGCCGGGATATACACTCCCGCCTCGCGAGCAGCATCAAGGATATTCGCCTCTGACCGAACCTGGACCAGCCTTCCATTTATGGTTATCCCAACGGTCTTCGTCATGATCCCCATGGACTCTCCTCTACCTGCCGTTCATGGCAGCAGTTCGATATTGGTTAGGACATGATCTGTTGGATCGCGTAGAACGCGCCAAGAACGCGCACACAAACTCCAGCATGGTCGCAGCGCAACTTGAGGAAGCGAATTGAAATCAGCCATGAAAGGGGCGCGTCTCTCCACTCACGAATATACGCTGACACGCCTGAGGTGTCAAGAAAACAGTCTCGAATTCGACTGTCAGCACCTATTGCCCCACCCAAACTTTGGGTATAAGATAGAGCATTATCCAAGCAGGTCCATTGTCCACGCCGCCTGCCCATCGCGTACCGAGGGGAAGTCATGAATGACGTTGAACTAGTCCATATTGGATTCAATAATGTGATAGCAATGAATCGGGTCATTGCTATCGTTTCGCCTACTTCGGCTCCCACAAAACGTACGATTCAGGAAGGCCGAACCAAGGGTATGCTAATCGATATGACCAACGGCAGGCGCACCAAAGCAGTGATCATATCCGACAGCGGACACATAATACTGGCAGCCCTTGCTCCTGAAACCATCGCCGGAAGATTGCAGTCGACGCGCGATACTGCTGAGCGCGTTATCGCCACAGGGAGACTCGAGTCGAACGATGCCCGAGTCATGGCCTAGCCCTGACGCCACTCACCACCCTCTACTTCTAGTTCTGTCCGGCCCATCAGGCGTCGGTAAAGACGCTGTGCTGACAAGGATGAAGGACTTGGGACTGCCTCTCCACTACGTTGTTACCATGACCACCAGACCGCGGCGCCCCACTGAACGAGACAAAGTAGACTACCAGTTCGTGCGTCTCGCTGATTTTCAGACCCTTGATGAGAAGCATCTTCTCCTTGAACGCGCCAATGTATACGGAAACTGGTATGGGGTGCCTCTCGAGGACGTTCAGCAGGGCCTGTCGTCAGGGAGAGATACGATAGTCAAGGTCGACGTTCAAGGTGCGGAACACATAAAACAGCTGATGCCGCAGGCGATATCGATATTCCTCAGACCGGCAGCAAAAGAAGACCTGGTGGCTCGCCTGGCAAAACGCAAGACGGAGTCTGCATCCGAACTGAGAATTCGAACAGACGCAGCTGAGGCCGAGTTGGTCAGCATGGAAACGTTCGACTACGTTGTTCTGAATGAGTGGGGAAGGATCGACTCTGCAGTCCAGACAATCGAATGGATAGTGTCCAATGAAAGGTGCCTGCCAAAGGCACCGTCTGTCTGAGCGAAGCTCGCCACCGAAGCGGTGGCAACCGGCCCCTGATCCAGCCTAAGACAAGCTGGGAACCATCTTCAGGCTGTTGCGGATGGTGGCAATATCAAGTCTGGGTTGCGGTCCCCAATATCCTTCGAACCCACGTTTCGCACCGCCAGCATCAAATTGCTTAGAGACGCGCCCGGGGTCAAAGGTGTGATGAACGACGGATGGAGAGGCAACTCCGGATCGGAGAACGGGGTTTCCGGCAACTCGCGCTGCAGCGGGATATGCGCCATCAATGTGGAACAGAGGCTCTTTCTGACTTCGATACGGGAGGTCAGCAGAGGTCTTGGTTACCGAACCCATGCCATAACCGAACGGCCTGTAGGTATGCAGGTACTCCCCGATAATATGCTTGAGGTAGGCCCGTTTCTGGCTTTGCTCATGTCGGGAAATGGCCCAGGACACTCCCAGAATCCCGAGCCCAATCGGCGTAGTGATAGGTTCCGGCATTGCAATAAGTGCCAGTCCAACGCCCCTCAACAGCTTCCCACTCATACCCAGGTCCCCCGCAAAAAAATAACGGTTCCACACGCGGACGCCCCAAAGCCAGAGGCTTCAGCTACGTTCGATTGTACTACTGGTCTGCCACGTGTCAATAGAACATAGATTCGTACTGCTGTGGGGGCCCGCGAATCTGACGTGCGTGTTATACTCAGAGCCATTCGCAGCAGAGGAGAAACCATGGCTGACCCAAGAATCGAAAAACTAGCCCAATTGATCGTCAATTACTCCGTGGCTGTTCGAGCCGGAGACAAAGTAGCGATCTCCAGTACAACACTGGCACAACCACTTCTAAAGGAGGTGTACAAAGAGGTACTGAGAGCCGGGGGACACCCCTACGTTGCCGCCGCAGTGCCCGAACTTGACGAAATATTCTTCAAATACGCTTCTCAAAAGCAACTCACCCACGTCCCGAAACCGCTTGAGTTGATTATGGAGACTTATGACGTACGAATATCCATAATCGCTGAGTCAAATACCCGCTCGCTCGCCAACGTTGACCCGTCCAAGATGGTCCTGCAACAACAAGCGCGCTCTGGAATCATGCGCACGTTCATGCGGCGCTCGGCCGCGGGACAGCTCCGATGGACAGTCGCTCCGTTCCCAACCAATGCACTCGCTCAGGACGGCGATATGGGCCTCCTCGAGTACGAGGATTTTGTCTACCAGGCCTGCATGCCTGACATGACTGACCCGATCGGCTACTGGAAGGACTTCTCCAGGAGACAACAGGCGATAGTAGACTGGCTGAAAGACAAGAAGGTGATCCATGTCAAAGGTCCGGAGACGGATCTAAGCCTCAGCGTGGAGGACAGGCCCTTCCAGAACTGTGACGGCCATTTCAACATTCCGGATGGGGAGATATTCACTGGTCCAGTAGAAGATAGCGTCGAGGGCCATGTTTACTTCTCATATCCGGCTATTTACGGCGGAAGAGAAGTGGACGGCGTTCGCCTCCAGTTTGAGAAAGGCAAAGTGGTCAAAGCGACGGCGGTGAAGAACGAGGAGTATCTGCGAAAGACCATCGGCACTGATGAGGGGGCCTCCAGTGTCGGTGAATTTGCTATCGGTACGAACGAGGGAATACAAAAATTCACGCGCGAGATACTGTTCGATGAGAAGATTGGTGGCAGTTTCCACATGGCTCTGGGTGCCGGCTACCCGGAGACGGGAAGCAGGAATGAATCGGCAATACATTGGGATATGATCTGCGATTTGCGCAGCGGTGGAGAGATCACTGCGGACGGAGAGCTTCTCTACAAGAATGGCAAATTCGTTCTCGGCTTCTGACCTGAAGCGCACAGCCCTGGACCATAAGTTGGAAGCTGAATCGACTGATAATGTCGTCGAGTGAACTTTTTCGTAGATTTTCTTCTATGTAGTAATTGATGGCAGATAGTTGTTCTCACTTCAAAATGCGGGGGGTCTAGACATAGGACTAATAGACGGTGTATCTTACGCTGGTACTCGGATATGGTAGAGCGGTTGCGCAGATTGCAGTGGTATTGACAAAAAAGTTTGGGCTCAAGTAGACTAACGGGGGACTGACCCTAGAAAGGCAGGTTGTATGCGGGCTTACTTGATTAGAAGGTTGTTGCTTATCGTACCTACCCTGTTCCTGGTCTCCATCCTCGTTTTCATGACAGTGAGGTTCATCCCCGGCAGCGTCATCGACCTTATGGTAGCCGAAATGTCGATGGAAGCCTCACTCGGTCAGCAAATCAGCGAAGGCTACATCAAAGCGTCACTCGGCCTCGATCAACCGATCCACGTTCAATACTTGCGCTGGCTTGGTGTAATGCCACAAAAAGATGGAAAAGTCAGCGGCGTGGTGGAAGGTGATCTTGGCGCCTCACTATGGAGCGGACGCAGCATAACCTCAGAAATGGCTGCCAAATTCCCGGTGTCCATCGAACTCGGGATCTTCGCCCTAATCACCGCTCTGATTGTGGCATTGCCTATTGGCATCTATTCAGCCATAAGGCAGGATACCTGGGGCGACTATGCAGGCAGAACGTTCGCCATACTTGCGATTTCACTGCCAGGCTTCTGGCTCGCAACGATGGTGATCGTATACCCGTCCATCTGGTGGGGCTGGTCGCCTTCCATGGAATACATACCTCTCTTTAAAGACCCGGTGGGCAACCTGGTTCAATTTGCCATACCAGGGGTCATTATGGGTATGACCATGTCCGGGGCCACCATGAGGATGGTGCGCACTATGATGCTCGAGGTTCTCAGGCAAGACTATATACGGACGGCCTGGTCCAAAGGCCTCAGCGAGAGGACTGTCATCCTCAGGCACGCTCTGAAGAATGCCTTGATCCCAGTTGTCACCGTGGTTGGTATGCAGCTTCCAATCCTGATTGGCGGCGCGGTCATTATCGAGCAGATATTTGCTCTTCCCGGCATTGGAAGGTACCTCGTCGATGCCATTAACAGACGAGACTATCCCATCATCTCGGGAATTAACCTCGTCATAGCCACGTTCGTGTTATTCTGCAACCTCGGAATCGATTTGACCTACGTGTGGCTGGATCCTCGTGTGCAGTTTAGATAGGGAAGGGATGTAGAAGAATGGCACAAACCGCAGCGACAGTTAACCCGGTAATCGTAGAGAAGAAGCGACTTCCGTTTCTAGTCGAAATTCTTGTCAGGCTGGTAAAGGAAAAACCGCTAGGGACATTTGGAGGAGTGATCGTGGTGATCCTCTTCCTGGTTGGAATTTTCGCCAACTTCCTCGCCCCATATGGCTACAATGAAATGGTGCTCGGTGCGAGACTTCAGGCGCCCTCGAC
This sequence comes from uncultured Chloroflexia bacterium, assembly GCA_963745605.1. Classification (GTDB taxonomy): domain Bacteria; phylum Chloroflexota; class Dehalococcoidia; order Dehalococcoidales; family UBA2162; genus JBBITI01. The sequence continues at coordinate 2,619 of CAVUYC010000009.1, read as the reverse complement.
GACGTACTGGCTCGGCACCGACAATCTCGGGAGAGATCTTCTTAGCCGCATCATTTACGGAGCCCGGATCTCCATGATCGTCGGCCTCGCGGTGCCGGCAATCAGCATCACCCTCAACTGCATACTGGGTATCACTTCCGGATACGTCGGTGGCTGGGTGGATCTGGCCATTCAAAGGTTCGTTGATACCGTCATGTGCTTCCCTGGCCTTGTCATCATGTTGACGGTAGTCGCCATCACAGGTCCAGGCCTCGTTCAAGTCATTCTCCTCCTGGGCATTCTCGGAGGCATCGGCGGCGGCGTCAGGGTCAATAGAAGCGCGGTTCTTGGCGTCAAGACCAACGTATACATTGAGGCATCAAGGGCTGTTGGGTGCAGCACCCCAAGGATTATGTTGAAGCACATAATGCCCAACATCATGCCCGTGGTCATCATCGGTTTCACGATGGGCATGGGTGGTGCCATCCTGGCCGAGGCCACGTTAAGCTTCCTCGGCTTCGGTATCCCGCCACCGGCACCAAGTTGGGGCGGTATGCTCAGCGGCCCTGCAAGGCGCTACATGCTTCAAGCCCCGTGGATGGCGTTGTGGCCCGGCGTTGCCCTCTCTCTCGTGGTGTACGGAATGAACATGATGGGAGATGGCTTGAGAGACATCCTCGATCCTCGATTGCGTGGCGGACTTGGCCGCTACGGCAGGAAGACAAAGAAGGTCGAGGCCACTTAGAACTCGTATACTGAAGTGAATCGAAAAAAGGGCGGTGACTATCACCGCCCTTTTTTGTTTCCGCCGCATGTTGCCCCGATCATGCATGGTAAGAGTCGGAGGTCCCACACGACTGCGTTCGCCGCCGAAGGCACGCCACCGGAACATCTGCAAGAGGCAGGGAACCGGCGTGCCCAACGAAGTCTCTGAATCGTGTGTCGGCAAAATCCGTCATTCAAAAGCTTGGATCAAGCATTGACGAGCTTATGTCGTTGATTGGCAAGAGCAAGGAAATGCACAGCCTACGAATGCACCGAAGTCTTATCGCAGGACTGATGCCAGGCTTTGAACCAGGCAACGCAACAGTCTATCAAATACCCGTCATACTTCGGCTTCGTTTGCTTACGACCCACAGGCTGCGTAACCGCGACATCGATGGGAATGCGTTGGATTAGAAACGATGGCAATCTCGTCCAAAGGCATCAACCATCCCCTGACGACGGGACAGAGGTCACTCGCCGGCAAGACTTGTCTACCACGTAATCACGAAGTCAACGCGCAAGGCACGAGACAATCGAGGAAGGAATAGCAGATGGGCGGCTTTTACGCGGAACGGCTGACCGCAAACTCCGCCTCAGTCAGTTGGATTTCCGGTCAGATCTACTTGGCACGCTCAGAGACTTTGTTCTGCGACGAGGAGTCTTCCTCAGCGTCCTTTGAGGACAAGGACAGATTGATTCGACGAGGGCTGCCTGTTTCCGAGCCTGTACCTTCGGCATGGCCCACTTCAGGCAGGCCCTTGAGCGACTCCAGAATATCGGGAATATCCTGTCCGTAGACCATTATCGATGTTCCGTCATGACGCGGGATAATCTCCGTCTTCTTAATGGTCGGCTGCGAGTCTAGATGAGCAACAATGCTCATGATCTTCATGATGTCGATGGGCGGTACAATCTCAACCTGCCACTGCACATCGCCATCATCCGTGCCCTCAGAGTCACCGACCAAACTCAACAAATCATCTCTCTTGCCGGCGGGACGCGCCGCCGAGACCGCGTCCGGAAGAGGTGGCGTCGGCATCTGAAACCTGTGCTCCAATGAGCCGACTTGATTCTTCAAGTGGTCCAACTCAGAAAGCAACTGACCCCGGAACCTCAAGATAAACTGATTTAGCTCCGGCTGAATACGCTGTTTCTCTCGTTCAAGGAGCCCTGACGCCTCGTGTCGTGCCTTAGTCAAGATAGCGTTGGCGGCTGTAGTCGCAGATGTTACCGCTTCGGCTTCTTTTTGTTCAACAATGTGCCGAGCCCTTGATTCGGCTTCGCTCAACACACGCTTCGCTTCCTTCTCGATATCAGCGAGACGCAGACGCTCCTTTTCGGCGAGTTCGCTTTCAGCTCGAGTCTTCATTTCAGCCAGCATCGTCTCAGAACGGGTTCTGGCCGCCTCCTGGGCCTCCGCAACAAGGCGCGCCGTTTCTGATTCGACAGCCTTCCTCGCCTCTGCTTTGATATCCTCGGCGAGCTTGTCAGCCTCGCTCACTGTACGCTCAGCAAGACGAGTAAGAGTGGCAAGATGGTCCTGCCGTTGCAGCAAAAGGTCATGCTGCTTAGCCAGGTCGTTCACAAACGAGACGACCTGGGCTTCTGCAAGCCCATTGCGTACGATGTTGAACTCTCGACCCCAGAGTTCGACCACGTCACGGCTAGCGCCATTGGAACTCATAGACGACCTGCCATTACCTTCTACTAGCGATTATATGGCACTGGAAGCGGCGGACAATGGTAATTTGGTAAGGAGCAGGGACATTACGAACGAGTAGCGCGAAGGTACTTTGAATAGTCTGCAGCGCCGGAACTATCTAACTCAACTAGGAACAAGTGGATGCGATTCAAACGAGCTGCAACGCTGGCGCG
>CAVUYC010000008.1:0-16161 GCA_963745605.1 uncultured Chloroflexia bacterium | reverse complement strand
CCATCACAAACAAGGAGACAAGACAATGGATCATCGCCTCAACCGGCGGGCCGTGCTGCGCGCCGGTGCCGCCGCAGCCGCAGCCGTCGGCCTGACGCCCCTCGGCCACGCCCAGTCCCCATGGCCGGCCAAGCCGGTCATGATGGTGGTGCCGTTCCCGGCGGGTGGCGGTACCGATGCCTTCGCCAGGCCGCTGGCCGCCCAGTTCGCCAAGCAGACCGGCAAGCAGCTCGGTGATCGAGAACAAGGGCGGTGCCGGCGGCACGGTTGGCGCCAGCGTCGCGTCGCGGGCGCCCAACGACGGCTATGCGCTGTTCATGGGCGCGGTGCATCACACCATCGCGCCTTCGATGTATCCCAAGCTGGACTACGACCTCGAGAAGGATTTCGTGCCGCTGACGCTGGTGGCCAGCGTGCCGCAGGTGGTTGTCGTGAATCCGCGCCGCATCGAGTCTTCCGACTTCAAGGCCTTGCTGGAACTGCTGCGGCGCAGGCCAGGCAAGTACAACTACGCCTCGGCCGGCAGCGGCACTTCGCACCACCTGGCCGGCGAGCTGTTCAAGCAGCAGACCCAGACATTCATCACGCACATCTCCGATCGCGGCGGCGCAGGCCCGGCGTTGCAGGACCTGATCTCGGGGAACGTCGACATGATGTTCGACGGCCTCGGCTCCTCGGCTGCGCACATCAAGGGCGGGCGGATCAAGGCGCTCATGGTCTCGGGCGCGCTAAGCGCAACCCGGCGTTTCCCGACGTGCCCTGCGCCGCCGAAGTCGGACTGCCCGAGTACACAGTGACCACCTGGTACGGCCTGTGGGCGCCCAAGGGCACGCCCGCCGAAGCGCAGGCGCGCGTGATCGAGGAGGTACGCAAGGCGATCCAGTCGGACGAGCTCAAGGCCATCTGGGCCAGCCAGGGCGCCGAGTTTCCCAACCTGAGCCAGCAGCAATACGCCGCTTTCGTGAGTGACGAGGTCAAGCGCTGGGCCAGCGTGGTCAAGGCCTCGGGAGCCCGCCTGGACTGAATACCGACACATGAAAAATCAAAATCTGTTTGCCGCGCTGCGCGCGGCTTTTCCTGAAGACCTGGATACCGCCGCGGTGGAAACCGACGGCGGGCTTGTCTATTCCTGGCGTGACCTGGATTCGGCGACCGCGATGCTCGCGAACCTGCTGCGCGCGCTCAATCTTCCGAAGGGCTCGCGCATCGCCGTGCAGGTGGAAAAATCGGTCGAGGCGATGATGCTCTACCTGGAGGACCCTGCGCGCCGGTTATGTGTTCCTGCCCTTGAACACCGCCTACCAGAGCGCGGAAATCGAATACTTCGTCGGCAACGCCGAGCCGGCAGTGATGGTGCGCACCAGCCGGAACTTCGGCTGGGTCAGCAAGATTGCTTTCAAGGCGGGTACCCGCCACGTCTTCACCCTCGACGACGATCGCACCGGCTCCCTGCTGGAGCGGGCCGCGCATCACAGCGACCAGCATGAGATCGCTGCGGCGGCCGCGGACGACCTGGCCGCCATCGTCTACACCAGCGGAACCACCGGGCGCAGCAAGGGCGCCATGCTCACCCACGGCAACATGCTGTCCAACGCGCAGGTGTTGAAGGCGATGGGCTGGGTGCCGGGCGACGTGCTGATCCACGCATTGCCGATCTTCCATGTCCACGGACTCTTCGTCGCGATCCATGGCGCGCTGCTGAATGGCAGCAAGATGTTCTGGTTCGGCAAATTCGATGCCAGGGGCGCGATCCGCCGCATGCCGCAGGCGACGGTCTTCATGGGCGTGCCCACGCTCGACGTGCGGATGCTGGCCGAACCGGCGCTGAACCGGGAGGCCGCCCGCAACATGCGGCTGTTCATCTCCGCTCCGCGCCGCTGCTGATCGAGACCTTCAACGAATGGAAGCAACGCACCGGGCATACCATCCTGGAGCGCTACGGCATGAGTGAGACCATCATGCTGACATCCAATCCCTACGACCCCCTGGATGGCGATCGCCGCGGCGGCACCGTGGGGTTCCCGCTGCCGGGCGTGGGCGTCCGGGTTCGGGGCGACGACGGCAGCGAGGTGCCAACCGGCGAGATCGGCGGCATCCAGGTCAAGGGGCCCTACGTGTTCAAGGGCTACTGGCGGATGCCGGAAAGAACCCGCGACGAATTCACCGAGGACGGCTGGTTCAAGACCGGCGACGTCGGCACGCTCGACGAGCGCGGCTACGTCACCATCGTGGGCCGCAGCAAGGACCTGATCATCAGCGGCGGCTACAACGTGTACCCGGCCGAAGTCGAAGGCTACATCAACGACCTGCCGGGCGTGGCCGAAAGCGCGCTGGTCGGCGTGCCGCATCCGGATTTCGGCGAGGTCGGCGTGGCCGTGGTAATACCCAAGCCGGGCGTGCGGCTCGACGGTGAGGCGATTGTCGCCAGGCCGAAGGCCCAGCTGGCCAACTTCAACGTCTGAAGCGCTGCTTTGTGGTCCAGGAACTCCCGCGCAACAGCATGGGCAAGGTCCAGAAAAACCTCCTGCGAGATCAGCACAAGCAGCTCTTCAGCTGAGGCAGGCTGCGTCTTACCGGCGCCTCACACACGCGGTTGTCCTACAGCGGGCGCCATCTGGGCGCGATAAGTTCATTGTCGATGGTGCTGCGCAGCATTTCCCGGGTTGTCCGGCACGGAAACAGCGCCGCCCCCGCGGAGGACCCGACCTTGAAAATCGCCCAGGTTGCACCCGGCGTCGAAAGCGTGCCGCCTCGCGCCTATGGCGGCACCGAACGTGTGGTTTCCTATCTGACCGAAGCGCTGGTCGAAATGGAACTATTAGGTGACCTTGTTCGCCAGCGGAGATTCGATCACCTCGGCGAACCTGGTGTCGGTGGTTCAGCGCGGTCTGCGCCTGGACCCGAACAAGCCCGACCCGCTGGTGTGGCACACGATCATGCTGGAGACCGTGATGAAGGCCGCGCCTTCCTTTGACGTCATCCATTTCCACACCGATGTGCTCCAGTTGCCGTTGGTCAGCCATTGTGAAACGCCCTGCCTGTCCACCGCGCATGGCCGAACTGGACCTGCCCGACCTCAAGCCGCTGTTTCGCTGCTTCCCCCGTCACCCGATGGTGTCGATTTCCGCCAGCCAGCGCTCGCCCCTGCCATCGGCCAACTGGCGGGCCACCGTGCATCATGGCTTGCCGCTGGGCCTGTACTCGCTGCATGAACAACCCCAGGACTATTTCGCGTTTATCGGCCGCATCTCCCCGGAAAAAGAGCCGACCGGGCGATCGAGATCGCCCGGGCTACCGGAACGCCACTGCGCATCGCGGCCAAGGTCGATGCAGTCGATCGGGCCTATTTCGAATCCACCATCGAGCCGATGCTGGCCGACCCGCTGGTGACTTTTGTCGGCGAAATCGGCGACCGGGCCAAGAATGACTTCATCGGCAACGCGCGAGCCTTGTTGATGCCGATCGACTGGCCGGAACCGTTCGGGCTGGTGATGATCGAAGCCATGGCTTGCGGCACGCCGGTGATTGCCTATGGCCACGGCTCGGTGCCCGAGATCACATCACCCGGGCAATTTGCCCAAGTTGAGATGTGGGATCCTTCCGTGCCCAAGGTATCCCTCGAACAGATGGTGAGACTTGGCGAAGAGCTCATAGGCGCTCTGAGGCGCCATACTCCCGAGCTGGTATGCCACGCCGGGGTGAGCAAGGGTGCGGTGACGGTCAGAATCGTCAATACCAACGGAACCGACGTCAGCTATCGACAGTCGCACTTCAGCGCCAGCGTTTCCGGAGAGCTCATTCGTGGCACCGACATGCTCTTTGTCGGAGATATGGACGTGTCCTGCCATCCCATCCTGGACGCCAGACAGCTTTCAGCAAACGTTATCCAACAACTCGAATGGGCGAAAACCATCGCTTCCGTGTCGACAGGACCAAAGCAAGTGATATTCACCCCATCAGGAGTTGGAAGCGCGCTCGCATCCCCACTAATGGCAGGATTCAATGGCAAGTCCGTTTACGAAGGCGCGTCTCCAGTAGCTCAGCGCGTCGGGCAATCGATAGTGGATTCGGGATTCTCTCTGTTCGACGACCCTACGCTCGCGTTCAGACCATCCAGCAGGCCGTTCGATGACGAGGGAGTGCCGTCACAGAGGATCGCGTTAATCGATGGTGGGGTGGTCAGGAACTTCCTGTACGATCTGCAGACAGCTGGTCTAGCTGGCACTAAAAGCACCGGCTCCGCAGGACGCGGCCGGGGACTGCCATCGCCATCGCCAAGCGCCTTCACTATCAGGCCCGGCAACATCGGGTTCGAACAGATGGTGGCTCAAATTGACGACGGACTTGTCGTTGAAGAGCTCATGGGTGCTGAACAGGGCAACATCCTCGGAGGCGACTTCTCAGGTAACGTCCTCTTAGGCTACAAAGTTGAAAATGGTAAAATAGTTGGTAGAGTAAAGAACACTATGGTTTCGGGGAATGTCTATCAACTGCTAAAGAAAGTCACGGCCATTGGCAGCGACGCGAGGTGGGTTGGGCATTCGCTGTACACCCCATCCCTGTTTTTCCCCTCCGTCTCGGTGGCGAGCAAGTGACAGGACTTCTCAAAATTCGAGCCCACCCCAAGCTGAATTCTCCCAACATGGTGGCGGCTTGGCCGGGCATCGCTAACGTCTCCAGCATCGCTCTCAGCTACCTCAAGAAGCGACTCGATTTCAAAGAACTCGGCGAGGTTGATGCGGCACATTTCTTCGACCCGATCGGCATTACCGTGCGCGGCAACGTGGTAGAAGAGCCCCAGTTTCCCCAGAGCCGTTTCTACTACTGGAAGAACAAGAAAGGACTTAGTGACCTCATCCTGTTCGTCGGGGATGATCAGCCACCAGTAAAGGCCTACGAGCTGGCAAACTGCGTCCTGGACATGGCCGATTACTTCAAGGCGAAAAGGGTGTACACGTGCGCTGCGGCTATGACCAAAATGCACCACACTGAAATCCCCAAAGCTTGGGGCGTGGCAACAACTAAAGAGCTCATTGGAGAGCTCCAAAAGTACGATCTTCTGCAGCGCGGCAACATGCAGATAGCGGGCCTCAACGGCTTGCTGCTCGGCGTAGCGAAGAAACGAAACATCGAGGCCATTTGCGTTCTCGGAGAAGTCCCCGCCATCGCCTCGCGGTTGCAGAACCCCATGGCGGCACTTGCGATCCTCCGTGTTCTGTGCAAAATGCTCGACGTGAAGATAGACCTCCTGGAGATGGAGCAGATCGCGGGCCAGGCGAAGGACAGATTGAAGCAGATGGCAGCGGAAGCGACGGCCGATTATATCGACCTCTTCACCGAGCCCATCTGGGAACAGGGTGAGGACGAGGAAGAGGACTACTAGGTGAAGGCTCGCGGGCACTCGATCGATCAGCTGTTATCAGTCTCTACTCTTGACGAAGCCAAGAGTTCGGAACTGGCCGAGTTGACCGAGCTCGACAGAACTGACCTCAACTCGTTTACTCAGACGTGGAGCACACTTGAACCTCATCGTCGAGAGGGAATCCTCCGGAGACTGATTGAGCTTGCCGAAGACAACGTCGAACTCAACTTCGACGCCATCTTCAGGTCATGTATGACGGACCCGGATGCCGTTGTTCGCAAGCTCGCTATTGAGGGGCTCTGGGAGAATGAGAAGCCTGGTTTAATCGACCCGCTGCTTAAGCTACTTTCCGAAGATGAATCGGCCGATGTGCGCTGCCGCTGCCGCGTCCGCTTTGGGCAAGTTCACTTTGCTCGGCGAGCACGGGAAGCTTGGTGATAGTTATGTCAAACGCGTCAAGGACGCCTTGCTCCGAACGTTCAATGATGACCGCAATGTTGACGAACTGAGGCGCCGCGCCCTGGAGTCGCTCGCTACTTTGAGCACCACGGAAACCAAGATGGCAATCGCCAACGCCTACAGCCGCGGCAACCCGAGACTTAAGGTTGGAGCTCTATACGCCATGGGCAAGAGCTGCGACCACGAGTGGATGCCTATTCTGCTGGCGGAGCTGGGCAACAACGATGCCGAGATACGATACGAGGCGGCCGTCGCACTTGGAGAAGTCGGGACTGAGGAAGCCGTCCCACGGCTCATTGAACACGGAGTCGACCTAGACGCCGAGGTCCAGCGCGCTTCAATCGAGGCTCTTGGTAAGATAGGCGGAACCAGGGCCAAGGAATACCTTCAAACGCGCATGGGTTCCCGCGATGACGCAATTCGGGAGACAGCCCGACAAGCACTCAACGAACTTCAGGCAAACGATGACCCGCTTTCCATTCCCCTGTAATATTCCTGCTTTTCAGAAGGACTCAGATGGCTAAGGCTGAAGGTACGTCAATTTTGGGCGCAAACATTGTCCTTCGTACAAAAACGATTGACGACGCGACCGACGACTACAACTGGGAAAGCGATCCAGAGCTTGCAAGACTGGATGCCACTTCTCCTGTCAGTTGTTCGCTTGCCAGGTATCGAACCGATTACGCAGAAGAACTGCGTAATCCTTATTCCGCCAGTTGCCGCTTTGGCATTGACACGAAGGACGGTACTCACATAGGCAACTGCGCCTACTACAACATCAACGAGCGGCACTCCGAGACCGAGCTAGGCATCATGATCGGCAACCGCGACTATTGGAACAAAGGGTACGGAGTTGAGGTGATTACCACTCTTCTCGACCATGTCTTCCAGAACACCCAATTGAAACGAGTGTACCTGAAGACGTTAGCCAACAACTACAGGGCACAGCGCTGTTTCCGCAAGTCGGGCTTCAAACCTTACGTGCGTTTGGTTCGCGACGGCCATGATTTCCTCTTCATGGAAATCTTCCGAAGGGAATGGCTCGCTGCTCGCAACAAGGCCAAGGACAACGCCAAATCTGTCTAGTTTCAGTCGAGCTGGCAAACGGACACGATGATAAGGCCAGCATTCACTCCACAGCACCACCCACTGGCAACGGCACTGAGTTTGACCTCGTCAGGCGCGCACAGATATAATTAGTAAGTCTGAGAGGCTAGAGCTATTGCACGAGAGTTGCGGAGTTTTTGGTGTCTACGCTCCGGGCGAGGATGTAGCTCGTCTCACGTTCTTTGCACTGTTCGCACTTCAGCATCGTGGCCAGGAAAGCGCCGGCATCGCCACTGCTGATGGCCAAAAACTCCAAGTGTTCGCCCGCATGGGCCTTGTTTCACAAGTATTCACTGAAGACTCCCTAACCCAGTTGAGCGGACATATCGCCATCGGGCACAACCGTTACTCCACCAAAGGTTCCAGCCGGGTCTGCAATGCACAGCCGATGATAGTTGGCAAGGGCCCCGATTCTATTTCAATCGCCCATAACGGTAACATCGTCAACACCGACCTCCTCTACAACGAACTTCAGGACAGCGGCTACTCTTTCAACTCTACAACTGACAGCGAAGTCATTGGCAATCTGATCGTGTCGTCCCCCGAAAGGGACTGGGCAAGCCGGATACGTTATGCCATGCACAGGCTGCAGGGGGCTTACTCGCTCACCCTTGCCTCCAGGGACAAGCTGTACGGAGTCCGCGACCCTCTGGGGATAAGGCCTCTGTGTCTTGGGAAGATTCAGGGAGGTTGGGTCCTCGCATCTGAAACGTGTGCTCTCGATCATATCGGAGCGAAATTCATCAGGGAAATCGATCCCGGAGAGATCGTGGCCATCGGAGAAGACGGGGTCCAAAGCTACCCGGAGCCTTCTTCCCGGCACGCGATGTGCATCTTTGAATATATCTACTTCGCCAGGCCCGACTCGGCGATCGACGGTCGGCTCCTCTACCAGGCCCGCATGTCGATGGGGGCGGGTCTCGCAGAGGAACACCCCGTTGATGCCGATCTCGTCATCGGTGTCCCAGACTCCGCAACGCCAGCAAGCGTGGGCTACGCACAGCGTTCTGGAATACCCCTTGCGCAGGCCATCGTCAAGAACCGCTACGTGGGCAGGACGTTCATTGAACCGGACCAGCGCATACGTGACCTCGGCGTCGGCATGAAATACAACCCGTTGCCCCAGATGATCAAGGGCAAAAGAATCGTCCTTGTCGACGACAGCATCGTCCGGGGGACTACCACCCCTAAAGTCATCAGCATGCTTAGGAAGGCGGGGGCGACTGAAGTCCACATGAGGATATGCGCCCCTCCCATACGTTTTCCCTGCTTCTTCGGCGTCGACATGGCAACACGATGGGAGCTCGTCGCAGCAAGCAAAGATATTCCCGAGATCAACGACTTTATCGGCGCGGATTCACTCGGCTATCTGAGCATAGAAGGATTGATAAAGGCCGTGGCCTTGCCGCGTGAAGGCTTCTGCCTGGCCTGCTTCAACGGCGACTACCCAATCCCAGTTCAGATCGAGATGGACAAGCTCTCACTGGAAGCGGCGTCTCACAGTCTTCCCCTTCCGCTGTTCGACGTCAAATAGACTGCAGGAATCCCCGCAGGCATTCCCTTGACTCTGCCGTTGGAACCTCGATCGCTTTTAAGATCTGGACTTCCAACCCATCAAATGAAGGCAACTGAGCCGCGGCCACAAAGAGAATGAAGAAAAGGACTTAGGCCAGAGAGACCGAGCAGCTAGACTAGCCCTTGCTTTTTGAAAGCACGGCGCGGACTTTCTCAGCAAGATCCTCAGGAAGGAACGGCTTCGAGATGAAATCGTTGGCCCCGAGACCCATCGCCTGTTCGGCCACCGAGGCTCTCGCGCTGAAGATGATCACCGGCACTACAGGTAATCCTCTGCTGTGCTCACGCTCCCTGAGCCGCTGCAACACACCAAAACCATCCATCCCGGGCATGAATATATCCAGCACCATAACGTCAGGTCTGTCGGACTCGGCGATAGACAAGGCCTCTTCCCCGCTTGATGCAACGCAGACCTCAAATCCATGGGATTCAAGACTTAGTCCAACAAACCGAAGAATTCTAGGCTCGTCGTCCACTATGAGGACGCGCGATTTCGAGGCGCCGTTGTTGTCATTCATTCAGGAGTTTTTATGACGGGATGGTAAAATCCCCGTGCGATTTCCTATAGGTCCATCAAAATCCCTGCTAGTCTAACATCATCGTGGTTACGGTGTCATCACGAATCGCCCAAAAGCATTACATTTCCATTACATGACCCAAATCAGTGTCTTTCAGGACGCAGGCGTTTTGTAATATACTAGTTCGGCGCGGGCTCGTAGCTCAGTGGTCAGAGCGGTCGGCTCATAACCGATTGGTCGCAGGTTCGATCCCTGCCGAGCCCAGAAGCTACGATTCTCTGCAAACGTAGTCAGACCTGCGAGACATGCTTGAGGTTCAGATCGCCAACGACGGCAAGAGAAGACTGGGGCTCCGGCGGAAGACTAACGAAGGGCCCTTCAACGTTTGATCCGGCCAGCCTGCATTAAGACACCGGAGCGCCAAAGGCCTGAAGGAAGCCCGCCGGGTCCTCAAATCTTTTTGCTCTTAATGAGAGAACCTGCCCTACGCCGGAGCTGGCAGACTGCTGCTTCTCGACGTTTGCCGCTCACAAGCCCAATCTCTACCGCTACCACAGCATTCTCAAAACCTTCATGCACTGGCACGGTGACCATATGGAATCCCGCGTCAGGCAGCCCCAAACGCTTCCGGACTACGTCGAAACCGACGACATCGACAAACTGAAGGAGGCGATGAGGAGCGAGAAGACGCATAACGGCGTCATCGAGAGGAACATCCCGATCATCGAACTGATCGACGACACGGGGCTCGGAGTCCCTGGATGATGCAAGGGAGAAGATCGACGCATGGCGTCTGGAACACAATGAATGGAGACCCGCACACCCCCCTTGGTAACCTGTCTCCGAACCAGTACCTTGAAGGTCGCGAAACCCGGGACATTCCAATTTTGGCCTGTACAGTTTTCGGGTGAGGCTCAAAGCAACGACCGGACTCTAAGGCGGTGTAACTATAAACGGGTGAAGGTCACAAGCAACAGGGCAAATTTCGCTGCACCCTTTTCCGAGCTTGCCATGAGGCTTTCAGAGACAATCAAGAACTTGCGACGACGGCCGCTACGATCAAGGAGCAGGATGAAAGACTACACCTTGCGGCTCGGGCACTCCGCGAGTCTCATCGGAATTTCGCTGACTTCGCGACAATGCCTCGAGAGTGTCAGCTCTGCTCCGACCTGCGCCGCAAATGAAACCAAGTACAGGCTTTCACCGCCATTCCACTTCGAGTCACAGCCGACCAAGTTGAAAACTGCCGTATTACTACTCAAGTTCCCAGCGATTTGGAGTCACGCAACAACGTAAGAGTGTCCCAAGCGGTGGACCAAACCGCGTCTCAATAACTCCGCTAAAACCGGCACAACTCTTCTCGCTCGAGCGACACGTTATCTCGTGTCCGAACCGCACAACGAGAAGAAGTAAAGTGCCGGTGTTAAGTAAAGTGCGTTTAAGTGCGTTTTGGATACCTTGACGATAGAACAAGTACTTGGTACGTTAGTACTGTTTGGATGGACCTGACCAATTCGTCCGTCGATAAGAGAATTCATCGGGCACTCATCGAGTTTTGCGAGCGCTGACAAGAGCCGGGTTTGGAAGACACGGCGATTCGCGTAGGTAAGGAGCAGGCGGGGAGACTGGGTGTCTCACCTTGAGTGCAGTGAGCCGCCCGCAGTCGGGGGTATTATGAACAAGATTAGTTGGCTGGGCGTGGTTTTTTGTGCTGTCTTAGTGGCAGCATTTCTCCCAAGCGGGGTACCTGCGAACGCGGCGGGGATCAGTAGTCCTATTCCTTTAAAGGCAGCGGCCATCATCGATGAAGCCAGCACCCAGGGCAGCACCAATTCCACGTTGTTCAAGAACGTGGCACGCGTGATGTCTATGAACAAGTTGTCCATGGATACGCTGGACGTTTCAGGCGACGCCCATTATACCTTTGTTGATGCCTCAGGCAACCCGAAATATTCTGTGGTGATCATACTGGCATCTGGCAGCCGGATTGACCAGATAAACAGCCAGGCACTGCTTACAGCAGTCAACAAAGGCAGTGGAGCAGTAGCGGTCTGGCCCGATGCGGTCAACAGCTATCTCAATACAGCCTTCGGGATTTCTGTGATTGGTACTTTGACAGGGTACGAAGGCGCTTCCTTCCGTATGGAGCAGGACAAGTTCACTTTTTCCTATGCAGGGCAAATCGTTGAGCAGCCCGCGCAGTATAAGAACCACACTCTTGCTGCCGGCAGTGAGATGGTGGCTACCTTCAGTTCATCCGCTCAGCCGGCGCTGTGGGTCAGCGCATTCGGCTCGGGGAAGACCGTGTTCCACAACACGACGGCCACCCAAACACTGAGCTACCAGGGTATCCTGCTGCAGAGCATTCTGTATGCCATGCCGATCGGTGTGTCTTCGCCGGCAAACGTGGCCGGCTTCGAGGTGGACGATTGTCCTACGCCATATTACTCAGATGAAATGCTGCAATCGTATTACTATGAATTTCTGACCAACCTGTTCCGTTTCGAGGAAGCCTATAATCTGAGGACGTCGCACTTTGTTGCCTTCTCCTACAACTGGAACTCGGATGACTTCTGGTCTTACTATCCCGAATCAGAACATGGTGCAGCCGATATTCTGGCCAATGGCAATGAACTTGGCCTGCACACAGGCACCAACCACGTGGGGCTGACTCTGGAGAACTGGGGATCGGAAGCCGCTATCAACGCTGAAGCGGAGGCTATTAGTGCTGCCTTGGCGAGACTGAGGAATAGTCTGGCCCAGGACTATGGCGTCAACATGAACACCGTCACGTCCTATGTTGCGCCCAGCCATGCCATTGATAGCTATGGATACGCAGCGCTTGACCAACTAACGAACTTGAAGTATGTGGGCACCGGATTTGATTGGAAAGGTGGCACAAGCGCAAGCCTGAACAATGCTTACGTCGCGGATTCAGCGAGAGTGTATTTGCAGTCCATCGCAGCAGTTGAGAAGGAGAAGAGCAACCTTAGCGAGACGTTCGCGGCACCGGCGGCTACAGGCCCTGAGATCAGTCCTGAGGTACTGAAGGACTTCGGCTGGGAGCCCGGGACAGCTATCTACAATCTGCCCCGTATACAGGGAGACGTCTCATTATTCATACAAGAGGACAATCCATACCATCAATCGGCATGGGACCTGTTGCGCAGCATGCTGGAAAGCGGACAGCCGTATTTGATCTTCACCCATTCCGATGAAGTTGACGAGGTTAAGGTGCCGGGATGGACATGGGGTGACGTGTACCGGGCGTATACAACCTTCGCCGATTTTGCGGTTGACCAGTATCCCTTCTACCGCTGGCAGACAGTGACGCAGATAGGAGACATGCTGTCGACACGCACCGGCACTATCGATGGGATATGGCAGGCGCCAACCAATACGCTTACTTTGACCGTTCCCCAGCCAGAGGATCCTGTACACGTCAAGACAGCATTGCACCTGGCAGGGATCACCCAGTCGGGAAACGTGTATACACTGACCTTCTCCCAGACCGACACCGGATTTGTCTCCGCAAGCCATGACGTGGTGCACAAAGGGCAGGACTACTTTATCTACCCGCTGGCGTCGCAGCAATACCGTTTGACGAAGCCAGCGACGACTTTCGCCTACGAGGAGGTCGGCCTCAACCGAGCCCCGGCGTTGTCACCCATCGGGAGCAAGGTAACCTATGTCGGGCAAACTCTGAACTTCACCGTGGATGCCACCGACCCGAACGGCGACAGCCTGACGTATTCAGCATCCAATTTGCCCGCAGGCGCCAGCTTCAACGCCGCTACCAGGACGTTCACTTGGACACCTGCAGCCGCAGGTACTCAGAGCAGTGTCTGTTTCCGTGTCTCGGACGGAGTACTAAGCGACTTTGAGAACATCATGGTCACCGCGGTGGCTTCGGACGGGCAGTACGGCCTCAGTGCCAGTATATCCGGCGAAGGTAGCGTGGTTAAGAACCCTGATCGGACGTCGTACTCTGCTGGCACGTCGGTGCAGCTGACTGCTACCGCTGCCCTAGGCTACGTTTTCTCTGGCTGGTCAGGTGACCTGGTTAGCCTTGCCAACCCGGCCACAGTAGTCATGAACTCCGACAAAACAATAACCGCCACCTTCAGCGTGGTCAGCCAGAGTGCCGTTGACATACTCAAGAGTATCAATGTCAGCGGCGATGACGGGTTTTCCGGTCCATGGGGATACTACAATTCCCTCGGCTGGTATGAGGCGGGGAGTCCCGGCTTAGCCTACAACGCGTGGTTTCGGTTCACCGGGATAACCATACCCGCCGGATCGGTTATTGAGGAAGCACATCTGGAGCTGTCTCAAGCAGCCTGGGGCAGCGGCACGAGCCTCATCATCAGGGCGGAGGATAGCGCCTCTCCCACAGCGCCAACGAACGCTGCAGACCACGCCGGCAAGGTAAGGACCACTGCTGGAGCGGCCTGGCCGACCGGTTACGCCGATAGGACGTATCACAACAGCCCCAACTTTGCGCCGGTAATACAGGAGCTACTAGCCTCTTACTCTTATTCGGCAGGCACCCTACAAATTTTGGTAGACAACAGTGGCTCTAGCAATGCTGAGCATGTTGGCTTCACGTACGACAGTGGCTCAGCGCCCAGACTCTATGTCAGGTACCGACCGGCAAGCGCTGTTCCAAAATACAGCCTTACGGTAGGTACAGTTGGCAGCGGAAACGTAGCCAGGAGCCCTGAACAAACGGCGTATGATCATGGCACAACAGTGCAGATGACCGCCATTCCAGCGGCCGGATGGGTCTTCAGTTCATGGAGCGGCTCTTCAAGGCTGACCAGCACAACTGCCAACCCGACTACCATCGTGATGAACGCCAATGAGACAGTCACAGCCACCTTCACCCAGCAAGTTCAATACACTCTGACTACGAGCGTTGTGGGACAGGGTACTGTCACCAATAATCCAGTGCAGGCCACATACACACAGGGAACGCAGGTGCAGCTGACCGCCATTCCAGCGACCGGATGGGCCTTAAGCTCATGGAGTGGGTCCCCAAATCTGACCAGCACCACCACCAACCCAACCACTATCGTGATGAACGCCAATGAGACAGTCACGGCCACCTATACACAGCAGACTCAATACACTCTGACTGCGAACGTTGTGGGACAGGGTACTGTCACCAATAATCCAGTGCAGGCCACATACACACAAGGAACGCAGGTGCAGCTGACCGCCATTCCAGCGACCGGATGGGCCTTAAGCTTATGGAGTGGGTCCCTAAACCTGACCAGCACCACCACCAACCCAACCACTATCGTGATGAACGCCAATGAGACAGTCACGGCCAATTTCGTGCAGAGCCAGTCGACTGAGATCACTAGGACGGTGGCAATAGGGACCGATGATGGCTTCAGCGGAACTTGGGGTTACTACAATGGTCTCGCATGGTACGAAGCTGGAAACCCAGGGTCTTCCTACAATGCCTGGTACCGCTTTACCGGTACTTCTATTCCTAAAGGAGCCACTATTCTCCACGCTTATCTACAGACTTCGCAAGCATCGTGGAAGTCAGGAACCAACCTAAAGATTTCGGCTGAAAAGGCAGTATCTCCTGCAGCCCCAACTTCTCTGGTGGATCATTCAGCCCCCGCCCGGACAACGACCAGTGTGCTGTGGACAAGCGGCTTTCTCGACCAAACCTACCATGACTCTCCTGACTTGGCTGCCGTAATCCAGGAGCTGGTAAACAGCTACGACTATTCGACGGCCAGAGCGATTCAAATACTGGTGGACAACAACGGCAGCACAAGTGGAAGTGAGCACGTGGGGAAGCTTTCGAGAGCGGCTCACCCCCTAAGCTGTACATAACCTATAATCTGGGATCCAATCCAAACCAGTACACTCTGACTGCGAACGTTGTGGGACAGGGCACTGTCACCAATAATCCAGTGCAGGCCACATACACACAAGGAACGCAGGTGCAGCTGACCGCCATTCCAGCGACCGGATGGGCCTTAAGCTTATGGAGTGGGTCCCTAAACCTGACCAGCACCACCACCAACCCAACCACTATCGTGATGAACGCCAATGAGACAGTCACGGCCAATTTTGCGTGCAGAGCCAGTCGACTGAGATCACTAGGACGGTGGCAATAGGGACCGATGATGGCTTCAGCGGAACTTGGGGTTACTACAATGGTCTCGCATGGTACGAAGCTGGAAACCCAGGGTCTTCCTACAATGCCTGGTACCGCTTTACCGGTATTTCTATTCCTAAAAGGAGCCACTATTCTCCACGCTTATCTACAGACTTCGCAAGCATCGTGGAAGTCAGGAACCAACCTAAAGATTTCGGCTGAAAAGGCGGTATCTCCTGCAGCCCCAACTTCTCTGGTGGATCATTCAGCCCACGCCCGGACAACGACCAGTGTGCTGTGGACAAGCGGCTTTTCTGACCAAACCTACCATGACTCTCCTGACTTGGCTGCCGTAATCCAGGAGCTGGTAAACAGCTACGACTATTCGACGGCCGAGAGCGATTCAAATACTGGTGGACAACAACGGCAGCACAAGTGGAAGTGAGCACGTGGGGAAGACTCTGAGAGCGGCTCACCCCCTAAGCTGTACATAACCTATAAATAGTTCAGTGGCCCAATTGACTAAGAAAACGAGCCAGTGCTACTGGCTTTCTTACGAGCCTGACTCCGGTTCGACTCCTTCTGCAGGTTCTTTCGGAAACGGTCGGGCCTTCTGCCCAAGGTGCTGGGCGACGCCGGGGCATGCTGTCGGCAACTCCTGGAGGAGCCGGCCATCCCGGCGCCACCAGTCTGGTCCTTGCCCGATCTCAATGTTCTCATGTATATGACAGACCGTGAAGTACTTACTCAACCTAAGTACAATCTGCCTCGCGGCCATATCATTCTTGAAACGTCGCAGCCTTTCCTCTTGCAGGTAGTCAGCTGCGTCTTTGTCGAACTTCGCTATCTTCTCGATGGTCCTTCTGCTAGACATGGTCTTCGCTGACATGCCGGTGCAATTCCTCCAGCCGCTCAGGGTCTTGCATGCTTCTGCCACGCCCCATGCCCCAAGCTCAAGGCAGCGTTGGGCAAGATCTTGGATACGTACATGAAGAGCACCGGCGTCCTTCTTAATC
>CAVUYC010000007.1:0-13197 GCA_963745605.1 uncultured Chloroflexia bacterium | reverse complement strand
ACTTCTCCGAGGAGGTAATCAATGAAAGCAGCAGTACTCAAACGTCCCGGTGTTCTTGAAATTCAGGATGTTCCCGAGCCCCAACCCGGACCGGACGACATCAAAGTCAAGATAGCCTATTGCGGAATATGCGGCACCGACCCTGAGATTATCGAGGGCCGGTTTGTTCCTCCGGAGTGGACCGAAGAAACCATCAAGGTTCCAGGTCACGAATCCTCGGGTGTGATAGTGGCTGTCGGCAAGGACGTCAAGCGCTACCGGGTCGGGCAAAAAGTGGCGTGCAACTTCCGAAGCCCGTGCGGAGCCTGCCGGTACTGCCGAAGCGGCATGGAGAACTTCTGCGAAGCGCCCATCCCAACGTCAGGTGGATTTGCCGAGTACGCTCTATACAAAGAGAGTGCAATGTATGCCCTGCCTGCTAATATCTCGCTGGAAACCGGAGCGTTTCTCGAACCACTCTCGATAGCAGTCCATATCGTAGATATTGCCAATATCTCGCCGGGAGGCTCGGTGGCCATTCTCGGGGGCGGCCCGATAGGGCTGCTCAGCCTTGCTCTTGCGGTCCGGGCCGGGGCGGTAAGAGCCTTTCTTTCAGAGCCGGTCCCTGAAAAGAGGGAAATCGCATCGAAAATCGGCGCCACTCTCACCATCGATCCCTTGAAGGAAGATCTGGTCGCCGCCGGCCGTAAATTCACCGACGGGTTTGGATTTCGCAGCGTTATCGAGGCCAGCGGAAAAGCCCAGGTGGCCAAACAGGCGGTTGGCCTGGCCGACAAGGGCGGAACGGTTGTCTGGGCGGCGGTCTATCCGTCCGAAGCCCGCGTGGAAGTCCCTCCGTTCTACATGTATCAGAACGAGCTTACGATCCGCTCCGTCTTCCTCTCTCCTTACTGTTTTCCCAGAGCCCTGGAGCTTCTTTCAGTGGTGGATGTGCGAGCGCTGACGACGGACGTCATTCCCTTGTCTGATATAGCTAAAGCATTCGAGATGCACAAGCAGGGAAAATCGATAAAGATCCTTGTTAAGATGTAAGCAGTGTCAATGATATCGCCGAGAGGAGGGAATATGGGACAGCAGTGTAAGCTAATTCGAATCGACCTTACAAATCGGGCAACGCGTGAAGAAGCGATCCCCGAATCCGTAATCAGGGACTTTGTGGGAGGGCGGGGCCTGGGAGTCCGTTACCTCTATGACGAGGTCGGACCCGGGGTTGATCCTCTGGGTGAAAAGAACAAACTGCTATTTGTGAACGGGCCGCTGGCCGGAACATCGGCGCAGTCGGTTTCCAGGTGGACGGCGGTGACAAAGAGTCCGTTGACGGGAGGGTTCGCCCGCGGAGTCGCCGGGGCCGATTTCGGAGCCTGGCTAAGGTTCGCCGGCTACGAGATGGCGATCGTAGAGGGCAAGGCGGACAAACCGGTCTACATTCATCTTACGCCGGAAGGTTGCACGATCGAGGACGCCGGCGAGATGTGGGGCAAGAACACGGTGATAACCCAGGATATGCTGCAGCAGAAGCACGGCAGCAATACGCGCGCCGCGTGCATTGGTCCGGCGGGAGAGAAGCTGGTGAGATTCGCCGCCATCGTGAGCACGCGACGGACCGCCAGCCGCGGGGGTCTGGGCACCGTCATGGGATCGAAGAATCTCAAGGCCGTGGCGATCACGGCCAACAGGAGGCTTTCCCTTGCCGACCCCGAGGCCTTCAACAGCCTGGTGAAGCAACAGGTTGAGTTCAACCGAAATAGCCCCGGGTTCAAGAATTCGCACGAAATGGGGACAACGGCAACCCAGGACATAACGAACCAGATAGGTATCTACCCGGTGAAGAACTTCAGATACGGGAAGCAAGACAACTACGAGAAGATCGTTGGAGAGGAATACAAGAAGCTGAGAACAGGCGATATTGGCTGCTACAGTTGTTCCGTCCGCTGCGGCAAGCAGACCACCGTAAGGACAGGCCCGTATGCCGGAGCCAGGAGTGAGGGCCCTGAGTATGAGTCCATTTGGGCTTTTACAGGACCGGTCGATAGCACCAGCGTCGAGGCATCCATAGCTGCCGATCAGATATGCGACGATCTTGGTATCGACACCATAAGCGCCGGGAGCACCATTGGTTTTGCCTATGAGCTCTATGAAAAGGGGATTCTCTCCAAGAAGGACACGGACGGGCTGGAGCTTACCTACGGCAACCATCAGGCAATGGTAGAACTGGTGCGAAAGATAGGCATGAGAGAAGGAATTGGCGACCTCCTGGCCGAAGGGTCGCTCAGGGCGGGGAAGAAGATCGGCCAAGGCGCCGAGGCCTTTGCAATTCAAGTCAAGGGCATGGAGTTGCCGGCATACGAACCGAGGGGAGCCAAGGCGCAAGGCTTCAACTACGCGACTTCAAGCATCGGCGCAAGTCATTGCTACGGGTATGCCGCGCAGGAAATCTTCGGGTCCCCAGTACCGAGGCCGGTCGATAGGTTCACCGAAGAGGACAAGGCTGACATTGTGATCTACAACCAAGATGGTACCGCGATGCACGAGATCGGCATCATTTGTGCCTTCGCTTCCGGATGGGAATGGGCCAAGCCCCTCTTTGGGAAGATGCTGGTCGCTTCCCGCGGCATTGCCGAGTTCGGAGATGACGACTACCTGTGGAAAGTGGGTACGCGAATTTTCAATTTGGAGCGAGCATTCAACGTCAGGCAGGGCCTAGGCCGCAAGGACGACACGCTACCGGTAAGGCTTGCTGACTGAGCCAATACACACCAATGGCGCCCCGGGAGAAGGTCAGATCGTGCGTCAACAGGACCTCTTCCTGGACAGGTACTACGCCCTTCGCGGTTGGACGAAGGAAGGTGTGCCTTCGGCGAAGAAGCTCGCTGAGCTTGGCCTCGGGAAAGTGGCTGCCGACATCAGCGCCAAATAGACATCACGGTCATTGCTATTTGCTGGCCTGCCCACTGGGCATGCCAATCATGTTCAGGGTGCTGTTTCGCAAAAGGGGGGGCGGTTCAACGAACCGCCCCCCTTATCTCTCTGGGTCAACCGGGAGCCTATTTTTTCTTTGACGTTTTGGCTGCTGCTTTTGGTGCCTTGATGGGAGGCAGTCCTGCTTCGAGTCTAGCGTCGTTTATGTGAATCAGGACAGATTCCTCGATAGGAGCGCACTGGAAGTCGAAGTCTTCAATGGCATGTTTCATACTGACCTTCCAGGGCAGTCCACCCCTCATTCCTGCCGGAGGAGTCCTGTCGCCGAAAGTGATCTTTGCATCGGGAACAAATTTCTTAACAACCTCAGCGAGGTCTTTTGCACTCGTTGGGGGTCCGCCGACATTGTAAGCGGGGTGGGGTGACGACTTCGCCTTTGCCAGTTTGGTGCTGAACACCCCGAGGTCGTCGGCTGAGACGAGGGAAGACAGGCTGGTGCCGTCCATATCCATATGGAACGGCTTGCCGAGCGCTGCTGCGGAAGGCATATCAGACCAATACTGGGCCGGAGAGCGCCCGCCATGACCATAGCCGATTGTCGGCCGTACTGCGGTGAAGTTCATGCCAAACTGGGTCTGATAGTCGTTGGCCAGTATTTCTGCGTACTTCTTGCAAACGGCGTAAGAGTGGGTTGGGTTAGTCTGATCTTCTTCGGTGACCTCCCGATCGCCGTACATGGCCTGCGGACCGTAGACTGTTTCAGAGCTGGCATAGATAACGCGGTTAGCTCCCATGATCTTGGCTGCCTCGAAGGCATTGCACATGCCCATGATGTTCACTTTGGTGAGCACCCGGGGATCAACTTTCACGTTGCCGCCAACCATGATGAAGGCCCAGTTGATGACTACGTCAATGTTATGGGGCTTCATTGCGTTGAGGCAGTCCTCGTATTCGGATACGTTGCCACGAACGAAGACGAACTTGCTCTTGTTCTTCTCAATGGCCTTCATGCCCCAGTCCGGTGGAGGAGCAATATCCATAGAGACCACTTTTCCGATCTCCGGGTCTTGAAGCAGGTACTGGACGGTTTTGCGTCCGAACATGCCGCTGCCGCCCATGACTAGTACGTTCATGTAATCCTCCTTTTCCGTTTACAGGTCACGATCACGTCAAATGCGGGTTTGCGAAACCGCGCTCATTATAGGAACGGGTCCTGGTCGCGTCAAGCCTTGTGTTTTCGGTCCACTGCTCTCTTAGCTGCGTTGACTATGTCCAGCACCGACATTCCGTATTTGTCCAGCAAGGATTCGTGGTCGAGAGCTGTCTCGGCAAAGGTGTCGGAAAGGCCTACCATCTCGACGGGAACCGGCCGCTGGCGAACAAGGACCTCAGCCACGGCGCTGCCAAGTCCGCCGGCTAGCAAATGCTCTTCCGCGGTTACGCACGGAGCCGGTTTCAATGGCGCATTTTTCGATCAGGTTGGTGTCCAGTGGCTTGATGGTATGCAGGTTCACGACTGTGCAGTGGATACCGGTTGCCTCCAGCTTGTCAGCGGCTTCGAGGGAGCGGAAGACCATGTGGCCGTTGGCGATGATGGTTACGTCTTTCCCATGTCTAAGGATGACCCCTTTACCCAAACGAGGCGCATGAGTCTCGTCGAAAATTACTGGCATGTCGGCGCGGCTCACGCGGAGATAGACAGGGCCGTTGAGCTGCACGATCTGGGGCAGCAGCATCTTGAGTTCCATGCTGTCAGCCGGAGAGACAACGGTCATGTGCGGCATGGCCCGGAACATCGAAAAGTCCATGATCGAATGGTGTGTCGGGCCGTCCTTGTAGTCCGATAGCCCGGCGTACGAACCGACGAGCTTGACGTTGGTCTGGGCGTAAGCGACGCACGTTCGTATTTGTTCGGCCGCCCTCGTCAGCAGACCGGCGAAGGTGTTGGCAAACGGGATATAGCCCCCGAGGGCAAGCCCCACTGCAGCGTCGACCATGCCTGCCTCGGCGATTCCGACATTGAAAAAGCGCTCAGGAAACTTCTGGGCGAAGAACGTAGTCAGCACCGAGGATGACACATCAGCGGTCAGGACGACCACCCTCTCGTCTTTAGCTCCGCACTCTGCCAGCGTCTCGCCAAAGACCCTGCGCGTGAATTCTGTCTTCGTCATCGGCTCAACTCCGATATCGCTTTCTCGAATTCCTCTTTGGATGGAGCTTTGCCGTGCCACTCCGCTTTACCTTCCATGAATGACACGCCCTTGCCTTTGATTGTCTGAGCGATGATGACAGTCGGCTTGTTCGAGGGCTGACCGGCGGCGTCGAGGGCGTCGAGGACGGCCTTCATGTCATGCCCGTCAATCTTGATCGTGTTCCAGTCGAACGAGTCCCATTTTTCCTTGAACGGCAAGAGCGGCATAATCTCATTCACCGTGCCATCGAGCTGGACTTCGTTGAAATCGACGATGACGATCACGTTGGAGAGCCGGTATTTGGCTGCCAGCATCGCACCTTCCCAGATAACCCCCGCCTGACATTCTCCGTCTCCGGCCATGACGTAAGTGCGATAATCCTTGCCCTTGAGACGGGCGGCCAGCCCGAGACCAGCGGCGATGCTGATGCCGTGTCCCAGGCAGCCTGCGCTCATGTCAACACCGGGTGTCTTGAGCCTATCGGGATGCCCTTGAATGCGTCCGTTAAGGTGTCCCCATGTTTCGAGTTCTTTTTCCGGGAAGAACCCGCGTTTCGCAAGCGCGGCGTAAAGGATTGCGCTGGCGTGCCCTTTGCTGAGGATGAAGCGGTCCCGGTCATCCCAACCGGGATCTTCAGGATCGATGGTCATCTGGTGAAAATAGAGAGCAGCGATGATATCGGCCGCGGATAGACTGCCCCCGGGTGGCCCTGTCCCCTGCGGTAGATCATGCGCAGGGACTCGATTCTTAACTGGCGGGCTGTCTCCCGCAACTCTTTGAGCAACTTGGGAGAATGTGGCTTGCCGACCATGAGAAGTCGACCTCCTTTTTGATCCGGCTGTTGGTGTAACAGTGCGAAATCGTACCATTTACCAGGGCAAACTGTCCAAGCTGTGGGCACGAAAACGAGGCACGACTCCGAGCTCTGGAGGTATCAAATCGATGGCTTCGCCAGTGTGCCTATGCTATCATTGACCGAATGTTGCAGGTGGCGAACCTAAAGGCCGTCATATTTGATATGGACGGCCTTCTTCTTGACAGCGAACACGTTGCTTTGTCGATGTTCGTCGACACATGTCACGAATTCGGTTTCGATCCTGATGTAGAGGTCTACTACAAATGCATCGGAGGAAACGCCTCGCGAACGAAGGCGATCATGAAGAAGGCTACGGCGAGCGTTTTCCTTTCGACGCTGTTGAGCAAGCCTGGCACTCACGGTACGAAGATCAGGCGATATCGAATCCATTCCCTGTGAAAGAGGGAGTGTTTGAGCTCCTCGACTACCTTGGAAGCGCTCGGTCTGAAGAAGGCTGTAGTCACATCGACTGCCCGTGCCAGCGCTCTTAGAAAGATATCGAACACGGGACTGGCGAAGTATTTCGATCTTGTTGTTGGCGGCGACGAGATAAGTCAAATCCAAGCCTGATCCAGAGATCTACTTGACGGCCTGCCGCAAGCTTGGCGAGAATCCCGGGAATTGCCTTGCCCTCGAGGACTCGGACAACGGAGTGAGGTCTGCACACGCCGCGGGGATGCTGGTTATCCAGGTGCCCGATTTGTTGCAGCCCTCAGACGAGGTCAGGGCGCTGGGCCACGAGATAGTCGCATCGCTGGGCGAGGTCAAACGTCTTCTGGAGCAGGGCATGTCAGATAAGGACCGATTGCAGCGATAGAAGGGTTTTCAAAAGCGAGAGAGAAGCAGGAGATTCAAATGAGACTTGAGGATATCAAGAAGGTTGGGGTGGTGGGAGCGGGCACCATGGGGCACGGTATCGCCATTAATTTCGCCCTTGGGGGATACCCTGTCTTTCTGAACGACGTAAGCGAAGAAGTCCTATCCCGTGCCATGAAGAACGTTGAAGAGGACCTCGAGCTCATGCACGAAGAGAGACTGGTTACCGCCGCACAGGCCAGGAAAGCGCTGTCGCGGTTTATTCCGACTACCGACCTCGAGAAACTGGCGGCAGAGAGCGACTTCGTCACCGAGGTGATAGTCGAGCGTTCGGCCGATAAGAAGGTGCTCTTCAACAAGCTGGACAAGCTTTGTCCCCCGCACACCATTCTGGCTTCCAACACGTCCTGGCTCACCCTGAGCGATTTCGCCGCCGATGTTAAACGGCAGGACAAGCTGGCCATCACTCACTATTTTGCTCCTCCCCACCTGGTCCCCGGAGTGGAAGTGGTGCGTAGTCCAAGGACCTCCGAAGAGACGTTTCGAGTTGCCTATGACCTTATGGCAGCGGTTGGTAAAGTTCCTATCAGGGTGCTTCAGGAAAGGCCCGGCTCACTGATCAACAGAATCCAGGATGCGATGCGGCACGAAGCCAATCGACTGTGGGCAGAGGGCGTCGCAAGCGCTGAGGATATCGAGAAGGGAATCACCTCCACATTTGGATTCCGAAGTCCTCACGAAGGGCCCTTCTATCACTTCGATCTAGCGGGAATGTGGCGCTGGCCCCAAGACGTGCGTCAGGGCATTGGCGACGCGGAGGTTGAAGGACAGCCTGACCTGAGCCCTTCGACCCGCGAGAAGATCAGGAAGCAATACGCCGACGGCAAAACGTGGTTCATGGACCCGGCCAAGGCTGATGAGGCGATTGAGAGAAGGGACCGCGACTTTGCGCGAAGGCTGAAGGCCTTGTACCGAGATAAGAAAGAATGAGATTTGCAGTAGAAGAAAGGTTGAGAGGGGTAGATAGAGGAGCCTGACCATGACGAAGCTGATCACAGGTGGAACGGGATATATCGGCGCCGAACTGGCGCGTATTCTAGTGGGTCGGGGCGACCAGCCCGTTCTCTTTGACATTGCCATTAACCGGGCCAGGATCTCCGGCATGGAAGAAAAGGTGAAGGTGGTGCGGGGGGATTTGGCGAGCTATGCCGAGGTTATGAACGCGGTGAAAGACAATGGCGTTACCGAGATCTACCATCTGGGAGCGATGCTCACAGGGATCTCCGAAGACAATCCGTGGGGGTCTTTCCAATCGAATGTCATAGGAACCTACAACGTTCTTGAAGCGGCGAGAGTATTCGGTGTCAAGAAGGCCATGTTCACCAGCACTCTGGGCACTTTTGGAATCGGGTTTGGCGAAGTGATAGATGACAACACTCTGCAGCGCCCCATTACGATGTACGGCTGCGGGAAACTCTATGGTGAGGGGCTTGGGCGATTCTACAGGAAGAAATTTGGACTCGATTTCCGCTCTGTCAGGTTTGCCTACATGATCGGCGCTGAGGTGGAGACGCCGAATCACTGGGGACCCCCGATGATCAAAGACGCGGTGATGGGAAAGCCCCACCAGTGCATATATGCAACTCCTGAGACAGCGGTTTCAATGATACACGTGCGGGATGCGGCGCTCGCCTGTGCGATGGTGCTTGACGCACCTTCGAATAAGATACAGACCATGAACTACAACGTGACCGGCGTGCCCCGGCACGTCTCCGCAGGAGAGCTGGAAATGGTGCTCAAGAAGCGGTACCCGGGGTTCACCGTCACTTACAAGCCGGATACGCTTCCTGGCGTGGTCGAGCAGAACCGCATGTATGGCAAGGTCAAACGCTTTGACGATTCCTGTGCCAGGAATGAGTGGGGTTGGAAACCGATGTACGGAACCGCAGAGGCGATTGTGGAGGCGATGGACGAGGATTTGAAAGGTAGATGAGAGCCTTTATCAGAGTAACCGGGAAGGAGTAAGAGATGCCCAAAGCCGAGAATCAGATCATGGAGCCGAACAAGCTGTGCCAGATAGGCATAGTAGTTAAGAGCGTTGACGAAACGATCAAGTTTTTCAAAGAGCAGTTCGGGTTCGGACCGTTCGAAGTCAAGTACGTTGATTACTCAGATGCTACCTATATGGGAAAGAAGGCGGGATATCGCGGAAAGAGGGGCTTCTTTCACCTGGGTCCTATCGAGATAGAGCTTGTCGAACTGATCGACGGCCAGACGATCCACGCAGACTTTATGAAGCAGCACGGGGAAGGCTTGCACCATATCGGATTCGAGGTAAAAGACCTGACCGCGGCCAAGGACAATGCCGCTAAGTCCGGGTTCAAAGTTACACAGGGTTTTCAGCGCCAGGACGGCAGCGGTTTCGCCTACCTGGACTCGGATAAGACCGGCGGCGTGATCATGGAGCTTATCCAACCTCAGAAGTAAGCACGCAACTACTGAGGGGCAGGGTGGTGGTGCCCATCGTTTCATGATCAGAACGGCAGGCACGATGCATTCCGCGCCTACCCGGCTGTCAGCGTCGCGCAACGTTCAATCTACGATCAGGCAGCCCTGACGGTCTGGACAGGCAGAACTCCATCGCACCACTCGCGCTATTGCGATAGCCGAAAAACAGCCTGCAGGCTTTCTATCCTCGTCTGTCGCTTCCGCGCGACCACCACCATGGCTCGGGAAACGTCAGGCAAGAGGGACTGCGACTGTTGAGCGGCAATTGTGTACAGCCGGGCCAGCCTGGTCTCGATGTCGATGGCTTCACGGACGACTGCCGGCGACGGGAGCGGCTCTGGCAGACTGAGTTCAAAATCATCGGCTTCGATATCGAAGGCGAAACCTCCTTCGAGAGCATCAGAGATGACGTTGTTGTAAGCCCGCTCAACGTTTTTGACGTTCTGTCCGTTTTCCTTTACATAATCGTACCACGGCTGGGCATTTCTTCCAGCGGAGGCGAGCTTCTCATAGAACCTTCCGGTCTCATCTTCGAGCCTTCGGGAAAGGCTGATCACTTCCGATGCGGTATGGAGCTTCATGCTGATATTCCTTGTTCTAGAGTGGATGGTTCGACAAGCTCACCATGAGCGGGTTCGACAAGCTCACCATGATCCTTCCCTTCGGCGTGGCTCAGGGTAAACTTCCTTCGCGTGCTCAGGGTAAACTCCTTCGGCCAGCTCAGGATGAGCGGTTCTTTGACAGGTTCACCATGATACTTCGACTGCTGTTCTAGAACCACCTCTGAATGACGACCTTGCTTTCGGTGAAGAAGCGCACGGCCTCCTGGCCCTGAGTGTGCAAGACGCCGAAAAACGAGTCTTTCATGCCGCTGAACGGGAAAAACGCCATTGGGGCGACAATGCCGACATTGATGCCGACGTTCCCGCTGTTGACTTTGTACTGAAATTCCCGTGCCGCTTTTCCGCTTGTGGTGAAAATGGCGTTGCCATTGCCATAGCGCGGATGCGTTGCACAAGTTGATGGCTTCATCCAGGTCGGCGGCACGCAAGACATTCATGACCGGCCCGAACACTTCTTCCTGGCAGATTTCCATGTTGGGTTTGACGTTCTGCAAAATCGTGGGACCGAGGAAACACGAATCAGGGAAATTCCCTTTTATCTTGAACCCTTGCCTTCCATCGAGGATTGGCTCGGCACCTTCCCAAACCCCACGATTGATATCGGCGATTATCCTCTCTTTCTTGACATGGTCATGAACGGGTCCCATCTGGACCGACTCATCGAGCCCGTACCCGATGACAATGTTAGATGCCGCTCTGACGACGCCGTCGATGAATTGTTTGTAATAGCCGTCGTCCCTGCCGACGACGACGAGGTTGGCTCCCGACAGGCAGCGCTGGCCAGTGTTGCCAAAGAACGAGGTCATCAGCGCAGGTACTGACTTTTCAACATTGCAGTCAGGCATAACCACCATGAAATTCTTTGCGGAGCCTTGAGCAATCACCCGTTTGCCCGTTTCCCCGCACCTCTTGCAGATAACGTCTCTGGCAGTAGTCGTTCTGCCGACGAAGGTAATGCCTATTACCGAGGGACTGTCAAGCAATGCGGTGACGGAGTCACGGTCGCCGTTGACCACGTTCCACACGCCGGGAGGAAGTCCGGCCTCCTCAACCAATTCGGCAAGTCTCATCTGGCTGAGCGGGACCTCTGGAGATGGTTTGACGACAACGCAATTGCCGGTGGCAATGGCATAAGGGGCGGACCACAGCGGAATCATGAAAGGGAAATTGTACGGAGCGATGATCCCGAAGACGCCCAGCGGCTGCCTGATTAGATATTCATCAATGCCGGAGGCGATGTCTTCGAGGTTTTGCCCCATCATCATGGTTGGTGTGCCGCAGGCGACCTCGACATTCTCGATGCCTCTTCTTGTTTCGCCTCGAGATTCGTCAATGGTCTTGCCGTGTTCCTGACTCTGGATGCGGCTCAGTTCCTCGAAGTTTTCCTCGAGCAATTCCTTAAGCCTGAAGAGATACCTTGCCCTCGAAACTGGAGGGGTTGTTCTCCAGGCGGGGAACGTGGCCTGGGCCGCGGCAATGGCCTTTTCCGTCTCTTCCCTCGTCGAAATTGGAACGTGGGCGATGAGCTTTCCGGTAGCAGGATTGAACACCTCGCGAACGGGTCCCTGATGAAGCCATCCATTCCCCGTTGATGTAGTTCTTTACTTCTCTTGGTTGTTTTACCGGCTCTTCAAGTATGGCCATTCCCTGCTCCCGTTACCAGTCATTCCGCAGTCTCTCCGCAGGCAAATCCTAACATAGCGCGGATGCTCAGTAAAGCTGACGGCGTGCGTGGTACGGGCTCACCTTACGGACAAGGTTCCGTGCATTTGACAACGATTGGAGCGCCGTTATAGAGTCTGCGCATCCGTCAGCCAACCCTTTCTGATTTCGATTATTGGAAGGACGCATCCGCGGGAATTCGGGAACATTGAGTACGACCTCTAACAGGTCGTGACCGTTTGCCTTCACTTCATGGTAAGGAGGTATCTGATGCCGAAGCAAGTAAAAGAGAAATACAAGGTCGTCAGCCTGGGTAAGATCTCGGGTTCCTCAATGGAAACCGAGCGCAAGATCTTTGCCAAGAGCGGACTCGATGTGGAGGCCGTTGAGGCAAGATGCTCGAACGAGGAGGAACTGATCGCCGCCGCAAAGGATGCCGATGCCATTCTGGGCGGTGGAAGGCTCTTCACACGGCGAGCAATGGAAGCGCTGCCCAAGTGCCGGGCCATTGTCACCTATTCGGTGGGTTTTGACGGGATCGATGTTGAAGCTGCGACCGATTTGGGGATTCTGGTGGTAAACAACCCGGCCCGAGAATGGTGCGTTGAAGAAGTCTCGAACCATGCCATCACTCTCCTGCTTGCGTGCGCCAAGAAGCTTACTATTCTGAACGACATGGTGAAGCAGGGAAAATGGGGCGACACGAGGAAGTTACTTCCGCCCATGGCCTCCGTCCACGGACAAATGCTGGGTATCATCGGTTGTGGGGACATAGGGCGCCGCACCGCCCAGAAGGCCGAGGTCTTCGGCCTGAATTTGATCGGGTGCGACCCGTATGTGGACCCAACGCTCACCGTCGATTGCGGGATAAAGATGACGAGCATGCCAGACCTGTCGAGACGGTGCGACTTCGTCTCCGTCCATACCCCTCTCGAAAAGGAGACCTTTCACCTCCTGGGAGAGGCCCAATTCAACCTTATGAAGCCGACGGCATATTTTATAAACACCTCGAGGGGCAGCGTTGTCGATGAGCCTGCTCTGATCAAGGCTCTTCAAGGCAAAAAGATCGCTGGGGCGGGGCTGGATGTATTCGAGAAAGAGCCCATCGCTTCCGACAATCCCCTGCTGAAGATGGACAACGTCATCACACTCCCTCACAGTGCGTCTTACTCAGACGCTGCTATTGAGGTTCAACCGAAGAACCCCTCCGAAGAAGTAGCGTGTATTCTTTCGGGGAAATGGCCCAAGAATCCGGTGAATCCAAAAGTTAAGCCCAAAGTAAAGCTGATCAAAGGGTAGTTACGGCAGATTCTCAATCTTTCATATAAACGGTCGTGGCCGGCTGAATTTGGCGGCAAAAGGAGTTTCGAATGCAGGGTGTTGCTGCAATTGCCAAGATACTCAAGATGGAAGGTGTTGATTTCATCAGCGGCTTTCCCATGAACTCTGTCTTTGAGGCCAGCGTGAAGGAAGGGATCAGGCCGATCCTTTCCCGCAATGAACGCGTCGGAGTGGGTATCGCCGATGGTTTACGCGGGCCTCCTTCGCCCAGCGCATCGGTGTCTGCGCCATGCAAAACGGCCCTGGAATCGAGAACTCGTTTTCAGGGGTGGCCCAGGCT
>CAVUYC010000006.1:0-5464 GCA_963745605.1 uncultured Chloroflexia bacterium | reverse complement strand
GTCTTGAGCAGATTGATCTCGTCGTCAAGACCGACCCTGGTCTGGGCGATCTCGTACATGATACGCTCGTCGCCGGTCAAGGAAGACCAGTAGAAGCCATGGTCTTTGACGATTTGCTTGAGTTCGGTGTAACGCTCGGTATACCTGATCAGTTCTTCGTCTGACACTTCATCCCTCCATTTCTAAACTCGAGGATCGAGTAAATACATGCGGGCCAAGGCCCGCGAGGTAAACCCCAACCCCCTCTTATCCCCCTTACCCCTTGCAAGGGGTAAGGGGGAAGATGAAAGCACCACCCCACTGCCTCCCCCCAGCTTTTGGTCGATCTGTTCTCCTGGATGCTTCGGGTGCGCATGGGGAACATGGCTTATTCACTGTGTACGTGGTTGCGCTGGTCAGCACGTGGGCAGACACAGTGGTCTGCCCCTACAGCACAATGGAAAACGAACGATGGCCCCCTCCCTGAGATCCTTCGCTCCCGCTCCAGGATGACACCCCGCGGCTCTGGGGCGAATTTGGTTACGAATCTACCTTCAATTCCTTCCCGAAGTCTGTTCGGGACAGGCTCTTTTGGAAAGGAGGGGGTAGAGGGGCCGAGTATACCGAAAGGCGTGAGAGCCTGTCCTGAGCCGAGTCTGCCGAGTTCGCCGAAGGGATGGCAATCTCGGGGTCGAAGTACCGGGCGGACACGGGGTCCGACCCCAGGCCAAGCACGAATATCGAAATCCGAAATAAGCACTAAGCACAAGACCCCCGATAATGACCAAGATACAAGATACAATCACCAAAAATGCCGAACTACCACGTTGGAGAGTGACCCCCTCCCTGAGATCCTTCGCTCACGCTCCAGGATGACAAATCGGATTTCTCACCTTCCCCCGAGAAGCACGAAGCATCCTTCGACGTCTCTCAGGACAGGCTCCGAAATCCGGAAAAAGGATACCCCTCACTTACGTCTCTCCCGCAAGGGGCGAGAGAATGTGGGTCGAATTGGGCGGGCGTGGGAGCCCGCCCCTACACCGGGACGGCAAACGAATCGAGGCTAATTGGGGATTCGTTCCGCTACGCCCGCAAGGATGGCGAACCATCGATTCCGCATACATCTTGTTCAAGACTCCTTGTCAATCAACTCGATCCACAGATCAAAGGAAGTCCCCTATCCCTGCGACTGATAATCGCCTGGCCGACTGTACGAAGATTCAGGGTAAAAAGTTGAAACAACCGAGCGTGGGCAGGTCCGGTCCAGGCAGGGGTTGTTTTCGGGAAACAATCTGCCAGAATAGCGCCGTAAAGTATGACGGGTGGGACGGGTCGGACGAGTTGGGACGGCTTACGACGCGTTGGGACAGGTCCGGACTGGGAAACGGCGTGGCGGTGCTTTCTTGCTCTGTACTCCATCTCATCACCTTAAAATCAACCTTGGTAGCGTATTAGAACACATGTTCCCTGCCGTGTCAATAGCTGGTTTGTCGCATGTGCGCATGTGAAGAAAGTGACGTGGATCTCGACATCGCTGGATAGGATCAGGGTAGGCCGTCAGCCCAATAAGATCCTTCGACAGGCTCAGGATGAGCTCCCTTCGACGTAGCTCGGGAACTTTCATCGGTACCCTTCGGCCAGCTCAGCATGAGCGGATAGGGATGCCCTGGATTGTCAAGCCCATTGATGTCAGGTTCGCGAGGAGGATTGGCCAGCCACCCAACCCGACGCCCAGGCCCATCCGAGGTTGTAGCCGCCCCGCTCCCCGTCGACGTCTAGAACCTCTCCGGCGAAGTAAAGGCCGGGATGGAGCCTCGATTCCAGGGTTCCCATCTTTACTTCGCTGACATCGACTCCACCAGCGGTGAATTCAGCCTCATTCCAGCCCCGGGTTCCGGAGACGTTGAAGCGCATACCTTTGAGGATGCGAGCGACCTGCTGAATTGAGTGACCCTCAAAGAGATGCCCGAGAGCGGCAGACACCTTGTTGGGTAGAATGCCGGCGAGCATGTGGGCCGACGAAGTGCCCTGCCTGCTTCTCCTCTCCAGTTCGGCGACAAGATTCGTCTCGTCGAGAAACGGGACGAGGTCGACCTCGATGTCGACGCTTCTCTTGCCCTCGCGGTTGAGAGCGACGGAGACCGGGCCACTGGCGTCGATCACCGCGGTGCCGGAGAGACCGTACTTGGTGAAAAGCAGCTCGCCGCGCGATTCCCGGGTGTCCGCTCCAGTCTTGCTTCTGACGGTGGCAAAGATACGCTGCCCCTGCAGCACCTGACAGAGCCGGTCTTTCACCACCAGGGGCACGGCGCTGGGGATGGGCTCGATGATCCGGTGGCCAAGGGAGCGGGCGATTTCGAAGCCGCTGCCGTCCGAGCCAAGCGCTGGATAGGTCTTTCCTCCAGCAGTGAGGATAACCGTTTGTGCTTCGACCGTTTTGCTGTTCCCGGAGGAGACTCGAAAGCGTTGTACCAGTTAAGTCTAATGCTTGAACACATGAAACCGAGTTCGGTAGGGATATGGAGCCTTTCGATTTCCATCTGGAGGACGGTCAATACGGAGGCCGCCTGATTAGTGTACGGGAAGATGCGGCCGTCCTGGGAATACGTCTTCAAGCCCAGCTCATCGAAGAGGGCCAGAATCTGGGGCTTGCCGAAGACGCCGAATACGGAATTGACGAGTGGCCTTGCCGGGCCATTGTAGTGGTCTGCCGATAAACTGTCGTTGAGTAGATTACAGCGGCCGTTGCCAGAAGCGAGGATCTTCTTTCCGAGCTGCGCGTTCTTTTCGCAGATGAGAACGTGCGACCCATTTCGGGCAGCGCTGATGGCGGCGATCATGCCCGCCGCCCCACCACCAATTATGACTATTTGAGTTTCCATGTCTTGTCCAAGGAAGGAACGGGCGATCGTCCTGGTCGCCGGCTAAATACTAACATGCCGGTAACGAAACGCAGAAACCAGGGTTCACGGGGTCGAGAAGAAACGTGGGCAGACACAGTGGTCTGCCCCTACATCACGGTAGAGAATGAACGACGGCG
The DNA here is from genome assembly GCA_963745605.1 of uncultured Chloroflexia bacterium. Lineage (GTDB taxonomy): Bacteria > Chloroflexota > Dehalococcoidia > Dehalococcoidales > UBA2162 > JBBITI01. The sequence goes on along the minus strand of CAVUYC010000006.1, from coordinate 2,445 downwards.
AGGGCAGCTGGTGAAATCCCTCCTACCTCCCTTTGGCAAAGGGAGGAAAGAACGAACGTGGGCAGACACAGTGGTCTGCCCCTACAATGTGAACGTCGGGTCATCCCTTGGCGACCTGGAGGCGGCACCAGGCATAAAGGGCGTCGTAGACCTCAAACTGGTTGGACAGGTTCTCCTGGTCGTCGGGAAAGCGCAGGCTATAACCGACGGCAATGGCGTCGAGCCCTCTGGCGATGGGGTCCTTGTCGGCATCGGCGGCGACGTCGGCGGAATGGACGATCTTAGCCAGCCTGAGAAGCGCCGGGTCTTTGAGCTCGTATTTAGCGATGATGGCCTCGAAGGAGCACTTGCCGTCGTGGTGCCCGAGCTCGACGTCGGGAACGTCGAAGGGAATACCGTCGTTGTCCTCGGCGATGGCCGTCACCTCTGAAGCAGGGGCAAACATGAATTCGGCGTCGCTATCGACAAAGCGCTCGATGAGCCAGGGACAGGCGACGCGATCGACATGAACATGAGACCGAGTAACCCAGAGCATAGAGCACCTCCTGAAGTTGAGTCGATGGCATTATACATCGGCCAAGCAATGACCAAGAGACAAGATACAATAACCAAACCTAACAAAGCGCGCAACTTGAATATCGAAATTCGAAACAAGCACGAAGCACGAATAAGCAAGAAGGGGTGACACGCCCCACCCCAGATTGCCATCCTTCGCTTCGGCGTAGCTCAGGCTAAACTTTCATCTCAGGATGACCCTTCGGCCAGCTCAGGACAGGCTCTCGTGCCCTCCGGCATGCCTACGGAGCCTCCTCGCAATGACGGGGAGGGGGAGTCTGCGTCTCATGGTGGTAAATTGTTCCCTTTGACTTAGCCCGGAAGAGGGTCTCTTCGCCCTCCGGCTTGCCTGGGCGTTCGTCGCAGTGACGGCGAGGGCAGCTGGCGAATTCCCTACTACCTCCCTTTAACAAAGGGAGGAAAGAAAAACGTGGGCGGGCACAGGGGTCTGCCCCTACATTACGATGGAAAGGAACGACGGCGAGGGAGATGGTGAGATCTACCCTACTCTCTTGGGACACGAGCTTGGGACACGAGGAGGAATAGACGAACGTGGGCAGACACAGGGGTCTGCCCCTACATCACGGTAGAGCCCCGCGGGTTTGTGATGTTTCTGGTAGAATTCCGCTTATGACAGCGTTTCGCAATCTCCCGAGCGTCGACCGGATAGTCGGCGATGATCGAGTTCAGTCCTTCGAGGGTATGTACCCTCACGAGCTGATCGTGCAGGTGGCGCGGCAGCGCCTTGATAGAGAAAGGTCCTCGATCGCACTTGGCAAGCAGGCCCGCACGGCGGAAGACATTATTGAATCCGTGCGCGCGACCTCTGCTTGGCCTCGAGAAGCCGGGACTGCGGCGCCTCATAAATGCAACCGGCGTCATATTGCACACCAACCTTGGCAGGTCTCCTCTAAGCAAGGAAGCGTTGGAGGCAATGGAGGAGGTCTCGAAGGGCTACTCGAACGTGGAGTTCGAGATTGAGAGCGGAAAGCGGGGCTCGCGGCAGACTTACATCGAGCCTCTGGTCTGCCAGCTTACGGGGGCAGAGGCGGCGATGGTGGTGAACAACAACGCCGCGGCCGTTCTCCTGGGATTGGCGGCGATTGCCAGGAGGAAAGAGGTGGTGGTGTCGCGGGGGCAGGCGGTGGAGATAGGCGATAGCTTCCGTATTCCGGACGTAATGAGACAGAGCGGAGCGAAGCTGGTGGAGGTGGGGACGACCAACTGCACGTACATATCGGACTACGAGCAGGCAATCAGCGAGAGCACGGCCGGTCTGATGCGGGTGCATTCGAGCAATTTTAAGGTAGTCGGGTTCACGCACTCGGTGAGCATTGAAGAGATGGGTGCCCTCGGCAAGAAACGCGATATTGCCGTGCTGGACGATCTGGGGAGCGGCTGCCTGATAAATACGGCCGATTTCGGGCTCGATCCGGAACCGATGGTGCAGGAAAGCATTGCTGCGGGGACGGGGCTGGCCTTCTTCTCGGGAGATAAACTGATGGGCGGACCTCAGGCGGGAATCATCGCCGGCAAGAAGGTTTACGTGGACAGGCTGCGGCGACATCCGCTGGCGAGGGCAGTGCGCATAGATAAGGTGAGGCTGGCGGGACTGGCGGCGACGCTCATTCACTATTTGAAGGGCGAGGCGCTGAAGAAGATCCCGGCCTGGATGATGATATCGACGCCGGTTAATACCCTGGAAGAGAGGGCCAGAGTCTGGGCAGAGGCGGCGGGGCCGATGGCCAGGGTGACCGATGGCGAAAGCATGGTTGGGGGAGGCAGCCTGCCTGGAGGCACACTGCCGACGAAGCTGCTGGTGATACCGACCCCGTCGGGGAAGGGGAAGAACGTGGCCCAGGGGTTGGGGCAGAAGCTGCGGCAAAATAG
>CAVUYC010000005.1:0-82591 GCA_963745605.1 uncultured Chloroflexia bacterium | reverse complement strand
AGCATACTTGACGAGCATCACTTTTCGTACGAAGAAATGACGGAAGGTAAGGTTGGTGGTCGAAAAAGGATTGCAGGCCTGGAACGTTGGGAGATCGATGTTTAGCCCGACGGAGTTCACTCCGGCATTCGCCGCTCCCATGTTTGCCGCTTCCATCACGCCAGGGCCTCCGCCGGTGACGATCGAGAAACCCAATTGTCCGAGCCTGTTGGCGATTTCGGTGGTATCCTCGTAGAGTTTTTCCCCGGGCTTTATCCTGGCTGAGCCATAGATGCTGACAGCAGGTTCAATGCCGGAGAGTTTATCGAATCCATCGACAAATTCCCCGATAATGCGAAACATTCTCCACGACTCGCCTTGCGCCAGTTGGTTTATTTCGTATTCGTAAGCCATGTCGTCACTCCCTTACACAGGATTGAGGGGCGCCTCGGTCGCCGCATAGTATGCATTCTGAACATACTGAGTCAGCATCCGCTGGGCGTTAAAGTAGGAGCCGTTGAGCGCAATGCACGAACGCATTATCGCAGCATATGCCATGGGCCGCTGGTAGAACATGGGCAAAATGAGATATTCAAGTTTATCGTAAAGCGACTTCGCGTCGCTTTCCGCCGAAGAATCGGTTTGCCAGCTGTCACCTATAGACCAGCCGGTAACGCCTTCGATATGGCCCTCTATCCACCAGCCGTCGAGCACACTGAGGCTGGGCACACCGTTGACAGCCGCCTTCATGCCACTCGTTCCCGAAGCCTCCATCGGCCGTTGAGGCGTATTCAACCAGAGATCAACGCCAGAGCAGAGGTATTTGCCTAGTGCAATGTCGTATTCCTCCAGATAGACCACCGGCACCGAATCCGCCAACAGGGCCCCGGCCTCGTGAATACGCCTGATGAGAGCCTTCCCGCCCTCGTCCCGCTGATGGGCCTTACCGGCGCACACCACCTGTATCGGCCCTACACGCCGGGCAATCTCTTTGAGCCTATCGATCTGGTGAAAAAGAAGGTCCGTTCTCTTATAGGGGGTCGCCCGGCGGGCAAAACCGAGGGTCATAACTCCCGACTTAAGCTGGAATCCAGTGCGTCTCTGCACCTCCACCAGCAGATCGTTCTTAGCTTCGGAGTGGGCTCGCCAGATATCCTCAGCCGGTATGCTGATGGCATACCTCAGGTAGAGATTGTCGCGCCGCCACTCCGGAATGAATTTGTCGAACATGTCCACGAACCTCGGAGAAGACCAGTGAGCAGCGTGTACCCCGTTGGTCACGGATTCTATGGAGTATTCGGCGAAGAGAGCCCGCGATACTTCTTCGTGTCGCATCGAGACTCCGTTGATGTAGCCCGCGAATTGCAGCGCCAACCGCGTCATGTTCAGCGAGTTTGAAGGGCAGCAATTGGATCTCGTGAGGTAGTCTAGCCTGTCCTGCCCAAGCAAATCGCGTACCAGGCCGAGATCAAAGCCATCATGACCAGCAGAGACAGGAGTGTGCGTCGTGAAAGCTAGCTTGTTGTGAACCGCGTCCAAGTCTTCGGTCGTGGCAGATGAAAGCCCCCGACCCCACGTCCTCTCCTCGATGAGGGCAAGGCCGGCGAGTGCGGAGTGGCCCTCATTCATGTGATAGCAGCGCACGTTGTGGTACCCGAGCGCCCGGAGCATTGCTATCCCTCCCATCCCCAAGACGATTTCCTGAGAGAACCTGTACCTGTCGTCCCCACCGTATAGATGGTCCGTCAAGGGTTGATCTTCCGGCAGATTCTCGGGGAGGAGCGTGTCCAGAAACAGCACGGGAACCTCATGGCCCGACTGGCCCTTGAGGTTATAGCGCCACGCCTGCACCTGCACCAGGCGGCGGGCAAGCGGAACAATCACTCTCACTGGAAGTCTGGTGAGAAACTCTTCCGGGAACCATGCAGACTCAGTCTCCGTCTGATTCCCAGCCTTGTCCAGATGCTGGCGAAAGTAGCCCCGTCGGTGAAGTAGCGTCACGGCAACCATCGGAACAGAAAGGTCGGCAGCCGCCCTGAGAGTATCACCGGAGAGAACGCCCAGACCCCCGCTGTAGGTGTGCATTGCAGGGTCGAGACCAATCTCCATTGAGAAGTACCACGATCGTGGTTGGGTTACTCGCGGAGGCGGGGAATACGGGCAGGCTCAATTTGCCATCGCCTCAGAGTGCTGCACGAATAGAAGCCGTGGAGGGCATTACCATTAGTCAATTATATAGAGAGGCGGGAGGCAGTCAAGTCGATCCAGAGTGAGGCTGTTACTGGGTCCACCGGGAAATGTTACAATGGGTGCATTCCGCGCCGAGGGTTAGAAATGGACGATCTCGAACTGATCCACAAGACCATCGAGGAGCACCATAAGTTGAGAGGCAACCTCAGGCTGGTGGGCGAGGCAGTAAACGATATGGAAGGGCTCTTCAGCCTGCAACAGGCGCACGCTTCGTGGAGCCAGTCCTCAGCGCAAGGATTGCCCGAGACTGTAGAACGGATGCAGCGGACTATCAAGGGACTCAGCGAAGGAATCCGGAACCACTTTGGTTTTGAGGAGCGGTATCTGCCTCCTGTGTTTGGGGCAAACCTGATGAAGGCACTGCTATTTGAGCACAATGAGGTCAGGCGAAAGCTCGACCTTTGCGCAACCGCGGTTCTCGAAGACATTCGAGGACAACCACAGGAGAAACTCCTTTCCTACAGAGGCACCGTGCAGGAAGTCGTGGCTGACCTGACCTCGGCGATGGAGAACCACGCTACCCGCGAGGAAGTTGTGCTGAATATGCTCGCGAGGGCGCTCGAAGCGGAGAAGGAAACCCAGCCCAAGCCTTAAGTCTTTTTTGCGCTTCCAAAGATCTCAATGTTGACACTACTCTCAGTATCGTTCGCAGCCATCATCATCGGGACGATACCAGTCTCCCATCCATCAAGGAGGAAACGAAGAGTTGCCTGTTCCCGAACTTCCTGAGCGGATCGGAAGGCTCAGTGAACTATCCCGAAACCTCTGGTGGAGCTGGCATGACGGTGCGAGGGAAATCTTCCGGGGCCTGGACCACGCCCTGTGGAGACTGAGCGACCACAACCCCGTCGCAGTCCTTGAGAGCGTTGGCCCGGACAAGCTAAGACGAGCCTCCGAAGACCCCCAGTTTCTTTCTCTTTACGACTCAGTAATGGCCGCGTTCGACAGAGAGACCTCTGAGGGCACGGGCCTCTTTCTGCAACAACATCCTGGAAGCCTGAACGGGCCCATTGCGTTCTTTTCTCCGGAATTCGCTCTTCACGGCTCACTTCCCATCTATGCCGGCGGCCTCGGGGTTCTCGCCGGGGACATGTGCAAGGAAGCTACGGACATCGGGCTGCCCATGATCGGCCTCGGTTTCATGTACCCGCAAGGGTATTTCTTCCAGCATATTTCGGCCGAAGGCTGGCAGGAGGAGACCTACCGTCAATTGAACTTTGACCAATCGCCGATCGTTCCCTGCGCCTGGCCGATGGGTTGCGGTCCCGTAGTCGAGGTCCCCATGGGAGACAGGATTATCCAGGCGGGCGTCTGGCAGGTCCACGTCGGCAGGCTCAAACTGTACCTCCTGGACAGTAACGTCGAGTCGAACTCGCCTGCCGACCGACAACTCTCGGCAAGGTTATACACTGCCGACCGCGACCAGCGGATACAACAAGAGATTCTTCTCGGCGTTGGCGGGGTGAGGATGATTCGCTCTCTCGGCATTGAGCCGTCCGTATGGCACGTCAACGAAGGGCATACCTCGTTTATGATGCTCGAGCGCGTGAGGGAGCTGGTCCAGAGCGGCACGAAATTCGACTCAGCGGTGGAGGCTGTCAAGGCCAATAGCGTATTCACCACTCACACCCCCGTCCCCGCGGGAAATGACGTGTTTCCCCAGGACCTCATCGATAGATATTTTCACAGGTATTGGGAATCACTGGGCATTGACAGGAACGCCTTCATGCGCCTGGGGAGCTATGATGGCTCAGCCGATCAGGGCTTCAACATGACAATTCTCTCGCTCAAGCTCTCCAGCCACAGGACTGCGGTAAGCAAGATACACGGAGACGTTGCACGTTCCATGTGGCACGGGTTGTGGCCAGGATACAGGGAAGAAGACGTTCCCATTACCCACATTACCAACGGCGTCCATGCCCCCACCTGGACAGCGCCCGAGATGTGCCGCCTTTACCAGAAGCACCTCGCACGGGGCATCATGGACATGGGTGACGCCCCCGGATTGCACGAAGCGATAATGAATATCCCTGATGAAGAGTTGTGGGAGACAAGAAAGGCGCTCAAGCAGAAGCTGGTGCACTATATTTTGGACCGCGCGCAGGTAAGATGGGCAAGGGAAAACGCCAGTGCGGAACAGGTGTTGGCGATGGGGTCCCTGCTGGACACTGAAGCCTTAACCATCGGTTTCGTACGCAGGTTTGCAGCCTATAAGCGCCCGGCCCTGATATTCAGAGACATCGAACGCCTCAAGCGCATCGTCTCTGACCCGCTACGCCCGGTCCAGATCATCTTCGCCGGGAAGTCGCACCCCGCCGATTTTCCTTCGAAATACTTGATCCACCAGGTCTACAGCCTGGCGAAGGACCGCGCCTTCCAGGGAAGGATAGCCTTTATCGAAGACTATGATATGCACGTCGCTCACTATCTGGTGCAGGGAGTTGACGTCTGGCTGAACAATCCTCGCCGCCGCCAGGAGGCGTCTGGAACAAGCGGGATGAAGGCAGCTTTTAATGGGGTCGTCCACCTGAGCGTGCTGGATGGGTGGTGGGCGGAAGGCTTCGGCGGTAAGAACGGGTGGGCAATAGGCCCGGACGTGCACACTGCTGAACCCGACCTCGAGGACGCTGCCGACGCAGAATCGATCTACAGACTATTGGAAAACGATGTAGTTCCCCTTTTCTACGACCGCGATCGCCAAAACGTGCCTCACGGCTGGCTCAAAGTGGCTAAAGAAACAATCGCCTCGGTGATGCCTGCCTTTTCCACCCGGAGAATGCTGAACGAGTACATCGACAAACTTTACCTGCCGGCGGCACAAAGCTCTGCGAAAGACTGAAATGGCCAATTCACTCGAAAAACCCTTGAGGCCTCACGATCACACAATCCTGACGAAGGACGACCTCTATTTGTTCAATGAAGGAAGCCACTTTCGCCTCTACGAGAAGATGGGGGCTCACATTGTTGAAAACGGGACGCATTTCGCGGTTTGGGCTCCCAACGCGAAGTCGGTTTCGGTGGCCGGGGACTTCAACAACTGGAACAATGGCACGCACCGGCTCGCCCCACTCGGGCAATCCGGAATCTGGGCAGGAATATTCCCCAAAATCGGAAAGGGGAGTCTCTACAAATACCACTTGAAGTCGCACGCTCACGACTACGAAGTCGATAAGGCGGACCCTTTTGCCTTCTTGTGCGAGACCCCTCCAAAGACCGCATCAGTCGTGTGGGACCTCAGCTACCATTGGGAAGACATTGAATGGATGTCAGACGCGGCAAGCACGCTCAGCATTGGACGCACCTGTCAGCATCTATGAGGTCCACCTCGGTTCGTGGAAACGGGTACCCGAGCAAGGCGGCCGTTCTCTCACCTACCGCGAGATGGCCGTAGACCTCGTCGATTACGTCCGCGGCATGGGCTTCACGCACGTCGAACTGATGCCCGTGATGGAGCACCCTTTCTACGGGTCCTGGGGATACCAGACGACGGCCTATTTCGCCCCGTCGAGTAGATTCGGCACCCCTCAGGACTTCATGTACCTGGTCGACAGCTTCCACAGGAAAGGCATTGGCGTAATTCTCGATTGGGTACCCTCGCATTTCCCGAGCGACGAATTTGCCCTGGCTTCTTTCGATGGAACGCACTTGTACGAACACGCCGATCCCAACCAGGGCATCCACCCTGACTGGAATAGCTTCATCTTCAACTACAGCCGCCATGAGGTGGTCAGTTTCCTGATCAGCAGCGCCGCATTCTGGCTGGACAAGTACCATGTTGACGGCCTTCGCGTTGACGCCGTGGCGTCCATGCTCTACAACGACTACTCCCGCAAACAAGGCGAGTGGATCCCGAACCGCTACGGCGGCAGAGAGAACCTTGAGGCTCTCACCTTCCTGAGACATCTGAACGAGGAGGTCTATAAGTCCTTCCCAGGCGTTCAGACAATTGCAGAGGAATCGACCGCTTGGCCGATGGTTTCCCGGCCGACATACGTCGGCGGACTTGGCTTCGGATACAAATGGGACATGGGCTGGATGCACGATACCCTGGAGTACTTCAGCAAAGACCCAGTGCACCGCAAGTACTACCACGACAGGCTCACCTTCCGCCAGATTTACGCTGGTTTCGAAAACTTCACTCTGCCCCTGTCTCATGACGAAGTAGTGCACGGAAAAAGCTCGCTGATTGGGAAGATGCCCGGAGACGACTGGCAGAAATTTGCCAACCTTCGGCTGCTCTTCGGCTACATGTTCGCGCAAAATGCCAAGAAGCTGCTCTTCATGGGCGGCGAATTCGCCCAATGGCGGGAATGGAATCATGAGAACAGTCTCGACTGGCACCTTGTTCAATTCGGCAGACACGCTGGGATAAGTCAGTGGGTGAAAGACCTGAACGGAGTCTATCGGAAGGAGAAGGCCCTTCACGAACTTGACTGTGAGACCGCGGGCTTCGAATGGGTGGACTGTGGTGACACTGAGCAAAGCGTCGTGGGTTTCCTGCGCAGGGGCAAGACAACGCCGGATGTGATCCTGGCCGTGGGCAATTTCACGCCCGTTCCACGACCCGGCTACAAACTTGGAGTCCCACGCAGCGGCTACTGGCGTGAACTGCTCAACAGCGACGGAGTCGAGTACGGAGGAAGCGGCATCGGCAATTACGGTGGCGTTGTCGCGTCAGGAGAGAGATGGCGATCGTTCCCTGCCACTATAACTCTCAATTTGCCTCCGCTGGCGATGGTCATCTTCAAGAGTGAAGGTTAGCCTGCGTGGCCAAGCACCCGCCTCGTTACGACGGTAACCCCGGTTTTCCGAGAGAGAGCGGAGTTCTTCTTCATCCCACCTCGCTCCCCGGTCGTTACGGCATCGGCGACCTCGGCCCCGAGGCATACAGTTTCGTCGACCTCCTGCAAAGGTCGGGGCAGCGCGTCTGGGCAATGCTTCCCCTGGGACCCCTGGGATACGGGGGGTCTCCCTACCAGAGTCTCTCCGCATTCGCCGGCAATCCGCTCTTGATCAGCCCCGCAAAGCTGCTGGAGCAAAATCTCCTTGACGACTCCGACATTAAGTCTGTTCCGGATTTCTCGGAGAGCACGGTCGATTTCGAGGCGGTTGCCGCCTTTAAGCGAAACCTGCTCAGACGCTCCTTCGAAATTTTCGAGACCGGGACAAGCAGCGATCTCAAAGAAAGATTTGAGACCTTCTGCTCGCAGAATGCGGTTTGGCTCGAAGATTTTGCCATTTTTGTCGCCCTTAGAGAGAGACATGGCATGGCCCCCTGGTACACCTGGGATGAACAGATCAGAAGCAGGGCTCCACAGGCAATATCCCTTTGGAGCCATCTCCTGTCGTTTGAGATACGTAAAGCCAAATACGAGCAGTTCCTCTTCTTTGAGCAGTGGTTCGCGCTGAAGAAATACTGCCAGCAACGGCTGATCAGGCTTATAGGAGACATTCCCATTTTCCCCTCGCTTGACAGCGACTCGGTTTGGGCCCATCCGGAGATGTTCTGGCTTGACGACAGAGGACGCCCGCTTGTGGTCGCCGGTGTTCCGCCGGATTATTTCAGCAAGACTGGGCAGCTCTGGAACAACCCGCTTTACCGCTGGGACGTGATGAAAAGTGATGGCTACAAATGGTGGATCGAGCGGTTCCGCTGCCACTCTCAGATTCGTGGATATCATAAGGATCGACCATTTTCGAGGGTTCGCCCAATATTGGGAAATACCGGCTGGAAGCGCGAACGCGGTAGAAGGACGTTGGGCCGACGGACCCGGCGCCGATCTCTTCGAAAAAGCAATCGAGGCGCTGGGCCCGGTGCCCATCATTGCCGAGGATTTGGGGACCATAACTCCGGATGTATTCGAATTGCGCGACCGCTTTAACCTTCCCGGAATGAGGGTCCTCCAGTTCGGTTTTATGAGTGGCCTCGCCGACGACCTCCACCTTCCGCACAATTTCCCTCGCAACTGCGTGGCTTACACGGGGACACACGATAATGACACCACGGTAGGCTGGTTCTCAGGCGAGGCCGATACCAGCACGGTCACACCTGAGGCTCGCCTTCGGGAACGAAAGAGGGTGCTTGCCTACACGGGCACGGACGGAAGCGCCATAAACTGGGACCTTATCCGCCTCGCGCTCATGTCGGTGGCGAATACGGTCGTCGTCCCTCTACAGGACATACTCGGATTGGGTCGGGAAGCCAGGATGAACACCCCGGGGACCGCCACGGGCAACTGGGGCTGGCGGGTGACTCCTGCAATGATCCCAGAAGATGTCCTGCTGAAGCTGAAGGATCTGACTTTGATCTACGGCCGGTAGCTGCCGGACCTCAATCATGTTCCAGAACGGGCGTCGTAGGTCGCCAGACTTGACATCTGCGCCTCGCTGTGGTTAAATAAAAGTTAAGAAGCCACCTGAATACTTCTGAATTAGCTTCAGGAGGTGTCCAATGAAGCTTCTCGAGCTCTACGGAGTCCGGCAGGTTGACAGTTAAGGCCCCGACGTTTATTACGCCGGGGCGGGTAGGGAACCCGGAGTCAGCTTAAGTCAGTTAGTAACAGGCATGCAATAGCAGCCTACTGCTTTGATATCACTGCAAGTTAGCTGATAGCGCGGGGAACATGGAAATAAAAGGGGAGCGTGAACGATGCTCCCCTTTTTCTTTTGTCTAAGTTGCTTTGCCCTCGGACACCCTAGTAAAATGACAGATATTCGAAGTTTGGGACAGCATCACCTTTTCCCCGCAAATATCCCTAAGGACAACCATTGAACAGCACAACTATTTCTATCACAGAACATTTTCACGACTTCCTCTCTAGCAGCGACACACTGCGGATCTACCATGGGGGCAAACTGATCTTCTCTTCAAAAAAGGACCGTGTCGTGCCCTTGCTGGAATACATTGGCAATCTCGAACCTTCAGCACCGCGTATCGTAATTCTGGACAAGATCATGGGCAACGCGGCAGCTCTGCTGGGTGTTAAGGCAGGCGCTGAAGAAGTCTACAGCCCGATGGGAAGCCAGTTGGGGATTGACACCCTCAGGAAATTTGGCATCAGGTATCACCTGAAAGGCGTCGTGCCATTCATTCAGAAGGCGGAGAGCGAGGACATGTGTTTCATGGAGAAGCTGTCCGTAGGCAAGACGCCCGATGAGTTCTATACGGCGATTAAGGCAATTATCAAATAGAGGGGTCTGATTGGATAAGATAAGACTGGGCAAGACAGGGCTAATGGCGACACGGCTCGGGTTCGGCGGAATCCCCATCCAGCGCGATTCGGAAGACGACGCTATAGCGGTGGTGAGACGCTGTCTCGATCTCGGCATCAACTATATCGATACCGCAAACGGATATACCACGAGCGAGGAGCGAATAGGCAAGGCCATTCAAGGTCGCCGCAAGGACGTGATCATTGCGACCAAGACCGGCGGACGGACCCGGGAGGAAGTGGAAAAACACCTTGCCCTCAGCCTTCGCCGTCTTCAGACCGACTACATAGACATATACCAGTTCCACGGAGTGAACAACACCAAGCACCTCGAAGCCATTCTAAAACCGGGCGGCCTCTATGAATTCGCCGAAGAAGCGAAGAAGTCCGGGAAGATACGCCACATATCCATAACATCACATCAGATGGATATCGCGAAGCAGGCGATCGCCACCGACAAGTTCGAAACCATCATGTTCCCTTTCAATTTCGTCACCGACGAAGCCTCCACCCAATTGCTCCCTTTGACGCGGGAACATGACATGGGTTTCATCGCCATGAAGCCTCTGGCCGGGGGAATGTTGAACGACGCGAGCTTGTGCTTCAAGTACCTTTTTCAGTTCCCCGACGTCCTCCCAATTCCAGGCATTGAGAGACCCGAGGAGATCGAAGAAATAGTAGAGATCCTTGAAAAGACGCCCTCTTTCACCAAGGCCGAGAAAGCGGGAATGGAGAGGATGAAGCGCGAACTCGGCCACCGCTTCTGTCACAGGTGCGACTACTGTCAGCCGTGCACGATGGACATCCCGATCTCCACGGTATTGACCAGCGCTTCGTTTGCCAAACGCTTGCCGGAAGAGAGGTTCTTCAGCGATATGGTGGCAGGCGCCATGGCCAAGGCAGCCAACTGTGCCGATTGCGGTAACTGCGAAGAGCGCTGCCCGTACCACCTCCCCATCCGCGAAATGCTCAACGAACAGGTTGAGTGGTTCGATGCCAGGAAGAGGGATTACCTGGCGCGGAAAGGCAATTAGGTCTCTGTGATCTTGGGGAAAGGTCAACGTTGAATATAGAGGGTGCCAAGGCAACCGCCGTTGCAGAGATAGACCATCAGGCAGCACGCCTGCGCGAGCTAGCTCTGCGCATTCATGGCAACCCGGAACTCGGCTTCAAGGAGTTCGAAGCGACGCGATGGCTTGCCGAATTCCTCAGCGAGAGAGGCTTCTCCGTCGAGAAGGGCATTTGTGATTTGCCCACCGCCTTTCAGGCTACCCATGGACAAGGAAAGCCACGCATCGCCTTCCTGGCCGAGTACGACGCCCTGGCAGACATCGGCCATGCATGCGGTCACAACCTGATCGCCACGGCCTCAGTCGGTGCAGCACTCGGGGCAGCGAAGGCCGCCGCTAGCCTCGGCGGGACGATTGTCGTTATCGGAACTCCAGCCGAGGAAGTCTACGGCGGCAAGGCTATCATGGCCAACCGAGGTTGGTTTCAAGATCTTGATGCCGCCATGCTGGTCCATCCAGACAACGCCGATGTCGCAACTGCTCACGCCCTTGCGTGTCAGGGAATCGACATCGAGTTCATCGGCAAGGCCGCCCACGCCGCGGCGCGCCCCGACGCAGGAATAAACGCCCTCGAAGCTGTATTGCTTTCCTTTGCAGGCATTAACGCCCTTCGCCAGCATATACGTAGCTCATCGCGCGTCCACGGGATTATCACTGACGGTGGGCAAGCGGTGAACGTTGTCCCGGACCATGCTGCGGCGAGTTTTCTGGTCCGCGCCAGAGATGATGCCTATCTCGATGAGCTGAAAGAGAGAGTGCTCAACTGTTTTGTCGCCGCGGCAAAGGCGACCGGAGCCGAGCTCCGCTACAAATGGGACGAGGCTCGGTACGCCACCATGAGAAACAACATGCCCATGGCCCTGCTCTACAAGGAGAACATGCGTCGCCTTAACAGAGACCCACTGCTGGTTGAGAATCAGGAAGCTTACGGGAGCACCGATGTGGGCAACGTAAGCCACCTGACAGCAACTATTCACCCGTACGTGTCGATCGCCTCAGGGGCGATCATTCACTCGAGAGAATTTGCGGAGGCTGCACGTTCCGAAGCGGGCATCAAGGGCATGATAGATGCTGCAAAAGCAATGGCTATGACTGCCATTGACTTGATTGCTGACCCAGCTATAATGGACAAAGTCAGACAAGACTTCAACCGCGGCAAGCAGTGATGGCAGCCAGAGTTCTGAAACTCACCTACCTCTGTTCCGCTTTCAATCGTTCGGCTTCTTCGGTTCCTCCTATTAACATCAGCCGTTCAGGGAGCCGGACCAATTGTGAAATCCCAGCGACCTTAGGAGATAGCACCCGATGCCCAAGTCTGCAAGAGTAACCAGAGACCAGACAGTCATTGCTGTCGACGCTGCAGGAGGCGACTATGCTCCGCGAGGTAGTGAGGGGGGCTATAAAGGCCGCCGAAGAGCTCAACGTCAAGATAGCCCTGGTTGGCCGAAGGGACATAATCACCCTGCTAGGCGGCAAGCACCTGAGCCGACTCGGCATCGATATTGTTGAGGCAAATGAAGTCATCACCTTCCACGATCATCCTGTCGAAGGCGTGACCACCAAACCTCAATCTTCTATAGTCGTTGGAACAAAACTCGTTAAGGAAGGGGCCGCCGCCGGCTTCATATCCGCCGGGAACACGGGAGCTGTTTTCTACGCAGCCTACTCGATTCTGGGCAAAACCGAAGGGATAGACCGTCCCGCCATCGCCACTACGATCAATATCAACAGCGTCCCGGTCCTTCTTCTGGATTCGGGCGCCAACGCCGACTGCCGGCCGGAGCACCTCGTCCAATTTGCTCACCTCGGCGACATCTACGCTCGCGAGGTCTTTGGAGTCGAATCGCCCACGGTCGGCCTGCTGAACATGGGAGCCGAGGACGGCAAAGGGAATAAGCTTGCCAAAGAGACGTACCCAGCCCTCAAGCAGACCAGGCTCAATTTCATCGGCAATGTCGAGGGACATGACATCTCGAAAGGCACGGCGAACATCGTCGTTACCGATGGATTTACGGGCAACATCGTCATCAAGACCCTTGAGGGGTTGGGGGAGACTATTCTCAAACTCAAGAACCATGGCCAAACGTTTTCTCGCGCTTACAACGTTAGAGGCCGCGAGCTATTGGTCGAGGTGGGGCTAGGCGCTCTCGCACAACGCCTTGATTACCGGCAAGTAGGCGGGGCGAGTCTTTTGGGCCTCAACGGAAATATAATCATTGCCCATGGCCGCAGCCAGTCCACAGCTATCAAGAACGCGATCGGAATGGCCAAACGATCTGCCGACAAGAACGTCTGGCAAAAAGTTAAGGAGGCTGTTCGTGTCTAAACCAATTCCCGTTGAAGACACTAGTTTTGACCAGATGGTCCTGAAGGCTCCCCGGCCGGTGCTTGTTGATTTCTGGGCTACCTGGTGCAAGCCGTGCCAGATGATAGCTCCCGTCATCGACGAACTGGCCGTGGAATTTGAGGGCAAGGTCGACTTCGTGAAATTGGATATCGACCACAACCAGCAGACCCCTGCCAAATACAACGTGCAGAGCATCCCGACTATAATGGTTTTCAAAGGCGGAAAGCCCGTCTCCCATATGGTCGGTTTTAAGAGGAAATCCGATGTGAAACGGAGCATCGAAGATGCCCTTGCCTGAAGGCAAGATGAGGATAACGATAGTCGAAGACAGCGCCCGAAAGCCCTGCGAAGCAGGCTGTGCTACGGACTGGACGGCCACTGAGACGATCAGAGCTGCCAAAGCGAAGATCGGGGCGACCTTTGGCGACAGGGTCGATTTGGACTTCGTCGATTTGCCGAAAGCCAGGGACAACGCTCTGATCAGGAAGATGAGACAAGATATCGAAGGCATGCCTCTGCCCGTACTCATGACAAACGGGAAGCCAAGGATTGCAGGGGAGTTCGACCTTCGGCAACTCATGGACGTAATTGAGACCGAACTCGAGGCGGAGATATGACAGCCCAGACCTATGACACCATCATTATCGGCGGCGGGCCGGCAGGCCTGACGGCCGGAATTTACGCATCTCGCGCGAGGCGACGCACCCTTCTCGTCGAAAAGGAGATGATCGGCGGCAACATCGTTTACGCAGAGAAGGTTGAGAATTACCCTGGCTTCCCTGAAGGAATAAGCGGCATGGACCTGACCCAGGCGATGCACAATCAAGCCACCAAATTCGGCATGGAAACCCTGAGCGCCGAAATACAGGGAATTAACGTTCAGGGTGAGAACAGGTCCATTAAGACAAGCG
Organism: uncultured Chloroflexia bacterium; assembly: GCA_963745605.1. Taxonomy (GTDB): domain Bacteria; phylum Chloroflexota; class Dehalococcoidia; order Dehalococcoidales; family UBA2162; genus JBBITI01. Next base: position 68,823 of record CAVUYC010000005.1, on the reverse strand, counting down.
AGGGCGAGTTCGCAGCCAGAACGCTGATCATTGCCGGTGGCTCAACACGTCAGCTCCTGGGAGCTCCTGGTGAGAAGGAGTTCACCGGTCGCGGTGTGTCCTACTGCGCCACATGTGATGCAGCTTTCTTTGTCGATCAGCCCGTCGCAGTGATTGGCGGCGGCAACGCAGCCATTCAGGAGGCCGTCCATCTCACGAGGTTCGCCTCGGAAGTCACTCTCATTCACCGGCGTGGCGAGTTGCGGGCGACCAAGATCGAGCAAGAAAGGGCTTTTGCAGAGCCTAAGATCAAGTACGCCTGGAATTCAACAGTTGTCTCAATCAACGGCAACGATACCGTTGACGCCCTCGGCATAAAGAACGTCCAGACGAACCAGGAATCAACTCTCAAAGTCAAGGGCGTGTTTGTCGCCATTGGCTTCATTCCAAACACGGCTTATCTCAGGGGAGTCGTCCCGCTGGACGAGGCCGGGCAGATTCTCGTCAACGGCAAGATGGAGACCAATCTGGCAGGGGTTTACGCGGCGGGCGACATTCGCTCGGGTTCGCTCCGTCAGGTCGTAATGGCTTGCTCGGACGGAGCCACAGCCGCAATGACTGCAGACGAATTCATGGCCAAGCACAAATAGCGCCAGCCCTACCCGGCTTTCCGGACCAATTCCTCGAGCACCTTGGGCCACGTGGCGCCGATGCGTTTCGGATTCACTCGAATAGACAACGGGTCGAAATGAACGCTTCCCACCGGAGCCCGCAGTCCCATAAGGATGGGCTCCAGCCTGGTTCGATTGAAGCGCATTCCCTCGAACGGCCTGAGTACGATGTCGCCTTCCTGGACCGCTACGGACTCGACGTTCGCTCGCGTCCCCAGTATCTTGATCTTCACGCCGTACAGTAGGTTGTCGACTTCCCTTGGCGGAGTGCCGAATCGGTCCGAAAACTCCTTGCTGAGGGCTTCTATCCCTTCTGTCTTCTGCAGCTTGGCCAGCTTCTGGTAAAGCGAGATGCGAGTATTCAGGTCCTCAACGTAGTCTTCGGGGATGTAGGCTGGCAGAGGCAAATCGATGCTTGTGGGCGGCAGGCGTGACTCCCTGAGCTTATCTTCGGGGACTCCGGCTTGCCTCGCTTTAAGTTCATCGACGGCTCTAGCCAGGAGCTGAGTATACAGGTTGAATCCGACGGCGCTGATGTGTCCGCTTTGTTTCAGCCCCAGAAGGTTCCCCGCCCCTCGTATCTCAAGGTCTTTCATAGCGATCCCGAACCCGGCCCCCAATTCGGTAGCTTCGAAAATCGTCTTCAGCCGCCGTTCCGCGATCTCTGAGATATGCTTCCCTTTGTCGTACAGGAAATAGGCATAGGCTGTGTTTGCCCCTCTCCCCACCCTTCCCCTCAACTGATAGAGCTGGGTCAGGCCGAATTTGTCCGCATTGTTGACGATGACCGTGTTCACATTCGGCATGTCGAGGCCGGATTCGATGATCGTCGTGCACACCAACACATCCGCGTTGCCATGAACGAAATCGGTCATCACCTTCTCGAGCAGGTCTTCGCTCATCTGCCCGTGACCGATGGCAAACCTGGCCTCGGGAACGAGAGTCTGCAATTTGGCCGTTATCGACGCGATGCTCTGGACCCGGTTGTGCACGAAGAAGATCTGGCCCTTACGTTCCAACTCCCGCATTATCGCTTCCCTTACGACATGGTCCTCGTAAGGGGAAACGTAGGTCTTCACGGGAAGGCGGTCTTCGGGCGGCGTTTCCATTACACTCATGTCCCTGACGCCGACGAGAGACATGTGCAGGGTCCTCGGTATCGGTGTCGCGCTCAGGGCCAGAACATCCACTTCATGCCGCATCTTCTTCAGAAACTCTTTATGGGCCACGCCGAATCTCTGCTCTTCATCGATGATCAGCAGACCCAGGTTCTTGAACACAACGTCTTTCTGAATGATCCGGTGCGTGCCGATGCAGACATCGACCGTCCCGTCAGCGAGACCATCGAGTATCTCCTGCTGCTGGCGGTGTGTGCGGAACCGGCTCAAGACCTCGACTTTGATCGGAAATGCAGAGAACCTTTCGGTGAAAGTCACGTAGTGTTGCTCCGCCAGTACGGTCGTGGGCACGAGGACGGCAACCTGTTTGTGGTCCATTACCGACTTGAAGGCAGCGCGTACGGCGATCTCCGTCTTCCCGTAGCCAACGTCTCCACAGACCAGCCGGTCCATCGGCTTCGGTTTCTGCATGTCTTCCTTGACTTGCTCCTGAACCGTAAGCTGATCGGGAGTCTCGACGTAGGGAAAGGAGGCTTCGAGTTCTTGCTGCCAGACGGTGTCCCTGGAAAAAGCGAAGCCCGGCACGACCTCTCGCATGGCGTATAGGGCCAGAAGCTCCTTCGCCACCCTTTCGACCGCCTCGCTGACTCTCTGCCTTGTCTTGCTCCACTCCTGAGTCCCCAAACGGCTTAGTGCCGGCGTACGGTCGCTCGAGCCGATATACCGCGTGACGCGGTCTATCTGATCCGCAGGGACGTACAGCTTGTCGCCGGCGGCATACTCCAGGACGAGGTACTCCCTTTCACCATCTTTGGTCACCATGGCCTGCACTGCGATGAGCTTGCCCACGCCGTGTTCTATGTGAACTACGTAGTCGCCTGGCTTGATATCTATAGCCAGCTTGTGACGCGGTACGTGACGTTTCCGCGCCACACGGCGCTGCTTGATGAAACCGAAGATCTCCGCGTCGGTAAAGAGGTACATATCTGAGCCGAAAGTCCAGCCGCCCGCCAATACCCCTTGGACCAATGTCAGAGAGGGGGGTTGCGGCAGGATCTTCAGACCTTCGACCACGGGCACCGTTGTGCCTTGTTCTTCAAAGAGCTCTGCAAGGCGACCCGCCTGGTGACTTACGACGACGACAGTCTTCTCTTTCCTGAGTAGATCTACCACCTTTTGGAGGAAGATCCCAAGCTGGCCCGCATAGGCCGCTGCCGCCTTAAAGGGTACGGATAACCTCGTTGTTTCCACTCCCAGCGACGCCAGTTCGAGACGCCGCCTTTGGGTCACGGGCCCCTCAATCTCACCCTTCACGAAATAGGGGGCAGGAAAGTGGGCCGGCAATTCGCCACGGCCGACTCTATCTTGGCGCATCTCCTCGGTCTCGGCTTCGATCCGTTCTATCTCGCCTAGCACGCTTTCAGGCTCGTCCAGGACCAGCAGTGCTTCTGCCGGCAGGTAGTCCAGCAGACTCCCCCTGTTCACGATCGGCGCGTAGAACCTGAGGTTTTTGAGTTTGCCGTTGTCTGAGACAACCGCGAGGTCTTCGTCGAAGAGATTCCTCGCCTCGTCGTTTAGATCTTTGAGGTCCAACCCTTTCAAGACTCTTCTGCTGGTCTCGTTGTCGATAAGGTCTATCAATTCACTGGCCGGTGTGACCCAGATCTCGTTGGAGACCTGCGTCGATCGTTGCGTGGCGGGGTCGAACGACCGGATGCTATCTATGGTGTTGCCGAAGAACTCGAGGCGAGCCGGCATCTCGTTCTGGGGCGGAAAGATATCGATGATACCGCCGCGATGGCTAATCGTGCCTGGGACATCGACTGTCGCTTCCAGCCGGTAGCCCATTCGCTGCCATTTCGACAAGAGGTCGAACGGTGCGGCCTGCATCCCGACGCCGATCTTGTGGCTGGTTGACCTGAACTTCGATGGAGAGAGAGTTTTCTGAACGATGGCCTCAGCGGATGCCACGACTAACGTTGGCAGACGTTCCTTCTTAGGAGAGTCGGAGGGAATTCCCAACATCGCCGAGAGGACCTGTATCCTGTCGGCATCGTCAGTGCTATCGGAGGAGACTCGTTCGAAAGGTAAGTAATCAGGCTCCGGGAAAAGCCTGACATCTATTGCGGGATTCCAAAGCGCCAATTGCTCAAAGTAGTATTTCGCCGCGTCCGGATAGGCGGTCACCAGCAGAATGGGCGCCCTTAGCCGCGAGTGGATCGCAGAGACAAAGAATGGTTTAGCCGACTCCAGAATCGAAGCCGAGACCCGGCTCTCCCGGTTCAGCGCCTCTACGATACCCTGGTATTCTTTAGACCCTTCGAGCAGCTCGAGAAGGGCGTGAAGGTCAGTTGCCATTAACTAAACACCTTTAGGGCTAGTCCTTGACCAGGCGCTAGCCCCCGATTCCATTCTAGCACGGAGAACCGGAGGCCTAATCCGGCCGTGGATTGATATCGGTTGACCTTCGAGATTGCGGCGACATAAAATAGTCGAGGGATTTAATTATGTCACCGAAGAAATCGACCATAGCTGAGGAACCGATCGAGCCTCGCAAGCCAAGCCGCACTGAGATCAAGAACAGGCAGCTTCGTATCCTGCTTTTCTCTGTTGTTTCCATGGCCGTTCTTGCCATTGCCGCCGTCATCTTGTACCAGATCTACCTGGCGCCATACAGAAAGCCTGTATTGACGGTCGACGGCAACGTCATCCGCATGCAGTATTTTCTCGACCGGGCCAAACTGATAGGCAATGCTCAGTCCACCCTTCAACAGCTCGCTTACGAACAGACAGTGAAATTGGCCGCGCCTACGCTGGGGGTAACGGTCTCCGAAAGCGAGGTCGACAATGCTCTCCACCAGGCCGCGCAGAGTGCAACCAGCAGCAACGAAACTTCATTTGATACAAGCACTCAGGCAGGCTTTGATGGGTGGTACAAAGAACAGTTGAAGAAATCAGGCCTTTCGACCACCCAGTATCGCGACATGGTCCGCACTGGTCTTATCGCGAACCAGATCGAAACCGCCATGGCCAGCAACGTTCCCGCCAAAGCCGAACAAATACATCTTCATATCATGGTCTTCAACACGCAAGCGGCTGCTGATGCGGCCAAAGCAAGGGTAGATCGAGGGGAAAGTTTCGCAGCAGTGGCGAAGGCTGTCTCGGTAGATACTCAGAGCAAGGAGAATGGCGGCGATATCGGATGGTTCCCCAAGGGCGTGCTCCCGTACGACGACACGGTATTCGCTTTGGAAATAGGCCAAATCAGCTCTCCCGTATTGTCGAACCCGAGTTCCCCAACTACCAGTCAATATCTCCTTTTCCTGGTTTCGGAGAAAGACCCGAGCCGTGACGTCGATCCCGCCGCAAAAGCGACCATGGTTCAGAACGCCTTCTATTACTGGCTGCAGGACCAGATGACTAAGCACAAGATAGAGTACAAACTGACAACGGATGATCAGGCCTGGGTACAATGGCAACTCACCAAGACTCAGTAGAATAGTCGCCAGCCAGTCACGATTCCGTTCGTAACGCCCGAGTCTTTTCGGCAAGGAAACACGACAATGACGACACGGAAGACCTGTGATCCCGAGACCTTCGTCTACCGCCGCGTCGTTGTTAAGCTAGGTACCACCCTTCTTACGGCTGGCACTCCCAAGTTGAATGAAGAGCGGATGTCTACGCTGGTAGCGCAGATGGCAGAGCTTCACAAGCAGGGAGTAGAGCTCGTTGTGGTTTCGTCCGGCGCCGTCGCCGCTGGCAGGGAAAAGCTGGGACTGCCGTCCAAAGTGAAAGGCCTGCCTCTAAGACAGGTCCTTGCGTCGGTAGGTCAGAGCCGTCTGATGAATACCTGGGAGCGCCTTTTCGAGCCTTACAATATCGCCCTGGCCCAGGCACTGTTGACCCGTGGGGATCTATGCGAAAGGGTCGGGTACCTGAATGCCCGCAACACCTTTCTGGCCCTTCTCGAGCTCGGAGTTGTTCCCATTGTCAACGAAAACGACGTCGTGGCGGTTGACGAGTTGCATGAAGGACGCTTCGGCAACAACGATAACCTCGCCGCCATGGTAGCCAATCTCATCGATGCCGATCTACTTTTGATACTCAGCGACATTTCCGGACTGTTCACCGACGACCCCAATCTCAATCCGGACGCCCGGCTAATCCCCATGGTTGAGAGGATCACCAACGAAATTGAGGCGATGGTCGGAGACACGGCCGGGAATCAGGGCACCGGCGGCATGATCACCAAGATCCAGGCCGCAAGGACCGCCACGGCCAGCGGCACTGCCGTTGTCATAGCAAGCGGCCGTTCGCCGGGAGTCATGGTGAAGGTGGTCAAAGGCGAGTACGTGGGCACGCGTTTTCAGCCCGCCGCCACGCCACGGGAAAGCCGCGAGAGGTGGATGCTCAGCGGCCTCGGCATCAAAGGCAAAATTGTGGTCGACGAAGGTGCGGCCTCAGCGCTCAACCTTGGAAGACGAAGTCTGCTTGCGGCGGGCATATTCGGCATCGAAGGCGAGTTCGAGCGAGGCGACCTGGTGAGCATAGCCGGCCCCGACGGCGCCAACCTGGGGACCGGTATTTCCAACTACGGCTCGAAGGACCTCAGCCTCATCAAGGGCGCCCGCTCTGATGCCATAGGATCGATCCTTGGCCGCGACTACGGCCACGAGGTTATCCACCGCAACAACCTCGTGCTGTTCTAGCGCACAGGGCTCGCGTGGGTCTCCCGTTCCTCTGGCATCACGGTCGGATTTCCTCGGGAAATTGGGAGCAAAGAAATGGGACTATATTCCAGGGAGCTTAGCTTCGAGTCGGTGCTGAACTTCCGTGACCTCGGCGGCTACCAGGCGGCAAACGGCAAAACGGTCTCCTGGAGGAAGGTCTTCCGAAGCGGTGAACTGCGACATGCCTCTGCTCAGGACCTTGAACGCCTTAACAGCGAATTGGGCATCAGGTCGATCCTCGATCTGAGAAACGAAGCAGAGGTGGCCCGTTACGGCAACGGCGTTCTCCAGAATGGACCGTTCGATTACCACAACATTCCCCTCATCCCCGATCCGGACAACAAGGCGATAACCCTGGACAGCCTGAGAGGACTCTCCCACAACGGGCAGGCATACGGCCGCTTTTTGCGATTCCCCTTCTACGGGGAGAGCGTGGTGCGGTGCCTCGACCTGATCGCGGACCCCGTCTCGCTTCCCATTGTCTTTCACTGTTCGGCAGGTAAGGACCGGACAGGCGTCCTCGCCGCCGCTCTGCTGAGCGTCCTGGGTGTCAACGACGACGACATCGTCATGGACTACGCGATGACATCGCCACACATGCCGGCTCACCTGGCTCGACTCAGTCAGGACCAGGACTCAGCGAAATTCCTTGCCGATTTGCCCTCATACATGCACGACTCAACTCCTGAATCGATGCATGCCTTCCTTACGGACATCAAACATGATTTTGGCTCGTTTCGAGGCTACCTGACGCGCCACGGAGCGGAGGAGAGCCTGTTTGACACCCTGATGGGCAAGCTGTTGACCTAGTACACGAGTAGAGGGAGGGGTTCATATGGACATCGGAATGAAACAAGGGTTTGACAAACTCTGGGAAAGATATTTCCCGGGGGCCGAACTCCCGATCACTTTCTATTACTCGAATGCAGAACGCAACGCTGAGCGGGCGACTCCTGGTGCTCTGCCAAGATGCATCATAGCCGCCCTGTCCGAAGTCAGGAAGGGGCGTTCCATCGCCTTCAATGTCGGAGCCATCGGCTGTGCCGGTGGAAAGCGCTACGCTGGCTTCGAGCAACAGATCAGGCCCCAGTTCGAGTACTTCCTGTCGTGCGGCATACCTGGCAAGATGGAGGGTGAGCGCTACAAGAAATCCCCGGAGCTTGTTAAGGAGACGATAGACTATGCCCCGCCTTTCTCGGCCCCAGCTCCCCTCATCGTCTTTAAGAGATGGGACATGCTGGACGCCGGTGACTCTCCCGAGGTTGCCATTTTCTTTGCCAGAGCCGACGTACTTGCGGGATTGTTCACCCTTGCTAACTATGACGAAGCCGAGCCCAACGGGGTAATCGCTCCTTTTGGGTCCGGCTGCTCAACCATCATCCAATATCCGTTCCTGGAGTCGAGCGGCAACCGCCCGCGAGCTGTCATCGGCCTTTTCGACATCTCCGCCCGGCCTTTCGTTGGAGCCGACTCGCTTGCCTTCTCCGTCCCGATGTCAAAGCTGACGAGGATGATAGAGAACGCAGACGGAAGCTTCCTGATCACCAAGTCATGGACTACGGTCCAGAAGCGGCTCGAGAAGACAGGGGAGTAGCTCAGTTGCGAAAGGGAATTGGCTAAGCAGCTGGGAAGGTCGACCCGGGATCGATCTTCGTACCCCGCGGGACCTGCGCCCCTGGAGCAACGGTAGCGTTGTCACCAATGACAGCCCCTTCAACCATGCATCCTGCTTCCAGTCTGCAGTTGTTGGCGAGAATGGACCCTGTGACCCTAGATCCCTTGCCAACATAAACGTTCCGCCACAAGACGCTATCCTCGATCGAGGCCTCGAAATCAACCGTGGCCCGTGCTTCAACGACCACGGGGCCCACTAGCCGGGCATGGGCGCCTATGCGGCACCCGCTTCCCAGAACAACCGGACCATTGACTTGCGCCGAAGGGTCAACGGAGCTTCCTTCGCCAACCAACTTGTTGCCCATCGGCGGCTTGTAGTGCGCACATTTCCCGGCCAGCAAATCTGCGTGTAGCTGGAGGTACGTCTCCGGGGTACCCATATCGATCCAGTACCCCTTTAAGGAAAAGGCGTAAAACGGCTCCCCCTGGGAAAGTAGTTTGGGAAAGACCTCCCTTTCGAAAGAGACGCTCACGTCCGGCGGGACCATCTGAAGGACGCTGGGGTCCACGAACCATGCGCCTGCGTTGATCATGTTCGTAGTTGCTTCTTCGCGCTTTGGCTTTTCGAGAAACCTGCTCACTTTTCCGTCAGAGTCGCTTTCTACCACGCCATATCTCGATGGATCATCCACGGGCGTCGTCGCGATAGTCACTTTCGCCTTCTTCTTATCGTGGAGCTTCAGCATTGCAGTGAAGTCGAGGTCACTGAAGATGTCTGCGTTCATTACGAGGAAAGTCCCATCAAGGTACTTTTCGGCAAACTTCGCCGCTCCAGCCGACCCTAACGGCATTTGTTCGGTAGAATAATAGATGCGAACGCCGAACTGGCTTCCATCACCGACATACTGCTCGATGGAATTGGCGAGGTGTCCCTGAGCGAGGACGATTTCATTGATTCCATGCTGATTCAGATGCCTTATCACGTGCTCTATGAAGGGCACATTGACCACGGGCACCATAGACTTCGGAATACTGCTAGTCAGAGGCATCAACCTGGTGGCTTTTCCGCCTACGAGAATCACAGCTTTCATGGCAAAGCATTGTAACACGGCCGCGGAGCGCCGGTCATAGCAGGACGGTTACGCCGAAGTACCACGGTGCAGCAAACGAAACGAAAAGAGACGCGCAAGGTTGCGCGTCTCTCATTGATGCTTCGGAGGAGGACGTCTCCTCGAGTCGGCGAGGTGCCGGATCGCCAAAACCGGGTGTCGATAGATCATGCGCGGACCGGAGAAGCGCATGACGTCTCTCATTCGCTCGCGCATGCCTGGCTGATAGCAGTGAACAGGACACTTGGCGCAGGTAGGCTTGGCTTCCTGAAACGGACACCGCGCCAGCCGGAGCAGGGCATAATCGTACAGCCTCCTGCATTCGTCACACAGCGGCTGGCGGTGGTGTGCCCGGCAGTAGATCAGAAGCATCGCTTCTACAGTCCGCTTCTCCCGGGCAATTCGGTCAGCTTTGGACACGTCTCACCACACAGGGCAACGCCGAACTCAAGAAAGGCCTTCGCAGGCCGGTCTATTTAGTCGTGGCCAAGTCTATAGACGACGTTCCATTTCTGGCAAAGTCGGCGGACCAGTTCCTTCGTCTCAGCCTGGGGTGCATTATAGATTTCAGCAAGAAAGCCGTGAAGAAGCTCGCCGCCGGTCATTCCGGGGGTTGGCTCTGAGGGTCCAGGAAGGTTGATGTAGACAGTCTCGAGCATCTGCTTCTGGAATTCGATTGATTGGGGCATCTCTTCCTCCGAGCGTGTTTTCTGGTTAATTAGCATCGGATTATACCATGATCTACTCAGCTTACCAATAGGTCTTGAGCCTGTCTTTGATCCCGGTTTGGAGGTCATTCAGGGGCTCTGGCGGGCACCGCCGAGACAGTTGTAAGGCTCGTCCAATCCTTTAGAATGCCTATCTTCATCGCGATGCCTATCGATTCTCCAGTCAGACGTCGGTGGATATCATTGATATTCCGCACCGGCTCCTGATTTACGGATACGATGACGTCGCCGGGAAGCAGTCCTGACTTAGCCGCCGGACTCTCCTTCTCCACCTTCACTATCTGGATGCCGGTCTCAGCTTCCAGACCGTAATACCTGACCACGCGTACCGGGATTGGGACCGCCTGGGCGCTGATCCCAAGAAAACCCCGCGTCACACGTCCTTCACGGATCAAAGCACTGACCACCCATCTCATCGAGTTCACCGGAACGGCAAAGCAAATTCCCTGGGCGTGCTGGATAATCGCCGTGTTTATCCCAATAACGTGGCCAAGCGAGTCGACTAGCGGGCCACCGCTGTTCCCCGGGTTCAGAGCTGCGTCTGTTTGAATTACGTTCTCGATCAGTCGTCCTGTCGTACTTTGAAGCGAACGCCCAACAGCACTGACGACTCCCGTTGTGACTGTGCTTTCGAACCCGAGGGGATTCCCGATTGCAATAGCCAGTTGGCCTACCTTCAAAGCGTCAGAGTCGCCCAGAAAAGCGGTCGGTAGGCCCGATCCGAGGATCCTCACCACAGCCATGTCAGTTGCGGCGTCTCGTCCGACGAGTTCGCCGGAGAAACGTGTGCCATCCGGAAGGCTGACCTCTATCGAAGTAGCGTTTTCCACCACATGGTTGTTCGTTGCGATGTAGCCGTCGGGGGCGAATATAAACCCGGAACCGCTCGCCTCAGCACGATTCTGCCGTCCCCTCCTGTCGTCCACCTTCCGTTTTACATGCACGTGAACGACTGACGGCCCCACCTCCTCGACCACCCTGACCACGGCGCGAGAATAGGCGTCCAGGAGCGGAGCATCGCCCTCGATCGCGGCAGATCCAGAAGCAGACCCCACTTTCCCCGGAAAATCTAGAAACCTCAACGATGTGTCTTGTGTACTTTCCATAACTACATGATAGAGGAATCAAACGAAGACACGAAATCTCGCTTCGAGCGTTTGCCCTCGGGGACATGAGCGGCAGAGTCAGGGTTTTTGAGAAGGGGCGCGCCGAACAAAAGAGGGCCCATCATTGAGGGCGCGCTGTTCAGAACTCGAAAGGGAGGTTGATTTGCACCGATAGCTGCCAGGGGTACATGTGCCGACAGGATGGCGGGGAACCACGAAGGGGAGGTCCAGCGAGGCTACTGTGGAACGAGGATAGAATGGACTACTGGACGATCTGCATCACCTCTACCTGGGTCGATCGCCTACGATAGGCCATGGCCGTCAATCCGTTGCCGTTGACTATCTTGTAGGGCCACTCCGAACCAGGACTTCCCACAGTGACGGCGATTTCCGCGGTGGGGACCCAGGTACGAATTTCCGGTACGTACTCAGGGCTGACCACCCATTTTGAGCCGTCCAAAAGGATGAGGGTGGTGCCGTCCTTGGAGACGTCCATCAACATGCTTAGCTTCAGGATTCTGTCGCCCATTCTTGGCCCTCGACCCAGCGCTCTAAGCGCCATTTTACAGTTTTGTCCCGTATGTCGGTTCAGTCAACTGATCGCCAACAGCGTATCACAATGGAACAACTCGTGTCTTGGCTACCTCAGTTCGTCACCCGACAGTGTAAGGCAATGGTGGGGGCCAAAAGGCTTTAGTGCACCAGAGGTCAAGATCGATCTATGGGTTGGAGGCAAATACCTCCCTTGCATGCGGTCGCCAGATGGCAAGGGCTAGTGCAGCACGATCCGCCAAACATGGTCGGACGCCGCAAACGGCTAAACAACAAAAAAGCCGCTCGAACGAGCGGCTTTCGATTTATTACCTGATTCCCCTGAGCAGATGACCTATATAATCACCAGTTGTAAAAGCTAGATAATAAAACGCAAAGAAGTTGGTAGCGGGGGTTGGATTTGAACCAACGACCTTCGGGTTATGAGCCCGACGAGCTGCCACTGCTCCACCCCGCGGTGTAATCTCAAATATACTCCGTTGGTCACCCAATTGTCAATGCAAATGAGGTCCGGACCGGTGCCCCCCCAACCAGGCGTCTCCAGATTGCCCCACCCCACCCTCTGTGATATATTTATCTGGCTATGAAACAGGCACAAATCGAGCCTATCGTTGGAGGTTCGGCAACCTCTCCCATCGGATTCCACGCCGGCGCGGCCAAGGCCGGCATCAAGAATGGGACCAGGACCCGCCTTGACCTCGGGATTCTCTTTTCCGAGGAGCAATGCACCGCCGCCGGCCTGTTCACGTTGGCCAAAGTGAAGGCGGCCGCAGTACTGCTCGACATTGAGAAGCTCAAGAAAGAGACCGCCGTGGCCATTATCGCCAACAGCGGTTGCGCCAACGCCAGCACCGGCGAACAAGGATACGCCGACGCCGAGGAGTTGGCAGCTCTTGCGGCAAAGCAGATCGGAGCCGAAGCTGAGGATGTTCTCGTCGCCAGCACCGGCGTAATCGGGAAGCACCTGCCCATGCCGGCCATCCGCCAGGCAATCAGAGACATCGCCCTCTCTCGCGAGGGCGGACACGATTTCGGCAGGGCGATCATGACCACCGACACTGTTCTCAAAGAGGTTGCTTTGTCCGTCACTGACGGCGCGACGTCCTATACCCTGGGCGGAGTGGCCAAGGGATCGGGAATGATCCACCCTAACATGGGCACGATGTTCGCTTTCATCACTACCGACGCTTCAGTCGATCTTTCATTTCTCAAGACGGCTCTGAAGCGTTCCGTCGACGATTCGTTCAACATGGTATCGGTAGACGGAGACACGAGTCCGAGCGACACCGTCGTGGTTATGGCCAACGGCCTGGCCAGGAATCCCACTATAGCCGCCGGCACGCGTTCGGCCCGCCTTTTTCAAAAGGCCCTGAATCAAATTTGCTGCCATCTGGCCAGAGAGATCGCTCGCGACGGCGAGGGGGCCACCAAGCTTATCGAAGTCAAAGTCGAGGGAGCCTACACTCGCACCGACGCCCGCGTTGCGGCAAGGACCGTGACTACCTCTGCTCTAGTCAAGACGGCCGTTCACGGGGCAGACCCGAACTGGGGGAGGGTGCTCGCCGCGGTGGGCAGGAGTGGCGCCAGGGTGACCGAGTCCAAGATTGACATTAGGATAGGCGACATCCTCGTTCTGAAAGGTGGTCGTCCGCAAGAATACGATGAAGCCGCGGTTGTAGAGGTGTTCCAGCAAAAAGAGGTCCCCATCAACGTCGTCCTCAACCTCGGGAAATCGTCTGCAACGGCATGGGGTTGCGACCTTTCCAAGGATTATGTCACTATTAATAGCCAATACATGACCTAGGTGGAGACATCCAGGACACGAACGGGACCCTGACTTAAAAGACCACGGACGGTCCAGGGATCAATCAGGAGGAGTAATAATGGCCTTAATCGATTTTGGCGGGACTAAAGAAGAGGTAGTCATGAGGAGCGAGTTCCCCATGGAAAAGGCCCGCAAGGTACTCAAGGACGAGACAGTAGCCATCATCGGCTATGGAGTCCAGGGACCGGGACAGGGTCTCAACCTCAGAGACAACGGCATCAGAGTGATCGTGGGACAGTCCAAGGCGTTTCCCGAGGACTGGAACAGAGCTGTCAAGGACGGCTGGAAGCCTGGAGTGAACCTCTTTGAAATTGAAGAGGCAGTGCAGAAGGCGACGATTGTCGAACTGCTCGTCGCTGATGCTGCTCATAAGAAGGTGTGGCCTCAAATCAAGAAGAACCTCAAGCCTGGTTCGGCAATCTACTTCTCCCACGGCTTTTCTATTGTTTACAAGGACCAGACCAAGGTCATTCCTCCCGCGGACATCGACGTGATTATGGTCGCCCCTAAGGGTTCAGGCACTTCCCTTCGGCGTAACTTTCTCTCTGGCGAAGGGATCAACGCCAGCTTCGCAGTCTTCCAGGATTTCACCGGCCGAGCCCACGACAGGGCAATTGCCGTAGGCATCGGGATAGGCGCTGGCTATCTGTTCCCAACCACCTTCGAGAACGAAGTCTACAGCGACCTGGTCGGTGAACGTGGCGTTCTCATGGGGGCCTTGGCCGGTATTATGGAAGCCCAGTACGACACGCTTCGAAAGCACGGCCACAGCCCCAGCGAGGCCTTCAACGAAACGGTTGAAGAGCTGACAGAGAGCCTTATCAGGCTGGTCGCCGAGAATGGCATGGACTGGATGTACGCCAACTGCTCAGCAACAGCACAACGCGGCGCCCTCGATTGGAAGCCGAAATTCAAGAAGGCAGTCATGCCGGTCTTCAAGGACCTCTACGAGAAGGTGAAGAACGGGAGTGAGACCCGGCGAGTTATTCGCTCGACAGGCCGCCCTGATTACAAGCAGCTTCTTGGCAAGGAACTGGCGGTGATGGGGAATTCGGAGATGTGGAGAGCCGGGGCCGCAACCAGAGCCCTCAGACCGAAGGAGCCCGCAAAATCCGGCGCGTCGTCGGCGGCTGGCACCGGAGGGAGAAAAGGCAACTAGGCCTGCACGATTCTGTCGATCCGGGTTCTGTAAGGGTAGGACCGTAAGGGCGTTCAGTTGAACGCCCTTACTTTGCCCTTAATGAGATAACAACGCTCCGAGGAGACATCGTCAGGGCAGACCGCACAGAGTTGCGAGGACGCTATGGATAAGATCACCCTGGTCAAGATAGGCGGCTCTACTCTGGGGAGTCACGATACGACACTGGACGATATCGTCACTCTGCAGAGACAGGGCAAACCCGTTGTCGTCGTGCATGGGGGCGGCAAGCTTATCACAGACTGGTTGACCAAGCTTGGCGTCGAGAGCAAGTTTGTGAGGGGCGAAAGGGTAACTGACGAGACTACTCTCGATGTGGTCATCTCCGTACTCGCCGGCCTGGTCAACAAGGATATCGTCGCCTCGATCAATGCTCGCGGCGGCAGAGCCGTGGGAATCGCCGGAGTAGACGGAGTTCTTATCGAGGGCAAGATCGCCGACCCCGAAAAGGGGTACGTCGGCGCCACCACCAGGGTCAATCCAAGGTTGTTGACGGCTTTGATGGCAGCGGGATACGTCCCTGTTGTCGCTCCGGTAGGACTCAACACAGGGCCACGCCCGGAGGGAACTCCTCTCTCTTTGAATTTCAACGCCGACGTTGTGGCGGGTGATTTAGCGGCCGCCCTCGGGGCAGGGAAGCTGATCTTCCTCACTGACGTGCCCGGCCTCCTCGACAGCTCCAAGAAGGTGATTACAAGGCTAACCACCTCCCAGGCGGAAGCACTTGTCGCTTCGGGCGTAGCTGCCGGGGGCATGATCCCCAAGGTCCAGTCATGCATCAGGGCGCTTTCCGGGACCGACATGTCATATATCGTCGATGGACGACAGCCGCATGCCTTGCTGCAGACCATCGAGAACACCTACCCAGGTACCACAATTTTGAGAGAGTAAACAAGACTGCAGACAGAGTCTGCGTCCGCTGTATCGGCGAACTACGACAGGAAGGCAGCAAAATGACCACATCGCATGAAATGGTCCAGAAGTACCTCATGAACACCACGCAGTGGATGCCCATGATTCTGGTCAGGGGCGAGGGGGCGTACGTCTGGGACGAACAGGGAAAGAAATACCTCGACTTCGTCGGAGGGTGGGGCGTATGCGTCCTTGGGCATTGCCACCCCGTCATGGTAGACGCTCTTACGAAACAGGCGCGTATCCTTACCCAGGCCTCACCTCACACCAACGACCCTCAAAAACTCAGGCTCGCCCAACTCCTTGTAGAGAATTCGTGCCTCGACCGTGTCTTCTTTCAGAACAGCGGCGCCGAAGCCAACGAGGGCGCTGTAAAACTCGCCCGGCGCTATGGCAAACTCAAGTTGAAGGGCGCTTTTGAGGTGATCACCGCCTTCAACTCGTTCCACGGCAGGACGCTGGCGATGACCGCTGCCACCGGGCAACCACATTATCAGGAACCCTACGCGCCGCTCCCGCCAGGCTTCAAGAACGTCCCTTTCAACGACATCGCCGCGCTGAAAGCCGCTACCACCTCACAGACCTGCGCCGTGATGCTCGAGCCGATCCAGGGAGAGGGTGGGGTGAACATGCCTGCCGAAGGCTACCTCCGCGATGTCAGAAAATGGTGCGACGAGAAAGGGCTGCTCCTCATTCTGGATGAGATATGGACCGGGATGGGGCGGTGCGGCACCCTCTATGCCCACCAGCAGTTTGGCATCGAACCCGATATCATGACGCTGGCTAAGGGCATGGGGAGCGGGGTCCCGATTGCCGCCTTCCTTGCCAAAGAACATTGCTCCGTTTTTGTTCCGGGCGACCATGGCTCCACCTACGGAGGCAACCCGCTTATGTGTGCCACCGGCTACGCCGTTCTCAAATACATCATTGACAACGATGTGCCCGGCAACGCCGGCAAAGTGGGCCAATACCTGCTGGATGGCCTGAAAGGGCTCCAGAAGAAATACGCTTTCATTACCGACGCCCGCGGCAGGGGTATGCTGGCCGCACTCGAGTTCAACAAAGATATCGGCCAGGACGTCCTTATGGCCTGCCTGGAAAATGGCCTCTGGGTGAACCGCGTCAAGCCCAATGCCTTGAGATTGATGCCCGCGCTGGTGATAGGCAAGAAAGAAGTAGACGAAGCGATCAGGATTCTTGATAGAGTCCTGGCTGGTGTAAAATAGCGGTCGCCTGATATGGCTCAAGCTCAGTTCGGTCTTCGGACCTTGGTTGTTGATCATTTCGAGACGGAGTGAGATAAATGCCCAAGAAACAGAAAGTGGTCCTGGCATACAGCGGCGGTCTGGATACTTCGGTCGCGGTGCCCTGGCTTAAAGAAAAATACGGCCTGGATGTCGTTACGTGCACCATCGACGTGGGGAACGAAAAGGACTTCGCTGCCGTAAAACAGAAAGCGCTGAAGGTAGGGGCGATCAAGGCTGTTGTTATCGACGCCAAAGAAGCATTCGTCAAGTATTTCATTTTCCCTGCCATACAGGCCAACGCCATGTATGAAGGTGTTTATCCCCTCGCCACCGCCCTTTCCAGACCGCTAATGGCAAAGCTCCTGGTAGACACGGCGCTGGAAGAGGGCGCGACCTACGTAGCCCACGGCTGCACCGGCAAAGGAAATGATCAGGTCAGATTCGATGTTGGTGTCCATGCCCTGGCCCCCCAGCTCAAGGTCATCGCCCCCGCCCGCGAGTGGAAGATGACTCGCGAAGAGACGATGGCGTATGCGGAGGAACACGACGTCCCCGTTCCAACGACTGTAAAGAGTCCCTATTCAGTTGACGAGAACCTCTGGGGCAAATCTATTGAATGCGGGGTGCTGGAAAATCCCTGGACAGAACCCCCGGAGGATGTCTGGGTCTGGACCAAGTCTCCTACAAAGGCGCCCAACAAAGCGACCTATGTAGAAATCGGTTTCGAGAAAGGCAATCCCATCAGCATTGATGGGCAGGAGATGGACGGCGTAGCCCTGATCCGTCTGATGAACGAGATGGCGGGCGAGAACGGCATTGGCCGTGTCGACCACATCGAAAACCGTCTGGTTGGCATAAAATCGCGGGAGCTGTACGAGGCCCCGGCCGCCTACGTGCTCATTCAGGCACACCAGGCTCTGGAAGCGATGACCCTCGCCAAAGACCAGCTACGTTTCAAACAGAAGGCATCTATCGAGATATCCGACATCATCTATAACGGTCTCTGGTTTAGCGCGCTGAACCGCGACCTGTCAGCCTATATTCAGAGCAGTCAACGGTACGTGACAGGAACGGTACGCCTGAAATTGTACAAGGGACACATCCAGGTGGTGGGGCGCAAGTCTCCCAAGTCTCTTTACAATCTCAGCCTTGCCACTTACGACAAGGGTGACACCTTTGACCAGGGCGCTGCGGTGGGCTTTATTCATCTGTGGGGCCTGCCTGTTGCCACTCAAGCGCAGGTTCAGCTTCTGCCCGATACCGATGAACCACTGGCTCTCATGGCATCAGGCGCCGGCAAGAAGGGCGGCAAAGCAAAGCGCTAATTCGTGTTTCATTTTCTAGACCAATACTGAACGGAAGGCGAGACATGCAGAAAACCGGACCCGAACAAGAACGCCAACGATGGGAGACCTTCGTCGCCAAAAGGATGACCGAAAACGCACCTGAGCAGAAAGTAGTCGAGGAACTCGTGGCCCGAGGAGCCGACCTGCACCTGGCCCGAGACTTCGTCCGCCGGGTGTACGAGAAAAAGCCCGCTGAGGTAAGCAGACCCGCTGAGACTGCAGCAGCGGTCGCGTCGCCAAAGTCTGCTGGCGCTTCGATGGCCACAGACGTGGTGATCGGCCTGGTTCTTGCGGCTGCGGGCATCGTCGCCACCGGCTTGATGTATATACTTGACCAGAGATCGTGGGTAGTATACCTGGGTTACGCCGCCACGATAGTAGGCCTCGTCATAGTTGGGCGGCGAGCCCTGCAAGCGCGTTCGTAAGATCGTAGCCGGGCAGACCCTGGCCATACTCCGGATGTCCGCCCGTAAAGCGAGGATAGTCCGATGACGCACATCAGAGGCCGGTTCCAGAAGCCGGCGGATGAGAAGGCGAACAAGTATACCGCGTCGATCCCATTCGACTGGCGGCTCTATCCGTATGACATCTCAGGGAGCATTGCCCACGCCATGATGCTCGGCCAGCAGGGGATCATTACCACTGACGAGGCGAAGCAGATCGGAGAAGGGCTCTCCCGAATCAAACTCCAGATAGAGGCAGGCGAATTCCAGTTTAAGAGCGAACTCGAGGACATTCACATGAACATTGAGTCCGCCCTGATTGCCCAAATTGGTGATGTTGCCCGGAAGCTCCACACCGCACGCTCTCGGAATGATCAAGTGGCCCTCGACGTCAGGCTGTTCGCGAAAGATGCCATCACAGACACGCTAGAAAGCATTCGTCATCTTCAGAGGGCTCTGATTGATCTCGGAGAGGCTCACAAGAACGCTATCATGCCTGGCTACACCCACCTCCAACATGCGCAACCTGTCCTCTTTGCCCACCATATGCTGGCCTATTTCGAGATGCTCCAGCGAGACCACGAGAGGTTCGAGGATTGCTTCAAACGCACGGACGTAATGCCCCTGGGCAGCGGTGCCCTCGCAGGAGTTCCCTATGATATCGATCGTCAGTTTGTTGCCGCTGAACTATCGTTCTCCAGTGTCAGTCAGAACAGCCTTGACGCAGTGTCCGATCGCGATTTCGTCATCGAGTATGAGGCAGCAGCCAGCACTTGCATGATGCACCTTTCGAGACTCGCGCAGGAACTCACTCTGTGGAGCGCCGCTGAGTTCGGCTTCGTGGAGATCGATGACGCGTTCGCTACCGGCTCGAGCATCATGCCGCAAAAGAAAAATCCGGACGTTGCAGAGCTGGGGCGGGGCAAGACCGGCCGCGTCTACGGCAACCTCATGGCGATGCTGACAACAATGAAGGCATTGCCTCTTGCCTATAACCTTGACATGCAGGAGGACAAAGAGGGGCTTTTCGACGTCGTCGACACCCTGTTGTCTACCCTCGACGTGTTCACCGGCATGCTAAGCACCCTCAAGGTCAGACCGGAGCGGTTGCTCGCCGCAACCGAGCAGGGCTACATGCTCGCCACCGACGTGGCCGACTATCTGGTCAAGAAGGGGGAGACCTTTCGCTCCGCTCACGAGGCAGTGGGTAAACTGGTTGGCTACGCGTCGGAACAGGGTTTACCTCTGCGCAAGATCCCATTAGGGGAGTACAAGCGGTTCTCATCTCTTTTTGATGAGGATGTCTTTTCGATAGACCTGGATTCGTCCATTAAAGCAAGGGATAATCCCGGAGGGACTGCACCGGCGCGTGTGCGCCGGGCGCTCACTGCGGCTCGCAGAATCGTGGGGAGGGGGACCGCTTGAAGACTGTCGAAAAACCGTGGGGCAAGGAAGTCTGGTTCGCCCAGACAGACAAGTACGTGGGGAAACTACTGTATCTCCTCCCTGGGAAGAGGCTTAGCCTTCAGTTGCACAGAGTGAAGGACGAGACGCTCTGCCTTCTCGAAGGCGATTGCGTGATCCAGTGTGGTGACGTGGAACACCGTTTCACACGAATCCGGGAAGAATCACTGAGGATAGCGCCAGGGACGGTTCACAGGATTTCAACACAAGGTGGGGCAGTTCTCATGGAAGTCTCCACTCCTGAGGTCGAAGACGTCGTCAGACTCGAAGACGACTACGGCAGGACGCCGCAAAAGTAAATAGAAGACGTCGAGGGCGGCGGACTCCAACCCCAGCCCACACCGTTTCCCGACACGTACAGTCGATTGATCCCGGGGAAAGCGCAAGGCAAGGAGGGATTTCTTGTCCCAGACCAATCCAAGAGTTAAGATAGCGCCTTCGATCCTCTCTTCAGATTTTGCCCGTCTCGGCGATCAGGTGGCCGAAGCTGCCGCTGCTGGAGCAGACTACATCCACGTCGATGTCATGGATGGGCGTTTCGTACCTAACATAACCATCGGGATCCCAGTGGTGGCTGCTATCAAAAGGGCGACCAGGGTTCCCCTCGACGTCCACCTTATGATTGAAGAGCCCGAAAGATACCTCGCGGATTTCGCCAGGGCCGGAGCTGACATACTGACCGTCCACTACGAGGCGTGCCCGCACATCCACCGATCACTCCAAATGATAAAAGAGCTCCGCGTGAAGGCAGGTGTAGCACTCAATCCAGGCACACCCGAATCGGCTCTTGACTATATCCTCAAGGATGCCGATCTCGTGTTAATCATGACCGTTAACCCCGGCTTCGGGGGGCAATCTTTCATAGAGAGCGTACTCCCGAAAATACGGGCGGTGCGGCGCAGGATCGACGAAGGTTCTTTTCAGGCAGAGCTTGAAGTTGATGGTGGCGTCAGTGCGGACACGGCGCGCAACGTAGTAGAGGCGGGTGCCACTGTCCTGGTTGCCGGCTCGGCAGTTTTCTCAAGCAAGCACTCCGTCGCTGACGGGCTTCATCGCATCAAAGCCGCAATCGCTTAGCGCCTTGAGTCTCTCACCCTTTTGTGCGCCTTCGTTTCCACAGTCTCAGACCATGCTTCCCGGACCAAGACAAAAAAAGAGGCGTCCCGAACTGGGACGCCTCTTGATCTACCTTATCTTTCGTTATGCCGCTTTGAGCTGAGTCCTCTGACAGCGGGTGCAAAGGTTCAGCCGCTTCTTCTGACCATCGATGAAGACGATTGATGGATGAACATTAGGCAAAGAACGTGTATTCGTTCTTCGCTTCGAATGGCTAACATTATGTCCAAATTGTGGCGACTTGCCACAGATGTCGCATTTCAAGGAAGTCTCACCTCTTGACCACGGGAGTGGTTTGCAGTAATATTCCAAATGATATCACAGCCAAATTGCTATGGCAAGAACAGGGACGGTCCAGGGTTCCGCCGCGACTTGAATGATAAGGATTTCTCTCATCCCCGCCCACCGGGGAAAGGCCTACCGTACCTTGACACCCGCTGCATCTGACCTCTAAAGTAGTTAGCCTTGCGAATGGCGTTCTGTCAGGTTCTCTAGGTTTCTGGGTAGCCGAGGAGTGTGGGATGAAAGAAGCTCAGCCCGTCACGGGGCAACAACTTAAGGAGATGCTGGCAACGGCCACGACCTGGCTGGAGAAGAGCGCTCCCGACATCGACGCGTTGAACGTGTTCCCTGTGCCCGACGGCGATACAGGTACAAATATGCTCCTTACCATGCGCTCAAGTGTTGAGGAGGCCTTCCAGTCCGGCAACTCGACAGTCTCGTCTGTCGCTCAGGCGGTTGCTCAGGGAGCCCTCATGGGTGCGAGGGGCAACAGCGGCGTTATCCTCTCTCAGATATGGAGAGGTGTCGCCCTCGGACTCAAGGGTAAGAAGTCACTCTCTGGGAAAGACCTCGCCGACGCCCTCTATGAGGCCTCCAGGACGGCCTACAAAGGAATCAGCAATCCCGCAGAGGGGACGATTCTCACTGTCATCAAAGATGCCGCCGCGGCGGCCAGAGAACAAGCTGAAAGCGACGACGATGTCGTGGGGGTGCTCGAAGCTGCTGTGGAGGCAGCGGGGGAGTCGGTCGCCAACACCCCAAACCTCCTTCCTGTGCTCAAGCAAGCAGGAGTCGTGGACGCTGGCGGACAGGGCCTCTTAACCATTCTCGATGGTGCGCTAAGGTATTTGCGAGGCGAAGCTGAACAGATGCAGTTTCGCAAACCCCAGATTATTGCAAGCAACGTCTCAGGTCCGTTTCAGGGTGCGCGAGTTGGTCCTCCAGACGAGATTCCTTTTGGCTACTGCACCGAGTTTCTCCTCAAGGGCGAAGAGTTGGATCCCGACGCTATCAGGACTAGATTGACACGCAAGGGTCAATCCCTGATAACCGTTGGGGATGACACCACCGTAAGAGTCCACATACATACTCTGGACCCGGGCAACGTCGTTCGTTACGCCACCTCCCTGGGCACTATGCACCAGGTCAGCATCCGTAACATGGACGAGCAGCACCAGGACTTCCTCAGGATGCAAAAGGACCGCATGCCTGACGTCGATGTCGCCACAGTCGCTGTCGTCGCCGGCGACGGTCTAGCAGAAGTCTTCGCCAGTCTTGGAGCGTCGGCCATAGTCGCTGGCGGCCAGACGATGAACCCGAGCACGAAGGAGATCTTACAGGCCGTCAAGAAGGTGAACTCTGATAAGGTGATTATCCTTCCCAATAACAAGAACATCGTCTTGACTGCCGAACAGGTCAAAGGCCTTACTGATAAGAGGATCGAAATCGTACCTACTCACACAATACCTGAGGGCGTGGCCGCTCTTCTCGCATTGGACTACGAGGCCGAATTCGACACCAACGTTAGGCTCATGAACGAGGCGATCGGCAGAGTCAAGACAATAGAGATCACCCAGGCCGTTAGACCGGCTAACCTCAACGGGTTGAAGATCAAGAAGAAGCAGTCGATTGGCCTGCTTGATGACGAGCTCCTTGCTGCCGGTGTTGATCCGGGGGACGTCCTCAGCAAGATCCTGGCCAAGGTTCACCTGAAGAAGAGCGAGATCGTCACCCTGTACTATGGGCAGGAAGTTAAGGAAGCTGAGGCGGAACAGGTTGCCGCCGGCATCATGGCAAAGTACCCGCAATTGCAGGTTGAGACTGTGCATGGCGGCCAGCCTCACTACTCTTATATCGTTTCAATCGAATAGGGCAAGGTTGCCCTGGGACTACTTGGGGAGGGTTCCTGTGACCGTCAGAATTGTTACCGATAGCTTGTCCGATATTACCTCCGATGTCGCGGAGCGTTTGGGAGTCACCGTCGTTCCTCTTACGGTCCTTTTCGGACATGAGGCCTATTTGGACAGGGTCACCATCACCCCGGAGGAATTCTATCAACGGCTGATAAAAGGTCCGGTATGGCCTACCACCACTCAACCAACCCCGGCCAAGTTTGCCGAGGTCTACGAGAAGCTCGCCGAGAAATCCAATGAAATCCTCGTAGTGACTCTATCGAAGAAACTCAGCGGGACCTATCAGTCAGCTTTGGGCGCCAAGGCTATGGTCAAGAAGAACGCTCGCATTGAGGTAATTGACTCCGAACTCGTAGCCATGGGGCTGGGACTGATGGTTATGGCTGCGGCTAGGCTTGCGCAGAAAGGCACCAAGCTCAGCGATCTGGCCGATTTTGTTCGCCAGTCTAAGAACCGTAGTCACTTCATCGCCTATTTCGACACGCTGAAGTATTTGGCTAAGGGAGGCAGGATCGGCAGAGCGCAAGGGTGGCTCGGCTCGATGCTGTCGGTAAAGCCGCTTCTCACCGTGAGGGAGGGCGAGATGGCCCCGGTCACGAGGGTGCGATCTCTGTCCGCGGGCCTGGAACACCTGCACAATTTCGTGAGTTCTTTCAAGGGCAAGATCGAGGCTGTTGGGGTGGAACACACGACAGATATCGCAGAGGCGGATCGGTTCGCGGAGCGCATTGCGGAGTTTGTCCCAAAGGAAAACATCTACCGCTCGAGTGTCAGCCCCGTCCTCGGGACCTACGGAGGTCCAGGAGCGCTTGCCGTAACCGTGTTCGAGAGCGAGAGCAAATAGTGTGCCGGTCGACGCCCAGTCCCTGAAGAAGGTCCTGGAACTGGAGGCCGGCAAGGGCTACCAGGATAGGGCCGTAATCGGCGGCCTTGCCAACTTTCTCAGGAAATGGGCCCTCCAGGCTATTGACGCTTCTACGACTCCCGGCCAAAGAAAGATTCTGGAAAAGCTCTCGTCGACCGCTTCAGTCTATCCCTCCTTGTCAAAAGATCAACGCCCTGAATACATTTCGGTTGTTCTAGATATCCTTGCCGCCTTGGAGAAAGTGAACTCGCGCCCCCGCCGCGCTCCGGCGCCACCAGAACCCGACGCCCCGCCTTCTCCCACTTCCACGAGGAGCACATCTACGAAGGTGATTCGTGCGAGTCCCTCAAAGCATGTGGCAGCAGGCCTGGAGGCTCCGGTAACCGCCATCAAAGGAATAAGTACCAGCCTCGAAGCGAGGTTCCGCAGGCTGGGTATTCGCAGCGTTCGTGATCTCCTGTACTTCTTCCCTCGACGCCACCTTGATTTCAGCCAGAGGAAGCCCATTTCTGCTCTGGCCGAGGGCAAGGAGGAGACGATCGTCGCCAGCGTGTGGGAATCTCGCGTGGTCAACATGGGCAAGCGAAGGAGCACCGAGGCCATCGTCGGTGACGAGACAGGCAACATTCGCGCCGTATGGTTTAACAATCCTTATGTTGCGCGAAGTATGAAGACCGGGAACCGGGTCATTCTCAGCGGAAGAGTTGCGCTATTTCGTGGTCAGCACGTCTTTGAATCGCCTCAATGGGAAATCGACGAGGGAGAGAGCCTTCATACGGGACGGCTTGTCCCCATGTACCATCTCACACAAGGGCTCACCCCGAGAAACACGCGCAAGCTGATAAAGATCGCACTCGACGAATGGTCTGAAACCGTTGTTGACTTTGTTCCCTCCGCCGCAAGGGAACGCCAGCATTTGCTGGGGCTTCCGGAGGCTATCCGGCAAGCTCACTTTCCGGATGATCTCGTCTCAAAGGACAGGGCAAGGATACGTCTGGCTTTCGACGAACTCTTGCTCCTGCAAGTCGGCGTCCTCTCTAAAAAACGCGCCTGGCAGGAATCCGGTCCGGGATCGGCCCTGATCCTCGAAAGTGCCGGCAAGGAACCCCTGAACCGGTTCATCTCATGCTTGCCTTTTAGACTTACGCCGGCACAAGAAAAGGCTCTTCGAGAGGTGCTGAGCGATCTCGCCAAACCCAAGCCGATGTCGCGTTTGCTGCAAGGCGACGTTGGCAGCGGCAAGACCGTCGTTGCTGCCGCTGCCATGATTGCAAGTGATGCGAACGGCTACCAGTCGGCCTTCATGGCGCCGACCGAAATCCTGGCGGAACAGCATTTCGCAACGATCAAAGGGCTGCTCGGCAACTGCGGCAACTGCGTTGAAGAACAAGAGTGGGTTTGTTCGTACTCCGGTCTCATGGAAAAGCCGGTGACGCTGGCATTGCTCACTGGAGAGACCGGGGCAGCGGCCAAAAGGGACATCCGCAATCGCATTGCCGATGGCTCAATCGATATCGTAGCCGGTACGCACGCGATAATACAAAAAGGCATCGAGTTCAAGAGACTTGGCATGGCCATTGTCGACGAACAACACCGCTTCGGCGTTGGCCAGCGTTCGGCACTCAGGAAGAAAGGGGCGAACCCACACATTCTCGTTATGACCGCCACCCCCATCCCCCGTACTCTTGCCCTGACTCTTTACGGAGACCTGGATGTTTCAGTGATCGACCGGTTGCCGGCTGGAAGGCAAGCCATCAAGACCAAGTGGCTAAAGCCGGAACAGCGCGACGCAGCGTATGCCTTTATCAAGCGTGAAGTACAAAAGGGACACCAGGCTTTCATTCTGTGCCCGCTCGTTGAAGAGTCCGAGGCTATTCAAGCCAAAGCGGCAGTTGCTGAGTATGAACGCCTCGTTGCGGAAGTTTTTGCACAACTCAGAGTTGGCCTCATCCACGGCAGAATGTCTGCCAAGGACAAGGACGGGGTAATGCACGCATTTCGGGCGGGCAATCTGGACATCCTCGTCGCTACACCGGTCATCGAGGTCGGAATCGATGTCCCCAATGCTACCGTCATGTTGATCGAAAGTGCGGACCGTTTCGGGCTGTCTCAGCTGCACCAGTTCAGGGGACGCGTGGGCAGAGGCGCTGATCAAAGCTACTGCATGCTACTCGCTGAGAACGCGTCCGAGGTAGGCAGCGAGAGGCTGGACATCATCGAACACGTTTACGACGGCTTCAAGTTGGCTGAGGAAGACCTCAAGCTGCGGGGTCCCGGAGAGTTCTTCGGTACCAGGCAGAGCGGGCTCCCCGACCTTCGGATGGCCAGGCTCTCGGACCTTGCCATACTTGAGGCGGCGCGTGCCGAAGCCACCGCCATCTTCAGCGAAGATCCCGGACTGAAATTTCAAGGGCATAAACCGCTCGCACGGGAGCTCGCACGGGTTTGGCCCGAAAGCACAGAGTGGAGCTAGTTTCGATGTGCTACCAGCCCGTGTTGACAGTCTGTGTAAGGCTTCGTTAATATGTGCTGTCTGAGCACTGTACTCGTCGCTTGATTCGGGCTCGCGGAGGCAAGTGTCTTGGCCACAAAAGCCTACGTTCTTATCGAAACGACCGTCGGCAAGAACCGTGAAATAATCTCTGCCCTCAGGCACGTTCAGGGAGTCACCGAAGTAAACACGGTCACCGGCCCTTTCGACCTTATTGCAGTAGTGGAAGCTACCTCTCTCGCTGAGGTTGGAGAGGTAGTCACGGCAAGGATACACCCCATCGCCGGCATCAATCGCACCGTAACCTGCCTTGTAGTGTAATCCCGATTCTCCATGGAGGATAAACGCAGATGGATTTTCGTTTTTCCGCGGAACAAGAAGCTTTCCGCTCAGGAGTTCGCGGCTTCCTCGAAGACGAAATCGCTCGCGGCGCGTTCAAACCCATGTGCGACGCCTGGATACAGGGGTTTTCGCCTGAATTCACCAGGAAAGTCGCTCAAAAACGTTGGATCGGTCTCAGCTGGCCCAAGGAACACGGCGGGCAAGGGCGAAGCAACGTTGACCGTTTCATTCTGACCGAGGAGATGCTCAGATACGGCGCCCCCACCGCCTTGCACTGGTTCGCCGACAGGCAGATTGGCCGCGCCGTAATGCATTTTGGCAATGAAGAGCAGAAGCGTGAGTACTTGCCCAGGATCTTGCGTGGGGAGGCCTACGTCGGCCTCGGGTTGAGTGAACCGCAGGCTGGCTCAGACCTTGCCTCGGTCCAACTGCGGGCGACTGAAGATGGGGATTCCTACATATTCAACGGGCAGAAGATGTGGACGAGCTGCGCCCGGTATATGAACTACATTTACCTTGTTGCCAGAACCGACCCCACCGCGCCCAAGCATCGCGGCATCAGTGAATTCATCCTTCCCGTGAACGTCCCGGGGATTACCATCACCCCTACCATCGACATCACTGGGGCGGAAGCCTGGGGCGAAGTGTTCTTCGACAATGTCAAGGTACCAAAGACCGCCCTCATTGGCGAAAAGAACCGTGGCTTCTACCAGGTGGTCAACCAACTCGACTACGAACGCTCCGGACTTGAGCGACTAATGGGCAATTACCCTCTTTTCGATGCAATCGTCAAGTTCGTCAAGGAAACCAAACGAGGCATTGTCCCGCTTTCCCAGGACCGGCTTATCCGGGACAGGCTGGCCAGGCTTCAGGTTGAGTTTGAGGTCGGACGGCTGCTCACATACCGGGTTGCCCTCGTCATCGACGCTGGAAAGACCCCGACGACTGAAGCAGCCATGGCCAAGATATATTGCACCGCTTTCGAGCAACACCTGGCCGACGTCTCCACCCGCATACTTGGGCTGTACGGCCAGCTTATGGGCGAGTCCAAATACGCCCCCATCTCCGGCATGGCGCCCCATTCGTTTCTCGGGTCCATGGGTTACAGCCTGCAGGCCGGGACTTCGGAAATACTGAAGAACGTTGTCGCCTCCAGGGGACTCGGTCTACCGGATGCATAGCGCGGCAGACCTGCAACGATCAAATTCCTGATAAGGTGGGCAAGATGGATTTCACACTAACCGAAGAACAGGAAATGCTGAAAACGTCCACGCGTGACTTCTTAAACGAACAATGCCCGAAATCAGTCGTAAAGTCCATGCAGAACGATCCCATCGGCTACCCTCCCGAGCTGTGGAAAGCGATATCGGAACTAGGATGGCTTGGCCTCGCTTTTCCTGAGAAATATGAGGGCAGCGGAATGTCCTTCCTGGATTTGGCGGTCCTTTTCGAAGAGACCGGCCGAGCGTGTCTGCCAGGCCCCTTCTTCCCGTCCGTTCTCGCCGGCATGACTTTGCTCGATGCAGCTTCCGAAGACCAGAAGAAAGAGTACCTTCCGAACATTGCGAAGGGAAGCGCCGTCTTTACTCTGGCTTTGACTGAAGCCTCGGGACTGTACAGCGCAGAAGCAATTGGCACCACGGCCAGAGTTGAAGGCAGTGGCTTCGTTATAAATGGGACCAAGCTCTTCGTTCAAGATGCTCACGTTGCGACTCATTTCCTGTGTGCGGCGAGGACCGCGGCTCCGGTGGAGCAGGGCATTTCGCTATTCATCATCGATGCTTCTACGCCCGGATTGACCACGACGATGCTTAAGACCATATCGGGCGACAGGCAATGCGAACTCCTCATGAAGGACGTTCGAGTCGGACACGACTCGCTCATTGGCGTCATAAACCAGGGCTGGCCCGTCGTACAGCGAGCCATCGAACGCGCCGCTGTCTCCAAGTGCTGCGAGATGGTCGGCATGATGCAACGAGCCCTCGAGCTGACTGTCGACTATGCCAAAGAAAGGAAGCAGTTCAGTCGTCCTATCGGAAGCTTTCAAATCATCCAGCACTATTGCGCCAACATGGCCGCTGATATCGATGGAGCACGTTTCAGCACCTATCGGGCGGCATGGAGGATAAGTCAGGGTGAGGCCGCCACAGCAGAGGTTGCCGTCGCCAAAGCCTGGATGAGTGAAGCTTTCACACGCGTAATCACACTCGCCCATCAAGTTCACGGAGCTATCGCCGTCACTATCGACCACGAGCTTCAGTATTACACCAAACGAGGCAAGGCGGCCGATCTTACCTGGGGTGACGGAGACTATCATCGCGAGCTAGTTGCCCAAAGCATGGGCCTCTAGTCCTCAATTAGAACAAAAAGAGGGGGGGCCGCCGTGGCGGCCCCCTTCTTTTTCTCTATCTATCGCTTACGGACTATGCCGGTTTGAACTTGGGCAGGCTGAACTCCGGTGTGATGTCGTCCCAGGTCACCTCGACCGGCATGTCAATCTTGACTTCCTCCGGCTGGCACCCGATGACGTTCGACAGCATGCGCATGCCTTCGGCGGTCTCGATTATCGCTACCACGTACGGCCCCTGGTCAAACCCCGGATACTTCCGCCTCACAATCACAAAGCTGTACACTTTCCCCTTCCCACTGATCTTGACCCACTCCGAGGTCAAATTCGAGCAGTGAGGACAGAATGCACTCGGAGGATAGTGTAACTTGCCACAGCTCGTGCATTTCTGCACCCGTAGCTCATGCTGCTTGCAGTAGTCCCAGAACGGTCTGCTATCTGCATCTACCCCTGGTACCGGTCTTCCGGGCGGTGGTCCCATCGGTCTTGTTGTCATCTCACTATCTCCCTAATATCACCGTGCTGTGAGTCTGTAGTATCCCACCATTGCCGCTGCACAGGATGTAGTGCGGGTCCTTGATCTGCCTCGGTCCACCCTGCCCTCTAAGCTGTATGACCCCTTCCGTCAAGGGCGTGAAACCCATATAGTACACCTCTGAGAGCAGCCCCCCGGAGGTGTTCACCGGCATGGAGCCGCCAGGAGCAGTGCGACCATTCTTGAAGAAGTCCCTGCCTTCCCCCGGCTTGAAGAAACCGTAGCTCTGCATGGTCAACTCGACGGTGTAGGTGAAGCAATCGTAGATCTCGCAGGCGCTGATGTCCTTTAGTTCGATGCCTGCCATTCGCAGCGCCGTCGCGCCCGATTCTTTAGCTCCGGTCGGTCCGGTGGCGTACTTGGTTTGTACAATGTCCGCCGTGTGGTGGTGTTGCCCGAGCCCACTGATATACACCGGGGGCTGCTTGAGCGACTTGGCACGCTCCGCTGATGACACGATGAAGGCCCGCGCCCCATCGCTCACCAGGCAGCAGTCAGCACGCCGGAAGGGCTCAGCTATCCACGGCTCCGCCAGATAGTCCTCTTTGGTCAGTGGCTTCTCGAACATGGTCGCCCTGGGATTCAGATTCGCCCACTTGCGCGTATTCATGGCGATCTCCGCCCAGGTCTCGGGACCTGTCCCGTACTCATGCATCGCCCGCCGAGCAGCCAGTCCGTATTCCATCGCCGCTCCGAACAGCCCGAATGCTCCACTCGACCGCGCCGGTCCTCCCATCATGAATGTCGCACGGCCTGACGCTTCCATGCTCGTGTAGATACACAGAACATGGTTGGCCTGCCCGAAGGCAACCGCCATCGCCGCATGCGACGTGATGCAGCCTGAACTGGCTCCCATCACATCAACGTTCGCCGTGTACCTGAGATCGATCCCCATCTGGGCCGCAATATCATACGAGTGGCCGCCCATCACCGGCTGTATCAGTAGACCGTCGATATCGCTCGTCTTCAGCCCTGCATCGTCAATGGCATTCTTGGCCGCTTCAAGAGCCAGCCGCATCGGCGTGGTGTCCGGCACTTTGCCCTGCCGCTCTGAATACCCAACCCCCACCACCGCCGTCTTATTCCTGAGGTCCTTTAGGTCCATCCTTCTTTCCTCCGACCGTTAATTAGCCGAGGCCCGCCGAGACGCACGAACACTATCCAGTAGACGTTGCCCGTTTCAATGGAAATATGGTGATGCCGTCTCTGGCAGACTACTCTCCCTTGTAGTTGGGCTTTCTCTTCTCCATAAAGGCCTTGCGGCCTTCGGCGAAGTCTGCCGTTCGCATTACTTTGCCCGCCATTTCGGACTCGAGTTTGAGGCCATCGGCGAGAGTCATATCCCGGCCACGCGTCATTGTCTCCTTGGCCGCCTGAACAGCGAGAGGGGCAAGGGTTGTCATCTGCGTCGCCCACTCCCTGGCAGTGGACATGAGGTCCTTCTGGGGCACGACCTTGCTCACCACGTTCAGATTGAGGGCTTCCTGGGCGTTGATTCTCTTGCCCATGAGCATCAGTTCGGCAGCTTTGCCGTACGGGAGCATTCTCGGAAGGCGCTGTGTTCCACCCCAACCAGGAATAAGGCCCAGCGTGACTTCGGTGAGACCAAACTGAGCCGTCTCAGATGCCAGTCGAATGTCGCAAGCCAGAGCAATCTCGAAGCCGCCGCCGAAGGCATAACCGTTCACTGCGGCAATCAGGGGTTTCCATAGTTCGAGGCCCCTAACCAACGTAGCTTGGGGCATTCCTTGCCTCCCGGGATCAATCTTGGCCCCGGGAGCTGCGCTCCGGAGATCAAGGCCCGTGCAGAATGCCTTTTCTCCGGCGCCGGTGATGATCCCGACCCAGAGGTCCTTATTGTCCCTGAAATCGATCAGTGCTTCGGTCAGCTCCCAAAGGGCATCGGGGCTGAGGGCATTTAGCACTTCCGGGCGGTTGATGGTGAAGATAGCGATCTTGCCTTCTTTTTGATAGTCGATGGGCATCTGAATCACTCCTTATCCTTAATATGACCCGGCAGGTGAAGAGATCGATCTGAAAGGCTCGGAATATCGCTTCGTGCGGACTATTTCACAGAGAATAAGTGAGGGGACTATCAAATCCCCCCACTTGCTTCACTCTCTGCAGGACTATAGCCTGGGACTGGGTCTACTTGTAGTCGTAGAACCCCTTCTTCGTCTTGCGCCCCAGCCACCCTGCGGCCACCATCTTTCTTAAAAGGACTGGAACGGCAAATTGGGGGTCCTTGAACTCCTCGTATTGAGCATCAGCGAAGAACACGAACGTATCGATCCCGATGAGATCGACGAGACTGAGAGGGCCCATGGGATGATTCAGTCCGAGATTGATTGCCGTGTCGATGTCTTCTCTGCTCGCAACGCCATTCTCAAGCATCTTGACCGCGTTCAGGATAAAGGGAGTCATTAGCCGGTTTACAATGAATCCCGGAGCATCCTTGGCAATGACAACCGTCTTACCCACGGATTCGCAAAACTTCTTGCTCGTTGCCACGGTGTCGTCGCTGCTGCCGATGGTCTTGACCACCTCCACCAGCTTCATCACAGGCACTGGATTAAAAAAGTGGATCCCCACTACCTTGTCGGGACGCTTGGTCGCAACTGCAAGGTCCATAATGGACAGGCAGGACGTATTGCTGGCGATAATGGCATCCTTCTTGCATATCTTGTCCAGTTCCGTAAAGATGCCTTTCTTGAGGACCATATCCTCGGCGGCGGCTTCAACAACCAGGTCGCAGTCTGCAAAATCTTGCATCTTGGTTGTGCCGCTGATGAGGCTGACAGCCTTGTCTTTGTCGGCCTGGGTGATCCTCCCCCTCTCCACCCCACGAGCAAACTGGGAATTGATCGAGGCAAGAGCTTTGTTGATGTTGTCCTGGCTTCGAGAGGAACCGAGCACCTGGTAGCCGGCCTGAGCACACACCTGTGCAATTCCCGTGCCCATCGTTCCGGTCATAGCTACGATGCCGACCTTCTTGATATCCATAGTCCTCCTTAGCATGCGAAATCCAGCTTGGTCTCCGTTTCGCCGTGAATTGTAGCAAAGGGCCCCAGGAGCGTCAAGGAAGCCACGCTCATGGTCCCACGCTTCCGGAAGGCAGCCTTCAGGTTCGTCCTGAAGCTATTTTCCTTGACACTACACCCGCCAGATCATAGAATGCTAGACACTTTGCAGTCCGTTCTTGCAGGAAAGATTTGCTATCCCACGAGCTGACAGAGCTGATCGGAAAGACCGTAGAGACCAGCCTATTTGAGATCGATAGAGAGTCAATCAGGCGTTTTGCCGATGCGATTGGAGACAAGAACCCGCTGTATTCCGATGAGCATTACGCCAAGAACTCGGAATTCGGTTCAATAGTTGCGCCTCCCGGATTTTTGTCTTCGTTGTGGTTTGCCGGACGGTTGCCTGATGGGCACGGTTCATCTGGAAGACCGAGCGAAAGTCTGGGCCCGCCCGTGCTCATGTCGGCTCTGGAGAAATCCGGATTTACCACCATCGTGGATACTGGAATCGACTATGAGTTTGCTCGTGTAGCCAGGGCAGGCGACACAATAAAGTCTGCCACCGTCCTGAAGGATGTCATGGAACGCTCCGCCAAAGAGGGCAAGGTCGCCTTCGTTGTCACCGAGACGACTTACGAGAATCATGAAGGCACGATCGTTGCCAGGGCCAGATCGATGACCGTCCATCAGCATTCTGCGGGTGCTGTCTGAGATGGTCAGAAGCCTTGCCTGGAACGAAGTAACAGTCGGAGACGATATTCCCTCGCTTGCCAAAATCGCAACAACTCAGACCCTGGTCAAATGGGCGGGAGCCTCCGGGGACTTCAACCCCCTTCACTTCGACCCTTGGTTTGCCCAGTGTTCGGGAAACGAACGCCCCATAGTCCACGGAGCCCTGAAGCGACAGTGGTTGATTCAGCTCCTGACCGATTGGACTGGAGACGTCGGCGCACTGCGCAAGTTTTCTTGCCGCTACCGAGCCGTAGACTTTCCCAGGCACATGAAGAGCACGAGTGAACCCGAAGACGGCGAGACATGGACATGCAAGGGGAGAGTCACCAGGAAATACGTGAATTTGGATCAGCATTGCTTAGACTGCGAAGTCTGGGTCGAAAATGGCAGCGGTGAAAAGACGACCTCGGGCAAGGCGACATGCGTGATCACCAGTCGAACATGATCATCGGACTTCCAGAACTGGAGCAGAAATGGCAGATAGACTGAAAGGCAGAGTTGCCCTCGTAACCGGCGCTGGCCGCGGAATCGGCCGATGCGAGGCCATTGCGCTCGCATCCGAGGGAGCACGCATCATCGTCAATGACATGGGCGGGGCTGCAGACGGGACGGGAACCTCGAATCTGCCCGCGGATGATGTGGTCAAGGAAATCACTGCGCTCGGCGGAGAAGCCATTGCTAACTACGAGTCCGTCAGCACCTGGAAAGCCGCCGAGAGCATCGTGAAATCCGCAGTAGACTCGTTCGGCAGACTCGACATTCTGGTCAATAATGCCGGGATCGTCAGAGATCGCATGATCTTCAACATGACGCCGGAGGACTGGGACGCTGTAATCAAGGTCCATCTCTACGGCCACTTCTACCTCATCCGACACGCCTGCAACATTTTCAGAAGGCAACGTTTTGGAAGGATTATCAATACTTCCTCTGTCGCCGGTCTCGGTCGCAGCGTCGGTCAAGCCAATTATGCCGCTGCCAAGGAAGGGATCGTCGGACTCACGAGAATGGTCGCCCGTGACATGGCCCGCCTCGGCGTCACGTGCAACGCGATTCGGCCGAACGCCGGCACTAGGCTTACCCTGAGCGACGAGCTTAAGGAAGCGTGGACGCAGTCCGGGATGCAACAGGCCATCAAACAGATGGAACAACTGAGGGCCGAAGACGTTGCTCCTCTTGTGGTCTGGCTCGCCTCTGAAGAATCAGCCAACGTGAACGGTCACGTTTTCCAGGTGCAGACCGGCAAGGTCTCTCTTTACTCGGAGCCTGTTGAGGAGAAGTCTATCACCTGCTCCGGACCGTGGACCGTAGACGACGTTTTTGAGCGCCTTCCGTCGATTACCCAAGACGCCAGCCTCGAATCCGCAGGCGGCTCGCCTGCCAGGCCTCAGGCTCGCATTGTCAAGAAGGAAGAACAATGACCCCACGATTAGCTGGAAAGGTGGCCATTGTTACCGGGTCTGGACAGGGAATAGGTCGCGCCGTTGCGCTCGATCTTGCCGGCCAAGGTGTAAAAGTGGTCACTAATAGTCGGCAGCCAGGAACCCAGGGCGGCGATGCCGAAACTACTGCAGCCGCCGTGCGGCAGCTGGGCGGGGAGGCCATCGCTCATTACGGTGACGTGTCCGATTTCGAAGACGCTGGACGCCTTGTTCAGGCCGCCGTCGAAAATTTCGGGAAGCTCGATATTCTCATCAACAACGCTGGCATAGTCAGAGACCGCCTCGTCTTCAACATGAGTGAAGAAGAATGGGATATCGTGATAAAGGTCCACCTGTACGGACATTTCAACGCCATTCGCCATGCGTGTAACGTCTTCCGCAGACAACGGTCGGGGAGAATCGTCAACACTTCTTCCATTGCCGGTCTCGGCCTCACTATTGGCCAGGCCAACTACGCCTCGGCCAAAGAGGGCATCGTTGGCCTTACCCGCATGGTTGCCCGTGACATGGGCCCACTTGGGGTGACGTGCAATGCGATACGCCCCAACGCCGCCACCCGCCTGACGCTTAGCGACGAGTTGAAGGCAAGCTGGACAAAATCAGGCATGGAGCAGGCCGTACGCCAACTCGAACAGATGCGACCGGAAGACATTGCCCCGCTGGTGGTCTTCCTCTCCTCAGACCAGGCAGCGGGAATCAACGGTAGAGTTTTCCTGGTCCAAACGGGGAGGATTTCGCTTTATTCCGAGCCTGCAGAAGAGAAGGTGGTCACTTCCAGCAGTGCCTGGACCATTGATGAAATGTTCAACGCACTTCCCAAGATTACATCCCATCTCACAAACCAGACAGAACGGCGTCCCAAAGGCGGGACAATTTACTGAACTCATGAACAACCAAACTTGGGGATAGTCCTCGACTAGAAGGTTGATCGGTTAAGCAATGACCGCGAAGAGATCAAGGAGGCTGATATGAGCACAGGAGTTGCAGGTAAGGTAGCCATAGTGACAGGTTCGGGGCAGGGAATCGGAAAAGCGATCGCACTCGACCTGGCCCGGCATGGAGCCAGGGTCATCACCAATAGCAGAAAACCGGGCACCAAGGGCGGGGATGCCGAGACCGTGGCCGGCGAGATAATGGATATGCACGAACAAGGCATGGCCTTCTACGGAAGCGTGTCCGATTTCGCCACGGCTGGCAAACTGGTTCAAGCGGCTGTAGACCGTTTCGGCAGGCTGGACATTCTGATCAACAACGCTGGCTCAGACGCCCCCCACATGATCTGGAATATGACCGAGGAGGAATGGGATTTGTCCATCGATTCCTACCTTAAAGGCACTTTCAACACCTGCCGCCATGCTTGCGTCGTGATGAGAGAACAGAAGTGGGGCCGGATCATTAACACCACGTCCACGGCCTGGATGGGCACCGTCGGCCACTGTAACTACGGCGCCGCCAAGGCCGGAGTGGTTGGACTCACCAGGTCCGTTGCCCGTGAAATGGGCAGGTACGGCGTTACATGCAACGCCTACGCCCCCACTGCTTCCACACGTTTCAGCGCCAGCGATGAGATCCAGGCCGGCTTCAAGAAGAGGTTCGAAGCAGGGCTCATGACCAAGGAGAGATTTGAGGAGCTTACCAATCTGCCCAGTCCCGAGACGATCGGCCCGTTCATCGTCTATCTCTGCACCGACGCGGCTGCTGACATAAACGGACAGGTCTTCGACGTCACCGGCAGCAATATCGCCATATACTCAGAGCCCGTAAAAAAGAAGACCATTACCAAGGATGGAATCTGGTCCGTAGGCGAGCTGGAAAAGCAGTTCCCCGATTTACTCGAGGGCTACAAGAATCCGGCCCCGCCCGGACAGTAGACGGTCATTTTTCAAGCAAAAAGGGGGCGTTTGGTGAACGCCCCTTTTTGCTTTCCTAGAGGAACGGGATCAGACCTTCTCCCCCCCAAGCTCCCGGGCCCTTTTGTAGGCCGCTTCCACTGCACTGCCCACAATCTTCTTGAGACCTTCTTGTTCAAAAACACCCAGAGCGGCTGCTGTCGTCCCTCCTTTGGAGGTTACCGACTGCCTAAGGTCGGCTGCTTCCGCTCCAGTGGACTCCATCAGGTGCGCCGAGCCAATCATCGTTTGCAGCACCATGGCCTTTGCCATATCGCGGGGCACGCCCAGGTTGACTGCCGCGTCGGTCATCGCCTCGGCAAAGAGGAAGAAATAGGCCGGGCCGCTTCCACTTACGGCCGTTGCCATGTTGATGCTTCTCTCATCGTCGACATAGAGCTCTTTGCCCATCACTGATAGTATGGTCCGTGCCATGCCCTTCTGCTTTTCAGTTACCTCGCCCGTTGCCGTCCAGACCGTCATCCCCATGCCGATTTGCGCCGGGGTATTGGGCATAGACCGAACAAGCGCTTTGTGCTTCAGTCCGTCCCTAAGGGTGGCAATGGTCGCTCCGGCCATTATCGACAAAACCAGCTGCGGAGATGCAAGGCTCCCGGCCATGCCCGGCAACAAGTCAGGCAGGCTCTGAGGCTTCACAGCCATGAGAACGACCTCAGCCCCGGCGACTGCCTCCGTATTTGAGGGCGTGACCTTCACACCGTACTTGCCTTTCAGATAGGCACGGCGCGACTCCACCACATCGCTGACGCAGATATCCGTTGGTTCGCATACACCATTGCTCAGAAGGGCAGAGGCTATCGCCTCGCCCATCGTCCCACCGCCAATAAAAGCTATCTTCATTCCGTAGCGCCCCTATCCCTTCACCACTACGTTCACCAGCTTGCCCGGAACGTACACCAGGTTGGCAATGGGCCTGCCTCCCACGTTGGCCTTCACTTTGTCGCTGCCAAGCGCCTTCTCCTTAGCCTCGGCCTCCGAGATCGAGGCAGGGACGACTATGCGGTCGCGTACCTTGCCATTCACCTGGACGATGAGGGTGACCTCATCCTCTTTTGCCAAAGCCCCGTCCCAGGACGGCCAGCTCTGGTTGTGAACGCTGTAGGCTTTCCCGCGCCTCGACCACACCTCTTCGGCAAAGTGCGGGGCTGTCGGTGCCATCATCAATACGATATCCGCCACCGCCTCATCCCAGACCGCCTTGCCCACATTGGCTTTCTCCCTCACCTCAGCAAGCTCGTTGCTTAACACCATCAGGGCGGAAAGCATCGTATTGAAACGCATCCGGTCGATGTCTCCCGTAACCCGCCGGACCGTCTGGTGTGTCAACCTCCTGAGCGATCGCTCAGCCTCGGGGTCGATCTGCCCGGGTTGATAATCATCTACAGCCAGGTTCCAAATCCTGTTTAGCCACCGGCTGATTCCGCTGATGCCTGTGTCGAACCACTCCCCGCCCTGGTCCCATGGACCGATGAACATCATGTAGGCACGGACCGTATCAGCACCCAAACTCCCAACGTACTCGTCCGGATTGACGACGTTGCCCCTTGATTTGCTCATCTTCTGGTGGTCGGCAATTATGGTGCCCTGGTTGAAGAGGGTCTTGAACGGCTCCCCGAAACTCACCAGCCCCATGTCTCGGATCGCCTTGGTGAAGAAGCGGGAATACATCAGATGACCTACGGCATGCTCAGCCCCACCTGTGTACACGTCGACCGGCATCCAGTACTTGATGCTCTCCGGGTCAAAGGGGCCTTCGGCATAGTGAGGGCTGCAATAGCGCAGAAAGTACCAGGAATTATCCATGAAGCCGTCGATCGTGTCGGTCTCCCGTTTTGCCGGCCCACCACAATTCGGGCAACGCGTGTTGACCCACTTTTCGTTGAACTTAAGCGGTGATTCGCCCGGGTGGCTGAAATCGGCGTCTGGAGGCAACAAGACAGGCAGGTCTTTCTCGGGTACGGCGACTGTCCCGCACTTGTCACAATAGACGATCGGAATGGGCGCGCCCCAATATCGCTGCCTTGAGATAACCCAGTCGCGGATCCTGTAGCTTACCGTCCCCTTCCCCCACCCCTTTTCCTCCAGGAACCTCGTCACCGCCTTCAGCCCTTCGTCGCTGGGCGTCCCATCAAAGGACCCGGAGTTGATCATCTTGCCTGCCTCGATGTAGGCCTGGTCAAGTGGCTTCCCGTCCCAATCCGGCGGGGAGATGACAACCTTGATTGGTATCCCGTACCGCTTGGCAAAGGCGAAATCTCGTTCATCGTGCGCCGGGACCGCCATGACAGCTCCTGTCCCATAGCTGGCCAGGACGTAGTCGGCGATCCAAATCGGAACCTTTTCGCCGTTCACCCGATTGGTAACGTAGGCCCCAGTGAAAACGCCGTCCTTCTCCTTTTCGGTGGAAAGTCTCTCAATTTCGGTCAAACGCCGCGAACGCTCGACATACTCGTGCACCTCGGCCATGTGTTCAGGAGTGGTCAGGCCGGCCACCAGCGGGTGCTCCGGCGCCATGACGAAAAACGTAACGCCGAAGATTGTATCAGGCCTTGTTGTAAAGATCCTGATCTCCTTGGCCTCGACTCCAGGATGGTCCAGGCCGAAGGAAATCTCCGTACCGTAGCTCTTTCCCACCCAGTTCCGCTGCATTGTCTTGATGCGCTCCGGCCAGTCGATGCCGACGTGCTCCATCAACTCGTCGGCATAGCGGGTAGTCCGGAAAAGCCATTGCTCGAGTTCACGACGCACCACCTCGGTGTCGCATCTCCAGCACCGGCCGCCTATGACTTGCTCGTTAGCCAGAACGACCTGGCATTTCGGGCACCAGTTGACCGGCGCCTTGCCTCGGTAGGCCAGTCCGTGCTCGAAGAATTTAACGAAGAACCATTGCGTCCACTTGCAGTAATCATCGGAGCAGGTGACAATCTCGCGGCTCCAATCGTACATACTGCCCATGGTCTTCAGCTGGCGACGCATGTTCTCAATGTTCTGCATCGTCCAGGTACGCGGATGTATGCCACGCTTAATAGCGGCGTTCTCAGCCGGAAGCCCGAAAGCATCGAATCCCATCGGGTGAATGACGTTGTAGCCCTGCATGCGCTTAAATCTCGCGTGCACGTCCGACGGCGCCATGGCGTACCAGTGCCCAATGTGGAGGTCGCCCGAGGTGTAAGGAAACATGGTGAGGCCATACCATTTTGTCTTAGCCTGGTCTTCCTTGACCTCGTAGAGCCTATCCTCAGCCCATTTGGCTTGCCATTTTTTTTCGATGTCAGCAGGAATGTATCTATCCGTCATTTCAACCTTCCGAAGGCACGTTCCAGCCGTGCCGGCAAAGTTAGACAATTGTAACACAGAGCATACGTGCTCTCACTCTCAGGGCCGACCTCAGAACACCTGCTCCCAGGCTCGCGCGGGCCGAGGTCTCTACCTTCTGTCTGGTTTGCGCGCAACAATCCCTCCGCCTTATAATCTTTCATTCCCTCCAGTGAGCATCCGGAGTAACTCATAGAGAAGCTTAAAGACAGAATTCACTCGACCAGATTGCTGGTACTTTTCGTCCTTGCTCACTGGGGACACCACCTTCTTTCCTCGCTGGTGCCGCCTCTTTTGCCGTTCATTCGCGACGGTCTCAATATCGACATCCCCTCCGCAGCAGGGCTCGTCTCCGCTTTCACCATATCCTATGGCGTGAGTCAGTTTCCTTCGGGATGGCTAGCCGACCGCTTTGGGAAGCGGCTCCTCGTCTTCCTGGGAGTCTCAGGCGTAGCTCTCTGGGGGGTACTTGCCGGGGTCTCACCTAACTATGGAGTGATGCTCGTTTGCATGGTCCTCCTGGGTCTCTTTGGAGGGGGATATCATCCGGCCTCCGCCCCCGCCGTCTCTGGTCTCGTCGAGCCTAAGAGGCAGGGCTGGGCCCTGGGCGTACACCAGCTCGGTGGCACCCTCAGCAATCTCACTGCTCCCCTGGTCGCCGCAGGCCTGGCCACCTGGATGAGTTGGAGGACAGCCCTCGTCATTCCGGGACTTATCGTCATCGCCCTCGGGGTCGTCCTGTTCGTCTTGATGGGCCGGGCTGGAATAGGCAGACCCTCCGCCCCTGCCGAGGCTTCTCATGCCAATGGCGGTATACCGTTCTCGACCTCGACCCTCGTTCTCTTCATCATCGTCGGGACTGCAGCCCAGGTCTTCATCCTTTCCGTTTCCTCCTTCATGGCGCTCTTCATGGTCGATGGCCTCAAAGAGGCTGCTGGAGCTGGGGCAGCTCTCATGGCCGTGATGTACGTCGGAGGTATCCCCGCCGGGCCTTTCTCCGGATACCTTGCCGACCGCGTCGGCTCCGGACGCGTCCTTTTCATCGCTTCTATCATCGCCGGTCCCATCATTTTCTTCTTCAGCCTGGCTGGTTCTTTGTGGGTGACCCTTCTGCTCCTCTTCGTTATGGGTATCATGATGTATACCGTTATGCCGGTGTCTGAGGCCTACATTATCGGCCACACTACCCCTCAGAACAGGTCTACCGTTCTCGGCGTCTACTTCGCCGCCAGCCGGGGCGGGTCTGGTTTCCTTACCCTCGGAATCGGCTTCCTCATCAAGACCATCGGCTTCCACACTGCTTTTGGAATCGCCGGGGCCGCACTTTTCGTCGTTGTATCCACGTGCGGCCTTGTGCTATGGTTCCGCCGCCGACAGGCCGCATCTGTCCCAGCCTGACCCCAGTCACCCCTTACGGTTTCATACTTTCGTTATGTTTCAGCCTGGAATTTTATGACTTCTTCATCAACGGACCTCTATGATGCAGACATCCCTTGAGGAGGTAAACACAATGGCAATGGTCTCTATCAAAGGTTGCGCCATGGCAAATTGCGCCTACAACAAAGACAGCAAGTGCCGCACCCCCGCAATCACTGTCGGCCCCCACGCCGAATGCAATACGTTCGTCCACGCCAGCCCTAAAGCGGGCATGGACGGAGTGAAGCCGGGGATCGGAGCGTGTCAAGCATCGAGTTGCCGCTTCAATGACATGCTCGAGTGCCACGCCCCCGCCATATCTGTCTCCAGCGACGAGCGCCACGCCGATTGCGAGACGTATGATCCCAAGGACACTCGTTCGCGCTCTGCTTCAAAGTCAGCGGTATCCTGACCGTCCGCTCCACACTCCACTGGTGGCGTGTCATCGCTGCAACAGTCTTGACTACGCAGACGCCTTTTTGTACAATGATAAGTTAGCAGTCAACTATAGAGACTGCCAACTTATACCTTTTCATGCACCTTGGAGGTGACTGAGTTGCCCACCTACGATTTCGAGTGTACTTGTTGTCCATCAAAGTTTGAAATGAAACGCAGTTTCCACGATGAGGGCCCGGTGAAATGCCCAGCTTGCGGCGGGAAAGCAAGAAAGTGTTTCTCTTCGGTGCCCATCATCTTTAAAGGTTCGGGGTTCTACGTGACCGACAGTCGAGGCGGCTCCAGCTATGCTTCCGCCGCACCTGTCGAGGCAAAGTCCGAGTCATCCGCGACCCCAGTCACGGCCACGAGCGACACGAAGGCTACTGCCGCCCCGGCAAAGGCCGAATCCAAGGCTCCTGCCGCCACGGCCAGTAAAACTGGCAAATCTGGCAAAGAAGAATAACAGGCATCCGCCTGCTATGCCGTGACCCGAAAATACTGAACAGTGGCGGGAGGCGCGGTGCCTTTATCGCTTCTTTATCGTCCGGAACTGAAAGAGTACGACTTCGGACCCGGGCATCCTTTTCGCGGTGACCGCTACCAGATCTTCCCTGGATTTCTCAGGGAACGTCTGACGCCGGAGAGTTACGTGTTTCTGCAAGCCGATCCGGCGGACGATGACGATCTCGCCCTGATCTGCGACAAAGATTACGTCGCTCTCACCCGCCAGTTCTTCGAAGCCGCCCGCTGCAACCGCCCTTACCCTGACGAAGTTTTCCGCTTTCAGAGTGGAGACAATCTTCCGGTGGGCACCCCTGGAAAACTGGAAGAGGCTGCCCGCATCATCGTAGGCCAGGCGAAGAAAGCCTGTGATCTCGTTCAAGCTGGCGACTACCTCAAAGTCGTCTCCATCGGCGGCGGCATGCACCATGCCAAGCGCCGCTTCGGTGAAGGCTTTTGCATCTACAACGATGTCGCTTTCTGCGGGACGTATTTGAAGACGGCCCATGGACTCGACCGGATTCTCATCATCGACACTGATGCCCATGCGGGTAACGGCACCACCCAATACTTCACCGAAGACCCATGCGTCCTCTTCATCGACATTCATCAAGACCCGCGTACCATCTATCCAGGCACAGGCTTTGCCACTCAAATAGGATCCGGACCGGGAAAAGGTTTCACGGTGAATATTCCTCTGCCTCAAGGGGCCGGCGACAAGTCATTCAGAATGGCCTTCGACTCAATTATCGAACCCATCGCGAGGGAATTCGATCCGCAGATCGTGGTGCGCAATGGGGGCTCCGATCCTCACTTCGCCGATGGTCTTACCGATCTGGGTCTCACCATCGCCGGGTTCAAGATGGTGGGCGAGCGGACTCGCGGCATCGCCGAGATGTGCGGCGGCAAGGTGGTGGACCTCATTGCCTCGGGCTATAACCGCAAAGTCCTGCCGTATGCCTGGTTATCGCAGCTTGCGGGCTTAGCCGGTATCGACTACGACGTTGAAGAACCAGAGCCACCACCGTCAAGTGTCCTCGAAGACCCATCTCTCCCCCACACTGAGAAGATGCTCGAAGAAGTCAGGTCGGCCCTCAAACCTTACTGGTCCTGCCTGAGATAGAAAAAGGGTGCTCAGTACCTTCCGCCGCTGACTTGCGCAACGACAGGCGTCTCCACGAGGGCTCAATTATCCGATGTGTCGTTGCGAGCCATCCACCCATTGTCTTAAGCCTACCCGGTTGGGCGCACGCGGAGGCAAAGCGGTCTGGCATGCAGAGCTGACTGGCTAAGCTGAAAGGCAAATGACATTCTCTCTCTTGCGAAAAAGGCCAGAGTGGGGACGGTCTTTCCCTGCTCTGTGACCTGGTTATTGGGGAGCGATCCTCTCCCCCTCCCCCACAGGCACGGTAAAATGGAACGTGCTCCCCTCTCCCTCCTGGCTTTCGACCCACACCCGCCCCTCGTGGGCCTCCACAAGTTCCTTCACCACTGCCAGGCCGATCCCTGATCCATCCGCCCGCTTGGTATGATTTCTCCCACGGTAGAAGCGGTCGAAGATATGAGGCAGGTCTTCCTTCGAAATACCCTGGCCTGTGTCCTGCACCGAGACCTTGACCCTGCCGTGGCCGCTTTCGCGCACGGTCGACACCGAGACTCTTATCTGTCCACCCTCAGGGGT
This sequence comes from uncultured Chloroflexia bacterium, assembly GCA_963745605.1. GTDB lineage: Bacteria > Chloroflexota > Dehalococcoidia > Dehalococcoidales > UBA2162 > JBBITI01. Next base: position 24,438 of record CAVUYC010000005.1, on the reverse strand, counting down.
GTACCGCAGGCTGTTGCTGAGTAGGTTGGTCGCTACCTGCGATATCCGGTCGCTGTCCACGTTGGCCTTGGCAGGAGCTGCGGGCGGAAGGAAAGAGAGTCCTATCCCTAGCCTCTTCGCCTCCGGTTCCATTGCCGTCACTGCGGCCTGAACGAGAGCCGAGACATCTTCGTCGGAGGAAGATAGGTTCAGCCTCCCCGAATCAGCCTCGGAAAGCACCCTCAAGTCCCTCACCAGACGCCTCAGTAGCAGGGTTTCCTGATGAAGCGACGCGATGTTGTTCGGAGAGGGTTCCACCAGACCATCCTGCATCCCTTCGAGGTTGCTCTGAAGCACTGCCAGTGGCGTACCCATCTCGTGGGCAACGTCTGCCATCAACTTGCGCCGGCTGTCCCGGTTGACCTCGAGGGAATCCACCATAGAATTGAAGTCTCTGGAAAGGCTGCCTACCTCGTCCCCGGACGTCTCTTTCACGCGCTGCGAAAGGTCTCCGCGCTTCACACCCGAGGCAGCTTTGCTGAGACGGATTACCGGGGCCGTGATCTGGCGCGAGAAGATGACCGCAATTATCGCCGCAGCGACCACGGCCACGATCCCAGCTATCCAAAGCGAACTAGTGACAGAGCTAAGGAACTGCGTCTCCGGCACCCCCATCATCGCTCCAACACCACCGCCCATCATCCCTCCCTGTCCTTGCCCTCGGGCGTTGCGCAGATAGTGCGAGAAATCATTAGACGTCGCCTGGCGCACCAGGATGGCGGCCAAAATGATTCCGATAGCCGCTATCCCCGCGCAGAGGAAGGCAAACTTGATCCACAACTTGTTAAGGCGCATCGGGTTGTACCTCAAGCTTGTATCCCACGGCCCTCACGGTTTCTATCTGACACTTGCAGCCATCCGGCATTTTCTGCCTCAAATTCTTCACGTGTACGTCTATCGTCCTGTCGTAACCGGCAGAGTCGATGCCCTGTACTGCATCGAGGAGCTGTGCACGGCTAAACACGATCCCCGGGTTCCTCGCCAGCGTAGCGAGAAGCTTAAATTCGGTCGTGGTAAGTTCAAGCCTTTTCCCTTCGCACGTTACTTCATATCTCGCCGGGTCCACTACCAGATGGCCCGTCACTATGGCAGTATGCTGCGTTTCGGACGGTTGCCTGCGCAGCACCGCCTTAACCCTGGCCACCACTTCTCTAGCACTGAATGGCTTAGTGATGTAGTCGTCTGCTCCGACCTCCAGTCCGACTATCTTGTCGACCTCCTCACCCCTCCCCGTCAGCATGATGATCGGGACTGACGAGGCCTTCCGGATGGTGCGGCACACTTCCAGGCCGTCTACGTCCGGCAAATTCAGATCGAGAATAACCAATTCTGGATTGCTGGCGTTCACCCTCTCGATAGCCTGCCGTCCGGTGACCGCCGTCAAGACCTGAAAGCCTTCTCGCTCCAGGTAAGCCCTGAGAACTTCAGCTATTTTCGGCTCGTCGTCGACTAGCAGCACCCTCTTCTTGTCCACATCTAACATTCTAGCGCACGCCACCATGCCTTAAACCAAAAAGGTCCAGGGGGTTCCCCCGGACCTTTTGCTAATCGAAGCGGTTTCTTTTACCAGCTTCCCATCATGCCACGGCGGCCGGGGCCGCTCTGCGTCCCTGGAGCACCTTGCGTTCCTTGAGTACCCTGGGCACCTGAAGGACCAAATCCGCCTCCACAACCGTTGGGAGCGGTGGTTGTGGAACCCCTGCCGAACCAGCCCCGCATCATCCCACCGAAACCAGCGCCCGGCGCAGTTCCGAGATTGCTCGTGACCACGGTCTGCAGCCGGGTCGTCGCCTGCTGCTTCAGTGTGTCAGCCTGCGCCTGAGTCATATAGCCGTACTTTACCATCAATGCCAGGTGATCGGTATAGGGTCCTAGCAATGCCTGGATCAATACGTCTTGAGTTACACCCTTGGCGGTAGCGAGGTCTGCCAGGGTCTTTCCCGCAGCCAGCTGTGCTTTGACGTCATCCTGTGTGGTTCGAAGAAGTTGCGCCACCTGGGGAGTAATGAACCCCATCATCTGGCCGCGCCCGCCGCAGTACCACTGGTTCACATCTTGCCTCGAAAATGTGCCGTTATCCGACGGGGCGTAGAACCCGGCCTGAACATTTTGAGCTGTCGCAGACCTGGCGGCGGCGATGCCCACGCCCCCGGCAAGGGCAAGTACCCCGGCTGCGATTATGATTCCGATCGTCCATTTCTTCATTTACGTCCTCCACTATTGTTTGATTGGGTTAGCTCCATTCTGCCTGACCTATGTGAAGGGCGTGTGAAGACATGCGTAAGATTCGGTGAACGGACGCCATCAGGAGATGCCAGGGCCCGGGTGGTGGTCGGGCTCGTTGTTCGCGAGCATAGAATCGGCAGATGGAATTGTCAATTCGGTATAACACCAAACAGCCCGCTGTATCTCTCAGGATGGTACGATACACATGTCGTTGCCCCTGCTTTCTTGGAGCGGGCAGTATCCGACATTAGCAACATAAGGGAGGAAATTCTGTGCAGCTGGACTGGAAACAGGATGAATACACCCGGGCCTACCTGTTTGCCGCCGAGGCTCTCAATGCCAACAGTTTCCCTGGGACGGATCTGCCATATATCGTTCATATTAGTCTGGTGAGCATGGAGGTTATGGCGGTCCTGCAGATGGAACATGGACTGAACGCCGATTTGGCGTTGAAGTGCGCTCTGTTGCATGACGTTATCGAAGATGCCGGTGTTACTTTCGAGGACCTTGAAGCCACCTTTGGCACGCCTGTCGCCCAGGGAGTATCAGCATTGAGCAAGAATCCTCGCCTGGAAAAGTCTCTGCAGATTCAGGATAGCCTGCGCCGCATCCGACGGCAGCCCAACGAAGTCTGGATGGTCAAGATGGCTGATCGAATCAGCAATCTCCTCCCCCCTCCACCCAACTGGACCCGGCAACGGGCGGAAGCCTACCGGAGAGACGCCATCAAGATTCACGATTCTCTCAAGTCAGCCAGCGCTTACCTCGCCGATAGGCTTGCAGCGAAGATCGAAGCTTACCAGCAGTTTCTGCATTGACGCCGGATTAGTGCTGTTCAACGCGAAGAGCCCCCCCGATCAATGTCGATCAGTGGGCTCTTTTAGCTTCAAAAAGTGGTGCGCCTGGAGGGATTCGAACCCTCGACCACCGGTTTCGAAGACCGATGCTCTATCCACTGAGCTACAGGCGCGAGGCGACGCGTGGACGTGGAATGGCAGCAGCCGGAATGTCTCAGGCTCATTATAGGTGCCAGTTACAGCACCGGTCAAAACTCAGTGCGCAGATTCAAGCCACGACCGGAGCAGATAGATGACCAGGCTCAATTCCTTGACAGAGTGAATATCGTATGTTAGGCTGCGGGCAAAATCTGGCGAAAGACGCGTCTGTGACGCGAAAGGAGGCTCCGAGAGACCAATAGCACATTCTAGTAGGCAATAAATAACGAGGGGGAAAGTTGAAAAAGAAAAGTGTGTTCTTGTTCTTCGGGATCCTCACCTCACTTGCCCTACTTCTGTTATCGTGTGGACCAAGCCAGTCGACAACCACGACTGCACCCCAGACTCAAACGGTGCAGCCCACATCCATTACCGCCACTACCACTGCGCCTCCGAAAACCACGGCCGTCTCTGACAAGCCGAAATACGGCGGCAGCCTGACGATCAGGGAAGTGACCGACCCGCTGTGCTGTGACAGCGCCGCCAACATGATGATGACCAACACGCTCGGCTTGAACTACGTGTACGAGCAATTGCTGAAGTTCGACTGGTCAAAGGGCCCGGCGGGCACCGGCGAGTATAGCAACAAGGCCTATACCAGCCCGGAATCTCAGATGGGGCCAGAGCTGGTTGAAAGTGTGGAGAAGCCAAGCCCGGAAGTCTGGATACTTAACATACGCAAAGGAGTTCACTATCAGAAGACCGACACCGAAGCCGGGCGGTTGGTGAACGGCCGTGAAATGACCGCCGACGACGTCGTCAAGGCCTATGAAAGGCTTGTCCACGGTCCAAACGCAGCTATCAAGGTCCTGCAACCGCGGGTGGCTGCGGCTTTTGTCATTGAAAAGACGGGGCCATGGCAGGTGAAGTTCACTACCCCCGTGCAGCCAGTCACTGCCCAGTGGTGGGTAATCGAGGGCGGGGGCTATGGTTTTATGTATCCACCCGAGCTAATTGACAAATACGGCGACCTGAACAACTGGAAGAATACCGTTGGCACCGGCCCATGGATCGTGTCGGACTGGGTCATCGGAAGCAGTGTCACTCTCGTCCGTAACCCAGATTACTGGGGCACAAATCCGGTAGGCCCCGGCAAAGGCGACAAGCTGCCGTACGCGGACAAGGTGAAGAGGATGGTCATACCAGACACTTCGACCGTCCTGGCGGCCTTCCGCACCGGCAAGCTCGACTTCCTGAACTCCGACTACGAGACGTTCAAAGATTTGACTGCCACTTCGCACAAATTCCAGTCCGTGGAGTATCTCGGCGATGGGTTCGCCAACGCTCACGCCGTCAACTTCAATCTAGCCGACAAGACCAAGCCGTGGGCCGACGTCCGCGTGCGCCAGGCGCTAATGATGGCAACCGACTATAAATCCATCATCAGCGGGTACTTCAAGGATAAGGCGGAGATGGACACGGTACTGGTCAACCGCAACTTCCAAGGGAAAGGCTACCAGCCTCTGAGCACAATGGCCCAGTCGGTCCAGGACCTCTACAAGTACAACCCGGACAAGGCGAAGCAGTTGCTGAAAGACGCCGGCTTCCCCAACGGATTCAAGGCCGAATTGATGGTGCCCAGCGTTCCGCAAGAGATCGTGGACCAGGGCACCATCCTCAAAGACATGTGGGCCAAGGTGGGCGTGGACCTGACACTCAAGCCCACCGAAAGTACCGCCATGACAACACTGCTCACCCGCACCTTCGCCTGGCCCGACATGTTCTACGGGAATTTCTCGGGCGGCACGGTGGCAGCGTTCGCGTTCTCTCTGTACACCTACTTCGGCTACTACCGCGGTGATAACAGGCCGCAGTTCGCCAGCCGCACCGATCCCAACGGGACGCCTGACCCTAAAATCGAGGCGGCCTTCGCCGAGACTCAAAAGAATGTCTACGTGAACTGGCCCGCGGCCTACAAGGCAGTTGAGGGGATCCGTCCGTACCTCATCGAGAGCGCCTTCCGCGTGCCGTTCCCGCAGCCGTTTTCGTACAACATGTGGCAGCCCTGGGTGAATAACACCTTCGGCGAGGGTGGCATCCCGGCCATGTTGAAGTACTACTGGGTGGATCAGGACGTCAAGAGTTCAATGGGCTACTGACATCCGGTGATTAGCACAAGGCCAGCAAGCAGGGGGGAGCGCTGTAGCGCTCCCCCCTCAAATGGCGCAGAACTCCCTCAAGTCGCATGATGAAAGTGTTCCAACGCGTTCATGGTTCCATCCCGATTCGGGTAAAGAACATCGCCACTGCGGGCTCTGTCCTGCTCTTCTTGCTGAGCCTGTCTATAACGGCATGCGGCCCTTCGGACCCCGCTCCGGCTTCATCCGTCCCGAGCACGGCCGAGCTCTCATCTTCAAACTCGAGCCCAACATACGAGGACTTGGTCAAGGGAGAGTTCGTCTACCCCTGGATACCCAGGATCAGCGCCGAGGACTTGAAGCTCAAGATGGACAGAGGAGAGAAGCTCATCCTCATCGACAATCGAACTGAATACAAGTTCAAGGCGGGGCATCTGGCCGGGGCAAGCAGCATCAGCTTCGCCATTCGCAGTCCCTTCCCGGGCGCCGAGGAGGAAATGGACAGTAGACTGGCCAAGCTTCCGAAGGACACGCTCAAGATCTTGTACTGCGACTGACACAACGATGACGAGAGTGCCAGTGTGGCACAAAGGCTGGTGGAAAAGGGATTCGACCTGAAGAACATCCGGATTCTCTGGAAAGGCTACTTCCACTGGGTGGAACTCGGATATCCGGTGGTAACCAAATAGCCCGGGTTTTGTCACCTGATGAATCTTGGTATCATCCTGGCCGTCGCACCTAACGGAGCCGAAGCATCTTCCAACCGTGTAATCCTAGCATTGAGAGGGATCTCGGCGCGGGGCAATTGGTTTGTATGCCAAAATTGAAACGTTTTCTGACCGGCAGCGGTCTTAGCCTTGCCCTGCGCTACTTGCTGGGAGCGATGATCTTGCTGTCCGCCATACCCAAACTCCTCGACATTGAAAGGAATTCCGTCTACGTGGTCTACAGTTACTACATCCTGCCCATGCAGCCTGTTAACATCGCCCGGCTCGTGGGCATGGTCTTCCCCTACGTCGAATTGCTCATCGGGCTCGGTCTCATCTTTGGCATCCTCACCAGGCTGTCGGCGATCGGTTGGATGGTCATGTCGCTGGCCTATTTCGGGATCAAGGTCGACGTCATTTTCATTCAGGGTCGGATTATGGAATGCGGTTGCTTCAGGGGGCTCTTCCAGAATCTTCTGGTAACACAATCGATATGGCTGGACGTCGCAAGCGTCGTTTTCTGCGTCCAGATCATCGTGGCGAACAAGGGCCGCCAACTGCTCTCCTTGACACGGTAAGAATCGTGTGTTAGGCTGCGCGCAAAATGCGCCGAAAAGCGCTTCCGTGACGCGAAAGGAGGCTTCGAGACCAAGAACCGATTCCCGTAGGTAATAAACATAGAGGAGAAATAGTTGAAAAGAAAAAGTGTGCTCTTATTCTTTGTGATCCTCACCTCGGTTGCCCTACTTCTGGCATCTTGTGGAACAACTCAGTCGACAACAACCACCGCACCTCAGACTCAAACGACACAGCCAACCTCCACTACCACCACTACAACCACTACAACCACGCCGCCGAAAACCACGGTTGCCTCGGACAAACCAAAATACGGGGGCACTCTTAACCTATCCCAGACAGGAGATGTCCTCGGATTCGACGAAGGCTATCAGGCAGCGTTCTTCGTCACCACCAACCACTTGACCCACGATGAGCCTCTGACCGGCGACTGGGCCAAAGGTCCGGCCGGGACCAACCAGTACTCGTGGTTCTCCAACGGCAACTACTCCTGGGCCAGCAAGGCCCCATCGGTTGCCGAAAGCTACGAGATTCCTGAGGCTGGCCACATCGTTTTCCACATCCGGCAGGGCATTCACTTCGGACTCAATCCGGATTCCGCTGCCAGCAAACTGGTCAACGGGCGCGAGTTAACCGGCGACGACGTTGCCTACACGATGAATCGAATGCTCACGCTCCAGGGCTCCTACTGGCGGACCGCAGCTCCGACATTCTGCGATGGCGCTAAAGTGAAATTGGTCGACAAGTGGACAGTTGATATCACTTGCAACCCCGCCGACGCCTACAACTTCGCTGCCTACCTGGTGGACTGGTGCAGCATTCAGGCCAAGGAAGTGGTAGACAAGTACGGCGACCTGCGTGACTGGCGAAACTCAGTCGGTTCGGGCCCGTACTTTTTGACAGATTTTGTTTCCAACAGTTCGATCACATACCAGAAGAACCCGAACTACTGGCGCACCGATCCCGTGGGGCCGGGCAAAGGCAACAAGCTTCCTTACGTTGACCGCATCAAGGTCCTTATTATCCCCGATGTTTCGACACTGCAATCGGCTATGAGGACGGGGAAGCTGGACGTATTGAACAACAATACGTGGGATGACGCCACCGCCCTGAGAAGCTCAGTCAAAGGTCTGAGTGAAGTCGCGTTCGTTCCCCAGAACCCCAGCCAGATCTTCATGCGGACCGACAAGCAAGAACTGCCATACAAGGATATCAAGGTCCGTCAGGCACTGATGTACGCCACCAATTTCAACTCGATCATCACCGATTTCATGGCTGGCCAGGCGTACGCCCAATCGTTCCCCATCACCCCGATGCCGGACTTTGCGTCGGTCTACCTGCCGCTGGATCAGGCACCGGCCGCAGTGCAGGATTTGTACAAGTACAATCCGGACAAGGCCAAGCAGCTTCTAAAGGACGCCGGCTACCCGAACGGGTTCAAGTGCAGCATCATGTACAACAACACCGGCACGTTCAACGTAGACTACCTCTCGATTATCAAAGGCATGTGGGCCAAGGTCGGCGTCGATCTAACGCTGCTGCCTGTGGAGAATGCGGCGTTTAATTCCCGGTGGAATGCCCGGAATTACGACGACATGTTGTACGGTCTGATGGCAAGTGCGGGAACATACCGCAGAGGTACCAACTTTGCCGGCGCCGGCGGCGGATGGAACCTCAGTTACATCACCGATCCTAAGGCCCCCGAAGCCCGCGACAAGATGCTTGCCCTGTTCAACGCCGGCGACGACGCCGGCTGCGACGCAGTCATGAAAGAATTCACCAAGTACATGCTTGAGCAGGCGTGGGTGGTACCGACGCCGGTGCAGAAGTTGGTCAATTTCTGGCAGCCCTGGGTAAAGGGATACCACGGCGAATTAAGCCCGGGGATCATCAACGAGGGCCAGCAGAACATGTATATCTGGATTGACCAGGACCTGAAGGCCAAGTTGGGTTACTAGTTGACGTATTGGTTTCAGTCCGCGGTGCGGACAAAACTCGCTGCGAATATACGAGGGGGCCGGGGCGCATAATCGCCCCGGCCCCCTTTTCTCGGTTCCGTAAGCCTCTCTTTTACCAAACGGACCAATTTAGACTCGCTCCCACAATCCTCGCTATCTTACGCAGAGATTCATCTGGCGACGGATCGGCGACCCCCTCCATCCAGGAGCCATGAAAGACACGGGCATTTACCCCCAAGAATCGGTGAGGGAGGTACCGAGCCGCGTCATACAAAGTCTACCGAAGTCGGGCGAATGAATCTGGAGAGCGGGAACCCTCTTCTTCAACCGAGTTTGAGTTTTGATCTGTGATTCGGAGGGGTTGTGGGCTGGGCCGATGCGCACCCGAGCGGTCTCCAACGCGCGCCTTGGCCCGCCTTAAGGCGGGCCAAGGCTGGCATGACTAGTTGCCCATTGACTTCCTGAGGTCCGGATCAAGCCACACATACTTGGTCCAGCCCCAGGTGTTGAGGATACCGACGGCAGTCTCGCCATGGTAGTTTTTCATCCACGGCCACCAGAACGAGGTGCTCGTTTGAGCTGGGGTGCTAACAGCCCACGCATCTTCGTAAATGTAGTTGCAGAGTTGACGGTGCAACTTGGCCACGCCGGCGTCGTCGCCCTTGGCAAACAGATCCATCAATTTGATCTTGCCATCGGCCAGACGCGGATCCTCGATGTAGCTCAGGTTGTAGCCGCCGCCGAAACCTTGCGTGGACACCATCGACCGGAACGTCCCGGGGCTGGCCATGCCACCATAGAATAGCTCGTCGTAGTTACGAGCGTTCCAACGGTTGTTGTAGACAGCGAGCTCCAGGGGAGTAATCGTCAGTTCCACGCCAACCTTCGACCACATGTTCTTTATGACGGATAGGTAGTCGATGTTCGCCTCGGCATTCTGGGTGAATATCTGAGCTTTGAAACCATTAGCATAGCCGGCGTCGCTCAGCATTTGTTTCGCCTTCACAGGATCATACACATAAAGATCCTGGGCATCCTTGGATGCATCGGAAAGCGGGAGCACGACGTCCTGAAGGTCGGGTAGTGGCGGGCAAGGCAGTGTTGGATAGACTCCTTTGCCGCCATACAGGGTATCGACAATGGTCTTGTAGTCGGTCGCCTTGAGCAGTGCCTGGCGGACCTTCTTGTTGCTGTAGGGCAGTTCCTTCTTGTCAGTCCTCATGAATATCTGGTTAGCAGCCAGGGCGGCCGGGATCTCAAAGACGGAGAGTTTTGGAGTGGTCGCCTTCACGGACTTGGCATCATCCACGCCGATGCCGGTAATTGCGTCGATCTTCGCGGTCCGCAGCGCTGCCAACCGGCTTGAAAGGTCGGTAACTATCAGGACTTTCACGCCGTCAACGTAGGGCAACTTGTTTCCCTTACCGGGGCCGATGGGATCTTTATCCCAATAGTTGTTGTTTTTGACGAAGGTTACGGCGCTGCCAGATACATAGTCAGTCAGCATGAAAGGACCAGTGCCGTGAGCGAGCTTCCAGTCCTTCATGTCGCCCCATTTGTCGATGACTTCTTTGGCGATGACTCCATTCCAGTCAACGACGATCTGGGCAATCTGATAGATCGAGTCAGGATCATTCGGCACCACGAGATCAATGCTGTACTTATCCGTGGCGGTCATCTTGATTTGCTTGACGAAGTCAGGGTGCGCAGCGACGATGTATGACTGAGGAACTGTGCATTCGCGTTGGTAACTGTACACCACGTCTTCGGCCGTCAGTTCCCGGCCGTTGACCAGCTTGCTGGCCTCGTTGTTCGGATCAAGGCTGAACTTGATTCCTTTCCGGACCTTGAAAGTGTAGTGGTACGGTGTGACCGCCTGCCAACTCTCGCAGACTGAGCCGGCTTTGCTGCTCCAGTTGTAGATGCCATCCAGCGTCCATGTCCACTTCTTTGATCCGAAGCCGCCGGCCCATCCCTGTGTCCAGTCACCATTGAGCATCTCATCTTCCGTAAGATGCGTGGGCCAGACAAACCAGGGGGCGTTGAAAGCCTCGTCAAAACCCATTGGATCGCCGGTCGAGACCAGGTTGACCGTGCCGCCATACTTCGGACTATCTCCACTTCCACCTGCCCCGGTTGTCTGGGACACGGTTCCGCATGAGACCAGTAGATAGCGATAGGCTCAACAACAAAATCGCAACGAACAACAATTTCCTCTTTGGCATTCTCCCTCCTTCTCGATTTGCCGCTCCCACAAATCCGGGCGAACCGACACACGATTCGAGACGCCGATAAGACCGTCTAAGAAAGGAACAGGGCTGGTCTCACCTAGCGCAGTGGGCGCTCCCGAACCGCCAGGTCAGTTGCCATGATATAGGTGAAATTGTGGCGCGGCTGATGACGGATCCATTCGGTGACACGGCGCTAGCAGTCTCAGGTCATAGCTCACCTCCCGCTGGTGGAAGACTCTGACGCGCAGGCGCTACGGCGACGAAAACGGGGAACTTGGGGTACTGGTTCCGGGGACTATCTATGGATAGGAATATCCGCAAATGCTATGAGTCATCTACAACTGATAGCGCCTCGAATGTATCATTGGATGATGGTACTGTCAAGACTAAGATCGAGGGCCAGTCTGGTGCTGGGAACTCACTCGGCAACCAACCCAGCAATCGCATTTTCGGCCGATGGAGGTGCGACAAACGCGCACCCGAGGCTCCTGTTGTGCGTCCACTGGATTTGGGGATTTGGGATGTGGAATGTGGAGATTTGTGTCGGCTTCAGAATGTAGGGTTGAGTGTTTTCGCCCAGTAGCGGGCGTTACGTAGCAGTCCACCGCACGACGGAGCCCGTGCAAGCACCGGTTTGGGGCAGTCCAGGAGGATGATTCATCTGAAAGGACGAGAAATCGGGTCTATTTCGATGATCTGGTTTGCTGTTCGCCGTTGGCCCTGGCCTTTCTCGCTTCGTGTGCCTCGGCCGTCTTCTTCTCGTTGGCGGAGTAGGCTTCTTTTCTTGCCTGCTCCCACGCTAGCCGGGCCGTCTCTTCAGTAGCACGGGCCCCCGCTTGGCCGCTCTTCCTGGAATCAGCAGCCATGGCCATGGCTTGCTCTTTGGCCATGTAGGCCTTCTTTCTCTCTTGTTCTCTTGCAGCTCTTTTGGTCTCTTCTACGGACTTCTTATCCTGGTCTTTCATGCTCCCACCTCATCGAGTTTCTGGAACTCCTGAGCCGTCCCACTGAAGAAATCTTGGTCTATTCTAGAGTGGAGTCTCGTGTCAGGCCTTCAGGGATTTGCGGCTTCTCCTGCCGCCGCGCACAGTCAGTCCATTTCTGTGCAGGTAGATGAGCGAAGCTAAGGCGGTGGCAGTTTTATCTTCCCACAGATCTTGCACACTGGAGGATCAACATTGCAGTCCCACCTGTGGCTTCCAGTTTCAGACTCCGGGCACTTCCAGGCGCCGGAGACGAAATACTCTTTCTCACGCGATGCAATTGACTTCTTGTTCTCGCCACCCTTCGAAAATACCATTCCACAACTCCCTGCTGCTAAAGAGAGCGCACACGTTTAACTTAGACTAGACAGGCCTGACTTTCAAAGCCTGCAGCCGGCCCTCGCTGTCTTGCCCGACCTCGAGCTGCACCTGTTGCCCTGGTTTAAGGGAAGCAAAGTCTAGACCCTGAAGCTCGTTGAAGTCGAAGAACACGTCTCCTCGTGTGCCCGTATGGATGAATCCGGAATTCTTGCCCGAGATCAGTCGTTTGATTATACCCTTTGCCATCGTTGGACCTCCGTCGCCTCATGCCCAAGTCGCCATCTGTTGCCGGCCTTATCTGGGTTCAGGTTTTGGCAAATGAGTCAGAGCCAAAATGCGGTGGTACCGGCCGCGCTCGCCGCCGCCATAGAGCTGTTCCATCTTGGCTGCGCGACACGGAACGCAGCGCTTGGGTTCGCTGGTCAAACCCCTGGAGGCTGACTGCTCCTGCTCAGCCGCCGGGAAGGAGAAGGTAGTCCCACAGTCGGAACATCTGAGCATCTTGTCTTGATAAGTCATCGATAGCCTCCTTCGCAATAATCCAGAGTTAGAGTCTGGGCCATCCAATGCTTAGGAGAGGTGTGAAACAGAGTCAGTTGACCTAAGCGGAAACCGTATATAGCGTACCACAAAAAGGACATAATATGCGAATTGTTTCTAGATATATGATTCTAGAATGGTCGTGGGCAATTGGACGTGGGTCGCCAACGTTCCTGGCTACCGCTGTCCCGACTGGCAACCAGCGTTGGGTCTATTGCTATACACGTCGCTTATAATGGTACAGGCGTGCTTCAGGCCGCAGAAATCGAGAGGGCGATGGGTTCCAACAAGCGTCCCCGCGGGTTGATAACATTGGCGCTGGCCCTTGCCGGTATAGCAGCCGCGTACGCCACTCTCACCGTGGCCGGGACAATGTTCGCTTTCAGAATCCCGCGCCTCCCGCTTGAGGATTCCGTGCCACAAGGCGCACGCTACGAAGACGTGAGTTTCCCGAGCCGCGTGGATAATGTCAATCTGAAGGGTTGGTTGGTAGGTGGTGAAGGAGAGCGAGCGATTATCGTGGTACACGGCGGTTACCAAACCCACGTTGACGAAAACGTGGATACGTTCGGTTTGGCGCGTGACCTGGCGGCAAAAGGGTACGACCTTCTGCTTTTCGATTTGAGGGGCCGAGGAGAATCAGGGGGCAGGGGACGAGCGCTGCATGACAACGACCGGGATATCGGTGGAGCGATAGATTTTCTGGAGGCCCGCGGGTACGAACAGGACCACGTGGCGCTGATGGGATTCTGTTCAGGAGCGGTGTCGTCGTTAGTCTTCTCGACCGAGCAAAATGTCGGCGCTGTTGTCCTCGACGGCGCATTCCCAACCCTTGAAGGGATGGTGGTGAGACAGGCTGTCCAAAGACACATCCCGGCCTCGCTAGTGGAGCTGTTCATTCCGGGAATAAGGCTCGCGGCTAAAATGATATACGGATTTCAGGATGTCGAGCCGATCGATATCGTTGCGAATATCAAGGCTCCCGCTCTGTTCATCCACGAGGAGAAGGACGATATTGTATCCTGGGAGGAAACCCGAAGCCTGTATTTTGCCGCAAACGATCCGGACAACGAGATCTGGCAGGTACCGGGTGCCCTTCACAGCCAAGGATACCGGACCGAGCCGTCCGTATTTGTGGACAGGGTCGACAGCTTCTTGTCGAGGACGTTTGGCGCGAGGGGAGCACCTTAGGATGGGGCAAGTCTGAAAACCGAGTCACTGGGACACTCAGTCGGGACTGCGATACTTCAGGCGCAGCCGCTATTTGCCGTGCCGATCTACTTTTCGGTCCTGGCAGGGATTCCGCCACTGTGGCTCAGCATTGTGATCGCGGCAGCGCCCCTGGTGCTCCGTTTGTGGATGGAGCGGCGTCTGATAGCCCGAACGCCCTTCGACCTGGCCGTCCTGTTGTTTCTGGCAGCGTGCGGAGTAGGCTTCCTGGTGACTGCAGATAAGAACATGGCCATGGGGGCGTTGGGCTCAACATTGGCTTCCATCCTCATCTACTACGGGTTGACGAGCAACGCCCGGGCCGGAAACAAGTACTGGACCTTAGTAGGCGTCACAATATGTACCATATCGCTTCTGTTAACAGTATGGTTTTTTTCGGAAGGGACGGCGAGATACGTGTCCTTCAACCGTTGGATCTTCCCTCTGTTCAGTTGGGTGCCGAAGAGCACAGGCCCAGTTCTTCAGTTCAACAGCCTGGGAGCGCTGCTGGCGTCCGTCATTCCCGGACTGGCGGCAATCACGCTCTTCAAGGGGAGCCGGGTTCTGCGCGTGGGATCGGGCGTACTGGCGGCCCTTTTCCTGGCTGCCCTCATCCTGAGCGACAGCGGTGGCGGATGGATCGCGGCGGCCTGCGGTCTCGCTTTCGTACTGGGCTGCAGGGCATGGAAATGGGGTGTGGCAGCTGCGGCGACGGGCGGAGTGGCGGGCGGAGCGGCGGCACTGTTCTATCACCGGTTGAGCTGGCTGGCGCCCTCCTTTTCCACGGAGTCTCTAATGACCCGATTTACAATGTGGGAAGGTACTATCAAGATGTTCAACGGCTGGAAGAGCGTCACGGGCCTGGGAATGGGAAACTGGTCAAACGCCTATCAGAGCCTTTATGGCGTCCGGCATATCCACGTGCACAACTCGTATCTGCAACTGTATGTGGATGGCGGGCTGCTGGGGCTGGGGGCGTTGGGGGTGGCGGCGGTGCAATTTGTGAGGTTATCAAGGGACATCCTGATCTCATCCTAGACGGGCGCCGTGGCACGGAGTGTCCGTCGGCCTGGTGGGCGGCATCGTCGCCGGGGCAGTGATGGCGATGTACGACGTGACGACAACGGTCACAGTGCTGTCCGCAACGACCTACATTTACATGAGCGTGCCCTTTCTGTGGGTATGGGCGGCATTATTAGTGGTGGCGAACCGGAAGTTAAGTCAGAGCGCATCTCCAGCCGTAGTACTGACTTCGAGCCGACGACCGGGTGGCCGCTCAAGTCGTTCAACGCCATGACATGATTCCCTCTTTGACGTAACGTGAAGGTGTTGAACGCCAGAGCTTCGGCGTCGTGGTTACCCTGGGATATCATGATGACGCCCGAATTCCTATCGGCACCGGCCAAAACATTCTCGAGCGCTTCGGTGGCGGGGCTGCGCCGGCTGGCTTGCCGGACGTTGTCGAATTCGAACCTGAGCAGGCCCGTTAGTTTCGTCGCTGCGGGACTCTCCACAGTGCCAAGACGCCCTATGTTGCTGCGGAGACGGGCGACGTCGGGGGGGCTCAGATACCTGATGGGAGACTGCTCAATAGCTATCTGCTTTGAAAGCTGCAACGAAGCAAGAAGCAGCTGGGTCCCCGGAAGCGGGGAAGTGACCAGCTTCACCTCATCCTGGTCATACGCCGCGAGTGCGGCGGGGATGTTCTCGCGTGCCAGCGAGAGAGCGGCGGTAAGGAGATTGTATGCCAGTTCGTCGGCCCCTTCGGCATCCGAAGCGACCAGGTTCACAAGAACGACAGCGGGAGTGCCGCGGAACTCGGCGAACTCTTTCGAGATCAGCTCGTTATGCCGCAACGAATGCTTCCAGTCGATGTTCTTAAGGCTATCTCCGGGCTGGTACAACTGGCTGCCGTAATACTCGATCCCCCTGCGCAGGCCTTGTTGCGGTTTCGTAAGACCAACGCTAGCCACCAGAGGCAGAGAGCCGGCATGCGAACCAGCTATGTACCTGTCCACTAACCAGGCTGCGTACTTTGCGCGGGGGATGACGAAGATCTGAGCCGGCTCCAGGGTGAATTGGCTTTGAACCAGTCCCCATCGGTCGACGCAGGTCGCTTTAAGTCTTACCGCCGTTGGCCCAGAAAGAGTCGGTGACACGGTTGCGCTCACCGATACCGATTCTCCTTTTAGCGACAGCACCGCCGGTTCAACGCGAACCCAGTCGGATTCGGGCTCGATGAAGATTCTCCCTCCAGCCCGGGCGATGCTGAGATCGATGGCAAAGGTGGCACGAGAGCCAGCGACAACGCGGCGCGTCGACTTCACCTCAACAACAGGGGGCTGAGCCAAACCCCTCCAGGAGATAACTCCCAGAGCGAACATGCCAGAGGCAAACATTGCGCCAGCCAAAACGAGAGAGAAGTTGCCGACCAACAGCCCCATTCCGAGAATAACTACCGAGGTAAGGACCAGTTTGAGAGCCATGCCCGTGAGACGGCGTCTCTCTGATGTGGGCCTGATATCATGGCGCGAGATCGTGGCGGCCGTCTCTTCCAGTTTTTGCATAATGAGCGGCAAAACGGGCAAAGCGATCAGCGGAGATAGCACAGTCCCCGTGGATCTGGCGAACAACAAGGCTATAGAGAAGAAAACGAGAGACTCAGACATCAAACCAACCGCGGCCGGCATCTTCCTGCGCCACTGGAACAAGTACCAAATCAGAAGGGCAACAGGAACGACCGAAAGAGCCAAAGGCGAAAGGATGGCGGCGAAGGCAACCGCTACGGCTGCATAGCCTCTGAGCACAGGTGCCGGAATACGCAGTTGAGTCATTGAGTCTCTTTAGGCACCGGAGTCTGTTCGAGCGCCCGCTTGAGCACAGCGGCGGGAGTCACGTCGTCCATTTCCGCCTCCGTCTTGACTCGTATCCGGTGCTCGATTGCCATCGACGCAAGCCGCTTAACATCGTCGGGCAGGACGAAATCACGCCCATCAAGCAAAGCCAGGACTCTGGCACACTTGAACAGGGCGATGCTGGCCCTGGTGCTAGGTCCTACCAGCACGTCCGGATCGAGGCGAAGATGATTGACGATAGAGACGACGTAATCAACGACGGCTGGAGAAACGTGCACCGTCCTGGCAAGATTCTGAAGCTCCAGGATCTCATCCAAAGTCGTTACCGGGCGTATGTGCGGCTCGTCGATCTGGTCGATGCGACTGATGATCTCGATTTCCTCATCTTTGGTGACGTATTCACTCCAGACGCGGAGCATGAAGCGGTCGATTTGAACGTCGGTCAGCGGGTAAGTACCATCACCGCCGGACAGCACCTGGGTCGCAATCACGATGAATGGACTCTCGAGACGGCAAGTTGTTCTTTCAATACTCACCTGACATTCCTGCATCGCCTCGAGAAGGGCGGACTGCGTCCGCGGGGTGGTGCGATTCAGCTCATCAGCGAGAACGATGTTGGCGAAAATCGGTCCCTCGACAAACCTGGGCTCTGAGGCAACTGAGTAGGCGTAAAACCCAGTAATATCGGCCGGCATCATATCCGGCGTGAATTGAATGCGCTTGAATTTGCCTCCGATGGATTCGGCAAAACTGCGAGCGAGTTTGGTTTTTGCGGTACCTGGCGAACCTTCGATAAGGACGTGCCCGCCTGCGATCAGGGCGAGAAACAACGCCTCCTTGATGGCGTCTTTGCCAACCACCGCCCGCGAAATCTCCGCCACAATTCGGCCGTAAAGGTCACCGACTTGTTTGGTGCTCAATAGTCTCTCCCTTTCTAATGATAGCCACTGCGCTGAGAGTCAGAATCACGGCAAGCAATCCAACAAGTGTATAAGGACTAGCGACGAACTCTCGCGCATCCGTGATTCGCTTTTTAGAGACATCCAGGGGAGCCCCCGTGAGATGGGATTGGTCAAGAATGACGCCCCGGGCTCCAAGGCCTGCTGACAAACTAGATACAAAGGCAAAATTATCAAATCGCGAAATGGTGGAGTTCAGTACCACACTCGGGTCGGATATGAGAACAACCGTCCCCGCCCCGAGCCGAAGAACGGCCGCGACGGGGAAAGGTCCTTTTTGTTCGCCCTCGTCAAAGGCGGAGTTCTCATTGGCGTCAAGAAAGCTCGAGGCAGAAGACCGGGCTATCACAGCATCGTCATCGACGTCGATCAGCACCGTGGCATGATTCAACAGGACTTCTTCGACTCCGTCAATCGGCGGAGTGAAGTCAGTAATAACCGGCAGGGCGGGATTCTTGTAGCAAAAGAGCGGATCGAGGAGTAGAAGATGTGAGAAACGAGCCTTCAAGCCGAGATGGGCCAGAACGTCGTTTCCGTAGCCGAAGTCGTCCATCAACTCAAGTGTGCCGCCGCTATCGACGAATCGCCTGATCTCAGCTAATTCAGGGACGGAATACGGTTTGTAGGGTATGGTCACGAGTACATCTTCGCCGGAAGGTTCGCTTTGGTCAGGGAGTCGATCGAAGATGCCCGAGCTTGGCGACTGAACTGGCTGACGCCGTTCCACATGGCGTTGGCCGCCACGAAATCCTGCACCGAAGGGAAAAACCAAATACAGACCACCGAAATGGCCAAGGCCAGTATGCCAACAATGGCGAACAGGGTGGACGATTTCATCCCTTCACCCGATCCTTGACGGAGAGCGAAAGCTGTTTGCTTTGCTCAACGTCCTCGGGGGTAGGTTGCGAGCGAGAGTAAATCGCCTTTTCGAGAATTCTGGTGAGACTGATGAAGTACGTCGCCGCGGGACCAAGCGCATGCCTGTTCTCCTGGGCGAATTCCCGCAGGGTTTGTTGGGGCTTGATAGCAGTCCTGGCCAGCCTCACTGCGATATCAAACGCCTGGCGATACCAGTATACGATCTGGCGGTACGGCTCCTGAGGCAATGATTCCGCTGTCCGCTACGGCACGAAACGACGCGACATTCCCTGCGAAAGAAGGGGGCAGGGAGGAAGGAGCCACTTTCCCAGGCGGGGAAAGACCGAGCCTCTTTCTCAGCCGGGACGGCAGGTAAATACCCAGCACCACGAGGCCGGCGAGTACGACGGCGCTGTTGATGA
Source organism: uncultured Chloroflexia bacterium (assembly GCA_963745605.1). Lineage (GTDB taxonomy): Bacteria > Chloroflexota > Dehalococcoidia > Dehalococcoidales > UBA2162 > JBBITI01. The sequence continues at coordinate 5,481 of CAVUYC010000005.1, read as the reverse complement.
AGTTGACCACGATGACAGGCCGCGTAATGGTGACGCCGGCGAACCATGGTTCGGACGGTTCGATCCTCACGGTGAGATTCTGCGTCCCAACAATGCCCAGATTCATTCTGAGAGGCATTCTGACGGAGTAAATGCCCCCGGGTCCGCTGACGAGGCTGACGTCACTAGAACCGAGGGCTATGGCGACCGCGGCTGCTTCCGGCGGTCCCAGTTCGGAATCGATCGTTGCCTTCAAGACTGAGCGAGGAAGGTATAAAGATGATTCGCGGCAGGCTGATGCCGAGAAAAGGTTCGGCCCGGGTTACCTCGACCGAGGCCACGGCCAGGGACGGGGCATAACGGCCAATTCCCTTAGAAGAGACCGTCAAAGCGTGCCTGCCAGTTGAGGTACTCGGATCCAACGGCACCATGAGGTCAGCAACAGCAGAAGGTGCGCTCGTCTCTTCGATCAAGCGGTTGTCCAAATATACCTCGAGGTCGCGCGGCCCGGGAAAAGGGGCGCTGCCGTAATCGAAACTCACCGCGAGAGACATATCGCGTCCGGGATAGGCTTTGCCGCCCGGCTGGACCTCCAGTTGTGCGGTGTAGTACAGGACCTTCAGCTGCACAGCCTTGCTCAGAGCCGCCACATAGAATCCGCTGTCAAAGCCCTGGGGAACATAAAGAGACTGAATACTCAATTGAGGCTGGTACCGGTAGGGCACTGAAAAAACGCCTCGATAGTGGCCCGAGTCGTCGGTCCGAACGGTCAATAACGCGGATTGATTCAACAGTATTTCGATGTCTCGGTTGCCAAGAAGAGCTGACCCGGATGAAAGCGTTCCCTGGAAAATAACGGTGTCGCCGACAAAAGCGGTTTCCGAATCGATGTCCAACGTGATCGCCAAAGGGGCTGTCGGTCCTAGCTCCAATGAACGGAGACGATCAATCACCTGATTGTCGGCGGACAGGACCCGACTGGAAAGATCGAGCGTTTGCCGCAGGCGGACGATTGCGTCCTCAGCTTGCCGGTAGGACACGGCGAGATCGCTATCAGGCGGGGCGGCAGTCACGTCAAATGCGGCGCCGCTCTGGACGAGGGCACGATCCAGCCTGTCGACCTGGCTTAGCGCCGCGGCAAGATTGGGGGAGACGCGTGCCGCAGCCTGGCCGGCATCATCAAGCCGGGACTGATCTATGTACGTCCTCAGCAGACTCAGATCCGAATCGATCTGGGTCATGATCAGGGCGAGGCTGATACCGGACGCTTCAAAGTCCGCGGTCACGGTCTTCAAATTGTCGGGAACGTTCGCCCAAGGCATCATGGTCAATGTTGCCTGGGCCTGGTCGGCGTTCTTAAGAAGTATCGGATCGATAGAGCTCGAGTAGAACTGGAACAGGGCAATGCCGCTGAATACGGGGGTCGCAGTATCCGGGTCCTCGTGAGGCGTGGCCGCCAGGACGTCGCCAGTTCCAACCAGAGTCGAAGCTAGAACGCAAGCGACCGCCGATAATGCAGCCCAACGCAGAGGGTTCATCGCCCGGTCAGAATCTCCGCGACTTTGATGACGACGACAACCATGAAGGCGCCGAAGAAGACAACGCCGATAGTGTTGAGGGCGGCGCGGGCGCGGGGGTTCAGGTAGACGTAAAGCAGTGTGATGACGAGGAACGCAATTACATTCAACGTGAAGTACAGTGTCAGGTCTTTTTGACCGGCGAAGGCAAGGACAACATTGATGGCTGAGGCGGCGACAGCCAAAGTAAGGATGTACCGGTTGTACATTCTCACGAGAGTGCCCCCTCAGGGCCTCGAGTACCTCGAGGACGATATGGCCCTTGCCTTTATCGAAGGTCTCCTCTTTGATACGCACCGGCCGGTCCAGGGCCTCGCTCGAAATCGCAGCAACAATCGAGGCTGTCGGGCTGCCGAGGCAGCGGAAATACCAGGCGTTCTCGTAAGGTATCCTGGAACCATCGACTTCAACTTCCACCTGGCTATCCGTCATATGCACAGTCACACTGTTCGCGATGTCGAGGACCCCAACCAGGATGTAGCTGGACGCTGCCTGTATCTCATCAGCCGTGGGTCCCGGCCTGGTCTGAAGCAAGCCGATATCGACACTGCCCGGGGTGGCGACCGCGATGGCCATGTCGCCGGGGTTGCTGCCGTATCGGTACGATGAGCCGGCCCGGTATGTTCTGTTTTGCCCACTGAATCTGGCCGTCCTGTGCCAGGGGAATCAAGGCCTGCGGCTTGCCGTCTCTGGCTTTGGAGGGCAGGTAAACCGCTTTGCTATCGAGTCCCAGCTCCTCAACAAGTGCGGCAGTGTTCTCCATTCCGGCGCGCATCATCATCTGGCAGGCCTCAGGGGAGAGGTAGGGCCGGGTGTTGGCCAGGGCGATTGAGGCAAAACCGATCATGATGGCAGACATGCCGACAGCAGTCAGGGGAACGGAGTTGATAATGAAATAGGTGATAGGAGCGAAAATGGCGCCCGCCACACAAAGCGAAATGCCAAGAACCTTATACTGATTCCCTATCAACAATACGCTCCCATAGAAAAAGGCTCACACGCCGTCTGTAGATTATAGACATAACGGCAGATCGTGGAAAACATGCCAGGATCAGAAAAAGCTTGCCAGACCCACAGAGCACTAACCTGAACCAACGGCAAGATTGGCACAGGAGGCCTTTGCCCGGAATGCTCCGTTTCTCGGAGAAGTCCCGGGACCCGGGATCGAATTGGTATAATACGGCCAAGGACGGAGCTAGAACTCTAAGCGCCGGCACCTCCGACATCGTCAAAGATCGTTGCATACAGGAGTCCACGACCGCCCGCTATGCTGAGGAGGCTCATTGAGGATTAACCTGGGTAACGGCCTCTTAATGGCCAATCTGCTTAGCTGGTTGCTGATCGCAGTCATTCTGATCTTCCCCGAGAGTCCGATCCGGATCGTCCTTGGAATTCCCTTTGTCCTTTTCTTTCCGGGGTACGCGTTGATTACAGCGCTCGTGCCGAGGAAAAGGGGATGAGCGGAGTTGAGCGGGTGGCGCTGAGCTTCGGTCTAAGCATCGCTCTGGTGATCCTCGTCGGCCTCGGTCTTAACTACACTCCTTTCGGGATCAGGCTCATGCCAATCATGTTTTCGCTGGCAGGCTTGATGCTCATTCTTTCACTGACGGCGTGGCAAAGACAACGCCGGCTTTTGGGTAATGAACGGTTTTCAATCTCGTTCAATTTGTCGATGCGTTCGTTCTGGGCTGGAAGCCCTCTGGACAAAGCGCTGTCAGTCATTCTGGTCATAGCTATCCTGGGCAGCATCGGTGCGGTAGCGTATACGATCGCCAAGCCGAAGCCTGGCGAAGAGTTCACGGAATTCTACATTCTAGGCCCCGGTGGCAAGGCCGCCGGTTACCCGTCTGAGCTGAAGGTCGGTCAGACAGCGCAGGTCACCGCGGGAATAGTGAACAATTTCCGATCGCCCTCGATATACAGGGTTGAAGTCATGGCCGGTGGAGTCAAGGATTCGGATATAGGCCCGATAGAGTTGCAGCCCAAAGAGAAGTGGGAAGGCGAAGTCGGATTTCACGTTCTCAGACCGCCGGCGCCGACCAGAAAGTGGAATTCCTTCTGTATAAGGACTCCGGGACAGAAGCGGAGGAGTCTCTGCATATCTGGGTGAATGTGACTCAATAGATATATCCCTCCAAGACACCAGAGACTAGATTCATGTACTGGGGGGCGGGCGGCGGCCCACGACGTAAACCCCATTCCTCTCTCATCTCCTTTACCCCTTTGAAAGGGGCAAAAGGAGAAGCTTAAAGCCCGACTACCCACCGTCCCCCAATTGTGGCAGGTTCATATTCGGCGATCCTTCGGGTGCGCACTGGAAGCAATGGTTAGTCACTGCGCGCGTGGTTGCGGTGGCTAGGTACGTGGGCAGACACAGTGGTCTGCCCCTACATCACGGAGGAGAGCGTCGGGCAGCGGCCCGAAGCGTTAACCCCATTCCTCTCTCATCTCCTTTACCCCTTTGAAGGGGGCAAAAGGAAAAGCTGAAAGCCCTCCCACTCAGCTTCCCCAACTCCGGATATCTGATTCTCTCTGATGCTTCGGGTGCGCACTGGAGACATGGCCGTTGACTGCGCTTATGGTGCTGTTCTGCCCCCTCCCTGAGATCCTTCGCTCCCGCTCCAGGATGACACCCCGGAACTGTCAGATGGGGCGAGAGGTACGAATCCATCTGTGTCTTCCCCCGGTTCATCCCGTATCAAGTGCGGGACAGGCGCCCGGGGCAAGCTCTTGGAAAGGGAAGAGGACTCCCCTCCTTCGTCAACAGGGTGCCAGTGCAAGACAGGTGAGGGCGTATATCAATACGCCCCTACACAGTCCATCAGGACGCCGGAGCGGTGTCGGCCAGGTAATCGTCGATGGCCTTCTGGGGGAGTTGAATGTCCTGGAAGACGTTGCGAACAGCCTGGGTCAGATGGTCGATCTCTCCCTTCTTGAAAACGACCTTGTTGGTCTTGAGTAGACGGTCGAGGACCTGGACCATACGGGTGACCATCCCTACGGCCTGCATGCTCATCAGCATGGCCATGGACTGGATCTTGGTCTTGAGCAGATTGATCTCGTCGTCAAGACCCACCCTGGTCTGGGCGATCTCGTACATGATACGCTCGTCGCCGGTCAAGGAGGACCAGTAGTAGCCGTGTTCTTTGACCATTTCCTTTAGTTCGATGGAGCGGGCGGTATAGTGGGCTAGTTCGTCAATAGACATGCTGTCCTCCAAACTCTAAACGCTAAACTCTAAACTCGAAATAAGCCCCAAATCCAAAACTCAAAATCCATGCGGCCAGCCCGTAAGGTCAGCCCCATCCCCCTCCTGTCCCTCTTCCCCTTGCAAGGGACCAGGCAGAAGCTTGAAGCACCTCCCCACTCCCTCCCCCAACATTCCATCTATCTGATTCTCTATGATGCTTCGGGTGCGCATGGGGAACATGGCTATGCACTGCACACATGGTTGCGCTGGTCAGTACCTGGGCAGACACAGTGGTCTGCCCCTACAGCACAATGGAAAACGACGATGGCCCCTCCCTGAGATCCTTCGCTCCCGCTCCAGGATGACACCCCGCGGCTCTGGGGCGAATTTGGTTACGAATCTACCTTCAATTCCTTCCCGAAGTCTGTTCGGGACAGGCTCTTTGGGAAGGGACGAGCAGCGCGGGGCCGGCGATTTTGTCTCGTCTTTGCGAGGAGCGCCTGTAGGTATACCGAAAGGCGCGAGAGCCTGTCCTGAGCCGAAAGTTTACCCTGAGCTCGCCGAAGGGAAGGATGGCAATCTCGGGGCCCGAAATACCAGGCGAACGCGGAGCTCCGACCCCAGGCGAAGCACGAATATCGAAATCCGAAATAAAGCACTAAGCACAAGACCCCCGATAATGACCAAGATACAAGGTACAATGACCAAAAATGCAAGAAAGCCGGATATTTCGGA
>CAVUYC010000004.1:0-37596 GCA_963745605.1 uncultured Chloroflexia bacterium | reverse complement strand
TATTGTCTGACGGTCCTCAAGACTGTTCACGGCGAGGTCCGCACCCGCTTCCCTGAGCTGACTCGCTGTGTAGTATCCGGTGGCAACCCCGATGATCATGGCGTTGAATTTCAGGCCGCATTCCACGTCGCGGACGGAGTCTCCGATGGTGTGGATCACTTCTTTGCCGCTGAACCTGTGTTTGCTGGCGGCTTCGGCCTTCTCGATGGCAAGGGTGACCATCTCCTCACGCTTTTTCACCCGGGTACCCGAAAAGCGATAGGCGAAATACTGGCCCAGACCGGTGGCTCTGAACACTGCTTCAATTACCTCGGGCGTATCTCCGGTGTAGAGCATCAGCATGTTGTCAGTGCGCGACAGGATGTCCAGGAGGTTTTCCACGCCTGGCAGGATGTTGTTTTTCTTTGCATCTGCCGGCAAGCTGGCAGCAAACTCGGTGCCAAATTCATCGAGTATTTGGTGGATCTTTGCCTCAAATACATGTGCCGGCACGCCCTTCAATTCGGCGAGATTGCGCATGCCGTCCCTCTGGCTCCTGCCTGCGTGATCCACCTCGGTGAGCAGAGCCTCGATTCCAGGAACTTCTTGAGCATCCGGTGCGTTACTTCGTTGTGCAGTTGGACGAAGTCCACCAGCGTCTGGTCCATATCGAAGATAATCAGTTTCAATGCCTGAAGTTGCCTCCTGAAAGAAAGACCAGACAAAGATACGCGATACCGCCACTGCTTGTCATCTGGATCATGTTCGCTGCGCTGAGTGCGAACTGAGCGAACGACAAATACTGCCGGGTTCTCCAAGCCGGTCCCAGGCAACTCATCTGGCGTGGTTTCTACCAGAGGGGAGAGGGGCAGGTCAAGGGGCGTGCAACTGGATCAAAGCGTCGACCACCAGGCCCTTCACCAGGTCGACCCTGTAGCCGTTCTTCGCTAATGGTCTGGCACCGGTCACGGCGGCCGAAGCTGCCGACGAGACTTCGGGCAAAGGTGCACCTCCGTTCGAGAGTTGCTGGCTTGAAACCGTAATTAGGACCTAGTCGCCTCAGGGTGAAACGGGCACTGCGCCGCCCGACGTCAGCAGGCCCTGATGGGTGATGACCGTTTGGCCTGCGGATTGATAGAATGTGGCAAGAGGCTGGAATGGAGGTAAGGATATGAGTACCAGGGACTATTCTTTCTGACCGGGTTCAACCGGGTCGCTTTGAAATTTCCGATGGAAATCGAGGTGGTTCGTTCTGACTCGTTCGGCGTGACCCTAACCGGCACCGAGACCCAGTTAAAGAACGTTAAGGTGGTTCAGAATGGCGACCAGATCACCATAAGTTACGACATTAACCTCTCAAGCATCCTGGCAGTTCCTTTCCGAGAGGATGCATGCACGTGTCGCCATGCCTGACCTTCGTGAGCTTGCCATTTCAGGTGCCGCAAGGGTTTGGGTGAGAGGGTTTCACACGAGTGAGAAGTTTGCGCTGTCGGTCTCCGGCGCCAGCGTAATCGACGTTACGGATATGTCGGTAGGCAGCATGGATTTAGACCTTTCGGGTGCCAGCCGTGTTGATGGAGACATCAGCGCTGCCGGCGATGGCACACTGCGCATCGTCGGCGCCAGCAGGATCACCTTGAATGGAGCGGTCCAGAACGTGGCGGTGGACGCCGCCGGGGCCAGTCACATTGATCTGGATCACCTTACCGTTCACAACGCCAAAATCAAACTGACAGGTGCTAGCCACTGTCTCATTAACATGAGCGGAAGACTGGACGCGACCCTCGAAGGGGCTTCCCATCTGGACTATCGGGGCGAGGCCACGATGGGAGATGTCAAAACGAGTGGCGCCGCAACGCTGAAGCGACAATGACGCACCGTGCTCGTTGAACACTGCTCAGTCGCTGCACCAGACCTTGGATGCTGTCGTTCACAGCTTACCCCGTACTTGAACGGGGTAAGCTAGATTCGAGCCGCTCAAGGTGAGCTAACCGGTCCGGAGCGAAACCAATGCAACCACCGGCTCGCCCCTCCCCACGGCTTGACCAATCGGGTCATCACTTGGGTTTCGGGTAGGCATAGTTGACCATCCAGCGAATCCCGAACTTGTCGATGAGACCTCCGTAGTAGTCACCCCAGGGCTGGTTGGCAATGGCCATCTCGACCTTGCCCCCTGCGGAGAGTGCCTTGAACACCCTGTCAGCCTCGTCTTTGCTGTCCGGAGAAATCATGATGGCAACGTTGTTGCCGACCATCAGTTTTTGCCCGCGAGATTCGAGAACATCGCTGGCCATGATCATGTCATCTTTGCCTACAGGCAGGGAAATGTGCATCATCTTGTTCTCATCTTGCCCGGGGATAGTCATCCCCTGAATCGGCATGTCCTTGAATCGGGTGACAGAGGCGAACTGCCCCCCGAAAACGGACTTGTAGAAATTGAAAGCCTCTTCCGTGTTGCCACTGAAGTTGAGATAAGTGTGTAATTTCAGCATCCTGGTTCCTCCCTGAATGGTTTATGCGACGGATGTGCGTTCTCGCTCCGCAACAGTCCAGGCCTTCCATACAGCCGTCCGTGGCACCTCGAAGTCGCGCCTGGTAACCAACTCTTGTTTCTTATTGATCTTCACCCTGTCAGCTCCTCCGAGGGGTACGAGCGACCGTTCGCCGCGGCTGTGGTGTCCTAGAAATGGCCATAGCGGCCGGGCGCAAACGTGATGCTGCTTTGAAACAGGCCCGAGACGTCCCGGCCCTGAATGGAGTCCTCCACCTTCAATGAAATGACTGGCTGATGCTCGGCGATCCAATCGTCGACTTCCCTGACGCTTTCGACGTAGGCGGCGAGCTTGTCCTTCTGGAGACCGGGCCTGTCTGGTCTTAGAGCCACGGTTGCCGTGATCTTGAACCTGGTACCGGTCTGAACCACCATTGTTCTCTCTCCCTGACCCAAAGTCCTGCGAAAATAGAATACGCAGCGTTCTCGGCAGCACCGTCCGGCCCTCCGCCGAACGGCACCGATCCATCATTTCCATGATTTTAGGGATCACGGTGTGGAATAGTCATAACGCGTGGCCTCCCGGGCAAAACAAATCTGTGACATTTTGGTGTGGCCGGCTACTTGTGCTTGACAAATCCCTGGGATGCACATACTATACACGTGTATGTTCATATACACATGCAGTCATGAACAGCTAGACTGGTGTGAAAACGAGAGAGCCCGCGCCAATAGTGCGATGCCTTTTGGTGAATCTCATTCAGATGGAGGTGTTTCAATGGCGGATTTGTCTCAGAAGAAGATAGTTGTTTACACCACAGGAACCTGACCGTGGTGCCATAAAGCGAAAGAGTATCTTTCGCAAAAAGGTGTGACTTTCACCGAATATGATGTCGCCCGCGACCACAAAATGGCTATGGAGATGGTCGCCAAGTCAAAGCAGATGGGCGTCCCGGTCATTACGGTTGATGATGAGGTGATAGTGGGCTTCGACAAGAGAAGGTTGGATCATCTCCTGGCGGCGCAAGCCTGAGCGGCCCGCCCGCCCAAATGGTCTAAGAGAACAGAGTGGAGACTTTGATGATTGAAATAACTAAGGCTGCTCGGGACAAAATCGGCCAAGCCGTTCTGGATAACCCTGGAAAGCTCTTACGGATTTATGTGAATGGCTTCGGCTGAGGGGGGCCCCGCCTGGGGATGGCTCTGGATGAGCCAGCAGAGGGAGAAGTTCCGGTGAAGGTCAATGGAATCGACGTTCTCGTATCAGAGGACGTGCAAGAGATGGCTGACGGAAGTGTCGTCGACTACGTGAGTTCACTCTTCGGCAAACGGTTGGTCATCAAAGCCTCCGGACTTTCGAGTTGCCACTGACGCTTCGTTAGCAGGGGCGGGAAATTCGTGGTCGGCATCGGCTTGTTCTAAAACAGGTCCACAGGGCCGGGGAACTCCGGCCCGATGTAAACAGGTCGTCTAAGCCAGCCTTCGGCGCTCTACAACGACTGGGTCTCGCTGTCCGGGGCTTCATGTTGTGAAACGACTATAATCTCTGCATCCGCTCCGACTCGTAAATCCTTCGGATAACTCCATCCCAAATATTATTTGGCGGGTCATGGCTAAACGACGTTTGACAACCGGGAAAGGAGAACAGCAGCAGGCTGTGGCCAGTGCTGTCTCCGGACAAGATAACCATCCGAATAATCCTGCAGGCGAGCTGGCTGCAGGCAACCAGCAAGTGAAAAATGATCTCGAAAGGCTGCGGCTCCTCGAGAGAGACCTGGTGATCAAAGACTACGCCCTCGGGTCAGCCGCCATGGGTATCTGCATTGCCGGCCTCGATGGAAGGATAACTTATGCCAACCCTGCCCTGCTCCAACTGGGGGGTTATGAGGCAGCGGAGGTCCTGGGAGACGTCCCGGCTTCTTTTTTGAGGACGAGGAGAAGTCCGACAGAGCGGTCAAGGCCGTTATCGATGTCGGCTCCTGGCAAGGTGAGTTGCGAGCGAAGAGGAAGAATGGTTCCCTGTTTGACGTGCAAGCCTGGGCCAATCTGGTCAAAGACAAAGACGGGACTCCCATCTGCCTGATGGCCTCCATCGCCGATATCACGGAGAGCAAGCGGGCCGACCGCGCCTTGAGAGAGAGCGAAGAGCGGTTCTCCAAGGCTTTTCATGATAGCCCCGTGGCGATGACCATATACGAAGTAGACAAGGCGAGACTGGTCGACGTTAACGACAGCTATACACGCCTCGTCGAGTATTCCAGGGATGAACTGATCGGCCACAGTCCCGCCGAATTGCACATTATTGGAAGCGCCGACCGGCAGGAACTGAGGCTGGTCCTGCGCCAGAAAGGCAACCTGAGTGGATTCGAGTCGGTAATTCGGACCAGGACCGGAAAGGAACGCTGCATTCAATACTTCAGCGAAATACTGGTCCTCAACGACCGTCCGCACCGGATCATGACCCTGATCGACGTCACGGAGAGCAAGAAGTCTGAGGAAGCATTAAGAGAAAGCGAGCAGCGCTTCCGCGCTATATCCGAGGCGGCGCCTGTTGCCATCGGCGTTGCGGGAGTTCCTTCAGGGGAAATCCTTTTTGTCAATCCTGCCTATGTGAAGGCTTTAGGATATGGCCAGTCAGATCTGATCGGACGAGCCGCCGCCGACGTGTACTGGGATCCGGCCGACAGGCAGCGCATGGTCGAATTACTCGGACGCACCGGGCAAGTTACCGATTACGAGGTGAGGCTGAAACGGGAAGACGGATCCTCCTTCTGGGGCTTGCTCTCCGCCCGGCCTATAATCTTCAGTGGCAAGCCTGCTCTGCTCGCGGTCTTTGTGGACATCACTGAACGCAGGGCCACTGAAGCGCTTAAGGACGACTTTATCGGAATGGTCTCGCATGAGCTGAGGACGCCGCTCACCGTGGTCACCGGCGCTCTCAATGTGGCGATGTCAGAAAAGCTGTCCGAGAAAGAGAAGAATGCTCTCCTTGCCGACGCTATATGGGGCACCGATGCCATGTCCGACATCGTTGAGAACCTGCTGGTGCTCTCGAGGTCGCAGGCGAAGCGTCTTACACTGCAGGCTGAACTGCTGGACGTCGGCAAGACGATCGCCAGGATGGTGGCCCAGTCCTCGCACAAGTCGCTCCTGCACCGGGTTGTCGCAGACGTCGCGCCCGGTTTGCCTGAGGTTGGAGCGGATCGCACCAGGATCGAGCGCATCCTGGACAACCTCATCGACAATGCCATCAAGTATTCCCCTGGTGGCGGCGACGTGACAGTCTCGGCCCGCCTCGACGGCGACCGTCTCATCATCGGTGTCGCCGACCATGGGGTAGGCATTGCGGCAGCCGACCGCGACAAGCTTTTCCAGCCCTTTTCCCGGCTGGGGGTGCTGTCCGGGTTGGCCATACAGGGGGTGGGGCTTGGGCTGGTCGTGTGCCGCCGGCTCGTGGAAGCCCACGGCGGTACGATCTGGGTTGAATCCGAACGCGGCAAGGGGTCCACCTTCTTTTTCACCTTGCCTGTGAAAAAGACTTAGAGACGAGCGCGGGCAAAGCCGGACCGGTCACCTTCCTTGTCCATTATCCAGGATTCCCTATTGGCCCTCTTTGAAATCGGTTCCCGCCTGTGTTAACCTCGACCGGCGGACCACCCAGAAGAGTTCCCCTTATCGTTGGTCTGAACTATGGAGGACTCTGGGTGCGGGCACCGAGAGACCTCCCCGCCGAGTTTTCGACATAGCTACATAAAGCAAAGAGAATTTAGGGAAGAAGAATGCAGGGAAAAACAGCAAGGGAAAGTCAGGTCGTCGTATCGCAAATGATGACGCCGCAGGATATTAACCCTGCCGGCAACGTTCATGGCGGAGTCATCATGAAGCTGATCGATACTGCAGGGGGCCTCGTCGCCAACCGGCACACAAGGTCCAACACGGTTACCGCTTCAATAGACCGGCTAGATTTTCATTTTCCGGTGTACGTCGGGGACCTCGTTACCTTCAAAGCCAGCCTGAATTACGCCGGCACCACCTCCATGGAAGTCGGCGTACGCGTCGAGGCTGAGAACGTCTTTACCGGAGTGGTCCGCCACACTGCTTCGGCCTACCTGACCTTCGTCTCCCTCGATGAAAATGGAAAGCCCAAGCCCGTTCCTCCCCTCCTCCTGGAGACCGAGGACGATAAGAGACGGAACCTCGATGCGAAGGCGAGACGCGAAGTCAGGTTGCGCGAGAGAAGAAAGGACTGACAGAGCTATTCCGCTGTTCCCCAGCCTCAGGTTGACGGTGATTTCTCGGGCGCCGCGGGGGCCTTTTGCGCGCTTGCCTGAGCGCTTGACGGCATGAGGAAGACGAAGGGGATGGCGACCAGCAGGATCGCTACCGGCGCCAGGAAAACGTAATAATAGGCACGCTGAACGTTCTGCACGGAATGGATGACGACCGTAGAACCGGCGATGCCGATGGCGCTGCCCAGATTGCGGAACATCCCTCTCAGGCCGGTGATTGTGGCTACCTTATCCGGCATCAGTTCGATGCAGGCATTGTTCGCCGCTGGCGTGGCCATCCCGTGCCCCAGTCCGCAGAGCCCGATGATCACAAAGAGCACGGGCGTTACGCCAAACGCCACACCGAAGAGGTTGATCCCCTGCGGTTGGAAGGCGAACAGGGCCAGCCCGGTGCCCACCAGGACCGTACCGATTAGTATCGGCCGCCGGTAGCCCCACTTCACCAGTGAAAAGCTGGTAATGGTTGAAGCAGCAATCATCGCCACGGACCTGGGCGTCAGAAGTGTGCCGCTTTGGAGTACTGTCATGTTGTACACGGATACGGCGTACAGCGGGACCATGGAGAATATGCCCAGCGCGGCGATGCCGTAGAGAAGGTTGTACATGTTGGCCGCGAAAAACGGACGCTGTTTGAGAAGCTCGAGGTCTATGATCGGCTCCTTGGCGCGCTTCTCCCAGCGTACGAAGACGTAAAGCAGTCCTGCCCCGATGACAGCCAGCGCAATGACCAGGGGCAAAGGCGAGCTGTCGAATTCGGTGAAGGCAAACATGAGGGCGCTGAGCGCCCCGAAGAGCAGCCCGGCACCCACGGAATCAATTGTCGTCTTCTTGTGCTTCTGGCCGCGCGGAACCATGATCCACGAGAGAACGAGCACGGCGACGCCCAGCGGCACGTTGAACCAGAAGATCGAGCGCCAGCCGAATGACTGCACCATCCAGCCGCCCAGGTTTGGTCCCAGGATCATGCCGATGGGAAAGATGCTTGAAAACAGGCCGATGAAACGTTGCCGGTTCTCGGGGAAAGCCTCGCTCACGATACCGGCGGCGCAGGGCATGAATCCGCCCCCGCCCAATGCCTGGATTACCCTTGCTCCGATGAGCACATAGATGTTCGGCGCAAGGGCGCAAAGCACCGAACCTATGGAAAAGAGTGCGGTGAAAGTGATGAACGCGGTGCGCTGGCCGAACATGTCGGTCAGCTTGCCGGCCAGGGCCATGACCACGGTCACGACGAGCTGATACGCGCTGAGGACGAATCCGGCAACTATCAGCGAAGTGTTGAGGTCGGAGATCATCACCGGAAAAGCGACGGAAGCTGCTGAACCACCTATCGAGGAGAGGAGCAGGGCGAGGCTGACGACGATAAAGACCAGATATCTGCGCACGTTAAGTCTTCGTTCAATTTACGACAATGGAAGGGATTGTTCAACCGTGGGCGGGAACCCTCGCCGACATGGTGACAGTCACAATCGCCAGTGTCAGACTCGCCCCGAACAACCCCACCAGCGCGGAAGGTGAATGAAAGAGGAAAGCATCTTCAGAGAAGTGGCGTCCCTCCGATCACTTCCTCCTTAGCGATGTTACTGCCCAGCTTCTTCTTGAGCCACGGGGGGACGGTGAAATCGGTGTTAGGATCGTATACCACGATGAACACATCGGGCACCGCACAATATGGAGCCCCGTTGACAGAAGCGAGATAGATGTGAGGCTATACACTCTCCACTCCGGCCACGCGGGCTATCGCCTTGAGGTTATTCTGCGGCATCCAGACGGCGGTTGGTTTTCCCATCAGGAGGGCCGAATCCATCTCGTCCTCACCCCATCAGGCACGACAATAATGTCCGCGCCCAGTCGGTTTACCTGGAGTTAAGGCTGTTCTGCGTGCCAAGCCCCGAGTTACGACTCGGCCCGCGTCGGGCAGCGACCGAAAGTTGATCCCAACCTTATCCCTTCTTTGAAGCAGGTCGTCAAGAGGATTGGGGGTGAGTACCTTTCAAGCCATACTGGTACCACTCGCCCCTTCTAAGCATGGGGTAATCCTGAAAACGGGTCAAGAAGTACTGCGTACTGGTACGATCGCGCCCTTCGTCCGGGCATTTTGGGGGATTCTCGATTTGAACGGGGTTGACTATATTTGGCACATATCCTGAAGTGCCCCGGCAATTCCAGACAAGTTGAAAGGAGATAAGGCCTTGCCCCGGACCATCAACGAGGAAACGTACTACACGACCATTGAAATATGCAGGGAAGCGGGGATCAGCGGATCGACCCTGCTTCGCTGGCTGAGGAATGGAGCACTCGACAATACTCCACACCGCGATCGCCGGGGGTGGAGAGTGTTCAGCGGCACTGATGCAAAAAGGATTAAGGAAGAGGCGAATCGGTTGAAGTAGGCACGGTTGCTGGCGCCGTACAGTCGGACAGAGGCCTTGCAGACACATGGTGGTTGGCTCCTCCAGGATTACAGCGAATGTTAACAGGGAAGCGGTGGCTTTTCGGAAGCCCCAGGAAGAAGCACTTCGCCTTTGGGGTTGGGCTCTCCATCTTCATCGGTGTCATCTTCTGTTCGCTGTTCAATGCCGACCTGATCCACAGCATACAACTGAGAAGCAGTGACTTTCTGTTCCAAACCAGCGGCTATCGTCAGGCCACCGAGACTGACAGCAGCATTGTGGTCGTAAGCATTGATGACAAGAGCCTGGACCAACTGGGGCGCATCTATCGTGGCCAAGGTCCTACTACGCCAGGCTCGTCGACATACTTGCCGCTCAGAAGAGCAGGGTTGTTGTTTTCGATATCCTCTTTTCCGATCCGGCGCCAGACGACCCGGCACTGTCATCGGCGATGAAGACGGCCGGAAATGTGGTCCTGCCCGTGGTACAGGTCAAGACGCCCAGCGGTCAAACCACCGCAGGCAGTATCGCTGGAGCCAAGTACCTGTTAGAGCCAGGAAGTAATCTGGGGCAAAGCTCCGCTGCTCTGGTGCATGCTAACGTCGCTGCGGATCCAGACGGCATCGTGAGGAGGCTGCCCGTCGTCCTTGACATTTCCAACAAGGATGAACCGGCCCTCTCCCTGGCTGCCGCATCCCTGTATCTCCGGCGTCCTCGAATTCTGGAGTCGGCAGACGACGTTGACGGCATGTCCTTCGCCGGTAGAGTTATCCCGCTGAACCGCAGCCGTGAGATGCTCATCAACTACTCCGGCACCACGAGGTTTGAAACGCTGTCTTTCGTCGATGTTCTCGAGGGCGCGCTGGTCTTCGAGCCTGCTTGAAGACAAGATCGTGTTAATTGGCGCGACGGCCAGCGGCCTGGGCGACTACTTCTGGACGCCTCTCGGGCAACAGATGAACGGAGTCGAGATTCACGCAAGCGCCATCCGAACAATTCTTCGAGATGAGTTCCTCAGACCGGCTTCCGCAGGCCTCACGATGATGATCATAGTGGTGGTGGCGCTGTTGTGCGGGCTCGCCGTGATGCGTTTCCGGGTCCTGTGGGCCGGGCTGTCCGCCCTGCTTCTTGTCGTATTGTACGTTCTGTTTGCCTTCTACTCCTTTGACCACGGCACCATCTTAAGCGTGCCCTACCCGCCGATCGCACTAGCCAGCGCATTTCTTGGCTGCAGCCTGTACAAACTCTCTTCCGAGCAATCCCAGAAGAAAGCTATCGCCAGAACCTTTGGACGCTACGTGTCCGCTCCTGTCGCCGACAATGTGCTGAGAGCGCTGGAAGACGGCAAACTGGACCTGCAAGGAAACGAGCAACAGGTTACGGTAGCCTTTGCCGATATTCGTGGGTTCACTGCCCTGTCCGAGAAGACAGCCGCTCCAGAGCTGCTCAAAGCCCTGAATATGCATCTATCCGTGGTCATTGATTCTGTGCTCAAACACGAAGGCATGATCAACAAATTCGGGGAGACAGCCTTATGGCGGTCTGGAATGCCCCGGTTTCCTGCCAGCATCACGCCATCCAGGCAATACGGGCCGCGATGGCAGTGCAGCGAGGTATCGAAGAACTGCATCGGCAAAATCCCAACCTGCTGAAAATCGAATTCGGGATCGGCGTCAACACCGGAACCGCAATGGCGGGCAACGTCGGCTCCCGCGACCGTACAGAGTACTCGGTGATCGGCGATACCGTTAATGTTGCGTCCCGAATCACCGCCGCCACCCCGGCCGGCAGAATATGGATCGGAGAACACACCTTCGCCTTGGTCATCGATGATATTTCGGTCCGGCCATTGAATGCGCTCGATGTGAAGGGGAGAGAGGAACCTGTCAAGGTATTTGAGGTGGAACCGGTGCAAAAAGCCGAATACGCCTTGGGGCAACCGATACCCATTTCGACGGGAGCAACTGGAGCCTCTGCTCAGCGCCGCCCTATCGGTAACCAGCGCCCTCAGAATCACCGCACCGGAACAATTCCGGAAGGCCTGCAGCAGTTGTCTCATGGCTCGAATATGGGAGAGGTCTATGAAAACGAACTCGGCAGTTGAGAGAACGTCGGAGCCTGGTCGTGCAGCCGACGCATGGCGAAGACTGATCAGCATTCTGGCTTACAAGCGCTTCGCCATACCGATCGCTCTTGTGTTGCTGGTTGCATTAGGGGGGAGCTTCCTCCTGGCTGGGGTATTCAGCTCAGCACCGGCGCCGAGCGGACTACTATCTAACTGCACGTTGGGTATTCTGCAAGGCTCAGTTGAGATCCAGGCCAAAGCGGACAAGCAGCTGGGCCGGTGGCGTTGATGGAATGACCCTCTGTGCGGGATCCCGAATCAATACCGCGGCAGATTCGCAGGTCATACTCACCTTCTTTGAAGGAACTACCCTGCGCGTTGCAGCGGAGAGCGATATCGAAATCCAGCAGGTAGAGGGCTCAACCGGAAAGCCAACTATGATCGTGCTGAAGCAATGGGCGGGCCGGACGTGGAGCCGGGTGGTGCATATGGCTGACCCAGGCTCGCGCTCATGAGATCGAGACTCCGTCCGCCTATGCCATGGTCCGGGGGACGGCCTTCATGACAGGGGTCGATGAGAGAGGGTCGACGATGCTTCAGGTTACAGACGGCACTGTAGCCGTTGGGGCGCAGGGCGAGGAAGTGTCGGTGATCGTTGGGCATGAGGTTCGTGTGGAATTGGGGTCGGCTCCCAGCGAGCCGGTGCGGACCACCAATGAGATATTGCCACCCGCCCTCGCTGGCGGGGAGCGCCGGATCCCGCTGTTACCCCCACCCCCACGCCCCTCAGAACCAGCCCCACTCCACCACCGACGCCAACCCCTGTTCTGACGCCGACACCAACTCCGTCGCCGTCACCTACCGTCGCGCCAACCCAGTCGCCAACCGCGCCGCCATCTTCCGATGGTGGTGGTTTCCCCGTTCCCCCTGCGTCCTACCTGTTGACTGTCCAGGCGACCGTCGGCGGTAGTGTAAATGCCATGGCCGGTGTCTCGTATCCGTACGGCACTGTTGTCAGTATTCTGGCAACACCCGATCCGGGCTATGCCTTCGTCAACTGGACCGGCAATACCGGCGGCATTGCCGATATCAGTCTTCCCTCCACGACCGTGCTGCTGGACGGCAACAAGACTATCACCGCCAATTTCGCAGTCGTCCAGCATACCCTGGCAATAAGCAGCACCACCGGCGGCAACGTAACTCAACCCGGCAACGGCACCTTCACTTTCAACCACGGCGCCGTGGTGAATCTGGTGGCTGTGCCGCAGCCGCTGGGATACGCGTTTCAGAAATGGCAGGGCGACAACGGGAGCGTGGGAGATATCAACGCCGCCTCGACCAACATTACCATGAACGGAGACTTTGCCATCACTGCCGAATTTCAGAGCGTCCCGGTAGCGACGTTGACCATAACCAGCAGCGCCAATGGCACGGTGCTCCAGCCCGGGCTTGGCACGTTCAGCTACAACCAGGGTACGGTGGTAGACTTGCTGGCCGTCCCTGACCCCGGTTGTGCTTTCGTCAACTGGACCGGCAACACCGGTGGCATTGCTGATATCAGTCTTCCCTCCACGACCGTGCTGCTGGACGGCAACAAGACGATTGCAGCCGATTTCGTGGTGACGCATACCCTGGCAATCAGTAGCACCACCGGCGGCAACGTAACTCAACCCGGCAACGGCACCTTCACTTTCAACCACGGCGCCGTGGTGAATCTGGTGGCTGTGGCGCAGCCACTGGGATACTCGTTTCAGAAATGGCAGGGCGACATCGGGAGCGTGGGAGATATCAACGCCGCCTCGACGAACATTACCATGGATGGAGACTTCGCCATCACTGCCAAATTCCAGAGTGTCCCGGTAGCGACGTTGACCATAACCAGCAGCGCCAACGGTACGGTGCTGCAGCCCGGCCTCGGCACGTTCAGCTATAACCAGGGTACGGTGGTAGATTTGCTGGCCGTCCCTGACCCGGGCTATGCCTTTGTCAACTGGACCGGCACTACCAGTGGCATTGCCGATATCAATCTTCCCTCCACGACCTTGTTGCTGGATGGCAATAAGACGATAGTAGCCAACTTCACCCCGTAGCTGGATGGAATTCGGAGCTTATGAATCGATACTCAGGCACGAAATGGAAATAACCCAGTCACCGCGATCGACGCCGGGCGAAACGGGGGCCGAAGCCGCCAGGGCTGACCTGCTTGGCAAGATCAACTGGCAAATCACAGCAGCCACCAAGCTGCCGGAACTGGTTGAGCAGGTTGTGCATATCGCCCAGGAGACCCTCAGGGGTTCGGCCTCGTCGGTCCTTATGTTGGACGAGACTGCGCAGCAACTCTACTTTGAACTGGCCAACGGCGACGCCGGCGGTAAGCTGAAGCATGTCAGAATGAGCGCCAAATCCGGCGTGGCCGGTTGGGTGGTCGAGCACGGCCTGCCATTGATCGTCAACAAGGTCAGCAGCGATCAGCGGTTCTATCAAAGCGTCGATCTCACTACAGGATTCAGTACGGAATCTATCCTCGCCTTTCCGCTCTCCGTGAACGGCCGAACGATCGGAGTGCTGGAAGTCCTCAACCGGAAGGACGGCAAGGATTTTACCCAGCGCGACCTGGATGCAATCGGTCCGATTGCGTCAATCGCCGCCATCGCCATTGAAAACACCAAGCTGCACCAGGCAGTAACCAATGGATACAAGAGCACGATCAAAGCCCTGGCCGCGACCATTGACGCCAAAGACCCCTATACCCGCGGGCATTCGGAGCGCGTAATGATGTACGCGCTCATGGGAGCCCGTGCACTGTCATTTTCCGAGCGGGCTCTGGAAACTATTGAATACGGCAGTATCCTCCACGATACCGGCAAGATAGGTATACCAGACAGCATTCTGGCCAAGCCAGGCCCGCTCACCGCGGAGGAATTCAGCATCATGCGGCAGCACCCCTCGATCGGCGCCGATATCTGCAAAGACATACCGTTCCTCGAGGAGGCTCTCCCGTTGATCCTGCATCATCATGAGAGGTATGACGGAACCGGGTATCCGGGAAGAATCAGTCATGAGGGAATACCGGCTGGTGCCCTGGTGATAGCTGTCGCCGATACCTTTGATGCCATCACCACACAACGCTCCTATCGGCCAGCCCTAAGCCTCGATCAGGCCATAGGCGAGCTTCGGAGATGCTCCGGAACCCAGCTTTCTGCGGAAGTCGTTGCGGCGTTTGTGTCCACCCTGGTAACCCGGAGGAGGAATCCTCAGGAATCAACCGAAGGTGAGAGATAGTTAGAATGGACAGCATCGCACACGATCAATCTGTCCGCGTCCCAATGAACATCCGTATCCTCGGCGCCAGTAGCTATGAATCCGGAAGCCACAAGTGCGTCTCTTTTATCATCGATGATGTAATTGCCGTCGATGCAGGTGCCCTCGCCTCCATTCAGTACCTCCCCGACTTGCACAAGCTCAAAGCCATTCTGTTGACTCACCAGCATTACGACCATGTCAAAGATATCCCTTCCGTGGCCATCAGTCTGTTTAACCAGGGACTCAGTATCGATGTCTACTGCACCAGCAACGTCCGTGACTCCATCATCTCCCACGTGCTTAACGGGGCAGTATACCCCATGTTCCATGAACTGCCGCTCGAGCGGCCGACCATCAATTTCACCACGATTGAGCCGTATTCGTCTCAAAACATCGAAGGCTACGACGTCCTGGCGGTACCGGTGAATCACCCCGGTGACAACGTGGGTTTTCAGGTGCGCAACAGCCGTGGCCAGGGCGTCTTCTACACTTCTGATACCGGGCCCGGACTATCACAGTGTTGGGCACGTATCTCCCCCCAGCTGATCATCTCCGAGACTACCATGCCGAACAGCCGTGAGGAGTTTGCCTTGAGAACTGGCCACATGACGCCGCATTGTCTCGGACAAGAGCTAAGCCGTTTCAAAACAATGAAGGGATATCTGCCCCCGGTTGTGGTCACCCACACCGATCCAGCTGCCGAAGGCACGATACGGCAGGAGATAGCCGGAATTGCCGCGGCCCTGAGCATGACAATTGATGTTGCCAGCGAAGGCATGCGTGTCGCGGTCGGACAACAGCATCAGCCGTTGACGCTTCAGCAGGCATGTCAAAATCAGTGGGATACGGTCGATTGACCCAGGGCCGTCGTCCTCCGTACAAGACGGTTGTTCGACGGGCTCAGGATGGTTCTTCCCTTCGGCGTGGCTCAGCATGAGCGGACGTACGGGCTCAGCCCCATCTAGCCATCGCCCTTCTTGTCTTCTGTGAATATCTCCTCGATGCGCATCTTGAAGAGCCCGGCGATCTTGAAAGCAAGGGGCAGACTGGGGTCGTATTTCTCTTTCTCGATGGCGATCACCGCCTGTCTCGATATGCCCAGCCTCTGCGCCAGGTCTTCCTGAGTCCAATCGTGTTCGGCCCGGAGAACGCGCAGCCTGTTTTTCATCGGTACCGCCTGTAAGCCACGGTATATCCGATCAACAGGGCCACTTCCAGGAAATATCCGCTGTCCATGAAGCCAAAGGGCAAATTCACCCCTGCCTTGATCATGAATCCGATGAGGAAGATGACAGGCAGGGCGATGACAAAGGCGATGCCAAGCCCCTCGAGGATGATCCTTCTCTGAACTTCGTCCTGGCCGGAAGCATAGCGGAAAGCCAGGATGATCTGGTACACCAGCAGGCCCACGGGGACCAGGCCGATGAGCAGACGCACCGCCAGTCCCACGTCGAGAACCTTAAGCAGCACCGAGGCGGCCACCCACGAGACGACGATGAGCCCGGACACGATGTAAATCAATCTTTCTGAGACGTTCTGTTTCACCCGTAATCCTCCCCCGTGGTTTTAAGTCAATGTAACATACTATACGCTTTTTGTAAAGTCTTAGTTACATCACCGGTCTCCGAATCGGCGACTATACTTTTCAGTAAGGACGACACTGCCGCAACTGCTCACAAAGGACGGAGGAGAATAACCATGGCTGTACCGCTTGATGCTATCAGGGCTTTTCATAATGCTTTCCGCAAGGATCTGGCGAACATGGACGCCGCCGCCCACGCCGCGGCGCGCGGGCAGGGAAATCTGGACCTGGTGCTGAACCGGCATGCCTTCTTTGTTGAGATTCTTGCCATTCATGCCGGTGGTGAGGAAAAGTTCGTGTTTACAGCGATGGAGCGGGTGGCCCCACTCGTGGCTGAAGCCTATGACCGCGACCACCGCGGCCTTGATGAGCTTTCTGAGTTGCTCTCCGCGGCAGTCAAATCGAAGGATGTGCTGTCCGTCCTCCACGCCACCACCGCTTTCAACTACTTCTCGAACTTTCACCTGAACAAGGAAGAGGCGCACCTGTACCGCATATTCAATGAACGGATCCCGATGCCGGAACAGGCAGCCATAATGGGGAATATGTCCAAAGAGGTCCCGCCGGCGCGTTTCCCTGAAGCAGTCCGTTGGCTTTTTCCGCTCATCGGCATCGGGGACCGCGAGAACATGGTCAGGATATTCAAGATGGCGTTGCCGCCGCCGACCTACGACATGGCTACCAGGCTCGTGAAAGGGGCGATAGGGGATGGCTGGGGTGAGCTGGTCGCCCGGGTCCCGGAACTGGCCGGCGTTTAGTTGTACGTTCTCCTGAGCGAAGGTATCGACGCCGGGAGGGAATAATTTGCTCGCGAGGAGGTCTACATGTTTGCCAGGGTAAGTACTATCGATGGGAAGCCCGACCAGCTGGATGCTGCGGTTGCAGAATATCGGGAAAAGGTTGTTCCCGGGGTAGGGAAAATGGCGGGATTCGTGGGAGCGTACCTTCTGATTGACCGGAAGACCGGCAAGAACCTGTCCATTACCCTCTGGGACACGGAGAAGAACCTGCAAGCCAGCGTCGAGTCAGCGAACAAGCTGAGGGCGAACGCGGCCAAAACAGTCGGAGCATCAAAGCCGCCCACTGGTCGAGGTCTTTGAGGTCGCGGTACAGCCAAAGTCAAAATAGAACGGGAGGTCCCATGGACGAACAGGAACACCATGCAGAGCTGATAAAGGGAATCGCCGAGCAGATGAAACCCGTGCTCGAGAAGTCGGCCCAGGCGATCTACATCTACCTGGATGACAATCACAAGGTCTGCAACAAGAAGTTCGCCACCCTTCTCGGGTACAAGTCACCTGACGAGTGGGCAGATCAGGAGGCTCCGCTTGCCGATGTCGTGCAGGAGGACCAGCAAGGCGTGATCGACGCTTACATGGATGCCTCGGAGAAGATGAACGCCATCTCCACTGGACGTAAGAGTGAAGAACATTAAGACCGGCAAGATCATCAAGACCAGGATGGTCATTGCCCCTGTCGGACATGCCGGCCATGTTATGACGGTGCACTATTTCAGCAAAGGCTGACTTCAACAGCGGTTGACCAGCAAAGGCTGATTCAGCAATGGCTGACTCAGTAAGGGCCAGGATCGCTCAGGCGAGTCCCGGTGCGAGAAGGGGGGCGATGAGAGCTTTGGCTCTCATCGCCCCCTCTTGTTTCGCTAATTCGTGTCGATCGAGCGACACTGGGGGGGCATCACCCCGCTGTCCGGTACCCCGGGAAAACCAATTCCTACTTGGGAGCGGCAAAGGCCCCGGTTTCCGCGATCGGGAATGCCTGGTCCATGGAGATCACCGGTGTAACAGTGCCCATCCCCTGGCTCACCAGCGGACCAAATGCCTTTGCCATGACGCCAGCGTCGTCAGCCTCGACTGTGATGTAGTAAGTATGCGCCAGCGGCGACACGTACGCGCCCAGCACCTTGATGCCTGGCGTCTTCTTCATTGCTGCCCACCACGCGGTCGTAGGCTTCAGTTTCTCTACCGACCTTGCCGGGCAATCCTCGTTGGTGTGGGTGTGGGTGA
This sequence comes from uncultured Chloroflexia bacterium, assembly GCA_963745605.1. GTDB lineage: Bacteria > Chloroflexota > Dehalococcoidia > Dehalococcoidales > UBA2162 > JBBITI01. The sequence continues at coordinate 19,470 of CAVUYC010000004.1, read as the reverse complement.
CCTGGAATATCATGGCTAAATCCTCCTTTTCGGCACGGCCTGTTGTTGGCGGCCGTGCCGGTTGGCGTAGTGGCTGCGTCTCTGCAGCCCTTACCATGGAGTATACAAAGCCAAATCATCAGCGGAACTGTCGCTCCATTTGTCTTGACACGAACAACAGATAGTGAAAGAATCATCACACTCGTTTCCTTCGTCAAGAATTTTGAAGCTGGGCTCTGCCAATTTGAGATTTCGAAGTGCTCTTCTCCGGACTGAATAACACGGGCGTTATCAGGGCAGAACTCCGCCGCCTCTTCCGCTGGCTGAAGTCCAAAGGGTTGACGACTATCATTACCGGCGAGCGGGGAGAAGGATCGCAGACGCGCCACAATCTGGAGGAATACGTCTCGGATTGCGTCATCTTCCTCGATAACCGTGTGAACGAAGAACTGTCAACGCGCCGGCTCCGGATCGTGAAATATCGCGGATCTCCGAGCAGCACAAATGAATTTCCCTTCATTGTCGATGAGAGCGGAATTCATGTTATGCCTGTGACTGAGGTGAAGCTCGAATACCCCGCCTCGACGGAGCGAGTGTCCTCAGGTGTGGCCGAGCTTGACAGGATGCTCGACGGCAAAGGTTTTATCAAGGGCAGCTGTATCCTGGTTTCGGGGATGGTAGGGACAGGAAAGAGCAGCCTCTCCGCCAGTTTTGTACAGGCGGGGTGCAGGAGCGGGAAGCGGGCCCTGTACTTCGCCTTCGAAGAGGCGCCCTCCCAAATAATGCGGAACATGTCTTCCATCGGCATCAATCTGGAGAGATGTGTTGACAAAGGACTGCTGCGCTTCGATGCCACGCGCATCCCCGAGAGAGGACTCGAGAAACATCTGTTTACCATGCAGCAGGCAATAAGCGATTTTAAGCCCGAGCTTGTGGTCGTTGATGCCATTAACGATTTCACGACGCTAGGTGGCGCACTTGAAGTCCGCCAGATGGTCCTGCGTTTAATGGACTTCTTCAAGCAGCGCCAGATAACGGCTCTAAGCACGAGCATGGCCTCGCCAAATGATCTAGAAGAGACAGGAGTAGGCCTTTCGTCGGCCTTCGACACGTGGATCCATCTCGCCAATGTGCAGGGAAATCTGGAGAGGAACCGCACCCTGGTCGTCGTCAAATCCCGAGGGATGCCTCACTCAAACCAGGTGCGCGAGTTTCTGCTAACAAACAAAGGGGTCAAACTGGTCGACATCTATTTGAGCCCGGCAGGAGTCTTCATGGGGAGCGCCAGGCTGGCGCAAGAGGCTGTCGATGAGGCCGCAGATATTGGCCGCAGGAATGAAGTGGCATACAGAGAGCGCCAGCTTGAGGAGAAGCGCGTGGCCATGGAAGCGCGGATCAGCTCGCTGAGAGCCGATTTCGAGGCTGAGACCAAGGATGTCGAGATACTCCTCGCACAGGAAAGAGCGCGCCAGAAGGCATTCGATGCACAGAGGAAGAGCGCGGCAGAACACAGGGGCGCGGTGAAAGACTCGGGCAAGGGGGTGGATTAGCATGAGCACAACGGCACATCCGGTTTACGATGATACGGCAGGCGTGGACGAGTGGAGACTGCGCCTCTTCGTCACCGATTGGAACCCGCGCTGTGTGCTTGCTTACAAGAATCTGAACCGCATCTGCACCGAGCGCCTGGGCGACAGGTGCAAGATTGAAGTGGTCGATCTGCTTGAACATCCGGAAGTGGCAAAGAGAGAGCAAATTGTCGCTATACCGACGCTGTTCCGGGACTCCCCAGGCCCCGAGAGAAAAATGGTTGGCGACTTCTCACATGAGTCCGTTCTGCTCAAGAACCTGGGCTTAGAGTCGGACTAGTTATACTCTTCGTATGCAGGAGCCGACAGATGACCGATGCAAGTAAGACCGCGAATTTCAAAGCTGGAAAAGCCTGACGCAGAGGTCTGGCGCCTTAGACTCTACGTCGTGGGACAGACGCCGAAGTCGATTGCAGCTTTCGCCAACCTGAAGACCATATGCGAAGAGCATCTGAAAGGAAAGTACACAATCGAGGTCGTTGACCTTCTGGAGAATCCGAAGCTTGCCAAAGGAGATCAGATCCTTGCGATCCCGACTCTGGTTCGCAAGCTTCCTCAACCGCTGAGGAAGATAATCGGTGACCTTTCGAATACAGAACGGGTCCTCGTGGGGTTGGATATCCGTGCGGGGGAGGGAGACTAATGCCCAGGAAGACCGAATCGAAGAAGCTTTCTGCCACGGAATCGTTGCAGAAGGCGTTGGATGAACAGGAAAATGCAAAATTCATCCTCAAGCTGTACATCACGGGCTTAACGCCTCGCTCGCAGCAAGCCCTGCGCAATATTGAGAAGGTGTGTCGTGAGCGACTGGGCGACCGCTACACGCTGGAGGTAATCGACATTTACCAGCAGCCATGGCTGGCAAAGGATGAACAAATAATAGCCGCTCCTACGCTGGTAAAGAAGCTGCCGCTTCCTCTGCGGAGGCTTATAGGTGATCTCTCGCAGGAAGATAGAATTCTGCTGGGGCTTGATCTGAAACGCTCTGGGGATAACTCCCGAGGCACAGAATCAATGAAATGAGCGAAAGCCGTGAGAAGAGACTGCTCAAGGAAATTGCCGATCTGCGTCAGCGACTGACGGAGTCAGAGGAAACGCTCCGCGTGATTACCAGCGGCGAAGTTGATGCCCTGGTGGTCAATACCAAAATTGGCGATCAGGTCTATACGATCCAGGGAGGCGAGACCCTTTATCGCGTCGCCATCGAGAATATCAATGAAGGGGCGATAACCCTATCTGCAGACGGGCTGATACTGTACTCCAACCGCTGTTTCGCCAGGATGACAGGCGAGGAGTTGTCCAAACTATTTGGGGCTTCCATTTTTTCTTACGTTTCGCCAGAAAGCCGTGCCTTCGTTTCAAAACTCCTGGACCAGAAAGAGGGAAAAGGCGAGATCAGCCTCGAACATGCCGGGAAGAGGATTCCCGCGTACATAACGTCAACCGGCCTGGAAATTGAGCAGGCCGCAGTATGCGCTGTGATAACCGACCTGACCGAACAGAAAGCAGCCGAAAGAGAACTGGCACTGTACAGGGAACACCTCGAAGACCTCGTAAACACGAGAACGAGGGAATTGGCCGAAACAAACAGCGCACTGTCCGAAGAAATTGAGGACCACAAGAAGGCTCAAGAGGCTCTTGCGGAAAGCGAAGGAAGATTCCGTTCGGTGCTGGAGACTTCCAGAGATGTCATATACCGCATCAATCTCAAGACGAACCGGTACGAGTATATCTCCCCGGCGTGTGAAGCAGTTGTAGGGTATTCTGTCGATGAACTGACGGTTGATGATCGAAATACTTCACTTGCTTTAATTCACCCCGAAGACCTAGGAAGTTTTGAGGCGGCAATTGCTCGACTGGAGGAATCGGAAGAAGTAGAGGCCGTTTACAGGCAGAAGACCAAGAATGGATATTATGTCTGGCTGTCCAACCGCATGGCGATGCAAAAGGATGAGGACGGCCTGCCGTTATATCGAATAGGCAATATCCGCGATATTAGTGAAACCAAGAAAGCTGAAGCGATCAAAGACGAATTCATCGGGATGGTCTCTCATGAACTGAAGACTCCGCTTACAGTTGTCACCGGGGCCATCAGCGTCGCCATGAGCGAAGGAATACCGGAAGACGCGAGAAAGACCCTGATGGAGGATGCCGCCTGGGGCGTGGAGTCGATGGCCGATATCGTGGACAACCTGCTGGAGCTTTCCCGGTGGCAGTCCGACCGGCTCGTGCTGACTCAGGCAGCAATTGATGTAGGCGAGGTAGTCTCTCGCATTGTGGAGCAGGCGTCAAGAAAGTCGGCGCGGCATGTTGTCCTCGCCGCCGTTGCCGCTGGACTGCCGCATGTGAAAGCCGATCGCACGAGGATCGAGCGCGTTCTGGACAACCTCGTTGACAACGCCATCAAGTACTCTCCTAAGGGGGGCAAGGTCAAAGTCTCGGCGAAGCGTGAGGGCGGGAGCGTTTTACTTGCCGTTTCTGACCAGGGGATTGGCATCTCGAACGCTGATAAAGCAAGATTGTTCCAGCAATTCGGCAGGTTAGAGACTCCGGTGGAGGGCACATCCATCAAGGGGGTCGGCCTGGGGCTGGTGGTCTGCAAGAGGCTTGTCGAAGCTCACGGCGGCCGTATCTGGGTGGAATCCGAAATCGGAAAGGGCTCGACCTTCTATTTCACGCTGCCGCTATCCACTCAACCCGTTTCCGCTTAACCACCCTTCGCCTTTGTCTGATCATTCCCGCCCGGTCATTGTTTGGAGTCCAGCATTGAAGTCGAAAAGATGTCCATCCTCCATTCTCAAAGAACGATCGGCAAAAGGAATGAGTTCCGAACTGTGAGTTACCATGAGGATGGTGGTGCCACCAGAATGTAATTCCAGCAAAACATCCATGATATCCCGTTCGGTGAGTTCATCGAGATCACTGGTAGGTTCATCGGCAAGAAGCATTTCAGGCTCATTCATCAACGCTCGAGCCAGGACTACCCTTTTCTGCTCGCCGGCTGAAAGCTGCCTGGGCAGCACCTGCATGCGTTTTCTGAGCCCCAGCTTATCCAACAGGTTAACGGCGCGCTCACGAGCAACCCTCTTCTCTGGTCTTAAGCTGAATGTGGTCGGCAAGGAGGTGTTTTCCAGTACACTTAGTGCCGGAATCAGGCTCGGAAACTGAAAAACAAACCCGATAGTATTTGCACGGAGAGATGAAAGTTGTCTGTCAGTCAGACCCCATATGTCAATGCCGTTGATGAGTATTTTGCCCGAGCTTGGTCTGATTAGCCCGGCTGCCAGGTTAAGCAGCGACGTCTTGCCAGAGCCAGACCGGCCAATGAGCAGCACGAATTCTCCGCGATTTACAGTCAAGTTCACGCCATGCACAGGTGTTACGCTTGATTTTCCGTCCAGGTAGTATGTTCGGCTCACATCTTGAAATGAAATCATAGTTTTACTACTCTCTCATACCCATTGCTGGTTCCGTTTGACTGATTCTTAGTGCAGGGTAGACCGTCGCTGTGGCCACTGTGATCAGAGAAATGGCCAGGCTAAGCAAATACAGCTCTAACAAAGACGCGATTGACGGGAACAGAAAGGGCATCTTGAGCGTACCAGCAAAATAGGACTGAAAGATAAAGATACCAAAAATGCCAACGACAGAACCAACTGTCGCTGCCGCCACGGCCAGAAGAGAACCCTCGGCAAGCAGAGTCCTCAGGACATACCAGCGTGTGGCGCCGATTGCCCGCAGTACGGCCATCTGACGCTGGCGCTCGTTTGCCGATATCGAGAACACCAGGCCGACAAATACAGCTGATAGTATCCATGCCAGACTCATGAAGACCATGATGCCCCCAAGCAAGCCCAACATCTGGTCTCTGAATGTGCCAAAGAGCTGTGGACTGGGAATAGGCACCGCGTCGGGCATGTTCAAGTAGATCTGTGCCGTGATCGTACGCACGTCAACACCTGGCTTGAGCTTGATCAATATCGAAGAGACTTCTCCCTGTGGGATTACAAGCGGACTGACCGCTTCGGTCAACGAGGACCTGGCCATTTCGTTGGCCGTGTCGGTAGTAAAGAATATCGTTTGGTCCATCCCCGTGCCCGTAGGCTCGAGGTTACCGACCAGCTTCAGTCTGGTGCCGTAAAGCTTAACGGTTCCATCATCATCGGGTGAGAAGATGTAAGCGCCACCAACCACTTCTCCAGAGGCAAGGTCCCTGCCCAGGTTCTCACGCAACCACGGTGTGACCGTAAAATCGGTACTCGGATCATAGACTACCAGGAAAGTCTCGGAAACGGAGCAACATGAAGCCTGGTATAGTGACTGAAGGTAAACCTGTGGAGACACTGCCGCCACTCCGTCCATACCTGCAATCGTATTGAGATAGTTCTGCGGCATCCAGATGTGTGAAGGCTTCCCCATAAGCAAAGCCGTTTCAATATCTGTTTGAGCCCCACTCGGCACCACCAGGATGTCAGCTCCAAGCCTCTGCAACCCCTTTTGCAGACTTTCCTGCGTTCCCCTCGAAACTACCATGGTCGACATGAAAAATGCCGAAACCCCCAGGACACATAGAAACGCCAATAGGCTCCTGGTGGCATTGCCCTGAATGTTTCTGATGATTAGACTGATGAACGACATTCGCTCATTCCCCCCTTCTTAAGGAGATCATCAATCCTGTCTAACTGGCAGCATAACCACAGACCCGAACCTGAACCGGACAACCTTGTCACAGGATATCCGATAACCCGCTCCAACACCATTGACAATGGTTACAATGACGTCAATCACCAGCGTGTTCAAATCAACAGGACAAAGTATTTCGAGGGCGTTCCGCCAGATGTCTGGCAATCCCGCATAGGCCTCTACCAGTTGGCCGAGAAATGGCTCAAGGCATGCAAAGCCAGGACACTTCATCCATTTCGTCGCATGTGAACTTGCGACAAACCAGCTATTGACACGCTAGAACAGGCGTGCTACTATCCTCAGCGACAGGAACACCCTGCCAACCCCCACTTAATACACCCTGATTATCGCGCGTGCTTTGTGAGGTTGATCTGATGGATGAGATGAGAGAGCAGGATTTTGCCGTTTATCCCCGCCCGAGCATCGACGAACTTCTGGACCTCCTCCCTGAATTCTGCGAATACCGCGACGATGGTTGTGATGCCGCCGCGGCATGTCTGGAATGTCCCTTCCCACGCTGCCTCCATGAAGTAAAAGGGGCTACCCAGAAATGGATGACGCAGCTGCGCAACAGGGAGATCGCGCGCCGTTATTCCTGCGGCGAGGAAGTCGCTGTACTGTCGAAAAAGTTCGGCGTCTGCGCCCGGACCATCGAACGGATCGTTAAGACCGCCAGGACGTGAACCAGGGTAGTCTTCGAGTCCATTTAGCATTTTGAAGCTGCCCAGGCATGAGTATTTCGCGCTTCAGTCTTCAAATTCGCCCAATACAAATCGGCATACGCCAGCCGCGTGAGCCGGACGGCGCATGCCGTAAAACAGGAGGCCGCTGTGAATTCCTTTCATCCAAATCAACTCGTACGGCGGGACACGGACCGCATCGAGCGCTACCGTGAGCTTCTCAATTTCTACCATGGCGAACAGTGGGTGGGGAGAGAAAGGAGGGGCGAAAAGCGCCTCACCTTCAACTACGCCCGCACCTTCGTCGAGAAGGTCGCCTCATATCTCATGTCGGGAATCACCTTTGCCGTCGATCCCAGAGAAGACAGTTCCGCAGGAAAGGGAGAACTGCTCCCGTGCCGAAGCCGCGCTGCACCGGGTCTACGACGAGAATAATCTGGAGCAGCTCGACCTTGAGACGGAGATCGACTGCGCCATTCTTGGCGACTCCGCCTACAAGGTCATCTGGGACGCAGCGTCCCGGACCGTACGCGTAACCGCCCCCGATATTCAGGGCATCTTCACCTGGACCGCCCCCGACGACGTGTCGAGAGTCTGGCGGGTGGCGTCGAGGTACGCCCTCAGCAGCGACACCGCCTCGGCCCTGTATGCCACGCCGGCCAAGGGCAGGAGCGTCGCCATCGTGGAGGCATGGACCGATTCCGAATTTCAGCTCTGGGTTGACGATAGCCTCATCGAAAGCAAGGCCAACCCCTACGGCTTCATACCCTTCGTCATCTTTCCCAATCTCCGGGAGCCCAAGAAGGCCTGGGGCGCCTCCGACCTGGTTCAGATCAGGGAAACGCAATGCGAACTGAACCGGGCCATGTCCCAGCTTTCACGGATACTCGAGCTTTCCGGCAATCCCATCGCCGTCCTCGAAAACGTCGAGCAATCGGAGGATATCGCGGTGAATCCGGGGGCAGTGTGGAACGTTCCAGAGGATGCCAAAGCCTACCTCCTCGACCTTCTGCAGGGGGGTGGGGTGAGGCTCCACATCGATTACATCAATATGCTTTACCGCATCCTTCATGACCTGTCGGAGTCCCCCAGGGCGGCGTTCGGTAGCGCCGACGGCGGCCGACGGCGGCGCCGGGCGATCTTTCCGGCCTGGCCCTGGAGATGGAGCTGCAGCCTCTGCTGCAGAAAGTGAGACGGAAAAGGCTGATACGCACCGTTGCCTACAACCGGCGCAACGCCATGGTGCTCAAGCTCCTCGAGAAATATGAAGGCGTCTCCTTCGGCGACAACCACCTCAGGGTGGTGTGGGGACAGGTGCTGCCGGGCGACATCAGTAAGACGGTGGCGGACGAACAGGTCCTCGTGCAGAACGGCATCCATTCGCGCCGCCGTGCCATGGACCAGCTTGGCATCCAGGACCCGGAGGCCGAATTCAAGCGCTGGCTGGAGGAAAAGGCGGAGATCCTGAGGGTGGAGGGTCCTTCCCTTCGGCGAGCTCAGGGTGAACTTCTAGGCTCAGGATGAGCGGAGCATATGGGGGGAAATCCCTCTCAGTCTCCCTTTGAGAAAGGGAGAAGCCCTGCGGGGAGATGGTCCATACTCTTCCCCCTTTTCCAAAGGGGGACTAAGGGGGATGGTTTAGCTCCGACGAAGAATCCCAGGGTGGGGCGCGCAGGAGCTTGAGGGGGCGCAGCCCCCCGAAAATACTTTTCCCCCTTTTCCAAAGGGGGACCAAGGGGGATTTAGTCCCAGCGAAGTCACTGCAAATAACGAAAGGAGGAGTTATGGAAGACGAACACAAGAATGCCGACAACATCCACAAGAAGGAGGGGAAGAGGCGGCGCTCTTCGAGGAGGCGAGGGCGAAGGTCGCCGTCCTGGAGAAGGCCAGCCTGGAGAGGGAGGAAGAACTGAAGGCGCTTCGCCAGGCAGGCCAGACCCTCGCCGCTGAATTGCAGGGGATGGGGGACTCGCTCAAGGAGGCAGTCGCCGGCTACCGGGACCTCACGGCCCAGGCTAACCCAGACGTCCCCTCGGAGCTCATCGGAGGGGATTCCATCTCAGCCATCGCCGAATCCCTGAAGAAGGCGAAGCTGCTCGTGGAGAAGGTGAAACAGGGAATTCAGGCAAGCGCCGCCTCCGAGAGATTCCCCGCGGGAGCCCCGGAGCGTGGCGGCGTAGAGGTGGACCTTTCGCCGCGGGAGAAGATCGAAAGGGGAGTCGCACGGGCGGTGAGGTAGCTGAAAAATCCCATGGTGGGGCGTGCAGGAGAGCTTCCCCCTTCCTGTGATCAGGACACAAATTCGAAGCACGAATGTCGAAGCACGAAACAAGCACGAAAATCAAAAAGGGAAAGCTCCCCTCGCAGATTGCCACGTCGGCTCTTCCGGCATGCCTGCAGAGCCTCCTCGCAAATACGGTATGGAGGGTGGCCCGGGGGAATCACTCAGAGAATCTGCTAGGGAGTTCGGGAGCGTGAGGGGCAACGCCCCTCAAAAGTATTTTCCCCCTTCCTTCAGGAAGGGGGTCAGGGGGATGGCGCACCTCGACGAAGAATCAGGGTGGGGAAGATCGAATTACTTAAGGAGAAACTAAATTGGCATTAACACTAACCGAAGCATCGAAACTATCCAACGATATCCTCCTGCAGGGAGTGGTCGAGACCGTCGTCAAAGAGTCTCCGGTCTTGAGGACGCTGCCCTTCATCGAGATCGTGGGCAACGGGCTCACCTATAACCGCGAGAATGCTCTGCCTTCGATCGACTTCTATGACGTGGGCGACACCTGGAACGAGTCGACCCCTACCTTCGACCAGCGCACCGCCAACCTCAAGATCATGGGCGGCGATGCCGACGTCGACAACTTCCTGAGGTCGACGCGCTCCAACATTCAGGACCTGGAAGCTGCTGTCATCGAGCTCAAATCCAAGGCCCTGAGGAATAAATTCGAGGAGATTTTCATCTATGGAGACTCCTCGGTGAGCACCAAGCAGTTCGACGGCCTGAGGAAGCTGATCGACACCTCGAGCGCCGGCGGCCAGTTGATCGCCGCAGGGGCGGCGGGGGCCACTTTGTCCCTCGCCATGCTTGACCAGCTCATCGATGCCGTAAGGGAGGCAGGCCGGATATGCTGCTCATGAGCCGGCGCAGCCGCCGCAAGGTGAATGCCCTGGTGAGGGCGGCCGGGGGCATGATGGAGACCGATCGCGACAGGTGGGGCAACTTCATCGAGCTGTGGAACGGCATCCCCCTGGGGGTCAGCGACTGGGTCCTCGACACGCACGTGGTTTCCGGCGGGGTAGAGACCGTGACCACGGGCGGCACATCCTCAACTATTTTCGCTCTCCAGCTTGGAGAGGGCGCCATTTGCGGGCTCACCGCCCCCGGCTACCTCACCGTGGAAAGGGTTGGCTCGCTGGAGACCAAAGACGCCACACGCACGCGCATCAAGTGGTACGTCTCGCTGGCGCTATTCTCGGCGGTCAAGGCCGCGGCGCTGATCGGAGTCCAGGACTAGTAACGCGGGAGTCTGAGGGGGCGCAGCCCCCTCAGAAGTGTCTTCCCCCTTCCTGTGATCAGGACACAAATTCGAAGCACGAATGTCGAAGCACGAAACAAGCACGAAATTCAAAAAGGGAAAGCTCCCCTCCCAGATTGCCACGTCGGCTCTTCCGGCATGCCTGCAGAGCCTCCTCGCAAAGACGGTAGGGAGGGTGGCGTTGGGGGAATCACTCAGAGGAATCTGGCGAGGGAGTTCGGGAGCGTGAGGGGCAACGCCCCTCAGAAGTATCTTCCCCCTTCCTTCAAGGAAGGGGGCAGGGGGATGGCGTAGCTCCGACGAAATCTCCAAGTTGGGAGTTCGGGAGTCTGAGGGGCGACGCCCCTCAAAAGTGTCTTCCCCCTTCCTTCAAGGAAGGGGGTCAGGGGGATGGTTAACATGACAACGAATCTCTCCGAAATGCGCCAGCTTGTGCGGCGGGACCTGCATGACGAGGACCCTGCCGATTACCGCTGGACGGACCTTGAACTGGAGCGTCACATCGGGCGTGCCCTGCGCGAGTTCTCTCAGGCAATCCCGGATGAACAACGGGTGACCAGGGCGACGGTGGCGCAGTCCCGGACTATCGATATCTCGGACCTGACGGGACTGATCATGGTGCAGGCGGTCGAGTATCCCCTGGGCGAGTTCCCCCCCTCGCTTCCCCGGTTCAACCTCTGGGCCGGCCAGCTCACACTGCTGGGCCGCGAGATCCCCGATGGTTCCGACCTCGAAATCTTCTTCGGCCGGCTTCATGTTCTGGACGCCTCCACCTCCACCATCCCCGAGCGCTTCGAGGACCTCGTGGCGGGAGGGGCAGCCGGCTACGCCGCGGTCGAACTCGCCTCGTATTCGATCAACCGGGTCAACCTGGGCGGCCTGCAGACCCCGGCCGAATTCCTCGCCTGGGGGAAAGAACTGCTCGAACGCTTCCGCAGGGACCTCCATGTCCTCGGGATGAAAAACCGGGTGAGGGTGAAAGAGATGTATACGTGAAAGCACTCAGCGGAGGGCCGCCACGGATCATTCGGAACGACTCGCAGTCGTACCACTCAGAGTCGTCCCACCCCATCCACTCCTCGGGACGACGTGGAGTCTGGGGTGGGGTGCTGCGAACCTGGTGTTTGGTCATTGTGTCCTGGTCATTGGTGATTTCGTCAGTTCGACGTGTAGGGTCGGTGAAGCGCTCTCCTAACCACCAAAGCGCAACCCACCGAACGGAGACTGGTGGGTTCGTCCTCACCGGCGGACTGCACCCACCCTACAGGGCTGCTGTGATTGCGTGGGTGTGACTCCGAGTCGTACGACTCCGAGTCGTACGACACCGAGTCGTACCAATCGGAGCCGTCCCTCTAGAGCCGTACCACTCAGAGTCGTCCCACCCCATCCACTCCTCGGGACGACGTGGAGTCTGGGGCGGGGTGCTGCGAACCTGGTGTTTGGTCATTGTGTCCTGGTCATTGGTGATTTCGTCAGTGTTTGGTCATTGTGTCCTGGTCATTGGTTATTCCGTCAATGTTCGGTCATTGTATCCTGGTCATTCGTCATTTTTTGTCATTTGGATTTTGAATTTGTTTAGTGCTTAGGGTTTAGAGTTTAGGATTTAGGATTTTCTTTTTCGGTGGGAGGCAATATGGATCTCTATCGCGAGTTGTGGTCACGGTTCGGGGGCCGCCCCTGGACCTACATCGCCCGGGACATCTACCACAAGGTCGAGTATCTGGTGCTGGTCACCGTCCTGCTCGCCGGTTACGTCATCGGCAGGAACGAGATGGTGAGCTGGAGGTGGTTTCTGGCGCTGCTTGCAGCTTACAGCTGCGGGTACATCCACGGCCATTTCTTCTGGGGCAAAGAGTATGTCCCGGGTCAGAAGGCAGAAGAACCGAAATGAGAAGCCTCAGCCAGACTTTGCTGACGGCGCAGCGCCGTGCGGTGCGGACTCCCTATTTGAGAGTGCGGTCGAGCAACCGTTCCATGGGGCTTGTCCGGCTCGACTGGCAGCGGCTTTACGCCGGGCCCGAAGAGGAATACTTCCACTGTCTGGTCCTGGGTGGGGACGGGTCGCTGGTTCGTGCGCGCATTTCGCCGCCCTCAGACGGACGCAAGCTGCTCCTGCAGCGTACCCCCCTCCCCGGTCCGTCCTCCAATTTTTCTGACTGGACCGAAACCGGACAATACAACTGTCTGGCCGTGGCCCTGGCCTCCTCCGGCAACGAAGTGTCGGTCTTCTGGGTCAATGCCGCCCGCGAATTGACGCGGATGGTCAGCCCGGACTGCGGAGCCACCTGGGGAACGCCGGTGGTGCTTGACATAACAGCGAGCAGCAGCATTAACGGGCTGGCCTGTTCGCACAAGCCAAACGGCGACCTGGCCGTCTTCATCGCCGACCAGTCCACGGTCTACGTCAAGAAATGCCTTTCGGGGACCTGGCAGAGTGCCGTTCCCTGGGACAAGACCACCGGCGATCTGTCCGGAGTGGCGGCGGTTTACGGCGCGGACTGGGACCTGGTCATTACGGGCAAGGACCCTGCCGGGAACTACAAGGCATGGTCGGTGGTATACGGGGACGGAGGTGAGGTTGGCGCTGAGACGTGGTCCGAACTGCAGCAGATGGCCACCGCTCCGGCAGGGGGCGAGTTCGAATACGCCGCCCCTTTTCTTTCAAGGACCGATGCCTTCCGCTGTTCCTTCGTGGAGAGGTTTGCCGGAGTGGAGCCGTACGCGCGCCCTTTCCTGTGCCATTCCATCCCCGGCGTGCCTTTCGTTCAGGGCCTGTGGACTGAGCCTGCCGCCTTCGACTTCTCGTCGAACTTCGGACTGGCGTTAGCCTCGGACGCCGGCAACTGCTGGCTCTCGTCAACCTCCGGTGTCTGGACAGCGCCGCTCGCCGTCCGTGAACTGGACCTGACGCCGGATGTGGTCGGGCTGAGGTCGAGGCAAAGCGCCGGCGGGGGCGCGGTTGAGGTCGAACTGAGGTCGGGGGACCGGAATCCTCTGTCTCCGGAGCTGGGCGACGAGGTGGAGGTAAGCCCGGGCTACCTTACATCCTCGGGGACGGAAGCAAGCGATGGCCCGTCGTTCAGCATCGAGACGCGTGGGATGAGAAGCTCTCCCGGAAAGGCCACCGTGTTCCTCGTTGCGGAGGATGGCTGGGGCCGGCTGGAGTCCTGGGTTTCCCGCAACCAGTTTCGCTGGAACCGGGAAGGCCCGGACAAGAATATCAAGGATATCCTCGCCTTTGTCCTTGCCCGCGTTGGCATCAGGCTCTCGGTCCGCAGCGAATCCCTCGCCGCCTCCGATTGCCCCGACTTTGTCATCACCGTGGGAGACAACGGCAAGGCGGTCGTGGCCAGACTGCTCGAGTTCATTCCCGATCTTCTCCTCGTCGAAGGTCAAACGGCCGTGCTGTTGAATCCGGAGAGTGCCGGCCCTTCCGTCTATTCGTTCGGGGTCTCCCATCCCGTCCTCAGCGCCAACTACGCGATGAGCGCCGTCAAGGCCAACGAAATCAGGGTTGAGGGACGTGACACCGGCGGGGCCGCCGGCAGCGCTGCCGCCATCGTCATCAGCAAGTTCGATTGGGATGGGTTGCAGGGCCTGGGCAGCCGGTTCCTGGCCGTCGAGGACAGCAATCTGACCTCTGTGGCCCAGGTGGAGGCGCGGGGTGAGGCCGTTCTGGGCCGGCTGCTGCGAGAATCCGTCGACGACAACATCACCGTTCCGGTGCATTGCGGGCTGCAGGTCTTCGACGTTGTCGACGTCACTGACAGGAGGTGCGGTTTCGCTGCGGAAAAGAGGAGGGTGAGCTGGATTGAACTTGTCTACGAGCCGGCGAAGGGCCTCTATCTGCAGAAGCTGGGCTTATGCAGAAGCTGGGCTTGATTTCACCATAGGAGGCGAACATTGAGAAAGGGCATTCTGAGGGGTTTTGATCCTGACTCGTATACCGCGACCGTGCAGCTCGCAGGCAGCCCCAGGGACTACCTCGAAGACGTCAAAGTGGCGCGTAACCTGCCTGCCGTTGAAATGATTCCGGGCCGGCAGGTCGCGCTTGTTTTCTTTGCCAGAAGCAACGCGGTGGAAGCGCTGCTCCTCGCAGTCTACAGTTGACGGTTGACCGGTGCGGCGCCTACTGTTCTTTCTTGACCATGAGGTCCCTGGATATGCTCTTCAGCACGGTCAGGATCCCCACTACAGTGCGCTGCACTTCAATCGTCTCCTGGGCCAGCATCCTGGCAACAAAAGGATCGAGCCGCCCCTCGCCGTAGGTCACCCTTTCCTCGACGCCGTCGCTCCGGTGTGTCAGGTAGCCGGCCAGCGCAAACAGCTCGTTCTCTTCGAACGAGAGAGGCCTGGCTATCTTCTTGAACACGTGCGCCGAAGGGAAGCGCTCTCCCCTTTCGATCCGCCCCAGATGGGAGGCGGAGACCTTGGCCTCTGCCGCCAGCCCCTGAAGAGTGAGCGACAGAGATGCCCGTTGCTGCTTGATCAGCTTTCCCAGATCGATCTTATCCTGTTCCTTTCCCTGTTCCTGTTCTCGAACCATAGTTAGATTGTAGGTTTGATGCTGTCTAAATGTCAAGAATAGTGCCCTTCATAGGGACAGCGAGGTTGCCGGAATCTGGAGGTGGCCGTGATCCATAGTCTGAGACCCTATCAGCAGCAGGTGGCCAGCGCCGTCCTTGACAGTGCAATGAACGGGCGCGGCCTCAACTTCACCGTTGAGATTGCGCGTCAGGGCGGCAAGAACGAGCTGTCGTCAAGGATCGAAATTGCCCTGCTCATGTTGAACTCCGGGGCCAGCCGCAACCTCGTCAAGTGTTCTCCTTCTTTCAAACCGCAGACCATCATTTCCATGACGCGGTTGAAAGACAGGCTGGACGATGCCGGGTTGACGGGAAGCTGGGTCACCGAACACGGGTACATCATCAGGCTCGGCGCCGCCCGCGCCGTCTTCCTTTCGGCGGACGACTCCTCGCGCGTCGTCGGTCATACCGCCCATCTCCTCCTCGAGATCGATGAGGCCCAGGACGTGAGCAAAGAGAAATTCTCCAAGGAGTTCAAGCCCATGGGCAGTACGACCAACGTCACCACCGTCCTCTACGGCACGGCATGGGACGATTCCACCCTTTTGGAGGAGGGGAAGCAGACGAACCTGGAGCTGGAGAAGAAAGACGGCATCCGGCGCCATTTCGGCTTCGACTGGCAGGAAGTCGCCCGGCATAACCCCGACTATCTGAAATACGTCGAGGGCGAGCGGGACCGGCTCGGAGAGAATCACCCTCTCTTTCGGACGCAGTACTGTCTGCTGCCGGTACGTGGAGGCGGTGGCTTCTTCTCCGCTCAGCAGCGTGCTCAACTCCAGGGTGCACATTCCCGTCTCCACCGCCCCTTGCCCGGCCGCGTCTATGTGGCAGGCATCGACCTCGCCGGGGAGGCGGAAGGGGAAGAGGACGAGTACCTGCGCTCGCTTGCTCCGCGGCGTGACTCGACCGTGGTGACCATCGCCGAGATCAACCTCTCTGAGGATGGTTTGTCGGCGGTTCCCCTGAATTCCTCCGTCCGCACCGCGTGGGAGGGTTTCCCCGGATTCCCTCACCGCTGCGAGGGAGCGTGTTCCGTCGGACTCCCTCTATCCGCCGCGGAACGGGGTTCCTTCGGATTCCCTCCCGCCGCGGACAGGGTTCCTTTAGATTCCCTCTCCCCAGCGTGGGAGAGGGTTAGGGTGAGGGGGAGCATCAACATCGTCGAGCATTACTCCTTTACCGGCGTGCGTCACGCCGAGCTGTATCCCAGGCTTGTGGACCTCCTCAAGAGCATCTGGCACTGCCGCCGGGTCGTCGTCGACGCCACGGGCGTGGGCCAGCCGGTCTACTCGTTTCTGCGGGAGGCGCTGGGTGGGGTGGTCTCGCCCTTCGTCTTCACCGCCCCTTCGAAATCGGAGCTCGGCTTCAATCTGCTGGCGGCGGTGAATTCGGGGCGCCTCAAGATGTACGCCGGGGACGGCTCCGCCGAGTACCAGACCTTCTGGTCGCAGATCGAGAAAGCGAAGTCATACTACCGGGCCTCGCGCACCATGAACTTCTACGTCGATCCATCGCACGGCCACGACGATTTTCTGATGAGCCTGGCTTTGGTGGTGGAGGCGGGATCTCTCTACGAGCCGCGGACGGCAAGGGGGAGGTAGGGGGAGGACGTGCCGAATTTCGAGAATGGGGCCTTCGACATCAGGCAAATGCTGGAACAATGTCATCGGTTGTGTAGGGGCGCCCCCCTGTGGGCGCCCATCGACCGGAGGGTGGGCGGGCGTGGGAGCCCGCCCCTACAGTGCGCAATCTTCGTCCTCGGCCTGATTGAATGGCGCCCTTCGATATCAAACATGTTGCGGAACAATGTCATCGATTGTGTAGGGGCGCCCCCCTGCGGGCGCCCATTAAACGGCGACGGGCGGGCGTGGGAGCCCGCCCCTACAACACGCAATCCTCGTCCTCGGCCGGATTGAAAGACAACCTTCGATATCAAACACATTCTTGACGATGTCATCGATCGTGTAGGGGCAATCCCCTGTGATTGCCCTTTAATTCGGGTGATCCGACGGGGTGGGCAGACACGGTGGTCTGCCCCTACAACGGGGTGTGATCGTGGACAAAGGCGCGTATGGCAGATGCCCGGGATCTCTCTGCCATCCTTGCGGGAGACGTGGGTGGTGTAGGGGCGCCCCCCTGCGGGCGCCCATTAATCACGGGACGGGCGGGCGTGGGAGCCCGCCCCTACAGTGCGCAATCTTCGTCCTCGGCCTGATTGAATGGCGCCCTTCGATATCAAACATATTCCGGAACAATGTCATCGATCGTGTAGGGGCAATCCCCTGTGATTGCCCTTCAACATCGGGTGGACACGATGGCTGGGCAGACACGGTGGTCTGCCCCTACAACAGGATGGCCGTGGACAGAGGCCCGTAGTGGCAGCAGTCCCGAATCTCTCTGCCGTGTTTGCGGAAGACGTGGGTTGTGTAGG
This sequence comes from uncultured Chloroflexia bacterium, assembly GCA_963745605.1. Classification (GTDB taxonomy): domain Bacteria; phylum Chloroflexota; class Dehalococcoidia; order Dehalococcoidales; family UBA2162; genus JBBITI01. The sequence continues at coordinate 1,986 of CAVUYC010000004.1, read as the reverse complement.
GGCGCCCCCCTGCGGGCGCCCATTAACCGGCGGACGGGCGGGCGTGGGAGCCCGCCCCTACAGTGCGCAATCTTCGTCCTCGGCCGGATTGAATGACGACCTTCGATGTCAAACATGTTGCCGGAACAATGTCATCGATCGTGTAGGGGCAATCCACTGTGATTGCCCTTTAACCGGGTGATCCGACGGGCTGGGCAGACACGGTGGTCTGCCCCTACAAGAGGATTGCGGTGGACAAGGGTGCGTTTGACAGCAGCCTCGAATTTGTTTGCCGTGTTTGTGGGTAGACGTGGGTTGTGTAGGGGCGCCCCCCTGTGGGCGCCCATCAACCGTGGGTGGGCGGGCGTGGGAGCCCGCCCCTACAGCGCGCATTCTATCGTCCGGTCGGCCGGGCGCGTGACATGACGGCCTTCGATGTCACACGTGTTGGCCGTGACTGATGGCATCGATCGTGTAGGGGCAATCCCCTGTGATTGCCCTTCAACATCGGGTGATCCTACCCCTGGGCAGACACGAGGGTCTGCCCCTACAACACGTAATCTTCGTCCGTGGTCCCAATTGCCGGGGTTTGCCTGAATGTATTCCCGGATGGCGTTCAATTCGCGGTCGTTGCGGATAACGCGGTCATAGAAGGATCGTTGCCAAAAGACGTTTCTCGGCGATGGTTCGTTCCTGTCCGGGTCCGGGTCCATCGTATTTTCGTGTGTCAGGGATTTGAAGCGGTGAACGATTCCAGGCAGGGACAGTGTAGGGACGCCCCCCTGCGGGCGCCCATTGATCGGCGACGGGCTGGCGTGGGAGCCCGCCCCTACAACAACAATGCCGTGGAAATGGTTCGGCATCACCACCGCAATGTCGACTTCAATCCCAGGGTAACGCTCCGGGATTTGGCGCCAGACATTCATCACCATTTCGCCCAATGGGTTCAGGGTCAGGTTGCCACCGATTGCCAATCCAAGCATCGGCCGCCGGCCCTGGGTGCAAATGGTAATGAAATAATACCCGGGTTGGGAATAATCGTATCCCGTCAGCCGGATTGAATGACGACCTTCGATGTCAAACATATTGCGGAACAATGTCATCGATTGTGCTGGGGCGCCGTTATCCTGTCAAGACCGCGGACAGGTAACCCATTAATCGGTGGTGGGCGGGCATGGGAGCCCGCCCCTACAAAGGATTGTCGTGGACAGAGGTCGTTTTCGGCAGAGCCCAGGATCTCTTTGCCATCCTTGTGGTAGACGAGGGTCGTGTAGGGGCGCCCCCCTGCGGGCGCCCATTAATCGGGGAAGGGCGGGCATGGGAGAGAATGGGGCCTTCGACATCAGGCAAATTCCAGGACAATGCCATCGATTGTGTAGGGGCAATCCACTGTGATTGCCCTTCAACATCGGGTGACCTGACGGGTGGCAGACACGGTGGTCTGCCCCTACAACGGGATGGATGGGACAAAGGCGCGAATGGCAGATGTCCGGGATCTCTCTGCAATGATTGCGGAAGACGGTGGTTGTGTAAAGGCGCCCCCCTGCGGGCGCCCCTTAATCGGCAGGCGTCTCCGGCAGAGAGATACAAAGAGAGGGAACCCCATAACAGAGGTTCCCTTAGTCGGAATCCCGCCGAACCGCAGTGTGGCCTACGAGGGGGCGCATATCCCCGTTGACTCAGTCTTGCTGTACTAATGCCCAGGCTAACACAGATTGCCCTGTCGAGTTCATCCATCCTGGCAGGGGATAAGTGCCCTGCCCTGTCTCTCAGCCGACCTTTGTCGACTGTAAGTATGGAGCCCAAATCGACAGCACCGTCTTTGTCTAACCCCGATTCCTCAGCCTTGACCATCACCAGGAAGGGGAATGGCCTGTTTGGCGCTGTGGTCATACTTGCTACGATCACGTTTGGGCTTCTTTGATTTCCGACATCATTTTGGATGACCACGGCAGGTCTCACCCAGCAATACGGTGAGAAATGAGTCAGTAATAAACAAAAAAAGAA
>CAVUYC010000003.1:0-13193 GCA_963745605.1 uncultured Chloroflexia bacterium | reverse complement strand
TCTGCGTTTGCCCCGCCACGTCTCTCGAGTGAGCGTATCCATCACCAGGTCTTCCACCTGCAGCTTTTGTGACTTTGGCAGCGCCTCGCTGTCGCATCAGCGCCCGTACCCTAGCCAGCAGTTCGCTGAAAGCAAATGGTTTGACTTGATAGTCATCGGCTCCCGAGTCGAGGCCCCTTATCTTGTCGTCCAGTGTGTCTCTCGCCGTCAACATGAGGATCGGAGTGGTAACGTTTCGAGATCGAAGGTCGCGGCACACAGTGACACCGTCTTTCTTGGGGAGCATCAGATCCAGCACGATCGCGTCGTAATGCGTCGCCAGCGCCATGTACTCCGCTTCTTCCCCATCATACGCGGCGTCAACGGAGTACCCCTCCTCCGTCAGGCCTCGCTTAATGATGTCGGCGAGTCTTTTTTCGTCTTCTACGACCAGGACCCGCATGTTCCCCTCCCGGGTGCTCTCCAATTCATAGGTTATCAGATCAACAATTCCATATTAGCACGGCGAAAGTCCCGTCGTTAAGAACGGCGGTACCGTGAAGCCAACCACTCACATTGTCTGAATATGTATGATTGATCTCCTCGTTACTCGTTAGTCGCGCGTCATCGTTCCTTGTTCATGCTCGCCCACGAAGTCTTGCCGCCAAAGAGGCATTCCGGGTCAGATTGAACTCGAATGCAGGGACAAAGGTAAGCCCAAGACGGGAAGAGGGACGGTCGTCCACCTCCTTCTTCCCGTCTTGGGCGACTGTAGGGTGATCTGTTAGTTGGCAGTGATGTTGACAACTACCGAGGAAACCGCCCCCCAATTCCCTGTGGCATCTTTCCCGTGAATGTAAAGAGTATGGTAGCCCAATGATAGGCCGGAAGGACTGAAATCCCCCTCTACTGTCTCGGTCTGTTCGTCAAATCTGTTGTCCGTGGCTTCCATAGAGCGACCCGTCCCGGAGGCGCCAACAGTATCGATGAAGTACTCGGCGCCGGATATGTTGGAACCACCGGTGCTAACGTCGCTCACCGTGGCCCTTATCGTTACCTCGTTTTCTCCATTGGTTGGATTGGGTGACACAGTTGCATTGCTGGTTATGGGTCCTGAGCCGCCACTTGAGGCGGGTGTTGCGACAGTGGCGGCATTGGACATGCCGGAGCTGCCGGCGGAGTTAGAGGCATAGACCCGGTAATAGTAGGCAGTTGAAGCCGCCACCGAAGTATCGCTGTAGGTCGTAGCTGTGGAGGCCAGGTTGAAAGTGGTTACGGTGCCAAAGGTTGAGCTGGTGGAGCGCTGCAGGGTGATGCCTGTAGCGGTGGTTGCATTGTTGACCCAGGATAGATTGACCTGAGTTGGGCTGGCCGCCGCAGCAGTCAGTGAAGTAGGCGCCGCCGGAACGGTCGGAGCGGACGCTAGAGCACCTTGGCTAATCCATGTCGCAAGAGACTGCCTTTGGGTGGTGGTCAAGCGACTTGAACCCATACCGGGCAGGCTGTTCCTTGCTGCGTAGACGCCAGCATAGTTGCTAAGGTTGATTCCCGCAGTCGGGTGGCACGATGAGGAATTACAGACCTGCAACATGGGCTGAATCTGGGTAGCGTAATCGACCAGCGCCGCTCCAGCCGGGGTATTGACCGTGATGATATTGGACATGCCAGAATTGCCGGCGGAGTTAGAGGCATAGACCCGGTAATAGTAGGTAGTTGAAGCCGCCACCGAAGTATCGGTGTAGCTGGTAGCTGTAGAGGCCAGGCTGAAAGTGGTTACGGTGCTAAACGTAGAGCTGGTGGAGCGCTGCAGGCTGATGCTGGAGGCATTGGTGGCGTTATTCACCCAGGACAGGTTCACCTGGGTGGCGCTGGCAGCGGAGGCGGTCAGAGAGTTAGGTGCAGCGGGCACCGAGGTCCCGCCTGTCACCGCGGGTGTTGCGACATTCGCGGTATTGGACATGCCCGAGCTGCCGGCGGAGTTAGAGGCATAGACCCGGTAGTAGTAGGCAGTTGAAGCCGCCACCGAAGTATCGCTGTAGGTCGTAGCTGTGGAGGCCAGGTTGAAAGTGGTTATGGTGCTAAACGTAGAGCTGGTGGAGCGCTGCAGGGTGATGCCTGTAGCGGTGGTTGCATTGTTGACCCAGGATAGATTGACCTGAGTTGGGCTGGCCGCCGCAGCAGTCAGTGAAGTAGGCGCCGCCGGAACGGTCGGAGCGGACGCTAGAGCACCTTGGCTAATCCATGTCGCAAGAGACTGCCTTTGGGTGGTGGTCAAGCGACTTGAACCCATACCGGGCAGGCTGTTCCTTGCTGCGTAGACGCCAGCATAGTTGCTAAGGTTGATTCCCGCAGTCGGGTGGCACGATGAGGAATTACAGACCTGCAACATGGGCTGAATCTGGGTAGCGTAATCGACCAGCGCCGCTCCAGCCGGGGTATTGACCGTGATGATATTGGACATGCCAGAATTGCCGGCGGAGTTAGAGGCATAGAGCTGGTAATAGTAGGTAGTTGAAGCCACCACCGAAGTATCGGTGTAGCTGGTAGCCGTAGAGGCCAGGCTGAAGGTGGTCACGGTGCCAAACGTAGAGCTGGTGGAACGCTGCAAACTGATGCTGGAGGCATTGGTGGCGTTATTCACCCATGACAGGTTCACCTGGGTGGCGCTGGCAGCGGAGGCGGTCAGAGAGTTAGGTGCAGCGGGCACCGAGGTCCCGCCTGTCACCGCGGGTGTTGCGACATTCGCGGTATTGGACATGCCGGAGCTGCCGGCGGAGTTAGAGGCATAGACCCGGTAATAGTAGGCAGTTGAAGCCGCCACCGAAGTATCGCTGTAGGTCGTAGCTGTGGAGGCCAGGTTGAAAGTGGTTATGGTGCTAAACGTAGAGCTGGTGGAGCGCTGCAGGGTGATGCCTGTAGCGGTGGTTGCATTGTTGACCCAGGACAGATTGACCTGAGTTGCACTGGCAGCGGAGGCAGTCAGTGAAGTTGGCGCCGCTGGAACGGTCGTCCCACCGTTCGGGGGAATCATTCCGGCCTGGACATAGTTGGCCAGATTTGTCAAAGCCGCGTTGCTGATCTGCGTGGTGCTGAAAGAAGGCATTTCGCTGCCGCTTCCGTTTCTAACATAGTTGGTCACGGTGCTGGCGCTTCGTCCGACGATACTGTCCCGACGTTCCGTAAGTTCCATGGCATCGGCCGCAATATTCGGAGTAGACGGCCCAACCACTGGTCGGTGGTCCGGGCAATGTCGCAATATAGTTCGCCAGGGTTGCCAGATTGGTAGAACTGATCGCCGCGGTGTTATAAGCCGGCATGATTGGAAGAAGTCCGCTTTGTACCGTCGGTGTCAGCGTAGCTGCCGGTATGCCACCGACGGCCGGCGCCATAATGGTGCCTTGTCCTGTCGTCCCATGACAAACGCCGCAATTGAGAGCGTAAATCGAAGTCCCGGCGGTCGGCACTGGGCCCAGGCTCGTAACATAGGTCACCAGTCCGGGCAAGCTCGTTGAGCTGATGTCAGTTGTCGTATAGGCCGGCATCGTCGGGCCGCCGGTCGTGATGATCGCGCTTACAGTCGGTCCAGCCGCGCCCGCAACAGCGACCCCCTTTGTCGTGCCGAGTCCGGTCGCACCGTGGCAGGATGAGCAGTTGAGGGCATATATCGCGGAACCAGCGGTTGGGACCGTACCGAGTCCGTTCACATACGTGGCCAGACCTGCCAGGTCAGACGAAGTCATTGTGCCGAAAGCTGGCATCGTCGGGCCGCCGGAGCTTACCAGGGCGGTGGTCGTCGTAATAGAGGTTCCAGCAATCGCTGGGCCTGAGGCGCCTTGGCCGGAAGTGCCGTGGCAGGAGGCACAGTTGGACGAATAGGCAGTGGCGGGTGTCGCCGGGGGCGCAGCAATGCTGAATGTAGCCGAGCCTATAGGTCCCCAGTTACTGGACGCGTCCTTGCCATGGATGTAAGCGACGTGATTACCGGCGGCCAAAGCCGTGATATCCGCATTGGCTGTCGCAGTGACGGTCACCGAATTGAAGCTGCTGCTCATCGGTGCTCCAGTGCCGTTGGGACCGGCGGCATCGACGAAATACTCGGCAGCACTAACGGTCGCGTTTCCGGTGGTAAGATCGCTGAAGCTGGCCGATAGGGTCACGGAAGTCCCGTTCGAATTTGGAGTCACAGTGATGCTGCTTGTCAAAGGACCTTGAATGTGCACGGTTGAGGTAGAGGAGACATCGAACACTCCTGAAGTGGCAGGGCCCCAGTTGCCCGCGGCATCTTTGGACCTCACGTACGCTGCGTGGCTGCCCACGGACAGAGCAGCGACATTGACGGTGGCTGACGCCGGCATTGTGGTGCTGGAGAAACTGCCTGTCATAGGGGTGCCGTAGCCGTTAGGTCCGACTACATCGACGAAATACTCAGCCGCAGTGACAGTCGAATTGCTCGTGGCTACGCTGCTGCACACAGCCGATAGCGTCACCGAAGTCGCACCATTGGTCGGATTCGGTGATATCGTAATGCCGCTCGTGAGCGGACCGAGGGCGCCACTCGAAACCGAAAGAGTCATCGATGCCGTGGGCCCCCAGTTGTTGGCAGCGTCCTTACCGTGAACGTAGATCAGGTGGTTGGTGAAAGTCAGAGGAGAGGCGTTGAGCGTGGCAGACACCGGCACGGTAGCGGTCCCGAAAGTGCCTGTCATAGGCGTGCCGGTGCCGTTGACGCCGACGGTGTCTGTGAAATACTCGGCCGCAGCGATGGTGCTGCCGGCGGAAGTGCTGACTGTGGCATTCAGATTGACGGACGTGGCACCGTTGGTCGGGTTGGGAGTAGCTGTCAGTCCGCTCGTCGTAGGAGCTGCGAAAACGTTGATTGTGATGTCCTGATAGGCCGACTCCCAGGGACTGAAGGTTGAAGCGTAAACTCTGACCGTATACGTGCCGGGGGTTGTAGGCGCGGTCAGAGTTGAGGTTGTGCTGCCACTTGCACTCGTACTCGACGCCGGGACTCGCGGAGTCGGATTGAACAGGCTGTTGTCCCGCGTGACGGGAGTAAAGTTGATCGGCCAGTTAACTTCAGTGATGTAGGGTGAGCCGGTGATCGTGTTTATCGTCGTGCTTCCGCCAGACCACGTGATGCTCACCGGAAAGGTGCTACCAGCGGCGACGGTCGCCGAAGCGACCGTCGCCGCTACCTTAATCTGGGTAGGAGGATAGGCATGACAGCCAGCAGCGTCGCACTGTGTCGTCTGGCCGGGCGTTGCCATCACTGGCAACACCCGACTGGCGATAGCGGCGACTGCTACGCCGACAACCATTGCGGCAATTATGCCGAGAGTGAACAGTCTGCGTCGGTTTATCGGTTTAACCATCTTTGTTCCTTCCTCCACCCGATTCTCAAGTTTCTTCTAAGCCTTCGTTCTACGGCGTTGTGAAGCTCATTTCCGCACCATATGCGTTGCTGCTTCCTACCGCCACTGCTCTGAAGTAGTAAGTAACCTTGGTGGAGAGTCCCGTGATATTGGCCTGCACTATTCCCGTGGTGCCCATCGTCGTGGGGGCGGTTTGGCCGGTGTAGGAACCCGAACTGGTGCCCCACTGGAAGTACACGTTTACATACGAGGCGTTGCCCAGACTACCGAGATTGGCGCTCAACGTGGCGCCGGTAGATGTAATGTTAATGGCGCCCTGCGTCGTCACGACGGGTGCTCCGGCCGGAGGCGTGGCTACGAAGGTCATTTCTGCTCCGTATGCGGTGGAGGAACCAACTGCCTTGGCCCTGTAGTAGTAGGTCGTGCCGGCTGTAAGGCCGCTGATATTGGCCTGGAAAGCGCCTGTGGTGCCCAGTGTGCTCGGCGGGGTCGTGTTTACGTAATTGCCGGTGCTCGTGCCCCACTGGAGTGAAACATTAACGTATGTGGCACTGCCGAGCGCGGTCAGGTTACCCTGCAAAGTACCTGTGGTACCGGTAACGTTGAGAGCCGCACCTGTAGTCACGGTCGGCGGTACCGCCAGAGCTGGCGTCACCGAAAGCGACGTGGAGGACGCAAGCCCCCAGTTTCCCAGTGCGTCCCTTCCATGGACGTACAGCGTGTGAGTGGCGTTGGTCAGACCGGACACGTTTACGGTGGCGCTCACAGTGACAGTTGGACTGGTGAAGGTGCCGGTCATGGCGGTTCCGGAGCCATTCGCGCCGATCGTATCTATGAAGTATTCCGCTCCGGCGATATTGTTGTTGCCGGTAGTGGCTTCGGTAACACTTGCACTAAGCGCTGCCGAAGCCGCGCCATTGGTTGGGTTGGGGGTAGCCGATACTCCACTAGTGATTGGCTTGGGAGATACTGCGAGTGTTACAGAATTCGTCGGCCCCCAGTAGCCGTTTGCGTCTTTGCCACGGACGTACAGGGTATGATTGCCAACGCTGAGCGTAGACACGTTGACGCTGGCTGTTACCGAGACCGTCGAGCTGGTGAATGTTCCGGTCATCGCCGTGCCGGTGCCGCTGGCGCCAACTGCGTCGATGAAGTACTCGGCGCTGGTAACGTTGTAGTTGCCGTTATTGACATCGGTGATACTGGCAGTCAAAGTGACCGACGATGCAGTGCCGGTTGGGTTGGGGCTGGCCGCTACACTGCTGGCTATCGGGCCGGGAAGAGGAGACACAGTGAAAGTCGCAGAAACGATTGGGCCCCAATTGTTGGCGGCGTCTCTTCCATGGATGTAGGCTACATGGCTCGCGTTCGAGAGTCCGGAAATACTCGCCGAAGCCGTGACGGATACGGTTGGGCCGGTGAAAGTCCCGCTCATCGGAGTGCCGCTTCCGTTAGGACCGGCGGCGTCGATGTAATATTCGGCTGCAGCGATGTTTGCGTTGCCCGATAATGCGTCGCTGATGCTGGCCGACAACGTTGCTGAACTGGCGCCGTTGGTTGGGTTGGGGGTGGCGCTGGGGCCCGTGGTCGAGGGACCCTGGATATCCGAAGTAGTGGTGCCAATGGTGACATTGAATGTGCCGGCGACGATGGGGCCCCAGTTGCCCACTGCATCTTTGCCTTGGACGTAGGCGATGTGGGTGCCCATGGCCAGGCCCCGAGTGCTGACGGAAGCCGAAAGCGGCGATGTCGTGCCGGTGAAGGTCCCGGTCATGGCTGTGCCGTAACCATTAGGGCCCACCATGTCGATGAAGTACTCGCCCGCAGTGACCGTGGAATTGCTCGTGGTAACGCTGCTGGCAGTGCCCGAAAGGGTCACCGAAGTTGCCCCGGCTGTCGGATTGGGGGATATGGCTATGCCACTGGTGAGCGGACCGAGGGCGCCACTAGAAACCGAAAGCGTTAGCGAAGCAACAGGCCCCCAGGTGTTAGTGGCGTCTTTACCATGAACATATATGGTGTGGCTGCTGAATGTCAGCGATGAGGTGTTGATGGTGGCTGATACCGGAGCGGTCGCGCTGCCGAAAGTGCCTGTCATGGGAGTACCCGCACCGCTGGCGCCCAGCGAATCAACGAAGTACTCAGCCGCTGCGATAGTGGTGCTACCCGAGGTGCTTACCGTGGCATTCAGATTGACCGAAGTCGTACCATTGGTGGGATTTGGCGTCGCCGTGAGGCCGGAGACGACAGGGGGCGCCATAACATTGAGGGTGATGTCCTGGTAGGCTGTTTCCCAGGGACTGAAGGTTGATGCGTATACTCTGACGGTGTAAGTTCCCGGAGTTGCCGGTGCCGTCAAAGTCGACGTCGTGCTGCCGCTCGGCGAATTCGTCCCCGAAAAGGGAAGCACGCGGCGTAGGGTTGAAAGACGTGTTGTTCCTGGTAACACTTGTAAAGGTGGTCGGCCAGTTGATTTCAGTGATATACGGTAATCCCGTGGCCGGATTTACTGCGGTGCTGCCGCCAGACCATGTGATATTAACCGGGAAGCTGGCGCCCGGTGCAACCGTATTTGAGGTAACTGTCGCAGTTATCCTCATCTGCGTGGGCGGGTATGCGTGGCAGCCGACAGCGTCACATTGACTTGTTAACCCCGGCGTTGCGGCGGTGTTCGATACCCGGGTAAATGCTGCTACTGCTGCGCCAACAACCACAAGGGCGATAAATCCGAGTGTGAACAGTCTTCTGTTCCGCCTTTTACCTTTCTCAGGCATCGTTCCTCCGATTTGCGTTTTGTCTTTTGTGTCTCGATGTTGCGCCATTTGTTTGCTTTCTTTCCTTCCAGCCAAGTGAAAACTGTCTTGCTCGAGAGATGCATTTTTACTGCGTCGTAAAGCTGACTTCCGTCCCGTTCACACTGGCCGTGCCGTTCATCCCCCTGGCTCTAAAATAGTAGGTTGTGCTGGGTCTCAGGCCGGTGAGATCGACCTGGAATGCGCCGGGTGTCCCCATCGTCGTCGCGTTTGTCTCACCGGTGTACGACCCCGCGACCGTCCCCCATTGAAACGTGACGTTCATGGCCGTCTGGGTCCCAAGGCTATCGAGACTCCCGATCAGCAGGGCGGAGTCTGAGCTGACCTTGGTCGCGCTGCCCGTCGTCACGGCCGCCAGGTCCGCGGGAGCCCCCGGCTGGCCGGCGGTGAAATTTGCCTCCGAGCCGTATACAGTGCCGGCGCCAACCGCCTTGGCCCTGAAGTAGTACTTGGTCCCCAGGGATAGCTCGGAAATATTGGCTTGGAAAGGGGCCGTGGTCCCCATGGTCGCGGTCGGTGTCTCATGCGCGTAAGTGCCTGGGGCCGTGCCCCACTGGAAGGATATGTTCACCGCCTGCGCATTGCCCAGGTTGTCAAAAGTGCCTCGCAGAGTGGCCGATGAGTCAGTGATATTGATTGCTTTGCCCGTCGTCACAGACGGCCCCCCCGGCTGCGTGTTGACAGAGGTGGTTTCAGGGGCACGAGATGGGGGCGTAGGGACGCTGACGGTGCCTGTTGAAGCCGGGGGGGGCGACGTATCGACCCGCCCTCCGGTTGTGCAAGCAGCTGACCCTGCGAAGATCGCGGCTGCGATGAAGGGAAGCACAAGCTTGCCAATCAGTATTCTTTCTTTCACCATCGATCTATTCTCCATATGATCTCCAATTCCCGGTCCTGCCAGTCCGCCCGAAGGCCTCCGTTGTTCTCACTGGGCATTGCGAGAGAAAACACCGGTACTTACGGTGCAGTAAAGCTGAGCTCGGTGCCGTATACGGTGGTTGTGCCATTCGTCCCCTTCGCCCTGAAGTAATAGGTCGTGCCGGAGGTCAATCCGGTAAGGTTGAACTGGAATATGCCTGTGGTGCCCATTGTCGTTACTGTTGTCTGGCCGGTATATGACCCCGGAACTGTTCCCCACTGGAAATTGGCATCGATCGAAGTCAAGCCTCCCAGACCGTCTACGCTGCCCCTCAACGTAGCCGAGTTTGCCGTAACGTTGATGGCGTTACTGGTGCTCACTGTCGGCGTTCCCGACGAAGACCCGGACTGACCGGCGGTAAAACTCATCTCCGCGCCGTAGGATGTACCGTTGCCCACTGCCATGGCCCTGAAGTAATACCTGGTCCCGGATAACAGGCCCGTTAAATTGGCTTGGAAAGCGGCGGTGGTTCCCATGGTCGTCGGAGCCGTATGGTTGATGTAAGACCCGGACGCCGTTCCCCACTGGAAAGATATATCCACTGATGGCGCGGAGCCCAGGCTGTTAAACGTTCCTTGCAGCGTAGCTGAGGTGGCCGTGACATTAATCGCTCCCGTTGTAGTCACCGACGGAGGCGTGCCCGCCTGTCCGGTAGTGAAGCTGCCTTCGGCGCCGTAAGATGTAATTGCTCCCGTCGCCATCGCCCTGAAGTAGTAGGTGGTGACTGGTGCCAGGCCGGTAACGGTGGCCTGAAACGAGGCAGCGGTGTTCATGACTGAACCGGTGGTCGCGTTGACGTAGGACCCTGACGCCGTTCCCCACTGGAATGAGACCGTTGCCGAAGCGGCACTGCCGAGACTAGCCAAGTTGCCGCTCAGAGTTGCGGCATTAGCCGTAACGCCAGATGCGCTGCCCGTGGTCACCGAGGGGGCGCCGCCGCCACCGCTTGTTCCGGAGGTGGCAAACGTCTTCTCGGCTCCGTACACCGTGCTACTGCCCACAACGGCCTGAGCCCTGTAGAAGTACGTCGTACCCGTTGTCAAGCCAGTGGCGGCTGACTGGAAGGCGCCGGTTGCGGCTAGATTCTGGGACGTTGTTACTTGGGTGTAGCTGCCAGAAGCTGTGCCCCATTGGATGGAAACGCTTACCGATGAGGCGCCGCCCATATTGTCCAAAGTACCGCTCAACAACGCCGAGTTCGACGTGATGCTGGAAGCACTTCCGGTTGTAACAGCCGGCGTTTGGCCGGTGGTAGCAGGCTTGTGGCACACCACACACATCGCATTAACCCGTCCGGCGTGGTCAGAAGGATAGGGTTTGATTCCGGTAACTCCCGTGGCATAAGAGACAGTCCTGCAAGCCGGTTATCGAATGAGGTATTGGACTCACGTTGGCAGGAGGTGACGACGTTGGTGGCACTCCTGGAGAACTCGACTGATGACACAGCAGGCAGAAACTATCCGGTATTCCAAGGTGGCCGGCCGGGAACGGAGCTATCCCTCCTGCCCCGGTGTGGCAAAGGGAACAAGTGGAAAGGCCCTGCGTGGAATGCGCCACGGCAGGCGCCCGGCTCGGGCTCGATGCCGGTAGCTGGGTGGTGGTGGCCGGTGTCGCCGCGTGGCAAACCCGGCATGTGTCATTAGTTGCCCAGGGGTGGTCGCCGGGTACAGGTCTGGCAGACGAGGAACCGTGACACAGAAGACAATCCTCTAGCCCCATCGTGGGATGGGGTATGCTGACAGCGGAACCAGCAGGCTTGTCCGACGGCGGGAGCGGCTTTGGATTCGGCGAAAGCAGATGACACGCCGCGCAGGTATCGTTCGTCGCCCACGGGTGATCCGCTTTGATGGGTTTTGCACTCGAAGTGCTGTGGCACAGAAGACAATCCTCGAGCCCTTTGATGGCATGGGGGATCTGCTTCTTGGAAAGCTGAGAAGGCTTGGTCGCTGGCAACGTTCCCGGAGCGACTTTGTGACATGCCACACATGCCTCATTGGTGCTCCAAGGATGGTCCGCAGGTATGGGTTTGGGGCCAGTCTTACCGTGGCACACCATGCAGTCGCTTAGCTTTTCGGTAGGATGAATGACGTCTTTTGGCACCGGTGATTTTGACGTGTTAGCAGGGCTGTAGTGGCACACGTTACAGCCGATATCGATCGTGTCCTTGAGTTTTGGAGATTCGGCGGAGGCCGTAAGGTTATCTCCGTTGGTTTGGGTAATCGTGCGGCTGGTCGTGGTCAGGTTATCGCCGACGAGGGAGCTGTGGATCGCCGTCGTGTTGTCCGCAACGGAACTGGCCAGAAGCATGGCGTAGGTCGAAGTTGCCCCAAGCCCCATTTTCACCGCGGTTGGGTTCTTGGTGGCGGGCACCAACGTGCCATGGCACCGGAAACACCCCTGAGAGGGGTCGTTCTTCCAGTTGTCAAATTTTATTTCCACCCCAGTCAGCACACTGTCGGCAGGCTTGTTGTGTCCCGAGAAGTCGGGATATGTGTCCCAATTGACGTTGTTGTCGGGGAAGGTGGTAAGTTTGGCAATTTCCTTGAGTTTGGATATTGCTTTCGCAATCCTGTCCTTGGCGCTTGTATAGATTGCGGGATAGGTGGTCCGGTAGTAGCCATCTATCGCTTCTACCTTGGCATTGGCGATTTCGAGGCTGGGGTTTTGAGGATCAAGAGCCTGAAGTCCTTTTGCCTTTATGAAAGGAAGATTCTGGTCGATGCTGCCGTCCCGTATCGCCTTGTCAATAAGGTCACTGGGCGAGCTGAAAACGTGTGTCACCCGGTTGTGACATTCGATGCAATCCATCTGGCGTTTGTCTTTTTGAATTAGCTCGGGTGTGATAGTCCCTACATATTTAGGATTTACGTACTCGTCCATGCCGCCGCCGGGCGTCTCTACACCAACCCAGCCGATGCTGTAATGCTGGTCGTCCATCGGGAGGTACCAGACTTTGGACGTTATGTGCCAGTGGATGCCGGCTGTCGTGTTCGAACTTCCTCCGCCTACCTTCAATACAAGCGAGTAGGACTCCTGCGTGTTGGTAGCGTCTGGTTTGTAAGTCACCACTGTCTTGACAAAGTCGCCCGAGAACTTCTGCGGCGCGTGGCACTTCAAGCAGGTGTCCATCACCGGGCGCAGATTATTAGCCGGCGCCGGTATAGGCTTCGGGTAGTTACCCGAAAGCGTCTCGGTAATTTGGGGAATGCCTCGTATTTTGGAGGCGATCATGTTCAATGTGCCTGGGCCGACGTGACAGCTGGAGCATTGGACGTTGGAATGGGGCGACTGCTGATAGGTTGTGTATTCGGGATACATCGGCTTGTGGCATACCGTCCCGCAGAACGTCGACGACTCTGAAATGTCGAAGAACGTGTGCGACCCGAGGGCAATTACCACCACCGCCAGGCCTCCGCCTAGCGACAGCAAGATCAGCTTCCTGAACGATTTGCGAATTCTTCCAACTATTTGTTCTGCAAATTGTCTCAATTTCCCATCCCGTTTGTTTTGGGCCCTTCAGTACTCACCCTGAGGCCACAAATCTCTGATTTCAGGTTCAGGCCATTGGACTCTTTGCGAGCTCCAGGCCGGAGTTCATTCACAACCTCCCCGTCTATCTCTTGCGAATCACTCGCGAAACACTCAGGAGCCCATTCCTGGGCAAATTGTTGATTAAGAAGGTCATGTTCGGGAATAAACCGGATCGAGTGTAACAGCCGAGCATTAACCGACAATTACGGGAACATTAACCGCAGATGAATGCCGTTTGAAATACGACAGGAACGATCGACATTGAGACGCTCCACATGCGGCTGCCCGTCAACCGACCCTGTCAAAGTAGCCGACGGACGGGAAAGGACAGTGGAGCTGTCCGCTGTTCTTCGTGTCACGGGTCAGAGGGCAGGGTGTGGCGCTCCGTGTCAGTTGGGCTTTGATTCAAACCCTCTGGTCTGACCAGCGTTATTCGGCGACGCAGAGTCTCTATACCCGGATATGCCTTTTCTCCCGCCTCCCATGTGTGCGGCCGTCAACTCTCGGCCCGAAGACGACGGCAACCGGGACATTCTCGTCGCCCGACGGACAGCCCTGAAATTGTGATTTAGATGT
>CAVUYC010000002.1:0-9209 GCA_963745605.1 uncultured Chloroflexia bacterium | reverse complement strand
AAAAATTCCTCTCTAAAATAAAATAAAATAAAATAAAATAAAATAAAATAAAATAAAAAAATAAAAAAAAAAAAAAAATTTTTTTTTTTTTTTTTTTTTTTTTTTTTTTTTTTTTTTTTTTTTTTTTTTTTTTTTTTTTTTTTTTTTCTTTCTTTCTTTCTTTCTTTCTTTCTTTCTCCCTCCCTCCCTCCCTTCTCCTTCCCTCCCTCCCTCCCTTGCCCTTGCCTGTTAAACCTTTAGATATTTTTGTTGTGGGCCGGCTGCACTTTTTCTTTGGTGTGGTTCCTGTAATTTTTATGCCTAGGGGTTACTTGTATGTGTAATGGTGTGTATATCTATGTTCCAGTTACATGTGTATACCCCCTAAGGGGATGTACTTAATGACCGTTGTGACATTAGTGTGTGGGCAAGCCACTCATCTTCATCGATGCCAGATTCGGTCCCAGCGACTGGCCCATGGAATTCGCCGATGGGAAACCGCACCGGAAAGCCTGAGACCGGAGCCATTTCGGCCACCTGACACGTTACATACGCATGAAAGGGCAAGCATAGCAGTAAGTTGGTCGGCGGCGAAAACGAACGCAAGTCACCGCCTGGTATTGTATGTCCCGGCTGTTCGCGAGGTGGATTTCGTGATGGAACATGCTCAGTTGCTCGCTGTAATTCTGGACAACCTCGTCGAAGAAGTTGTCTTCGTGGACATGGGCCACGTCATTCGCTACATGAACGCCGCCGCAAAGAGGCACTATGCCAGGTATGGAGACATCGTCGGAAATAGCATCTTCGCGTGCCATGGCCAAGCATCAGCCCAAAAGATCAGAGACATCCTCGCCCAGTTGGAAACCGGGGCGCAGGAGATACTCTACTCCGAAAATGCGCAGCGGCGGATCTTCATGAGTGCAATACGAGAAAGTTCAGGAAGGTTGATCGGCTACCGCGAACGGTACGAATCACCGCCTTCGACCAGACCCGTTCCATCAGCGGAGATGAGCGGGCTGGCTGGCGTCCGGGAGGATGCGGGCTGAACTGGGGTAAACGAAGAGCATAATGCAGTATCGAGATTTCCCGAACCTGGAGTGGCAACCTTCGGCGCTCGGCTTTGGAGCGATGCGCCTGCCGATAGTCAATGGCGACCAGGCGAATGTCGATGTGCCCGAGACGGTCAAGATGATACGATATGCCATCGATAAGGGCGTCAACTATGTTGACACCGCCTACTTCTATCACGGCGGAAACAGCGAGATCGCTGTAGGCGAGGCGCTGAGCGACGGGTACCGCGAGAGAGTAAAGCTAGCCACGAAATTTCCGATACGTTATGTCAAGAGTAGTGCCGACTTTGATCGCGTCTTTGCCGAGCAACTGCGGCGGTTGAAGACAGAAAGCGTGGACTTCTATCTTCTGCATGGATTGAACCGCCGCAACTGGCCACTGCAGCGGGACCTGGGTGTACTTCCGTGGATGGAACGAATGATTGCAGAGGGACGTGTGGGGCACATCGGGTTTTCCTTTCATGACGACTACGACCTCTTCAAGGAAATTGTGGATGCCTACGACAATTGGACGTTCTGCCAGGTTCACTTCAACTACATGGACATAGACTACCAGGCCGGCCGTCGGGGGGTGGAATATGCGGCGAAAAAGGGGCTTGGCATCATTGTTATGGAGCCCTTAAGAGGAGGGCAACTCGCCAGGAAGCCTCCAGAGGCGGTAGGCAAGGTCTGGGAGAGCACTGCGGAAAAGAGCAGTCCCATTGAGTGGGCGTTCAGGTGGGTCTGGAGCTACCCTGAAATCAGCCTGCTTCTGAGCGGCATGAGTTCCATGGAACAAGTTGAAGAAAACGTTGCCGTAGCTGAGCGAGCCGGTAAGAGCAGTCTGACCGAACAAGAACTCGGGCTCATCGAGCGCGTCCGCCAGGCCTACAAGGGGCTCTGCCCCGTTCCTTGCACCGGGTGCCGTTACTGTATGCCATGTCCCAGCGGTGTGGAAATCCCTTCCGTCTTCCGTATCTACAACGAAGCCGTTATGTACAACGATCTGCGAATGGGAAAGATGCGCTACAAGGGAGCCTTCGGGCTGAAGGACGAACAGGACGCTCGCAACTGCATCGAATGTGGACAGTGCTCGGAGGCCTGTCCCCAGAACATCCTCGTTGCAGACTGGTTAAAAAAGGCGCACGCGGAACTCCTGGACGAAATGCCAAATCCTAAGTCCTGAGAATACCGGAATCACAAATTCGGCCTTAAACGGGAGACGGCCTCCTTGACCTCTTCGATCGAGGCTTCCAATTCCAGGGTCGAAAGGTCTCCGAGCTCTTCCCCAGTCCAAACCTTACGCAGTACCCTTCTCATGATCTTGCCGCTTCTCGTTTTTGGGAGAGTGTTTACGAACTCAACGCCCTGTATGACCGCAATCGGCCCAAGTATCTTCCGGACATGCCCGGCAATGTCTTTCTTTACATCCACCGAGGGCATGACACCCGTCCTGAGAATGACGAAGGCCGGCATTTCCCAACCTCTCGCCTGGTCCGGAACGCCGCAGGCAGACGCTTTTTCGGATGATCCAAGCTCGTGAAACGCGCCGACTCTCCCACAGCAGGCGTTGACTCTTGGAGTTGGTACGACAGCCGTCGGACTACGTTGAAAGCGTCTTGATAACCTCCGCACTGTCTGTCACCCAGCCAAAGAAATCCTTTACGTTCGCCAGGGTCGACTGTTGCCTGTCGGGTGGAGATGCAGCCACGCAATCGGAAACGAGGACCGGAAGATACTGAAGATGACTGGCATCCCTGAGCGAGGATTCAACGCAGACGTTCGTAGCAACGCCGGTGAAGATGAGATACCGGATGTCAAAGGTCTTGAGCATCATGTCCAGCTCGGTTCCAGCAAAGGCGCTGAACCGCCGCTTGACGATGACCATTTCGCCAGGCCCCGGCTTGAGTTCATCGATTATCTCAGTGCCCCAGGTCCCTTCCAGAATTCCCGCGTTCCGGTTGGGGTTATCAGGGCGTGCGGTGGCCCGAAAGCGGGACAGGGGACCTACCTCTCTGGCATCAGCCGTTAGACGGTGAACAACATAGATCACCTTGACTTTCTTCGCTCTCGCAGCGTCGCAGAGGCTTTTGATCGGCGTATAGGTCAAGGGAATTCTTGAAATGTCTCTCCCTGCGAGGTCGAAGCCGCCACCTTTTTTGCAGAACGTGTTCTGCATGTCGACCACGATGACGGCCGTCCTGTTCAAATCGACATTCAAGGCCTGTGGTTCCGCCTGAAGCTTTACAATCTCATGGTCAGGCATGCACTACCCCCTAACAGAAGCACGATCTCAAATTCGAATTATTGGGCGAATCATTCTGGCATCCGGCCAGGAGCCGTAATAGACCAGTTGGTCTTCAGACGGCTTCTTCAGAGACCATTCCTTTTCGAATTCGTCATAACTCCTGCCCTGGCGCAGCCGCGTCTCACGTTCACGCTTGCGAAGCTGGCGCGTCTTCTCCTCGTCCGCTGTCCACGTCTCAGAATCGTATGCCACGTGATATACATTGGCGGCAGTCCAATCGGAGATGATGTCATCTCTAACATCGTCAACCACGGCCTGCGGCTCTCTTTCCAGCACGTCGCCGTAACCCTGCCCGCCGGCCGCCCCGCCACCCGCCGACAGAGACCCCGCGTAGACAATCCTCGGGGGACGCGCGTTTGATGCACCGGGCAGAAGATAGTCGCCCTTGATAACCCTCCCCCGGATTATTTCTTCGGGCGAGGTTGGGATATTCTTTTCACCCTTTGCCATGAGCTCCAGAATGTCGCTGTTCTCAATGCCAACGCCGGGAGCAGCATTTGATGCATATCCGCCGAAAAGCCCCTGGCCAACCAGCATTCTCGGAATAACCTTACCCCCGATTGTCCCCGAGCGTTTGGAAGAAGGCACTCCGTAAAAGACGGTCGCAGTGTATCCGCTGGCGCCGCCTCGGAACCTGCCGTTTCCGGGGCTGTCCGTCCGATGCTTCTGCCAGAGATGAAGCGTTGGAATGTCAGCTTCAGCCTCTTCGGCATCGCTTCCCGCGGCGTACACCGCGGACCGGAAAAGGGCGCTGTCCATGCCGTCCGAATCCACACGGGCTCCCTGGCCCATTGTATTCCTGCTCCAGCCGCCACCGCTGCTCACGACCGGTACGCCATGTTGGTTCACGCCTGATCCGCCGACATCCCCTCCGGCGCCGCCTCCACCCCCTATCGAGCCACCGCCTCCCCCTACTCCGTTGATGGGCGCGGCGATCTGCAATCTGTCCTTTGTGCTGAACATCATACAGGCGAAGAGCTTGGGAAAAAGCTCATTGTTGTTCTCGCAGACATGCGGGGCACGGCCGATAGCAGCATCCCAATTTGCGCTTATGAAGGTGCCATCAGGAATGCGGAAGTCTATCGGCGCCAGCGTCCCGGTGCAGACCGGCAAGTCCCAAAAACCATGGGAGTACATGAACAGCGCCGAATACGATACTATCACCCACGGCATGGCGTTAAAGGAGCTATCGTTTTCAGGGGAGGTGCCGGTATAGTCGAAGAGGATGTGGTCCCCTTCCTTATAGGCAGTGCAAAAGTAGCGCAGCAGACCCGGATTAATGCCTACCCCGCTGGTGAAGCACAGGTTGCGATAGACTCCGTCGTTCCACCGGCGAATCCTGTTCCTCGCCCCCTCCTCCGCTACGATAAGTGTCTTGCGCAGGAGGCCGCGAACAAAGTCATTTCCCTTTTGGTCAGCCAGTTGCTGGATGCGCATCCTCAGCCGGTCCACTGCCGTGCACCGTGCCCTCAAGTCCAGGACCTGCTGCCGCGGGGCGCGGCCTATCATATTGACCATCATTTCGAGCATGTCGTCCCGCAACTGGTAGTTCTTTGCGATTCTGATCGGAGTGAGATTCATGCCTTCTTCGTAGCGGCTTTTGGCCCAGGGTATCATCCCTCCAGGGGCAATGGCCCCAGTCTCTGCCATGTGTGTTCCGGAAGACGCCCAGGCTATAAGCTCTCCATCATGGAAGATGGGCATGAGGGCCAGTTGGTCACAGTTATGTATGCCGCCGTAGGTGGCCTCGTTGCAGTAGAATATATCTCCCTCATGGACCCCGACCCTCGGATTGCCATAGAAGTTCTGCATTATCCATTTGACCGGGTTCTGAGCCGTTACGCTGTGAATGAAGGTGCCCAGACAGGAAGTGATCAGGTCCCCCTGCCTGTTGTGCAAGCCGACGATGAGGTCTCCGGACAGGACCCAGTTGGAATTGCCGACCTTCGAAAATACGTCCTTGCACTCGGCCAGTATCATGTTCAGCCGTTCGCTGTATATTTCATAGTCCCCGGGCGCCAGCTTCTCAAGCCCTGCCAGCTCTTCCCGACTGGGCACTGTGGGATGTATGAATGCCATTACTTCTTCTTTTGTCGGCCGCACCTCTTCCTCCTTGTATCCTTCATCCGGTTACAAACTGGCTACCCGATGCGCAACTCTAGATCCGAATTATTGGCTTGACCGTTTTGGCATCTGGCCAGGAGCCGTAATAGACCAATTGGTCTTCAGAGGGCTTCTTCAGGGACCATTCCTTTTCGAACTCGTCATAACTCCTGCCCTGGCGCAGCCGCGTCTCATGCTCAAGCTTCCGAAGTCGGCGCGTCTCTTCCTCGTCTGCTGTCCAGGTCTCGGCGTCATATGCCACGTGGTAAACATTGGAGGCAGTCCAACGAGAGATGATCTCATTTCTGACATCGTCAACCACGGCTTGCGGCTCTCTTTCCAGCACGTCGCCGTAGCCTTTTCCCCCCGGTGCCCCGCCACCAGCCGATACAGACCCTTCATAGACTACTCTCGGGGGACGTGGGCTTGTTGGACCGGGAAGGAGATAATCGCCTTTGATAAGTCTTCCTCGGATGATTTCTTCGGGCGAGGTTGGGATGTTCTTTTCGCCCTTTGCCATGAGCTCAAGAATGTTGCTGTTCTCGATGCCAACGCCGGGCGCGGCATTCGATGGATATCCGCCGAAGAGCCCCTGGCCAACTAGTATCCGCGGAATAACGACACCTCCAACTGTCCCCGGACGTTTGGAAGAAGGCACTCCGTAGAAGACGGACGCGGTATATCCGCTGGCGCCGCCGCGGAACTTTCCGTTTCCCGGGCTGTCCGTCTGGTGCTTCTGCCAGAGATGAAGAACGGGCTGGTCAGCTTCGGCCTCCTCGCCATCACTGCCCGTGGCGTGCACCGCCGACCGGAAGATAGAGCTATCCATGCCATCCGAATCCACACGGGCCCCTTGCCCTCCGGTATTCCTGGTCCAGCCGCCGCCCTGACTTACGTTAGGTACCCCGTGCTGGTTTAGTCCGGAGCCAAATCCGAACCCGCCTCCCCCGACACCCATGCCGCCGGTCCCCAATATCTGGTTCTGAGGCGCTGCGATCTGGTGTCTGTCCTCTGTGCTGAACATCATGCAGGCGAACAGCTTGGGGAGCAACTGGGTGTTCAGCTCTCCAACCGGGGGCGCCATGGATATTGCCGCATCCCAGTTAGGGCTAAGCACTGTGCCGTCAGGAATGCGGAAGTCTATCGGCGCCATGGTGCCGATGCAGACCGGCAGGTCCCAAAAACCATGGGAGTACAAATGCAGTGCTGCGTAACACACCATGACCCAGGGAAAGCAATTGTAGGAACTATCGTTTTCAGGGGAGGTGCCGGTATAGTCAAAGAGGATGTGGTCCCCTTCCTTATAGGCAGTGCAGAAAATGCGCCAGAGACCCAGCTTTGAGCCGATACCGCTCTGGAAAGACAGGTTGCGGTAAACGCCGTCATTCCACCGGCGTATCCTGTTCCTCGCCCCCTCCTCTGATACCATGATGGTTTTGCGCATGAGGCCACGAACAAAGTCATTTCCCTTTTGGTCAGCCAGTTGCTGGATGCGCATCCTCAGGCGGTCCACTGCCGTGCACCGTGCCCTCGTGTCCAGGACCTGCTGCCGCGGGGCGTGTGAGATCCTGTTCACCAGCATTTCGATCATGTCATCGCCGATCTGGTAGTTTTCGGCGATCTTGATCGGAGTCAGGTTCATGCCCTCGTCATACCGGCTCCGGGCATAGGCAATCATGCCCCCTGGTGCGATGCCTCCAGTCTCGTCCATGTGTGTTCCGGAAGACGCCCAGCCGATGAGTTCGCCATCATGGAAAATGGGCATGAGGGCCAGTTGATCACAGTTGTGTATGCCGCCGTAGCTGGCCTCGTTGCAGTAGAATATGTCTCCCTCATGGACTCCGACGCTCGGATTGTCATAGAAGTTCTTCATTATCCATTTGACCGGATTCTGGGCAGTGACGCTGTGAATGAAGGTGCCCAGACACGAGCTGATCAGGTCCCCCTGCCTGTTGTGCAAGCCGACGATGAGGTCTCCTGACAGGACCCAGTTGGAATTCCCGACCTTCGTGAAGACGTCCTTGCACTCGGCCAGAATCATGTTTATCCGTTCGCTGTATATTTCATAGTCCCCCGGCGCCAGCTTCTTAAGGCCGTCTAGTTCGTCTTTCATGACCGGAGACGGCTTGAGAAACGCCATCACTTCGTCTTTTGTAGGCCGCATTGTCTCTCCTTCTTCCCCGCTTGCGAGTGCTCGGTGTGTCTTACTCTATGACGCCGCTCGAATACTCATTGATGGTGAAGGTCCTTGCGGGTGGCAGAACGATGGTGGTATCAATGGCTTCAATTATGGCTGGTCCTTCCAGTTTGTTTCCGGGCTCGAGCCGACTTAGATCGTACGTACTGGTAGGCCGGAATCCGCCCAATTCCTGCCAGAACGCTTCGCGTTCGCCCTTTAAAGCTCCGGTAGGAGCTTTGGAGCTCTTCAACGCATAGCTGGGTATCTTCAATTTAGGCGACACGAATGTTGACCGCAGGACAAATGATGATATGTCCACGCCGCCCTCAGGAAAGACCGACAACGCGCTGTAAGCCTTGACGAACTCCCGCTCAAAATTCTCATAGATCACCTTGACGTCCGAGCTGTCTTTTATGAAGAGGCGAGGAGACGGCACGCGCGTCATGTTCAGTTGGCCGCCATACCTCATTTCGAGTTCCAAAGAAAAGGCGGCGGATTCGGGCCGGATCCCTTGCCCCTGAAGGTCACGGATTGCGAGTTTTTGCAGTTCAAGAACAACATCGTTGAAGCGTTCGTAGTCGGTGAAATATTCCCCGGTACCAGCGCCTCCGAGGCCGGCGGGCTGCTTGAACAGAACGTATTTCGTCGTTTCATAGTACTGGACCACGTCCATGACTGCGGAACCGAGGGCACAGAATACCGGAGATGTGGGGAAGGTGACGATCTTGGGGACCCCGGCTTCGAAAGTATAGCCGCAGCAGTGGGTCGGGCCGGCTCCTCCGAAAGAGAAGACGACGAATTCCTTTGGGTCGTGGCCCTTCAGGATCGTTTCCTTGAAAATTTCCCCCGCCATGAGGCCATCGATAACCCTTTTGATGAGCCATGCCGATTCCTCAAGCTCCATCTTCAGAGGCTTAGCTATCTTTTCCCGTATGGCTTCTCGGGCTTTATCAACATTGAGTTTAATCGAGCCCCCGTGAAAGTAGTCGGGATTGATGTAGCCTAACACCACATCAGCATCGGTAACGGTGGGGTCAGTGCCTCCCATGTCGTAACAAGCCGGGCCCGGATTAGAGCCGGCGCTTTGCGGTCCCACCAGCAGCCGGTTGCCCATCAGCGGGTCTACCCTCGCAATGGACCCTCCGCCCGCGCCGATGGACCTTGATTCAAGCATTGTCAGTTCGACTGCCCAGCGGTCGATGACCGGATGGTATTGATAGAAACTGGGCTTGCTTTCTGTGATCAGGCCCACGTCGAAACTGGTGCCCCCCATATCAGTGGCAATGACATTGTTGAACGCCTGCTCTTTGCCCACATATGCGGCACCGACAATGCCCGCGGTTGGGCCGCCATTGAAAGTGTTCAAGGCAGTCGTTCGGAACACCTCGGCCATCCCTCCACTGTTGTGCACCATCATCAGTGCCTTCTTGTATCCGAGACCCCTCAATTCGTCGCCCATTCCTTTGAGCTCATCGACCATCACTTGATGGAGATAAGCACAAAGCATGGTTGCCACCATCCTGGGATACTCGCGCCACCTTGGCGAAACATCAGAAGAAAGCACCACGATGTGGCTTCCCAGGTAGCATTC
>CAVUYC010000001.1:0-12048 GCA_963745605.1 uncultured Chloroflexia bacterium | reverse complement strand
AGCGCCCACGTGATGTCTGGCCCGGAGGCCAAATTCTTTGCGATTCTCCTTCGCACTGTGACGGGGTTACTGCTTACCGCCAGAGTCGCAAGGAGCGTATCGGCCTCTTCCGGCAAACTGGAGTAGGCCGAAAACATGATGTCAACCGCTTCTTTCTTCTCGAGTCGCGCTGCCCGAGGCTAGGTTCCTGATTCTGTCCCATGCCGCAAGGTCGACGTTGGCTTTTTCTACCATGAACCCGTTTTTCATCAGCAGTTCCGTTTCAGAAGTCATTCGCCAAAGTGAATATGCATGAGACGGCGCCCTTTGCGGTCGCTTTGGATATGGAGTGTTTCTTGGTCTTCTCGGCGTCAATGTGAACCAAGTTCCTAAACTGCCTGACCGAATCGGACAATCGAGAAACGCTGCGCTTGAGCAGGCGTTGCTGTTCGCATGTCTGGATGTAGCCGTCGAAGTCATCTTTGATAGGCGTTACTTGCTTAAAGTGGAGGTAAGACCGTAGGAGTTCCTCAATCACGCCGCCAGCAAGTATCACTGCTGGCTTGGAAAAACCTAAGGAAGCAAGGGCAAAAGCCTGCTCAACATCGCGGAAGATAAGGTCTCTCTTGAACCTGTAAAACGCAGAGACAATCTCCTACAACGAGACTTTGGTTACGCCAAACTCCCGGACAATATTGTCCAAATTGTCCCCCTAGCGGGCTAGTCTTGGACTTTCAGGCGCTTTTGGAGTAGGTGTTACGATAAGCTCTCCGCTGTTAGGGTTTCTCTTCCCAGCTTGAATGTCGGCTCTGAGTTTTCCGAGCGCCTGATGCGTTGTCTCCGTGCACACTGCCAGCGCATTGGCACCCTCGTCGCTAATGGGAGGCGTCAAAGCCACCAGCCATAGGCTGTTCAGTTGCGGATTTCCGCTCAATTCTGCTACTAGGTCACGAAAACATTCCCACCTTCAGTCCAACGACTGCGTGAGTTTTCCCAGCCTTTTCAGTTTCAGACTTGCTCCTGTAATTGCCCTGAAGCACAGTGTCCTGAACGAAGTCTGTAAGCGTAACTAGTTCCTCGTAGAACTGTTTGAACTCGGCGTACACGTCACGTCTAATCATCTTGTCGCCGATTGTAGTGCGCACTTGGACTCCTGTCAATGTGAAGTATTCTCTGTGATATAATGAGCGCCAAATGTGGAGGGTGAAACCATGATTGAGAAAGACTACAAAAGCCATGCCAAGTACTGGGGCAACTGCGTCAAGGACGTGGTCAAGCTCGACAAGGCAGTGGAATGCTACAGCCAAGAAAAAGGAGAAGTCCTTTTCAATCCAACAATTGTGAAATTGGAATGGGAGACTCCTCCGTCAGAAGACAAACACGACATCTGGTTCCCCTATTGGATTACAGTAGGAAAAGGCAGCACGGAGAAATACGGACAGTTTGCTCCGATGATTGGAGAAAAGGCTTTGCTGGAGCTACTCAAGGGAGCGATCGACAAGGATTACTTTGGTCCGGAGTTTTTGGATGGTCTTGCAAAGGCGATTGATGCAAAACGGGTTGTTAGGCGCTCTCAGTCGTGACAATTTGCCCGAGAGCATTGTTGACACTCGGTGGGACTCCAAGACGACTCAGCGGCAATCCTGACAACTCTGAGGGGAATTCCAGCGGCGGTGTTTCAAGCAACATTGTCAGACGTTTTCGGTGAGACTTGCATTGATGTGACTTCGGATGTTGCCGACCTTACGCTGACCAATCCTCTCGACTAAATCCGACACACAATCCTGTCACTAGCCTAAGATTCATCAGCCTCACATGATTCCGCAAAGCCATCTATGAACTGAGGTTTCATGTATTGAACCCTATATCCAATCTGCTCAATTTCCTTTTTTAGCTGTGAATATGGAATGAATTTGCAGATTTTTGGTAAGTCAACCTAGCAAACGTTGGTCTATTTACTTCGACCTTGACCTTGTCGCTACGGTCATCAGGTGCGACGATGTAAAGGTCAATCTTCAAGTTCGGTTGCATGCTTATTAGGTCGGACATTCTGAGCAATCCGGAGTAAATGGAAGTAGTGTGTTCGACTTCGAATGCCGCTACAATGGCGTCTCTCTGTAACCACAAAACGTCAATCAACTCGA
This sequence comes from uncultured Chloroflexia bacterium, assembly GCA_963745605.1. Classification (GTDB taxonomy): domain Bacteria; phylum Chloroflexota; class Dehalococcoidia; order Dehalococcoidales; family UBA2162; genus JBBITI01. Next base: position 9,925 of record CAVUYC010000001.1, on the reverse strand, counting down.
CTGTCCTGTTTGTTGCCTCATCAAATTGTCTTGGTAGCTCTTTGCGCAGATTGGGGATACTGCTGAACGACACGCCATTGAATTGCTTGTTGCGATCATTCCTCGCTGCCCACACATCGACCACCATATCAGAACCGAGCTTCAACAATAGCCACTGCATTTCCTCGTGAGTAGTCTGCGAGGGCTCGGTTTCAGGTTCTGAAATAGGGATTTCTTCCTTTTCGGGTTCTGGTATAGTCACTTGACCTACAGTGGTGGATTTGTAGACCTTGGACTGCTCCAATACTTCCGTTCATCGAACTCTCTTTCAATTGGCCGGACAATTGCGTCTTTGATTGCTTCCAATATTACCTCTCCATCCTCTTGGTCATACCGGGCTGGAGATGTTCTAAAGAATCCCGACCAATATGCTGGTGTCCTTAGGTTCTTGAATATCGAGAGTTTGTCCTTCAGGTGGACTTGGAACCGCTGTCTTGGGATTCAGGGCGTGCACTATCTTGACCTTCAACCTAACCGGATAGAGCCCGTCTGACCAGATGGGAGTGACATCATGGTAGCTGTCGGACAGCACTTCTAATACTCCAATAAATCTGCCCAGACCGGCAACGTAGCATATAAGATAGTCACCGGGGCGGATTCTCTTGACATTGTTTGTCTTTCGTTCTGGAAAGCCGCTGACACTGGCACCGTTCTTCTGAAACTCTTCCCACGACTTCCCAGTGAATATATCCGACCAGTAGTTCCTTTCCATTGATTCTCCTGCTGTCGAAAGGGGTCTTGTGCCTAGTTTGCGCTTCAGTATAGCACTGGGCAAAAACGTCCGAAATAACAAAATGGGTCTTTTGGATTCCCGAACCGCGGAATGCAATTACCTCAAAGGAACAAAAGGTCGTCGGGTATCACAAGCGCATACATCCATTGAAGAAATCTCGAAACTTCAGAAAGCTGAAGGTGAAGCGGCCTGATTCAATTTCGGCCATTGATTGTAGCCTATTGTCGGGTCGTTCGAGCGGTACAGGTTAATCAACTCCACCTCTTTGTTGTTCGTTTCAGAGTCAGTCGCAATGTTGGACTCCCAGACTATCTCTTTCCTTACCGTAAAATCTCGCTTCTGCTGCCTCGTGAAGTCTTTCTCTACAAGCACCGCGTTGTTGGGACTGCCAAAGTATGTGATGCTGTCCGTAAGGTCCTTACCAATGTAAATCTTGCCGTTTGGGTATGTAATCCTGTAGACCACTTTCATTTCGCCTGTGCCCCTCAAGCATTCCGTTCCTGTTCAAATGGACAGGGCAAATAGTACGCTGACCAGTAGCACAAAGCCACCTTGTTGGGACAAAGCACCTTTGCAGACTTCGTGTTATCCTGACAAGTCACTGACCTCGTGTACCGCCGCGCCATTTCAAGGACTCTCCCATCTTCCTTTGTACAGAAGTGTCTGAAGCTCCCGGTTCTTAGATTTCAAAATAGCCGATTTATTTACCGCAAAAACATTAACCACGCCTAGGAACCGATTGTGGCAAGCGTGGTGGGTGTTCTGCGGTATCAGCTAAACTGGGGACATGCCTGCGATCAGATTGGCAATTGGTCTAGGGTTGACTATCTTTGGAGTTAACGTCCTCTTTTTGTCCCTCGCCCTGGCAATCCTACACGCTCCGCTCGTCATGAGCTATGTCGGCATCTTCATCGCCGCCACTTGCTTAACCATTGGCATAACCATTTTGACGAGCAAGCGGAAGGTATCCTCTTAAGTCTTTCCCATGTTGTCCAGTGGGCTGAACCTTTTGTGAGCGTTGGCTGCGTCATTCGCATTAAGGCTCTGCAAGTATCGTTGAGTCATTTGAAGTGTTGAATGTCCAAGTAGGTATTGAAGGCTGAATACATCTCCCCCTCCGCGAAGAAAGAATAGCGAACGTGTCCTGAGTTGATGCGGGTGGACCTTGACCTTTGCTTTCTCTCCGAGTCTTCGAATGAGTATTTTCATTCCGGTGAGGGCTAATGGCTCCCCCATTCTATTGATAAACAGTCTGTCGGTGTTGCCATGCCGATAAATCGTCATGTATTTCCATAAAGCCTTTTGCGCCTTGGTTCCTACCCTAACCATCCTCTGCTTGTTGCCCTTCCCGCGCTTGACCAATATGGAGCCATCGTCCATGTTAACGTCGTCAACAGAAAGGTTAGTGAGTTCGGCTACTCTCAAGCCTGTATCGAGGAACACACTTACAATCGCTTTGTTTCTCACATCAAGGCTAGACTTTCCGAGCACACGCTGAACAATCTCTCCACTTGAACGGGACTCAGTGCCTGAACGATCTTGCTATCGGGCTTTGGAGTCTTTAAGTGCCTGAATGGATTCTCGATGATTAGCTCTTCTCTCTCGAGCCAGTTGAAGAATGTTCTAAGTGCCCGATAATATCCGTTGATTGTGGTGGCACTAGCCTGAGACCTGACTGATGGAGTCTTGGAATTCCATCTGTTGGTTTCACCTCCGAGATACCAGAGAAAGTGCCTTATGTGGACAGCGGTTATCTTTTGTATCTGAGGGAACTTGCTTTCTCGACAGTACCAGGAGAAATTCTTCAGCACCATTTGATAGCTTGAGAGTGTCTTTGGGGATTTGCTTTCAGTCTTACAGTTTAGGATGTATCCCTTAATAAGGGAATCGAGTGAAGTAGTTGATACCAGTGACTCTAAAAGTATGTCGTCTACAACTTGTTTTTCCATTGTTGCTGGCGTAAAATTTACGTGTAACCCAGCCCGAGCGGGAGTAATTCAGTGGTAGAATGCCTGCCTTCCAAGCAGGTCGTCGCGGGTTCGAGCCCCGTCTCCCGCTCCATGTGCCTAGCCCGGCTACCTGCCTCTCCGTCAAATCGGCACATGTTCAGCTGTCACGCTACCGCCTCGACTGCAGCGCCCGCGGCTTTAGCCAGTCCACCATCATCCATACCGAAAGGTGCGTCCTGTCTTTCGCCGCCTTCTGCGGCGGCATAGACGACGTTGGAGCAATACGCGGCGATGACTTGCGCCGCTACATCATCAACCTGAAGGACAAACCGTCCCGTCAAAACTACCGCCAGACCGGAAAGATCAGCCCAACCTCGGTCAACACCTACATCCGCGCCATCAGGAGCTTCTGGAGTTGGCTCGAGAAGACCAAGGCTATCGACACCAATCCCTTGGCCAGAGTGCCAGCGCCGCGCTACCCCCAGAGAGTGGCAAAGATATATTCCGAAGAGCAGCTGAAAACGCTGCTCCGTCACGTCGCAGAGAGACCGCGCGAACGGGCCATCATCGAGTTGTTCCTGGACTCGGGCATCAGGCTTTCCGAGCTTACCGGGCTGATGGTCGATGACGTCGACCTCCTGCCGCGGTTCGGTCAGGGTTCTGGGCAAGGGCGGCAAGGAGCGCTATTCGTATTTCAGTCCCATGACCGCGCTCAGCCTGCGGGACTACCTCGACAAGTGCCGGCCGGCGCCACAAGAGGGGGAATTTCTATTCCTCACCACCGCCGGTTTTCGCCTGGACAGGCAGGGCGTCCAGAGCTTGCTGAGCCGCCTGGGGCGCTCGGCCGGACTTTCTGCCCGCCTCGCCCCGCATACCATCCGCCACACCTATGCCACCTTGTGTCTGAGAAATGGCAATAACCTCGAATATGTTCGAATAACGCTTGGCCATACCAATATCAAGACCACGAGCGATGCCTATCTTGCAGCTTCCCAGATCGACGTGGCACAGGCTCATCAACGGTTTAGCCCGCTCGTAAATTTGAACCGGAAGCGAAAAGGTGCCCCTGGTTATCGTTGATGGATCGCTGTGGTGTACGATAGGCGGCAATAAGCCGGATGGGAGGGGCGCATGGCTGGCAGTATCCAGGAGATTCTCGAAAAGTACGATCTGTACGCCAGGGCCCGCGGGTTCTCCAAGCCGACGATCGACCACACGAGGCTGAGTGTTACACTGTTTGCCGACTTTCTCCCGCCGGGCAAAGACGTAAGCTCTATCACTTCCAATGACTTCCGGCGCTTTGTGGCGGACCTTCGGCAGCGTTCGCAGCGGCGCCCCAGCCGGAGCGGGAGCCCGCGCATGCTCAGCGGCACGAGTGTTAATACCTACGCCCGGGCGGTGAAGGCTTTTTTCAGCTGGATGAACAAAGAAGGAATCATCGCGACGAATCCTCTGTCTTCGGAGCCGTCTCCCAAAAAGCCAAAGACCATACCGAAGGTATATCGTGACAGCGAGATGAAAGCGGTGTTCCAGAAGGTGATGCCCGACCTCCGCAACAAGGCGATTGTCTTTTTGTTCCTCAGCAGCGGTTTGAGGTTGGCCGAATTGAGCTTGCTGACCGTCAATACGATCCACACTGGTGACGGCATCGCCACTGTCATGGGCAAAGGTCAGAAGGAAAGGATTGTTCCATTTGATCGCTGGGCGGCGGAATCCATTGATCTGTATGTTGAAAAGGGGAGGCCCACGCCCAGGGACACCGACCGCCTCTTCCTCACTGAAGACGGCCGCCCGCTGAGCGCGGGCGGGATCCAGACGATGCTGGCCCGTCTCGGCAGGGACGCTGGCCTTAAGGAAAGGCTGTCTCCGCACAAATTGAGGCATACCTTCGCCACCAATTCGCTGAAATACGGTGGCAGCCTGGAGTATGTCAAGATTATCCTGGGACATTCAGACATCAAAGTCACTTCTGATTCATACATGAACCCCGAGTTCGGGGACGTCAAGGCTGCGCACGAGAAGTTTTCTCCGCTTTCAAACCTCTTGGCCGGATCGGTTGGTGAAAAGACAGCTTTACATAAAGATGAGCGGCCTACGGATCACCAGCAGGATCCCGAAGGGCGTTCAAAAGACATGCAACCGGATGCCTCTCCGGCAGACCAGAGCGAGTCACGTAGAGTGCAAGAAGAGGCCGCGCAAGTAGGCGGCACTGGTCCGACATCTTCCCATGAAACAGAGACTCGGGAAGCTCCTGGTGATACCCGTCTCATGGTCGGTTTCAGAGGACTCTACAATGAACATGCGCGCAAACTGGCTGTCCTGGCTGGGGAATTAGCCACCGATGTCGACAACGGAGCGATCGAAGCGCGGCGGCACAAGCCGAAAATCGTACCCAACTCTCTATTCCCAGGTCTAGATCTGGCTAGAGTCTACAAGTCGCAGAACGGCCGGTTGTGGCGTTTTCTGTCGCAGCACCTGGACAACGAGTTCGTCACTCCAAAGCTTACAGCACAGATTTCCAGAGCCGCGGCTGATACTGTTATCAAGCGAATTGGCGGAAAAGAGTCTGACGAAGGAGCACTTGTTCGGTCAATTCGAGAGACTCTGATATTGGTGAGCGAGAGGGGCACGTTCAAAGGGACATGCGATGTATGCCGCGGTTATTTTTCTGAATCGGGCCAAGAAGGATGAACCTTTCCTGGCGGATGGGCTCCGAATTCGAATCCCCGGCGCTCACCCATCTGTCCCACAAGCCTTTTTTCTCACGCTGCCATTGGATTGGTTCGAGTCTCGTCCTGTGGGCCACTCTGTTCAATACACAGAACCTTCGAACTGGCATTCGAGCTTGGTGGCTTTCCTCCTCGTGCACACTAGTGAACAGCATCAAACGGGCAATTGGCGGCACGGGCTGGAGCAAGCGCCCGTCATACCCGTGCCAAACCCTTACTCCTACCAGTTCTGGCAACCATGGGTTAAGAATTACCGCGGGGAAGGCAGCGTGGATTATTCCATGGGGAACGTCTGGGCAACGTGGGTCTGGCTGGATCAATACTTGAAGGAGTCAACGACCGGCAGAAGATAGTGGCTGTAGACTCCACTCAGGGATGACCAGAGGTAATACTGCAAAGACTGCGCATAGGGTGGAATTGCTCAAGAAGCTGGCCGAATGCTTGGGCCAAAGCACAAGCACAGTGCCTAAGAGAAGAGCGAATCCAACCTCGGATTGCCGCCACGATTCGAGAGGAGGGTCCATATGGCAAGAGAACTGGAGAAACCCAAGTACCAAATAGTCGGTGAGATTGGTAGATTCAATGAGATAGACAACGTGCAGGGCCGCGCCGCTATGGAGCCTGGAAGCGCTCTCTGGAAAGAGTACTACAGCCAGCATCCGGAGCTTGAGAAACTGGGCGGCTCACTTGTTGAGTTGCGCAAGAGGAAGAGCCCCACACCTCCACAGGACGCCATGCTGTCAGGCTCCGTATTCGGTACCATTGACCTGTTGGCCCGGGACGAAAGCCTTGGCGGGCAGCCTTCGCCACGAAGAATCGAGATGGAGGCAGAGCGGGCTTCCGAGAAGATCAAAGGTTTCTGCAGGCAATTGGGAGCTGACCTAGTAAAAATCGGACCTCTGAACCAGGCCTGGGTTTACAGTCACGTCGGCCGAGCTAGCTACCCGGAGAAGGAAATTGGAGTGCCGATAAGCTTGCCCCATCAGCACGCCATCGTCGTTGCCATGGCGCTCGACCGTAAGATGGTTCGCTGCGCTCCAGTACTCCCCGTCGAAGTAGAGGTCGCTAGCAAGTATGTCATGCTGGCAGTGCTTGCCTCTGCGCTAGCCAGGTACATTCGGATGCTGGGATACTCAGCTCGGGCAAACAACGTGCGTAATTATCAGCTCATAATCCCGCCAATAGCCATAGACGCAGGTGTCGGCGAGCTGGGGAGGAACGGCGTAGTAATCAGCGAAGAACACGGCAACGCTATCAAAATGAACGTAGTTAGCACTGACATGCCGCTGGCACATGACGACCCCGTGGACATAGGCGTTGACGAGTTCTGCCAGGAGTGCCGGATATGCGCGGATTACTGCCCGGTGAATGCCATTCCACGCGGGGAGAAGACTGTCACGCGGGGCATTCGCAAGTGGAAGATCAACGATGCTGCATGTTACAGCTACTGGCGGAAGTGCGGCACTGACTGCGGTATCTGCCTAGCCGTCTGCCCCTGGAGCAGGCCCCGCCAGTTCCCCCACAACCTTATCATGCGCGGGGTGCAGAACTCGGCCCTGTTCCGGAAGCTGGCTATCAAGGCTGATAGCCTCTTCGGTGACAGGAAACGATACGAGGTGCCTGCATGGATGGAAAGGCAGCCCGAGGTCTGGAAAGAGGGGCTAAGGCCAGACCACCCCTGGAAACACTAGCCACAATGACATCAGTTCCCCGGACTGACAAACAGCGCCGCGTTCGCGAGAACTTGGCAGGGTGCTGATAAGTGCCATCGAAAAACCCGGGCAGGCTCGAGCTTCGCCGCCTTGTCGAGCGTGATCTCTGGCGATGGCTGACGCTTTCACCATCCTGCTAGTATCGTGTCTCGGAAAAACCTTATTGAGACAGCGGATGAGGCACTCAACTGGTCGGCCATCTCCACCTCACCGAGCGGCGCCTCCTTCATCTACGATGGAGACGGCAACCGGGGAATAGCTTGTTCGAGTGGGTCGGTTTCGAATTAGCCAACTGGAGCTAGCCGAAGGCTCGGTGGCGCGGACTTGACTGCTCAGCCAACCTGCGATGTATCGCGTTTGCGGTGTAGTTCGACTCTCCCCCGCCTCCACCACGCTCGACAATACGTTTCTTGCTCTGTTTCCGCACTGTTGTGAGGCTGAATTGGTGGACGGGGAGTTCGACTCTATTCGAAGACCCTGCCTCCGCCAGAGAGTCATGAGGTCCCAAGCCAATATGCCAGAAGTGTCTCACTGCAACTGATGCATAAAAGGGGGCATCTCCAAACCGAGGGGAGGCAAAACGACACCATAGTCTGGACCACTATGCCTTCCGCCAAATAGCGGCCCGATATCTTGGGACAAAGTACTTGCCACAGCTTTGAGGTGAAGTCCGAGGGTATCGCCCGGCGCTGGAAGGACGGATAAATGCCTTGACCTGGGTGATGGCAGGGTATATCGTGATTCGAACCCGAAGCGATAGTCATCGGTTCCAGACGATCTGACCAGATGACGGCCAGATGGGCGATTTGGTTTCTGGAAGGTGGGAACGGATCGGAAGGCCAGGAGGTCTATTCGCGGCGTTCATAGGATGCGCTTTGTTGATCTCTGGTTGTGCCGCTCCTGCCCCCGCTCTGGAACCGCCACGAAGTCAGCACACAGTTACCTGACATAGCAATAGAATATAGAATCATTCCCTGATTCACTCTGCTGTATATTGGCTATAACCCGCCTTAGAGAATGACTAAGTATAGGGAGGTCTTTGATGGTTAACATTAGTCAATACGATTGCCTTCTGGATGTGGTGAAAAGGAGACGTACCGTCCGCCAGTTTAAGTCTGATCCCATACCCGATGATTACATCACCAAGATCATTGACGTGGCCCGCTGGGCGCCTTCAGGTTTTCATACTCAGCCATGGGAGTTTGTGGTGATCAAAGACCTGGAGATCAAAAGTAAGATTGTAGCTGCCCTGGACCAACATGGGCCAGCTATCAAAGACCCCGCGAAAGAAGCTTTGACCAGAAAGAGCTTCCGAGATGCGCCGGTCTTTATCTTAGCATTGTGCGATTGGAGGGCCAGGGTTGGCTTACCCTTCCAGAACCACGAGATTAACGAAGGGGTAACCGGTCTTTACACCTCCAGCTTGGCCAATGCCTTCTTATTAATGCACCTGGCAGCTACTGCGCTGGGTCTGGCTTCGCAATGGTATACTTCCACTTCACGCGGTGTAGCGGAGCGCGCCATCAAAGAAATCATTGGCATCCCGGAGGCGCTCACCATCTACGATATGATGGTGGTCGGTTACGCAGCCGTTCCAGCCGGCCCCAAGATTGTCCGTGATATCGCTGAAATGGTTCATTATGATAACTGTGGGGTACAGGATTTCAGGACTGACGAGCAAGTAACAGCCTACGCTCAAAAAACCAAAGCCTGGTGTCTATCAGAACATTGATGATGGACCAGTTCAAAATGCAACAGCCTTATCAGGCAATTCCCGGGTAGTAAAGAGTAGATACCCACGGGTAAGCCCGTGGCACTTTGTATTGTATGTTTCGAAAGTCATAACCTGACAAGAAACTACGGTATAAGTCTTTTTAAGAGGTTCCCTAGTTTAGCTAATCAGTGCCAGGGCTTTCTTCTGCGCCTCTAGCCCATCGGCGGCATAGGCATCGAGTTCCAGCTCCTGCGCAACCTCAGGAGTAAGACCAGTTCCTCCGGCCAAGGTTTTAATGGCCAATCCCCTCTCTCGCAGCATGTGTGTCACCTGTTTGATGAGTTCCGTATGGGTGTAAAAGTACACACCTATGGCAATTATCTGAGCCGATGAGGTAAGAAACCGTCGCTTCAAGTCCACTCGAACCAACGACCTCAGGCGAGCAGAACCTTTACATCACGGCAAGAGCCAGGGCAGTAGATCGCTGTGGACCCGGGGTCGCAAGTAGAGCTTCCCACTCGAAACAGCGAGCGCTCTCGGGAAGCCAGGCGAGCAGTCGGCCGAGCGTTGTTTGCGAGGGAGTTCGACTCTGCCCCTCTTCCACCAAGGATGCGTGGGCTTCACAAAACCCAGGCTGCAATTCGAGGCTGAGAAAGGAAGAGTTTCTGATCTTCACGGAAGACACCTTTTGTGAAAGGCAGCAGGAGCTAGTCCAGGAACTGATGACGTTTGCCAAAAGGTACGTCCAACCCTCGGATTCTGAAGTCCATGGCAGTCACCGGCGCTGCGTGTATCCCTATTAGCACCTCGCTGTCCCTGGGAACTGGCTTTGCCACTTCTCTGAGCTCAAGAACATCCGGTGGCCCATATCTAGTGCACACAACTGCTTTCATGGGACTAATCCTGGTTGTTTCACAATATTGGTCTGTCGCCGGAAGATGGAACAGCCGGCCAATCCCATGCCCACAACATAGAAAACGCTTTGGACAACGTACAACTGCCATCTCGCGTTACCGATTGGTGCGGAAGCGATAAACGCCATCACTTCC